>JAJEBT010000116.1 GCA_022822405.1 Alphaproteobacteria bacterium
CAACGACACGGCGGATTTCTACCGCTTTTTCGACGCCACCCCGCATGCCGAATTCCTGTTCGAATGCGTGCGCAGGGCGATCGAGGAAGACCTGCCGAACGAAACGGATTTTCTCCGGCGCTACGACCGGTTCACGGGGCATCTTCAGGCGATCGCCGATATGCCCGATCGCACCGCCGACCTGCTGTTCCGGATTCTGCATCAAAATGCGGGGCGTCTTTCGAACCGGGCCCGCGAAGGAGAATTCAAGAGGCTGACGGCTGAAGAAACGGAACGGATCGAGCGCCTTTACGGCGAAGTGTTTGGGCCCCCCGAAGGAAAACCGTAGTTCATAGGAACTCTACGTCGCCATCCTGAACAGAGAAGCAAGCTGGCCACCCCGCTGCAGACATTCAGAGGAGGGGCGGCGCCGTATCGCCAGATTGAGCGGCAGGGCGTCTACCGTCTTCGAAGGCTGGACTCTCCAGGGTACTTGCAGTCTCTGCGACGAACCGGTCGATACGGGCGAGCCCCATGAGAAACACGATTGAAGAGGATTGGACGATCCTTGGCTCTTCGACACCATTGTCGACGTCAAGCGCAAGACTCCGGAACCGTCGCTTAGGTGCGAACTATCGAACTGTCAACGCGAGCGGGAAATGCAATCGCGACGCGGCGGCGTCCGCCATCCAGGGCTTGACCGAGCGCATCGTGCTCATCCCCGGCGAGAAATGGGCCGAAATGGCCGCCGAACTCCACGGCCATCTCGGGACTATCCTCGAATGGGCGGGAACCGGATGGCGCGCATCGTGCGGGCGCTGATGACGAAGAAGGAGAGTTACCAGGCTCCCGCAGCCGCTTGAGAGGCGGCAAAGCGGGTAGCCGTCGGGGACGTGGGCAGATCTTGGGAAAGGCAAGGGCAAACGGTCAATCGAGACGGGATCGGGATAACCAGCTTCCGGATGCAGGGCCTTCGAGCTCGCGTAGGCGATTTGGATCCGGTTCGCGCATCTCCATGAGGGCCCGCGGCGTGTGGCTCGGAGTCGGTTTTGCCGGGATGCGCGCCGTGCCACCGCTTGCCCGGCTTCAGGCAACCGGCCAACGAGCACGATCTGTTGCCGGACTCGTCCTTCTGGCTGACCGCAGAGATCGGCGACGAGAATTTTGTCTCGGTCTGGAGACCGGGAGCGGTGACGCGCTTCCCGGGCCACGACCCCGGTAGCGCGGCGGCCGGAGGTGGAGTAACAGGAGATGCGCGACGGTGACGTCCGCTTCTCCTGTCGGCATTGACAACACCCACAGTCGGAGAGATGCGAACATGCGACTTGTTGCACTCATTTTCGCAGGTGGCCTGCTTGCAGGCTCCGGGGGTTCCGCGCTGGAAGACGACGGGTCCATCGAATTCGGGAGGAACTCCCAGTTCGCGACAGAGTATCTGCGGGTGTTTCTCACCCTGGAGGATGGCCGCTCGCTTTCCGTGAACACGCTGGACGACTCAGTCGCGACCGAGACCGTCGACACGCCGATCCCCGGCCACCGGGGCCGGGAGTGGCGGTTCCTGAAGGAGGAGAAGCACGGCACGTCGGTCGTCACCGCCACGGTGAGCTGGGATGAAGACAACCCGCCTGACTATTTGATGGCGGGTTATTGGGCCTACTACCCCGGGCAGCACGCGCCCGAGTTGGACCCTCTCGACACAGTGGAATACGCCATCCTCGACGGCCCGGAGATCGACCCGGCCGACCCGCCCGCGATACCCGTCTCCGGGACCGCATCCTACGTCGGCCCGGCAGGCGGCAATTATTCTTATATGCCCGGCGCCACCCTGGCGCAGCGCCACTTCGTGTTCGACGGCTGGGAGGGTGTGGTGACGCTCAACGCGGACTTCCAGGCCGGGACCGTCAGCGGATGCATCGGCTGCGTCGGCGATCTCACCGTCCGGCCGGCCGTCGCACCCGCCTCGCGTGGCGACGTGCGGCACGACATCTCGGACTACGAGTTGCACCTTGGCGAGCAGCCCTTCGGGACGGGGAGTTTCGATGGCGGCCCGGCCGAAGTCCGGCACCCCTCCCGGCAGATCACGGCTTCCAGAGGCTCCTGGGGCGGCACCCTCTCCAACAAGCCGGACGAGGCCGGCAATCCCAGGCTCATTGCCGGGTTCGGCGCCGCCCGTTTCGAGGAAGACGACGGAAGCCGCGGCCACCTGTTCGGATCGTTCGTCGGGCTGAGCGAAGATCTCCGAAAACGGTGACACGCCGGGAACTGTTCGGGACATCGAGAAACGGACCCCTGTTCCCCACCGGTCCTGCCCGCTCCGCATCGGTTCGGCGGCGCGCCCGAAGGGATTACCAACCTGGAACAGCGCATGAAATCGCTCATTCGGGAACTCGTAGCGGCGGGCATTCTGCTGCCATCGACGGGCACCCTGATGGTCTGTATCTCCCGGATTGTACGGTCACTGCCGGAAGGGGAAGATTGCATCGGTGAGTCGGCAGAAGCCTGACTGGCGGATTGGGAGGGCCCGGGAACGGTTGTCCTTCATACTCCCAGGGATGAGTGGAACCGGGAACAGCGCGGCGCCCGGACGGCTGCTGTCGGTGCGCGCCTCTTCGAGAATGAGGAGAATCCGCTGAGGATGCAGACCGGGTTGGACTTGCTGGTGGAGGATCAGCGGGCACTGTCCGCCCCGGAGGTTTCCGGGGCGGAGGCTTGGCGGTCCGCCGCGCCCGGCGCTTGCCGCCACGCCGGGCACAGTTAGCGGAACGGCCGGGCGCCGGAACGGGGATGCGCACGAAGGACGGTGCACGGGCCTGGCAAGTTCTCCGGCGCCTACCGGCCTACCGGCAGGCGTGGCGCCGGCGAGTACCGCAGCCGGGGCTGCCGGAGCGGGCGCCCTTCGCGGTCCGGCTCCAGACGGCGGCCGACCTCGCGGCGGCCCGCTTCAGCCTCCACGCCTGGGAGGATCCCTTCGCGGAGGAGGGTCCGGCCTCGCCCTTCTGGAGCGTGGCGCCGATGCTGCCGGCGGCGGTCGGACCGCGGGCGGCGCCGATCGACGGGGCGGCCGTGGCGGACGGGCTGTCGGTCGCCGGCCTGCGCCTGATCGACGGCAGCCTGGTGCTCAAGCTCGAATGCGGCGGCGCGGCGTTGCAGCTTTCCATCGAACCGGGCAGCGGCTTCGGCCCCGGCGACGGGGTGCTGGCGCAGCACGACCTGCTGGCGGATCCCCGTGCGTTCCTTGCCCTGTTGCGCGACGCCCGTGCACTTGCGGTCGGGAAGCCCCCTCGGAGGGGCGGGGGTCGGGGGACGCGGAATTGTTGAAGGCGGTGGAGGGGCTGGCGGCCGGCAAGAAGCTGCCGCAGATCGCTGTCGACGTCTACGGCGCGGACCGGGTCGGGGACAAGGGGCTGGACTCCGACAGCGACTTGCGCGCCCGGGCGCGGCGCCTGGTGAAGAAGGCGCGCTGGCTGATGAAGGGCGGCTATATCGAGCTCGCCGCCGGGCGCCGGCCCCGCCTCTGAGCGCGGCGGCGGCGCCAGGCCGCCGCCGACGCCGAAACGCACCGTGTGCCGGCACGAAACGGCGGGCCGACCGGTCTCGGTCCCGCGCGCCGGTCCCGGTCCGCCCATTCCACCCCCCCCTCGCGTCCCACGGGCACGATTTTTCGAGTCCGCCCCGTGCACGGCGACGACTCCCGACGACATCTCCCGCGCCCGCCGTTCATGCGTGCGTCGTCCTCCGGCGGCGCGTGGCGTCGCGGGTCGCCGTTTGCGGTGGACGGTTTCGCGAATCCGAAATCGTCCCTGCACGCGGCCCGGATTCTCCGCTTCCATGGCCCCGTTTGCGACCCCGGATCCCGGCTTGGAGGCCGGGGCAGGTGGGGGAGCCGGGGAAGAGGAGACGGCGATGACCGAACGGACCGAGTATCTCAACACGCGCGCGGCGGCGGCCCATCTTGGCCTGTCGACCCGCACGCTCGACCGCTACCGGGTGTCGGGCGACGGGCCGGTGTTCCTGAAGTTCGGCGGCCGGGTGCGCTATCTGCGCGAGGACCTGGACGACTGGGCGCGTAGCCGGCGGAGGCGCTCGACCTCGGACGACGGCACGGGGCCGCGACCCGGACCCGCGGGAGCGGACCGATGAGGACGCCGGCGAACCCGATGCCGGCTCCGGGCATGGACCGCGCAGGCGCGACGTTCCGGACGGCTGCCGTGACGGCCGTCGCCCTGGCGACCGCGCTGGCCGCTCCGGAGGCGGCTTTCGCGACCACCGACACCACCTTCGGCGATCCGCTGGACACGGTGGAGGGGATCGTCGGCGGCACCGGCGGCCAGCTCGCCGCCGCGCTCGCCGTGGGCGCGGCCCTGGTCGGCTCGGTGCTGCGCTTCAACGCCATGCAGCTCATGGGCGCGGTCGGCGTCGGCATCGCCGCGGGTGCCGGCACCGGCATCGTCACCGGCCTGGTCGGCACGGCGATCGTCTGATGAGCGAAGCCCAGCGCCATGCGATCCCGCGCCGGCTCGACGACCCGGAGCGCTGGCTGTTCTGGACCGTCGACGAGGCGGCCGCGCTGATGGGCCCCGCCCTGCTCGGCCTCGCGGCCAACCAGTTCGTGCCGGGCCTCATCGCAGGCGTCGGCGGCTGGCTGCTGCTGCGCCGGGTCAAGCGGGGCGGCGGGGCCAACATCGCGCGCTACGCCCTCTACTGGTTCCTGCCGGACTTCGTGCTGCGTCTGAAGGCGACGCCGCCGAGCCATCTGCGGCGGTATGTCGGCTGATGCGTCGTGTCG
>JAJEBT010000185.1 GCA_022822405.1 Alphaproteobacteria bacterium
CATGTGAACCGTCCTGCTCCATGATCGTGGGACAGGGACCACGCCCCGCCATCTAGTACAACCATATTAAACCAGATAAGCGATCAAAACACCCCCACTCCATCATTCTCAAAAAAAACCGAACAAAATTGTCGTGCACCCCTGTCCCGAAATCACAAGGTGCATGCCTTCCTGAACCTTGCCTTGCAGGGTGAGGCGTTCTCCGGCCTGGTACTCGCGCGACTCCAGCCAGGGCTGAAGTTGCTCGACGAGCTCCTCGAAAACGATTTGCTCGTTGAGCCGCTCCTCGAGGTCCGAGGCGACGCGAGCCAGCAGCTGGCCGCGGCTGTCGCCGGCAGCTTGCGCCAGTTCCTCGTTTGCCTTGGCGAGCACGGCGTCCTCGCCTCGCTCGAGGGCATGGTCAAGGTCCGCCTCGAACCGTATCGCGTCCCGATCTTCAAGAGGGAGATTGTTGCGCAGACTTTTTTGGATTGGCTCTGACGCGGCGCAGATCACCAGTTGCGTTCCGATCGAGTTCACGAATCGAGCAAACCGGCACAGGCAGGTAACGGCCGACAGGTCGCAACCAGACACTGCGGAGAAATCCAGGATGATGCAGATGGGACGCGGGTCCGCCCCCATCGGCTGCTTCAGTTGATCGATCAGGCGATAGACGCTGCCGAAGAAGAGATAGCCGTCCAGACGATAGCCCTGTAGCCGGCCGCTCCGATCCAACAGGAGAGCGCGATCCGGAACCGAGCGGATCCTGGTGCTGGTGCGTTGCCGTGCGGTGAACTCTTCGACGACGATTTCCTCCCGGCTCAACCGGAAGGCGAACATGACCAACGTGGCGAGCATCCCCACGCCAACACCTTCGATGAACCCAAAAACGGTGATCGCAAAGCAGATCAGCACAATGATTCCGTAGTCCGCCCAGCTCAACCGCTTGCGGGCCTTGACCAACCACGTGTTGATCAGGTCACTGCCGATGAAGAACAGCACGCCGCCGATGATCGACATGGGCAGCAACTCCATGGCTCCCGTGCCGAAGAAGAGCGACAGCGACAGCACTGCGGCGACAACGATCCCGATCCACGGGGTATCCTCGCCGAAACGACGACAAGCCAGAGACAGGATGAAGGACTGGCAGCCAGTTATGCTTCCCCCGGCACCAGCGCAAATGTTGGCTATTCCGGCGGCGCGAAACTCACTGTCCAGGTCCACCTCGACACCCGTCGCCACCTCCAGGCCGTCAACGCACACCAACAGGCAAAGCAGGGTGACCAGAGACACGGTCAGAAGGTCCGGAACATGCCTGGCGACGGTGCTCCAGTCGACCTGGGCCATGTCGTCGAGTCCGAAGACGGGCCACGTGGCACCGTCTTTCGCTATCCCCGACAACAGCAGCCCCCGCGCCTTTGCCTCGTCGAGGGGAACCTCAAGGATCGAGAGGCCCAGATGGTAGAGCGCAGTGAGAACCACGACGCTCCCCATCATCGCAACGAAACCGCTTCCGCGATTCATCGCAATCAGGAGGACGAGACCGCAGCCCAGGCCCGGCACCCACTTCCACACCATGTCCGAATCGAAAAGCCGGAACAGGTCCTGCCAGCCCAGAGTCTCGCCGCACATCACCGACAGCGCCGCCAGCACAAGAACGCAACCCGAGCCGGCAAAGAAACCGCCCGCGACGGGATAGGGGATGAAGCGGAAATAGCCGGCGAGGCGGAAACGTCCGATTGCGAGGAAGAACAGCCCCGTCAACAGACCGGAAAGGATCAACATCGCCACCATGGTCATGAACGGTGCATCGCCGTGCCCGCTCCTGACCGCCCCGGCCACGATGCCGGCGCCGAGCGAGCCGAGCACCGTTGCCGATATCTCCTGCGGATAAGCCAGCATTCCCGGAAAGCTGCTTGTCGCGCCGATCACCAGACTGAAAACGACCGCCCCGAACAGCATCATGCTGGTGCCCTGCACGGTGTAGGGCAGAAGCGGTCCGTTAAAGATGATGGCCGCCAGCGCGAGACATTGAATGATAATGACCGCAGCCATCAGGATGGCGACCGTCAGCACCCGGAAAATCCTGGGCGACAGCAGGTCGGCGCGGAACTTCTCAAGTCGGTTCATGCGCTTGCCGAGAAGCGGGTAGCGACGGGCGCACCCCACGGTGGCCAAAAGACGCGAGAAGCGAGCTCTTCGTCGACGTTTGGTGCGGTGGGAGGGGACGAATCAGTTCGGACTGCGATGCAGATCACAAGCGGCAACTCATTTTTCTCCGAGAGTATTGTAAGGGCTGGAAGTGTGTTGAACGTTAAGATTTCGTGACGTTTTCATTAAAGTCCTATGGCGGTTTCACATTGATTCCGCCGGTCTTGATCGCCAAAAGACCAGGGTCCGAAAGAGAGCAAAAGCGCAGCGTCCCACCCGATGCCGTGGGCGCGGCGCGCGGCTTGCCCGCGCTCCGGCCGCGCAGTACGGTCGTCCCGCCGCGACCCGCGCGGCGGAGGACGAAACGGACGGCCAGGAGGAGAACATGGCACGGATCGGCGATCCGGTACGCAGAGAAGAGGATCTGCGCCTGCTGCTCGGGCGCGGCAGGTATCTCGACGACGTCGCCCCGCCCCGCCAGGCACGAGCCGTAGTCGTCCGCTCGCCGCTGGCCCATGCGGAAATCCTGTCGCTCGACGCCGCGGCGGCGCGCGCCGCGCCCGGCGTCCTCGCGGTGCTCACCGGCACGGAGCTTGAAGCGCGCGGACTCGGCAGCTTCCGGCCGGCGACAGCGGGCACGCGCAGCGACGGCTCGCCGGGATTCGCGACGCCGCAGCCGCTGCTGGCGCAGGGCCGCGTCCGTTTCGCGGGCGAGCCCGTCGCCTTCGTCGTCGCCGAGACCCTCGAACAGGCTCGCGATGCCGCCGAGGCGGTCGCGGTGGAGTATGAACCGATTGCGGCGGTTGTCGATGTCGACGAGGCGCTGGCGCCGGGAGCGGCCGCGATCAGGGAGGAGAACCCGGGAAACGAGGCCTATACGCACACCCGCGGCGACGCGGCCGCGACCGATGCCGCGATACGCGGCGCCGCCCATGTCGTCCGCCACCGGGTTCGCGTCACCCGCGTCGCCGGCAACCCCATGGAGAATCGCGGCTGCATCGGCACGTACGACGCGTTCGAGGACCGTTACGAACTGCGCGCGACGATCCAGTCGGCGCACGGCATACGCCAGCAGATCGCGGATGCGATCTTCGGCATGCCGCAGAACCGGCTGCGCGTGATCTGCGACCACATGGGCGGCGGTTTCGGGACGCGGGGCGGGAATCATCCCGAATACAGCCTGTCGCTGTGGGCCTCGGAAGTCGTGGGCAGGCCCGTCAAATGGGTTGCCGACCGCGGCGAATGCCTGCTCACGGACGAACAGGCGCGGGGCGGGCTGGTCGACGCCGAACTTGCGCTCGACGCGAACTACAGGTTCGTCGCGCTCCGCACCCGCACGCGGGTTCCGATCGGCGCCTATTTCTCGACCGAGCGCAACCTGCGCTGCACCACCACCGGCCTCGGCGGCCTTGCCGGCGTCTACGACATCCCGGCGATTCATGCTACCGTCACCGGCGCCTTCGCCAACATCGTGGGCAACGCCCAGTACCGGGGCGGCGCCAAGCCGGAACCGGTCTATGTCATCGAGCGCATGGTCGACGTCGCGGCGGCGGAGCTTGGCGTCGACCCCGCCGAACTGCGCCGCATCAACACGCTCGGCACCGGAGCAATGCCGTTCGCCACCGCTCTTGGCGAGACCTACGATTGCGGCGACTTCCGGCAGAACTTCGAGGACTGCCTCGACGCCGGCGGCCATGCCGGTGCCGACGCGCGGCGCGCCGAGGCGCGGCGCCGCGGCCGGCTGCTCGGCATCGGCCTGTCCAATTCCGTGACCGCCGTCGCGAGTTCGAATTTCGAACATGTCGAGGTGCGTTTCGACTCATCGGGCGGCATCACGCTGCTGTCAGGGGCGATGGACCACGGACAGGGCCACGCGACCACCTTCAAGCAGGTGCTCGCGGACCGGCTCGGCATTTCGCCGGACGGAATCCGCTACCGCTTCGGCGATTCCGACACGGTGACGGCGGGCGTCGGCACCTTCAATGCCCGCTGCGCCGTCTTCGTCGGCTCGGCCGTCACCATCGCCGCCGACCGGATCATCGCCAAAGGCCGGCGCATTGCCGCCCACCTCCTCGAAGCCGCCGAGGACGACATCGCGTATGCGGAGGGGCGCTTCTCGGTAGCGGGCACGGACCGCGTGGTGACGCTCACCGAAGTCGCGCGGACGGCATTCCAGAAGCCGAAACTGCCGCCCGACATCGAACCGGGATTCTACGAGCACGGCGAGTTCGGCATGGGCGCCGGACAGGCGCCGACATTCCCCAACGGCTGCCATCTCTCGGAAGTGGAGATCGACCCCGAGACCGGCACCGTCGAGATGGTGCGCTACACCGCGGTCGACGACGCCGGCACGATCCTCAACCCTCTCCTGTTCGACGGTCAGGTTCATGGCGGCATCGCCCAGGGCGCAAGCCAGATCCTGTTCGAGCATGTCCGCCACGATTCGTCGACCGGACAGCCGCTGACCGGCTCGTTCATGGATTACTGCATGCCGCGGGCGGATGATTTCTGCACCTTCGACATCGCGGCGAACGAGGTGCCGACCGCGCGCAACCCGCTCGGCGTCAAGGGCGTCGGCGAGGCGGGGACGGTGGGCGCGCTGCCCGCGGTGATGAACGCCATCAACGACGCGCTCGCGCAGGCGGGCGCCCCGGCCATCGAGATGCCGGCCACGCCGGAGAAGGTCTGGCGCGCGCTGCAGGCGTCCACCCCAGCATAGCCGCGGACGCTCAGGCGTCAGGTGCGTCCGCGCCGAGGCCGAACAGGATCTCGCGGCTCTCGGCGGTCATCGTACGCGCGCCGCGATGTTCCGCGAGCAACTGCATGCCGGCCTGCACCCCGGCGCGCGCGGCGACGGCATCGAACCAGCGCTTCACGTTCGGAAACTCGGCCTTGTCTATGCCCTGGCGGCGCGATGGCCGGACCCATGGCCAGGAGGCGATGTCGGCGATCGAGTAGGCATCGCCGGCAAGATAGGCGCTGTCGCCGAGGCGGCGTTCCATGACTTCGTAGAGACGGCGGACCTCCCGCGAATAGCGTGCGATCCCGTAAGGCACCTCGACCCCGCCCATCGCCTGGCGGAAGTGGTGCGCCTGGCCGGCCATCGGGCCGAGCCCGCCGACCTGCCAGGCCAGCCATTCCAGGACCGCTTTGCGGGCGCGCGGCTCGCCGGGCAGGGGCAGAAAACGCTGTGTTTTCTCCGCGAGATAGATCAGGATGGCGCCGCTCTCGAACACCGCGAGCGGCGGCCCGCCATCGGCCGGCTCGCGGTCGATGATCGCCGGAATGCGGTTGTTGGGGCTCAGCGCGAGAAAGGCGGGATCGAACTGGTCGCCGCGATTGATGTCGACGGCGGTCACCGTGTAGGCCAGGCCGCACTCCTCGAGCATGATCGAGACCTTCTGGGCGTTGGGCGTCGGCCACGCGTGAAGCTCGATCATCGCACCGCCGGCGGCGGTGTTCATTCCCCGTCCTCCTCGCGGAACGCCCGGTTCGGTGCGACATCGCTCCGGCGGAACCGCGCCGAGCGTTCGCCGTTGGCGATCCAGTCGCTCTCGGCGGCGCGTCCGGCGGCGCGCGCCCAGGTCTCGGACCAGTCGCCGAGTTCGTAGCCATGCCACGGCGCTTCAGGCGCAAGCGGAGGCAGGTCCAGCCTTTCCCATATCTCGCGCGCGCGCTCCATGTATTCGCGCGCCGGCAGGGCCACCGGCGCCATGGGCGCCTTGAGGGTCGCGTCGATGAGCAGGGCCGCGTCCTCGCTGGCACCGGTCCTTGGCCCGTGCCCCAGCGGCTGGTGAGCCGCACGCTCGCAATCCTCGGCGAGGTTGGCGCGGTAGCTCATGGCCCAGAACACGGCGTCGAGATTGTCCGGCTCGATGTCCTCGTCGACCGCGATCAGGTACTTGCCGACCGGCGCCTGGAACGACATCGCGCCGTGGAGCGCGCGCCAGATCTCGGTCCGCGGTGTGCCGTGGGCAAACTGTAGCACGACGACCTTGCGCAGGTTGGTCAGGGGTTCGTGCATCGCCACCCGGCGGACGTTCCGGATGCCGAGATGGCCGGTCAGGTGATCGAGGAACAGCGGTTCGTAGGCGACGCGCTTGATGACGCTCGATTCGGACGGCGTGACCTGGCTGATGATGGAGGTGAAGACCGCGTTCCGGCGCCTCGTGATGGCGGTGACCCGGAATATGAAATTGTACTCCTCGAGATTGACGTGGCCATAGCTCTCGCCAAACGGCCCCTCGGGCTCGAAGCAGCCGGTGTCGACCAGCCCCTCGATGACGATCTCGGACTCGGCGGGCACCATGAGATCGACGCTGCGCGCCCGGGCGATCTCGATCGGCGCTCCGGCGATGCCCCCGGCGACGCCGATCTCGTCGACGCCGAGGGGCAGCTTCTGCGGGCCGACATAGGCCACCGGCGGCGGACAACCGACGACCATCGCCATTGGCATCGGCTCGCCGCGCGCGCGGTATTTCTCCCAGTGCGCCGCCCCGCCCTGGCCGAGGTTCATGAACAGCTTCAGGCCGATGCGGTCGGGAGCCTTGAGGCCGCCGCGATAGGTGCCGATGTTCTGGATTCCGGTATCGGGGTCCCTCGTGATGCAGGCCGTCGCCGTAAGGTACGGCGCCGAATCGTAGCCCGGCGTGGACACCGGAACAGGAAGCGCGTCAAGTCCGTCGCCGGCCGCGAGGGCGCCGCCTTCGAACGCCAGCTCCTGGCAGGCGGGACCGGCGACCTCAACCGGCGGCACCGGTTCTGCGATCGCCTCGCGCCAGCACCGGCCTATGTCCGGGACCGGCCGGCCCATGCCGACGGAATAGATCTCCGCGCTGGCCGCGAGCGCGCCGACCGCGACCGGGATATCGTATCGCCGCCCCTTGCCATCGACGACGTTGGTGAAGAGAAAGGCCTTGCGGTCGGCCTCGGGGATGCCGCCGCGGAACTGCCAGCGCACGAGCGGGCCGAGCTCCGAATCCTTGTTGATGGGCGCATCGATCGTGCGCAGCAATCCGGCTCCGTCGAGGGCCGCCAAGTGATCGTGCAGGTTCCGGTATCCGCGCGCGCTCATGCCGTTCTCCTCCATCGGCGCATGATGCCGGGTTTGCCGCGCGAACGCGATAGCCGCCGGAGGGTGTAGGCGCCCGGCTGCCCCGCCGTCCTGCGCTCCCCGCCTGCCGGAAACCGGCGCTCGGCCACGAGCGTTCTGCCGGGGGTTTGCCGGCCGGGATCCGGTGGTCTATGACGGGCCGGATCCGGACAGGACGCGACCGCAATGCCAACCGGCCCCGTCAGGGGGCGCTGGCGCGAGGATCTCGTCTCCCCGGCGGGGACGCACACCGCTACCGCCGCGCTGCTCGCGGCTTTCGACATCCGGCTCCGACCGGACCAGGCCGCCCGGCTCGCCATCCGTGAAGGAAAACCGCAATGAAACTTCTGTACTTCGACGATTTTCGCCTTGGCGTTCTCGCCGGCGACGCCGTAGTCGATGTCACCGGCATCGTCTCGGACATCCCCCATGTCGACCGGCGCGACCTCATCAACGGGCTGCTCGAGCGGTTCGACGACTACCGCGGCCGGCTCGAGGCGGCTGCCGCAGGCGGCGGCGGGGTGCCGCTGGCAGGCGTCCGCATCCGCCCGCCGGTTCCCAGGCCGACCACCATCGACTGCATGGCAGTCAACTACATGGAGGACGGCACGCGGGACGCGCCCGCGCTCATCAACGCATTCCACAAGTCGCCGGGGGCGGTAATCGGCCACAACGACACCATGATCCTGCCCGACGTGCCGGCCGCGGTGTTCGAGGGCGAAGCGGAACTCGCCGCGATCATCGGCAGGCGGGCCGACAACATCGGCGAGGCCGACGCAATGGATCACGTCTTCGGCTGGACCTGCTTCATCGACGGCTCGGCGCGCGCGCTGCCGCCGCCGGGCAACACCTTCTTCCAAGTCAAGTCGCGCAAGACCTTCGCGCCGATCGGCCCGTGGATCGTCACCAGGGACGAGGTCGCCGATCCGCAGAGCCTCCAGGTTAGACTGTGGAACAACGGCGAGTTGATGCAGAACTTCAACACCGACGACATGGCGCACAAGATCCCGCGCTGCATCGCGTGGCTGTCGTCGATCCACCCGCTGGCGCCGGGCGACATCGTGGCCACGGGCACCAACCATCGCGGCCTGCATCCGTTCCAGGACGGCGACCGGGTCGAACTCGAGATCGAGAGCATCGGCCGGCTCGCCATCGACGTTCGCGACGACCTTAAGCGGGGCTGGGACCGGGTGACGCGGCTGGAACACGCGGAGAAGGGGCTGGAAGGCCCGCACACCAAGCAGGTTTCGGGAAAGTACGCCTGAGGCCCGGCTCTCCCGTCGCGGCGCGCGGGCCGGACCCGCGCCTGTTGGGGGAACGCTCCGGAAGCCTATTGCGCGAGAAGCGACGGCGATCCGGCCGGGGCCTCGGCGCCGACCACGTTGGCCATCATCGCGGTCTTGCAGAAATGACCAATGACGCCGACAAGGTCGGCGAGGCGGCGATAGCCGATGGCGTCCCTGGCGGCCTCGAACCCGGCATCGCCAAGCGTGCCGGTCTCGAGGAGTTCCCGCGCCGCATCGTGGACGGCGCCGTCCTCGCGGCTGGCGAAATCCGGCCGCCGACCGGCATTCACCGCATCGATGACCGAGCGCTCGAGGCCATCCTCGAGCGCCACGCGCGCCTGCGCCGCCCAGGGATAGGCGGCGTTCCAGTGGCGCGCGGCCAGCAGGGCAACCAGGCGCAGCTGGGGGAGGGTCAGCGAGCACCGGTTCTCGAAATAGTCGGACGCCGTGTTGTTGGTCTCCCACATCCCCGGCGCATAGGCGTAGCCGATGGCCGGCCCCCGGCCGACGCGCCCGGTCTGCGCTGCGGTGGCGTCGTGGACTCTCCGCTGCTCCTCGTCCATCTCGTCGCGGGCAAGCGCTGGTATCCTCGTCATCGCTTCGACCTCCTTTTCCGGCCCAGGCCGCGTCAGACCGGCCGGCCCGACGTGTGCGAGGACGTGATCTTGAGCCTGTAGCCGTCGGCAAACGGGATGGTGAACGAGCTGTGGATCGACCCCGAGGCGATCTCCGACGGGCCAAGCCCCATGTCGCGGCAGCGCGCGTGCATCTCCGTGACATCGTCGACCATCAGGTCGATCGGCGCCATCCGGCCGAGCTCGGTGTTCCGGTCTCCGGCTCTGACGATCAGATGGGTGCCGCCGCGCAGCTCCAGGACCGCGAACGAGTCCTGTCTGGTCACGGGCCGAAGGCCCAGCTTTTCCAGCAGGTCGCATGCCGGGTGGAAGTCGTTCACGTCCATCCTCACATGGCCAACGGCAACCGGTGGCCTGGGGTCGCCGGATTTCGACATGCCGCCCTCTCCCGTGGATTGATTTCGATGCGGCAGAGCGTGACTCGAAATCGCGCGGTCCGCAATCCCGCGAATTCGCCGAGGGCCCGCCGTCAGCCCCGGGGATGCCGCCGCGGGCCGAGCTCGACGAGATCGCCCAGGCAAAGAGCATGAGCCGGCCGGCGCGCGAGATCGGCATGAGCCGCAAGGGGCTTTACAAGGCGTTATCGAAAAACGGCAATCCCACCTTCGCAACCGTCATGCGAATCACGCGCGCATTGGGAATGAGGGTGCGGATTACAGCCTGAACGCCGATCCTTTCCAGCGTTGCCGCCGGTTCTCACCCGACGTAACCACCCGTCCTCGGCCAAGTAGATGCTACGCGCCGACGACGCTGACCGCTCACGCGCCGGCCGGCGGTCGTAGTTCAACACGTCACGACCTGCGAAAGGTGCCGGAAATGGCGGTCGGAGGTGCACAGTACCAGGCCGTGCTGCACAACCAGAGCGGCGATCCAGAGATCATTGGTCGGTATGGCAGTGCCCTTGCCGCGCAGCTGAAGGTGCAGTTGCGCGTAGTGGTGCGCGGTCTGCTCGTCCGGCAGCAGTACCGACACCCTTGAACTCGCCAGAAATCGCTGCAGGTTGGCCGCGTTGGAGGACTCTTGGTTGCCGGCGGCAAAGCCGGCGCGAAGCTCTGCCAGAACGATCAACGGCAAGCAGATGGAGCGCGCGAAGCGAACGACGGCGACCCGGCTGGCATCGCCGCGCATGAAGTCACTGTACGCGTTGGTGTCCAGCGCGACATTCATTTCCAGGCGTCGTCGTCGATGCGCTCGAATTCCGCGACCGCCTGATCGAACGCCGGGTCTTCCTGCCAGGTTCCGATCAGATGATCGAGATCCGTGTGATGCGCGCCGGCGACATGCAGGTCCAGACCCCGCGCAAGCGCTTCGACAACGACGGCATTGATGCTCTTGCCTTCGCGTCCGGCACGATCTCGCACGGCGCGGTCGAGCGGCTCGGGAATGGAGCGGATCGTGTATTGCATGCCCATGATGCAGGCAATGTACTCAGGAATTGCAGGCAGTGCAACTGCCATTGCCGAACGGCTTAGCGGACGACAAGAAACACAATTGGCCCGGTGCGCCGGGCGGCAGCGTATCGCACGGGCCACTTCGGCATTCCGGACCCGGTCATTCACCGCCTTTCGGAGGCCTCGTAAGAGGTTGTTGACGGCGGTGTACGAGCCGCAAGGTGACCTCGTGCTCACCGGATTCCGACATGCCGTCCTCTCCGGTGGCTTCATTTCAACGCGGCAGAGCGTGACTCGAAATCGCGCGGTCCGCAATCCCGAGAATTCGCCAAAGAGCTCCGCAGTCAGCCCCGGGGATGCCGCCGCAGGCGGCGTCCGGAGCAATACAGTTTTCCGGAGTCCGACCGATGCACTATACTCACCGCATGAAAGCCGTCGTCGTCGGAGAGAACGGACCCGAGATCGCCGAGGTCCCCGAACCCGTCCCAGCCCCCAACGAAGTCAAGGTCCGGGTCCGCGCCTGCGGACTGAACCGCGCGGACACTGCCGTGGCGATGGGCGAGGCGCACGGGCGCTCCGGTGGCCCCGGAACCGTCGTCGGCATCGAGTTCGCGGGCGAAGTCGTCGAGATCGGCTCGGACGTGGCGGCCGAGGGCGGCGCGCTCTCGATCGGTGACCGCGTCATGTGCTCGGGCGGCGGCGGCTGGGCCGAATTCGCGGTAGCCGACTGGGGCCGGGCGGTGCCGCTACCGGGCGCGGACATGGGCTGGACGCGGGCGACAACCCTGCCCATCGCGCTCCAGACCATGCATAACGCGCTGGTGACGGCCGGCGGGCTTGCCCGGGACGAATCCGTGCTCATCCAGGGCGCGAGTTCCGGCGTCGGGCTGATCGGCATGCAGATCGCACGCCTCATGGGGGCGCGGTTCGTTATCGGCTCGTCGACGGACCCGGAACGGCGCGCGCGGCTTGCCGAGTTCGGCGCCGACCTCGCCATCGATTCGCGGGATCCGGAATGGGTCGCCCGGGTGCTGGACGCGACCGGTGGCGGCGTCGATCTCACCATCGACCAGGTTTCGGGGTACACGGTCAATGCCAACCTGGCGGCAACCCGGGTTCTTGGCCGCATCGTCAATGTCGGCCGTCTCGGCGGCCGCGTCAGCGAATTCGACTGCGACCTGCACGCGCTGCGGCGCATCCGCTATATCGGGGTGACGTTCCGTACGCGCTCTGTCGCGGAGGTGCGCGAGATCGTGCGAGCGATGAAGGACGACCTCTGGGACGCGGTGGCAGGCGACGATTTCTCGCTGCCGATAGACCGCGTCTATCCGCTCGACGAGGCGCCGGCCGCGGTCGCGCACATGCGCGCCAACCGCCATTTCGGCAAGATCGCGCTGACGCTGGACGCCTGAACGGCATGAACCGGGCCGAGCTCAGGCGGCGCTTCCCGACCGCTCACGACTTGCGGGCGCGGGCGCGCCACAGGTTGCCGAACTTCGCGTTCGAGTATGCCGACGGCGGCGCCGGCTCCGACGGCAACATCGCGCGCAACTGGACTGCCCTCGACGCGGTCGAGCTGATGCCGCGCTACGGACGGGTTGTGGAACCGCCACCGACGGGAACGGCGCTCTTCGGCCGCCCGATCTCGGCACCGCTCGGCATCGCCCCGATCGGCAGTCCCGGCACCGCGTTCCCGGGCGCCGAGATCTGCCTTGCGACGGCCGCGCAGAAGGCCGGCGTCCCCTACGTGCTCGGATTGCTGTCGGGCATCACCATCGAGCGCGCGGCCGAACTCGCGCCCGACGTGCTGTGGCTGCAGCTCTACCGGTTCCCCGGCGACGGTCACCGGATCGGGCTCGACTTCGTCGACCGCGCCGCGGCCGCCGGAGTCCATGTCCTCGTCCTCACCATGGACACGCCGATCCGGACGACCCGGCCCCGCGAAGTCCGAAGCGGCATCGCCACGCCGTTCCGCCTGTCGATGCGGCTCCGCCTCGACGCGCTGTCCTCGCCGTCATGGATGCGGGCCATGAGCCGCAACGGCATCCCGCGCTTCGCCTCGATGGCGCCCTACATGAAGCCGGGCGCCGGCCTTGTCGAGGCCGCGGAATTCGTGCGCCGCGAGAGCGGCGGCGCCTTCACGTGGGACGAGATCGCGCTCTACCGCGAGCGCTGGAAGAAGCCTCTCGTACTCAAGGGCATATTGCACCCCGAGGACGCCGCACGAGCCGCTGCCCTCGGCGTCGACGGCGTTCTCGTCAGCAACCACGGCGGCCGCCAGATCGAGGCGCTGCCGTCCTCCATCGACGCCCTGCCGGAGATCGCGCGCGCCGTCGGCGGCAGGACGACGGTACTGATGGACAGCGGCGTCCGCTCCGGCGTCGACGTTGCGCGCGCGGTGGCGCTCGGCGCCGATGCCGCCTTCGCCGGCAAGGCGTTCCTGTGGAGCCTCGGCGCGCTCGGCGCTGCCGGGCCCGGCCACCTGATCGACATCATGGCCGAGGATCTCGCCGCGACGCTGGGCCAGCTCGGCTGCCCGGCGGTTGCCGACCTGCGCTCGGTCCGGGTCCGCCACCGGGGCGCCTGGCCGCCTGCCGATCCGGAGATCCCGCACCCCCGATGATCCGCCGCCTCTATGGCGCCGTCCCGGCGCCGATCCGCGGTATCGCCTTCATGATGATCGCCGCCGTCGGCCTCGTCGGCATGAACGTCTCGATCCGCCACATCGCGGACGACGTCCATCCGTTCGTCATCGGCTTCTTCCGCCATGTCATCGGCATCGGACTCCTGGCGCCGTTCTTCCTGCGCGCCGGCACCAATCCGCTGCGCACCCGACGGCTGCCGCTGCACGGGCTCCGCGCCCTTCTCAACGTCATCGCCATGCTCGCCTATTTCCTGGCGCTGACGATGGAACCGCTTGCCAAGGTGGTGGCGCTGACCTTCGCCGCGCCACTGATCGCGACGCTCGCCGCGATCCTGATCCTGGGCGAGCGAGTCTCCTGGGCGCGCGCCGGGGCGCTCGTGATGGGCCTCGGCGGCGCGCTGATCATCCTTCGCCCGTGGTCGGTCGAGATCAGTCCCGGCTCGGCGCTCCTCATCCTCTCGGCCGCGACCTGGGGACTGGCGCTGGTGGTGATCAAGGTCCTCGCGCGCACCGAAACGCCAGTCACGCTGACGCTCTATGCGTCGATACTCCAGGTCCCGTTCGCCTTCGTCGCCGCGATCTTCTACTGGCAGTGGCCGACGCTGGAGCAGTTCCTCGTGATGGCCCTGATCGCCGTATTCGGCTCCTGGACCCAGCTCGCACTGTCGCAGGCGTTCCGCGAGGCCGACGCCACGGTCGTGCTGCCGGCGGACTTCACCAAGCTGATCTTCGCGGGCCTGGCCGGGTGGCTGTTCTTCGCCGAGACTCCCGAGATCGGCATCTGGGTCGGCGGCGCTGTCGTCTTCGGCGGCGTCATCCTGAACGCCTGGCTCGAGAAACGGGCGAAGGAGCGAGCAGCGGCGGTTGCGCCGCCCGGCGATACGTCGCAGAATCCGCCGTAGCGATCCGGCAACAGGGGGAACGAACCCATGAGCGGCAAGGTCTGGCGCAACTACACCCAGGAGGAGCTCGACGCCAACTACAACCAGGCGTCACTGGTCCCCAATTCGGAGGAATATTCCGAACGCAACCTCGCGCGGAGCGAGGAGGTGCGCGGCCGGGTCCCCCACGAGGCAGGCATCCCCTACGGCCCGAGTCTCGGGGAGCGGCTCGACGTCTTTCCGGCCGCCAACCGCGGCGGCCCCGTCGCCATCTACTGCCACGGCGGCGCCTGGGCCCGGACGAGCAAGGAGCACTATTCGTTCCTCGCCCCGGCCTTCACCGCCGCGGGCGTGCATTTCGTGGTGCTTGGCTTCAACCTCGCGCCCAGGGTTTCCCTCGACGAGATCGTGCGCCAGTGCCGCGCCGGCATCGCCTGGGTCCACCGCAATGCCGACGCGTATGGCTGGGACGGCAACGATCTCCATGTCATCGGCCATTCCTCCGGCGGCCACATCTGCGGCATGATGCTGGTGACCGACTGGGAGGGCGAGTACGGCCTGCCCGCGGACCTCATCAAGAGCGGCGCGCCGATGAGCGGCATGTTCGACCTTGAACCGGTGCGCCTCAGCCACCGCAACACCTATCTCGACCTGACCGAGAAGTCGGCGCTGCGCAACAGCTCTATCCACCACATTCCCGAGCGCGCCTGTCCCATCGTCAATGCCTGGGGCACCGGCGAACTTGCCGAATTCCAGCGCCAGAACAGCGAGTTCGCCCAAGCCTGGCGCGACGCCGGACACACGGTCGAGGAAATCGTGCTCGAGGGGTACAACCATTTCGAGGTCTGTGCCGAGATCGCCGACGCGGGCGGGCGCATCCTGCCCGCGATCCTTTCCAACATCGGGATCCCCCGCGCGGCGGCAGCGGAGTAGGCGCGGCCGACGGGCCATCCGAGGACAGGATCCCCGTGACGTCGTTTCGCTTCTTCCACACCGCAGACATCCACCTCGACAGCCCCCTCAGGGGTCTGGCCGGTCAGGAGGGCGCCGCCGCCGAACGCATTCGCGCCGCACCCCGCGAGGCCTTCGAGCAGCTGATCGGCACCGCCATAGACGAAAAGATCGACCTCCTCGTCATTGCTGGAGATCTCTATGACGGCGACTGGCGCGACTACAATACCGGGCTGTTCTTCGTCAGCCAGATGGGCCGCCTCAACGAGGCCGGTATTCCGGCCTGCGTCCTGCACGGCAACCATGACGCCGAGAGCCGGATCACCAGATCACTGACCCTGCCCGGCAACGTGCACGTTCTCCCCGCGAGAAAACCCGCCACCGTCCGTCTCGACGAGCTGGGCGCCGCGCTGCACGGCCAGAGCTTCGCGCAGCGCGCGGAGACCGCGAACCTCGCCCGGGCTTACCCGGAACCCGTCGACGGCGCCTTCAACATCGGCGTGCTGCATACCGCGCTCGACGGGCGCAGCGGCCACGAGACCTACGCCCCCTGCGCCCTGCCCGACCTCATCGGCAGAGGTTACGACTACTGGGCGCTCGGCCACGTGCACCGGGCGGAACTCGTTCACGAGCGACCGCATGTTGTCTTTCCCGGCAATCTCCAGGGACGTCACGTTCGCGAGACGGGTCCCAAGGGAGCCGTATCCGTGACCGTCACAGACGGTGAGGTGGCCGAACTCGAGTGGCGCTACTGCGATGTCGTGCGCTGGGCCGTGATACGGGTCGACGCCGACGGCTGCGAACGCTTCGTCGATGTCGTGGACCGCATGCGCGCGGCGATCAGCGATGCCGTCGCCGACGAGGCGGACGGGCGCCTTCTCGCATGCCGGGTCGAACTCCGCGGCCGCGCGCCGGTTCACGAGCAACTCCTCGCCTCGGAAACCAGCCTCGCGGCCGAGGCCGAAGCGGCAGCGCTCGGGCTCGGCGACGGGACGGCGTGGATCGAGCAGGTGATTGTGGCGACCGAGCCCGTGGCCGATCCCGAAACGCTCGCCCGGCGCGAGGACGCCGTCGGCGAATTGCGGCGCATGCTGCTCGACGCCGGAGACGATCCCGAACTCATGCGCCGTCTCGATGACACACTCGCAAGGCTGGCCGGCCAGCTCCCGGCCGGGGTGCGGGACAGTACCGAGGACAGCGCGCTCAAAGCCGCAGCCACCGGGGATTACGCGGCGCTGATCGCGAACGTGGCGCCGTGGCTGTGCGGCCGCCTCGCCGGGGGCGGAGACTGACGATGCGCATCGCGAGGCTGGAGCTTGCCCGCTACGGCCATTTCACCGACCGCGTCCTGGAGTTTGCCGAAGGGGCGCGGGACTTCCATGTCGTATTCGGCGCCAACGAGGCCGGCAAGTCGACGGTGCTTGCCGCGATAGAGGACCTGCTGTTCGGGATTCCGCAACGCTCGCCCTACAGGTTCCTCCACGACTACCGGGAAATGAGGATCGGTGCCACGATCGAGAATGCGGCCGGCGCATTTTCCTTCTTTCGCAGAAAGGGCGGCAGCGACTCGCTCGTCGACGCCGCGGGCAATCCCGTCGCCGGCGGCGAAGGCCGGCTCGGATCACTGCTCGCCGGAACCGACCGCGCCTTCTTCGGGCGCATGTTCAGCCTCGACCACGGCCGGCTCGAGGCCGGCGGCCGGGACATACTCGATTCGAAAGACGACGCCGGGCAGGCGATCTTCGCGGCCGGCGCGGGCCTCGGGAACCTGCGCGCCACCCTTGCCGAGATATCCGAGGAGGCGGACAGCCTGTGGGCTCCGAGACGGGCCCAGCACCGCGAACTCTACCAAGCCCTCGACAGGTGCAAGGAGGCGGACAGGGCGCTTCGCGAAGTGACGTTGACGGCCGACAGCTGGCGAAGCCTGAAGCGCGCCCTCGACGACGCGGAGCAGGCCCATGACGGGATCGAGGAGGAGTTTCGCAAGACGTCGGCCGAACGCCGGCGCCTGTCACGCATCCGGCGGGTCTATCCCGATCTCCGCCGCCGCGACGTGATCGAGGCGAAACTCGGGGAACCGGATGCCCCGGCCCTTCTCCCCGAGGATGCAGGAGAGCTGTTCGACCGCGCGCAACGCCAGCTCTCCGAGGGGACCGCCAGGAAGGAGACCCTGGCGGAACAGCTCGCCGAGATTCGCGGAGAGATCGACAAGCTTGTCTGGGACGAGAATCTGATCGAGCACGAACCGCGTGTCGCGCATCTCCACCGACAGAGCATCGAGATCATGCCGGAAGTGAGCGATCTTCCGAAACGCGAGGCCGAACTTGCAGTCCTCGAGGGCGAGGTTCGGCGCTTTGCGGCCGAACTCGACTGGACGGACGTGGATGCGGAGGACGTGGCCGGAAGAATCCCGCCGCGCGCCGCGGTCCAGGACGCGCATACGCTGCTTCAGGCCCGGGCCGCCCTCCAGACGGACCTGGACAATCGGCGCGAGGCGCTTGCCTCGGCAACGGCCAGGCAATCCGAACTGCAGCAGCGGCGCGGGGAAGGCGAAACGCCGGCGGACACGGCAAACCTCGCAGCCGCCATAGCCGCAGCGCGCAGGAAAGGCGACATCGTGGCGCGGCTCCAGAAGGCGGAAGAAGACTTCGCGCTCGCCGAGGATCGAACGCGGGACATCCTCGGCACCCTCGTCCCCGCCGTTGCCGACGAGCGACAGGCAGCGGAAATTCCGGCACCGTCGGGATCCGCGATTCAGGCGCACGGCCGCCGGAACGACGGGATCGAGAGGGAACGTCAGGAACTGCAGCGGGAGCGGGCCGAAGCCGAACGGGAGATCGGGCGGCAGCGCGCGGACCAGGCGGGGCTGCAGCGCCGCGGGCAGACGATATCCGCCGCCGACCTCGAGAAAGCGCGCAGGCGCCGCGACGACCTCTGGGAGTTGGTCCGGCTGAACTATATCGACGGCGCGCCCGGGACGGAGCCCGCCATGCCCGTCGACGCGCCCACGGATCCCGGCGGCGCGATGGAAGAGGCCATGCGGACTGCCGACCGACTTGCGGACCAACGCTTCGACACGGCTCAAGCTTATGCCCGGCTCTCCGAGATCGCGCAGGCGATCACGGTCCGGGAACGGGAGCTTGCGGACATGGACGAGCGCGAGAAATCCCTGGACGAGCGGCAACAAGCACTCGACCGCGAATGGCGGGCCATGTGGGACGGCGCGCCATTCGACCCGTTGCCGCCAGACGCGATGGAACAGTGGGTCGAAAGAAGGGATACCCTCGCAGCCGCCGTCGCCCGCGCGCAGGAGACGGACCGAGATCTCGCGGTTGCGCGCCGGGCCGTCGACGATGCGAGAGCGGCCATCGTCGGCGAACTGGCGGCGCTGGACGAGGATCCCCGGGCGCTCGACGGAGTCCCGCTGAACCTGGTCGTCGAACGCGCGGACATGCTCAGGGAACGGCTTGACGCAGAGGCGCGCGAGATCACCGGGCTCGACCAGGGGCTTCGGGAGGTCGGCGCGGAAATCGACCGCCTGCAGGCGGAACTCGAACGCGCCCGGGACGCGCTGGAGCGGTGGGAGGACGGGTGGGCGGAGCAGCTCGCGAGACTCGGCCTGCCGGCGGACATATCGCCGGACGACGTCACGGCCCGGATCGACATCATCGACCGGATCCGGGATCGGATCGAGCCGATCCGCGAGCTTCGCGATCGCCGCATCGGCAAGATCCGGCGCGACATCGAGACCTTCGAGGCCGCCGTCAAGGCCGCCGTCGCGGAGCTCGCCGACGATCTCGCGGAAGGGCCCTGCGGAGACGCCATTCACGAACTGAGCCGGCGCACGGAAGAGGCCCGAACGAGATCCGAACAACGCCGCGCGCGACTGGCGGAGGCGGAGGCCGTCGCGAAACGAATCGCAGACCTCGAGCGCGACCTGGAACAGGCGCGGGTCGGAATCGGCCATCTCATGCGCCGGGCGGGAACGGACAGTCCTGACGGCCTCGGAAACGCCATCGCACGGTCGGACCAGCGGCGCGCACTCGAACGGGAACTCCGGGACATCGACGACCGGCTTGTCGGGGCAGGCGACGGGCTTGCCCTTGACGAACTCCGGGCCGAATGCGCCGGCATCGATCCGGACGGGATCGCGGCGCTCGAGGAAAGCTGCGAAGCGCGGCTGAAGGACGTCAACAACCGCAAGGCGGACACCGCCGTCATCCTGTCGGAAGCACGGAAGGAACTCGAAAAAGCCGGCGGCGGCGATGCCGCCGCGAGGGCCGGGGCCGGCCGCCAGCAAGCCCTCGCCGAAGCCGGCCGCATCGCCGGGCGTTACGTCCGGGCGGGCACCTCGGAAATACTGCTCAGATGGGCCATCGACCGCTACCGGCGCGAAAAACAGGGACCGCTTCTCGCGCGGGCGGGGGAGTTGTTCCGGATCATGACCCGGGGATCGTTCGTCAGCCTCCGGATCGAATACGACAACCGCGACAGGCCGGTGCTGGCCGGCGCAAGGGCCGACGGGCGGACGGTTGAGGTCGGCGGCATGAGCGACGGCACGGTCGACCAACTCTATCTCGCCCTGCGCGTGGCCGCGCTCGAGGAATATCTCGAGCAGGCGGGCGCGCTGCCGTTCGTCGCCGACGACCTCTTCATCAACTTCGACGACGAAAGGGCGGCGGCCGGCCTCGAGGTGCTCGCGGGTCTGGCGGAGAAAACGCAGGTCCTGTTCTTCACGCACCACCGTCATCTCGTCGACCTCGCGCGGGAGATGTTCGGGCCCGAGATGTCGGTGGTGATGTGCGCGGCGCGGAACCAGATGGAGCCGGCGTGATCGCCGGCCCGGTGGCGACCGGCGGTGAGATCTTCCCGGTTCCGGCGTTCGAGGCGCGCCCTGGACAGGTTCGCGGCAGCGGACTGCCCAGGCGGTCGATATTGTAACGAAAATTGATTTCGATCATAAATCATCACGATCAACCGATTTTGCAGGTCCATAACGGAAACGCATGTCCAGACCCGCCACGGCCAAGACAGGTCATTGCCACTGCAAACGGATGACCGTGCAACAGAGCAGAACGACCATCGCGGCAGCGGCAATTTTTGCTGCAGCGGCGCCGCTTGCCGGCTGCCTGCCGGTGAACGACCCGCTGCTTCCGATCCTGGCAGGGGAGAACCGGGCCGGGGACCCGAATTCCGGCGGACCGCCAGCAGACGGACGACTCCGGCTAAAGTCGCCGCCGTCCGGCACTCCGGTCACCGAACATCGGCGCCCCCTTGTCGTCATACGTTTCGTGAATGACGACATCGGCTTCGAAACGCTGCTCTATCGTGAAGTCAGCCGCGCACTCTCCCGGGATCCAGCCCTGCGCCTCGATCTGGTGGCGGTGACGCCGAGCCAGGCCGACGCCGGGATATCCGGGCAGGCGGCAACGTATGGCGGGCGGATCCTGCGTTCGCTGGCCGAGATGGGCTTCCCTTCCGAACGAATACGCATGTCGGCCATGGCCAGCAGCGCCGTAGCCGTGACCGAGGTCCACCTCTACGTCAGATAGGCCGGGGCGGGCGCGGTTCCCGCGACTGCACCGGATTCCGCTAACGTTGCGACACCCGGCCTGCCGGTGCCTGCTGCTCGAAAGCCGCCGGAAGACCCTCTTGCGGATCGCTGCGGCGCACCGGCTCGCAGCATCTCTCCGACCCATGGCGGCGGCCCACGGTCGAGCTTGTCACCATCGGGAACTTGCCCTAGGATTCGGGGATGCGCCTCGTGGCGTTTCTGGTCGACTGCTAGCGTCGCGGCCCCCCACAACCGCAACCTAATACGACGAGGATTTGACGCTAGATCGGCAAACTAGGGGAGAAAACCACATGTCATCAACGAAAGACCGCCTCAAGAAGCTCATTGACGAAAACCTCGACCTTGATCACGAACCCAATTTCGATGCCCGGTTCAGTGAAGTCGGAGTCTCTTCGGTTGACGCAATAGCATTCTTCAAGCTGATCAATCAGGAATTCAGCCTCGGACTGGCGGCAGAGGAATGCACCCAGTTCGAAACCCTGAACGATGTCGCCAAGTTCATCGACGCAAGCGCCGGCTGAACACTGCGCATCACGCGTGCACACCCGACTGGCGGCCTTTCGGGTCGCGTAAGCGGAATCGGCCGCTCCCGGGTTCGGGAGCGGCCGTCGTTTTCTACTTGGAAGCGGTCATGATGAATCCGTTCCTGCCTGTCCGTCTCGACAACACCACCAACTGCATTGCGATCTGCCTGCCATGACGACGGAAGCGGTATGGGAGATACCCGAGCCCCTATCGACGTTCGATGTCCGTCTCGACGCCGACACCGTCACAACGGTACGCCGCCATGGCAATCCGTCGGGGCATAGGGTTGTCCTGAGCCACGGGAGCGGCTTCGCGGTAGATCTCTACTATCCGTTCTGGTCATCGCTTGCAGACGATTTCGACCTGGTTGTCTACGACCTCAGGAACCACGGCTGGAACAGCGTTAGCGCCCAGCAGGATCACAACATTCCGACACTGATTCACGACCATGACGTCATTCTCGAGTCCATCGACCGCATCTATGGGAACAAGCCGACGATCGGCATTTTTCACTCCGTCACCACAGTCGTCACCCTCCTGTCATTCAGCAAGCTCTATTCGGCGCTGGTTCTGTTCGATCCGCCACTGACCAAGCCCGGCGCGAGTCAGATAGAGCTTCACGAGGCTGCCGAACGTGCGGCAGTCATGATCCGGAAGCGGGGACATCGCTTCAAGAGACTGGAGGATTTTGCCGAACTGCTTCAGCTGACGCCGATGTTCAAGCGAACCGTTGCCGGCGTGCCGGAACTGATGGCACGGACAACGCTTCGGCAATCGGAGAGCGGCGAGGGTTACGAGCTTCGCTGTCCTCGCGAATATGAAGCGCAGCTCATGGACTATGCACGGAGTTATTTTCCGCTTCTGGATCTCGGACTGCTCTCGTGTCCGACGAAGATCATCGGCGCCGACCCCACGCTTCCACAGGCGTACCTGCCGACGCTCGACCAGCAGCACATGCTGGCCGCGGACTATGATTTCGTGCCCGAGACGACGCATCTTCTTCAACTGGAAAAACCCGAGGAGTGCGCTGCCCTGACCCGCGAATTCCTCGCGCGGCACGCACTCGCGTAAAACCGGCCCGGACGGCGCACAGGAGCGGGATCGTGTTTCAGTATTGCGAACGCCGCCTGTCCCATGGCTTCCCGCCATTCCTTGTCCGTTCCGAAAATTATGTCAGAGTGGACCTGATCAAACCTGCCCTGGAGCAGCGAGATGACGGAAACACACCGGTCTTGTGATCCTGCCGAAGAACCGAACGCCCGCGCCGAGCGCCTGTCGCCGGGGCGTTCCGAATCCGGCTCGGCCATCGCGATCGTCGGCATGGCATGCCGCTTTCCCGGCGCGACCGGCCTTGACGCCTTCTGGCGCCTGCTGGAAGCCGGTGAGAACAAGGTCCAGGAGGGCGTTCCAGGGTCCGGCATCGGTCGCGTAGGCGCCCTGTTCCCCGATGATACGGGACAGATCGACGCCTGCCGTTTCGGCGCCTATCTTGACGAGCTTGACCTGTTCGATGCCGCCTTCTTCCGCATTTCGCCGGTCGAAGCGGAATTGCTGGATCCGCAGCAACGGCTGATTCTGGAGACGAGCTGGCGAGCGCTCGAAGACGCGGGCATCGATCCCGAGCAGCTCAAGGACAGCCGTACCGGCGTCTACGCAGGCATCAGCAACAACGACTACAGGGGGCTGATCCTCGAGGCCAACGAAAATGCGGGGCCCGCCGAGCCCGCCGCCAGCCTTTATGCAGTCACCGGCACGTCGCTCAACACGGCGATCGGCCGGGTCGCCTTCGCGCTGGGCCTCGGGGGGCCGGCGATGGCGGTGGACACCGCCTGTTCGTCGTCGCTGGTCGCAACGCACCAGGCGGTCACGGGCCTGCAGCGGGGTGACGCGGATCTCGCGCTCGCGGGAGGGGTCAACGTCATTCTTTCCGGTCGGCTTCTGGAGTTCCGCGCCAATGCGGGGATGCTGTCGCCGGACGGCCAGTGCAAGACCTTCGACGCCTCCGCCAACGGGTACGTCAGGGGCGAAGGCTGCGGCATCCTGGTCCTGAAGCGGCTCGCCGACGCCGAGGCCGACGGCGATCGCATCTGGGCGGTGATCCGGGGCTCTGCGCTGAATCAGGACGGGGCCAGTCCGGGTCTCACGGTCCCAAACGGGGAGGCCCAGGAACGCGTCATCGCGGCGGCACTCGAGCGGGCGGGAGTCCTCCCGTCGGAAATCGACTATCTGGAGACGCACGGGACCGGGACGGAGGTGGGCGACCCGATCGAGATCGACGCCACGGCGGCGGTCTACGGGCGGGGGCGCGGCGCGGACCGGCCGTTGCTGATCGGCTCGGTCAAGACCAACATCGGGCACCTGGAATCGGCGGCAGGGTCGGCGGGGCTGATCAAGACCGTGCTGGCGATGAATCGGGGACTCATCCCCGAGCACCTGCACTTCCACAACCCGAATCCGGCGATGGACTGGGAGCGATTGCCGTTGCAGGTGACATCCGACCCGATGCCATGGCCCGCCGATGCGGACCGCGCGCCGCTGGCGGGCGTCAGCGGCTTCGGCTGGTCGGGCACGAACGCCCATATCGTGCTGGAGGGATATGTCCCGCCCGACGGTCCCGAGTCCAGCCTCGATGCGGACCGCTGGGTCGCCGGCGCTCCGCAGCCGGTCGCCGTCTCCCTGCCCGGCTCCGTCGCGCCGCTCCGGACGGAGGACGGGCTTGGCCCGCGCGAGACCCGCCTGCTGCCGCTCTCCGGAAAGTCGGGCGCGGCGCTTCGCGACCTCGCAGGCCGCTACATCGAATGGCTCGACAAGGAAGAGGCGGCACTTGCGGCCGGGTGCAGGGCGTCCGATCCCTTGCTTTCCGACATGGCCTGGTCGGCTTCGACCAGCCGCAGCCATTTCGACCACCGCGCCGGGCTGGTGTTTCAGGACGCCCGGTCGTTGCGCGAAGGATTGCAGGCAATCGCCGAGTCGGACGACAGACCGGCATCACGCAAGGCGACGACGGTGGCGTTCCTCTACACCGGACAGGCCAGCCAGTGGCCAGGCATGGGCGCGGCGCTCTACGAAAGCGAGCCGGTGGTGCGGGCGGTGCTCGACCGGTGCGACGATGCGCTTGCGGAAGAGCGTGGCGCCTCGCTGCTCGACGTGATGTTCGGTCGTCCCAGCGCCGTCGGAGACCTGGACGATCCGCAATGGAAACAGCCGGCGATCTACGCGCTCGAATGCGCGCTGGCGGCGCTGTGGTCGAGTCTCGGCATACAGCCGGACGTGGTGCTCGGACACAGTCTGGGCGAGATCGCGGCGGCGCACACCGCGGGCGTGTTCAGCCTGGAGGACGGCCTGCGCCTAGCGGCGATACGCGGTTCGCTGATCGGGGCGCTGCCCGGCGAGGGCGCGATGGCCGCCGTGTTCGCACCGGCCTCCCGCGTCTCGGAGGCGCTGGACCGGCACAACGTGTCCTCGCAGGGCGTCGGCCTCTGCATCGCGGCCGACAATGGCGCGCATCAGATCATCAGCGGTCCGGCGGCCGAGATCACGGCGATTCTCGAACATCTGGAATCGGAAGGCGTTCGGGTCGCGCGGCTGCGGAAAAGCCCCGCCTACCACAGCGCCATGATCGAGCCTGCGATGGACGATATGGAGGCAGCCCTCTCGCAGTTCGCCTTCGTGCCGCCGTCGCTCCCCTTCGTCAGCAATCTCGGCGGGCGGAGGGTGGGTGCGGACGAAGCCCTGGATGCGGCGTACTGGCGACAGCAGATGCGCGCGCCGGTGGCTTTCCGCGCCTGTGTCGAAATTCTGGCGGAGATGGGGGTGGATGCAGTCGTGGAAGTCGGCCCCCATGCGGTGCTCGGGCCGATGACCGCGCTTGCCTGGCCCGAAGGGGCTGCCGAGCCTGCGGTGATGTCGAGTCTCAGGCGCCCGGCAACCGGTGAAGAACAACCGGCGCCAGGGACCGGGGGCGGCTTCGTGGAGGCGGTTGCCGATGCTTACGAGGCGGGGTTGCCGTTGCGCCTCGACCGGCTCTTCGCTGGCGAGTCGCGCAGCCGCATCGCGCTGCCCGGCTATCCCTTCCAGCGTGAACGCTACTGGGTCGAGGCGCGCAAGAGACGGCGCGCCAGCGCCGGCCATCCGCTGCTGGGAGACCGTCACGAATCGGCCCGCGGCGACATCGTGTTCGAGACCGAGGTGTTTCCGTCCGAACCGGCGTGGCTGAACGACCACCGCGTGTTCGGCCGGCTGATCGCACCGGGCGCGCTCTACGGCGCAATGGCGGCCTACGCGTCGACCGGAGAGGGCGCAGGCCCGATCTCCGTCGACGACATGCAGCTGCACAATGCACTCGTCTTCTCCGAAGCGCGCGGCAATGAGGAACACGGCGATGACGCCGGGCGAACGATACAGATTCTGCTCGATGCGCCAGCCGATGGGCCCACGCGACGCATCCAGATCCTCAGCAGGGGCGAAGCCGACGACGGATGGACGCTTCACGCGGAAGGCCAGGTGCCGTCGGCGCCCGGCGCTGACGCGCCGGAGCCGATGCAACGTGTCGATCCGGCCGGTCTGAAAACACCCCTTTCGCCGGTCGATCTGCCGGCCTTCTATCGGGCCAAGGCTAGCGTCGGAATCGATCTCGGCCCGTCCTTTCGCACCCTTGAGGCGGTGTGGAGCCGGCCCGGCGAAGCGCTCGGCGAAATCGCGTTTCCCGAGGCGCTCGGCGCGAACGCCCTCGAAATCCACCCGCTGCTGCTCGACGGCTGTTTCCAGGTCGTGGGCGCGGCCCGCAACGCAGAGCCCGAGGACGAGGCGGTCACCTACCTGCCGTTCGCGTGGGAACGGCTGTGGCTGCGCGAACGGCTGCCCGACCGGCTGATCTGCCATGTCCGGATGAGAGAACGCCCGGCGGACGCCACCGGGGACTCAGAGCACGGCGGTCTGCCGGAAGTCATGGCCGCCGATCTCCGCCTCTACGACCGGAGCGGCGAACCCGTCGGCGAACTGACCGGCTTTGCCGTGAAACAGGCGACGCGGGCGGCGATGCTCGCCGCAGTCGAAGGGGTCGAGGAACTACTCTACGAAATCGTATGGCGGGACCGCGCCTTGCCGCCGGGCATGCCGCCGGCCGACTTCCTCCCGAGCCCGTCGGCTGCAGCATCCCGTTCGGAGTTCTTCTCCCGATACCTGGCGCAGGAGGGAGTCGAGGTCGGCGACGAAATCGACCTTCAGCTGGTCATGGAACGGGCGTCGTGGTCCTACGCGCTCGCGGCTCTGGAAACGCTGGGATGGCAGCGCCAAGCCAGCGCGGACGTGGATCTGGAAGATCTGCGCGCGCGCCTTGAGATCCTGCCGGAGCACGCGCACCTGTTACGCCGCATGGCCGAGATTCTGGCGCGTTCCGGCGTGTTACAGGCCAAAGACGAAGGTTTTGCAGTGGCGATCGGAGCCGACGATCCCCTGCCGGATCAGATGCCGGGCGATCGCGAGGCGTTTCTGGACGAGACGATAGAGCGCTTTCCACACGCCGCAAACGAAATCGGACTGTTCCGGCGCTGCGCCGGCGCACTGCCCGAGGTGTTGCGCGGAAAAGAGGATCCGCTGGCGCTCCTGTTCGGCGACGCAGAGCCGACGGCCGGCGATCTCTATCGGCAGGCACCGGTCTGGCGGGCAGCGAACCGGATGCTGGGCGAGGTGGTCGAGGCGCTGGTGGCGGACTTGCCGGAAGGACGGCGGCTGCGCGTGCTGGAGGTGGGCGCCGGCATCGGCTCCGCGACGGAATACGTCCTGCCGGTGCTTCCGGACGCGCGGTTCGACTACACCTATACCGACATTTCGGCAGGCTTCTTCGCAGAAGCGGAGGCGCGCTTCGCCGAATGGGCCGCGCAGATCGACTACCGCGTGCTGGACATCGAAAAGGATCCGGCGGATCAGGGTTTCAACGCTCACGCCTATGACCTGGTGATCGCGGCCAACGTGCTGCACGCGACCCAGTATCTGGACAAGACGTTGTCGCATTGCCGGGGGCTGCTCACGCCATCGGGTCTCCTGGTGGCGTTGGAGAACCAGCGCGGCAGGGGCTGGATGGATCTGATCTTCGGCCAGCTGGACGGGTGGTGGCGCTACGCGGATCGCTACCGCGAAAACCATGCCCTCGCCGGGCCCGACGTGTGGTGCAAGGCACTCGCCGATACGGGTTTTGCGGAAAGCGAAGTTCTCGGCGTGGATCGATCGGAAGCGGACGGTTTGCCGGATCGCGGCGTGATCGTGGCGCAGGGCCCGGCGGAAATCGCCCTGCCGGAAGGGGTATGGGTACTGGCCGCTGACCGCGGCGGCGCGGCGGCGGCGCTGGCAGCGCAGCTCGCATCGCAGAATCAGAGGGTGGTGCTGGCAGGCGACGATCCGGAGGACGCAGACGCGGCGGGGAAGAACGCGGGCAGAATCGTCACGGCATCGATCGAGATGGAGCGGCGCGAAGCGTGGCGTTCGCTCATCGAGAGCCTGCCCTCGGAGATACCGTTCGCCGGAGTCGTGCATCTCGCCGCGCAGGACGGTCGCGGGGCAGGCGCGACGACCGCGGAAATGGCCGCAGATGCGAAGCGGGCGGCGGCAAGCGCGCTCGCCCTCGTGCAGGGTATCGCCGATGCCGACGCCGTGCCCGAAAAGGGCGTGTGGCTGGTCACTCGCGGTGCGCAGGTGCTGGCGCGGGAGCGGACCGGTCAATTGGCCGGCGCCGCCCTCTGGGGCTTCGGCAGGGTGCTCATGCGGGAAGCGCCCCAGCTGCAATCACGGATGCTCGATCTCGACCCGGAGGCTGCCGAGCCACACGCCGTCCTTGCCGACGAATTGCTGTTCGCCGATGCCGAGGACCACATCGCGTATCGCCAGGGACTCCGCCAGGCGGCCCGGCTGGTCCGGGCGGGAACCGGCGCGGAACGTCTTGCCCTGCCAGAGGATGCGGACTGGGTGCTGGCACCCGACGAGGGAGGGGCGATCGAGGCGCTGCAGGTGCAGCCGCTGACGGCGCGCAGCCTGGAGCCGAAGGAAGTGCGGGTTGCGGTCGAAGCCTGCGGACTCAACTTCCTCGACGTATTCCGGGCAATGGGTCTTGTCGAAGAGGGACTGCTCGGCGAGGAATTTTGCGGCCGGATTATCGAAACCGGTTCCGACGTAACCGGCCTCTCGATGGGCGATCGCGTGGCCGGCTTTGCCTTCGGCACGTTCGGACCGGAGGTGGTGACGCGTGAAGAGCTGGTGGCGATCGCGCCGCCGGGCCTGTCGGCAACGGCACTCGCCACGATCCCTTCGGTGTTCGTGACATGTGTGCTGTCCTACGAGCTCGCCGGGCTGACGGCCGAAGACCGGGTGCTGATTCACGCCGGTGCGGGCGGCGTGGGGCTTGCGGCCATCCAGCTGGCCCAGGCCGCGGGCGCGACAGTGTTCGCCACGGCGAGCGAGAGCAAGCAGTCCTATCTCCGCTCGCTCGGCGTCGAGCATGTGTTCGACAGCCGCTCGACCGCGTTCGGCCGGGAGATCCTCGATGCCACGGACGGCGCCGGGATCAACGTGGTGCTGAACAGCCTGACCGGCGAAGGCTTCATCGAGGCGAGTCTTTCATGCCTCGCGCCGGGCGGCCGCTTCGTGGAACTCGCCAGGCGGGACATCCTGAGCCAGGACGAGATGGCGGCGCTGCGGCCGGATGTCGCCTACTCGATCCTCGATCTCTACGACCTCAAGATGGAGGATCCGGTGCGGCCAGGCGCGGCCCTGCAGCAAGTACTGGACCGGATCGCGGCCGGCGAACTTGCCCCGCTCAGGCACACCAGGTGGCCACTCACGGAGACCAGCGCCGCGATGGGCTACATGCGCGCGGCGCGACACATCGGCAAGATCGTGCTCACGATGTCTCCGCTCGGAACGGGACGACTGCGGCAGGACGCGACATATCTGGTGACAGGCGGGCTGGGCGGCATCGGCTGCGCGCTCGCTGAATGGCTTGCCGAGCATGGCGCGGGAACGGTCGTGCTGAACGGCCGCAGGCCGCCAGACCCAGCGGCAGAAAAGGCGATCGACACGCTGCGCGCCCGCGGATTCAGGATCGAGGTCGAGCTTGCCGACGTAACGGACACGGATGCGCTCGACACCATGCTGGCGCGGATGGACAAGGCACTGCCACCACTCGCCGGCGTGATCCACAGCGTCGGCGTGCTGTCGGACGCCGCTCTCGGGAACCAGAGCTGGGACAGCTTCGAAACCGTTCTGTGGCCAAAGATGCTGGGGGCCTGGCATCTGCACCAGGCGACGGTAGACCGCGATCTGGACATGTTCGTCCTGTTCTCGAGCGTCGCCGGGATTCTGGGCAATCCGGGCCAAGCCAACCATGCGGCGGCCAACACGTTCCTCGATCAGCTCGCTGCCCACCGGCGTGCGCTGGGGCTCCCGGGGCAGGCCATCGCCTGGGGCGCCTGGTCGGAGCTGGGTGAGGCGGAGGAACAGCGGGAGCGGATCGCCGGACGGCGGGAGGCCTCCGGCACCGGCTGGTTTACACCCGAGCAGGGCTTCAAGGCTTTCGAACGCATCCTGAAGCAGGATGCGACCAATGCCGTTGTGGCGGCAGTGGACTGGCCGGTATTCGGAGACTCCCTCGGAAGCCGTCCGTCCGTGCTGGAGGACCTGCTTGCCGTTGACGCCGACGACGACACGTCGTCCGCGTCGGAAGACCTGCTTGCCCAGCTCGGCGCAACGCCGCCGGCCGGGCGCGAAGACCTGCTGTCATCGTTCCTGCAGCGGGAAGTGCAGGCGGTGCTGCGGCTTCCGTCGGCACCGGCGCCAACGGTCGGATTCTTCGATCTGGGGATGGACTCACTGATGGCGGTCGAGCTGCGGAACCGTCTCAACCGGGCCTTCTCCGACTCCTACGCGGCGCCGAATACGCTCGTATTCGACTATCCGACCATCGCCGATCTCGCGCAGCATCTGGTGGACGCGCTTGGCGAATCCGCCCCTGCAACCGCGGCGGAGCCCGAATCGGACCCGCCACCGTCCATATCGCGCGGCGACGATGGCATCGCGATCGTCGGCATGGCATGCCGCTTCCCTGGCGCGCCGGACATTGCCGGCTTCTGGCGACAGCTTGAAGCGGGTTACGATGCGGTGACCGACGGACGACAGGACAGCGGCCCCTGGACCGGTGTTGCCGGAGATCCGGCGGCAGGAAGCAAGGGCTGGCAGCGCGGCGGCTTCCTCGAGGAGATCGACCGCTTTGACGCGCGCTTTTTCGGGTTGCAACCGATCGGCGCGCGGACGATGGATCCGCAGCAGCGGCTTCTTCTGGAGACGAGCTGGAGGGCGCTCGAAGACGCAGGCATCGATCCCGAGGGGCTGAAGGGCAGCCGCACAGGGGTCTACGCCGGTATCGCGACCAGCGAGTACCGCGACCTGATGATGGCATCACCCGGCGAAAGCCTCAATTATCTCGGCACTGCCAGCAGCACCGCAGTCGGCGGCGTCGCGTTCAAGCTGGGCCTCATGGGACCGGCAATTCCGGTGATGCTCAACTGCGCCGCTTCGCTGGTCACGGTGCAACAGGCCGTTACGGGCTTGCGACAGGGAGAGGTGGATCTCGCCCTTGTCGGCGGCGTGAACGCGGTTCTCTCGTCCGGACTGACCAGGGAAATGGCGGCGCTCGGGATGTTGTCCTCGGAGGGACGCTGCAAGACCTTCGACGCCGCCGCGGACGGCTTCGTGCGGAGCGAGGGCTGCGGGATGGTCGTCCTGAAGCGGCTGGAGGAAGCGGAAGCCGACGGCGACCGCATCTGGGCGGTGGTCCGCGGAGCAGCAGTCAATCAGAACGGGGTGAGTGCGGGACCGACGGTGCCGAACGGCCCGGCACAGGAGCGGGTGATCGAGGAAGCACTGTCGCAGGCAGGCGTTGCGCCATCGGATGTGGACTATCTGGAGGCGCATGGAGCAGGATCGGCGCTCGGCGATCCAATCGAGGTACAGGCCGCGGCCGCGGTTTACGGCAACGGACGCGACAAGGACCGGCCGTTGCTGATCGGCTCGGTCAAGACCAACCTCGGCCATCTGGAATCGGCGGCGGGGGTCGCCGGCCTGATCAAGGTCGTCCTGGCCATGCGCCACCGCGCGATCCCGAAGCATCTGCATTTCCGGGACCCGAACCCTCACCTGGAGTGGGACCGTCTGCCGGTGCAGGTGGTATCCGAGGCGACGGACTGGCCGACCAGTCAGGATCGGCCGCCACGGGCCGGAATCAGCGCTTTCGGGATATCAGGCACGAACGCACATGTCGTGGTCGAAGGCTACGACGACCCGGTAACAGGCTCTCCCGATCCGCACGGTGCCCCGCGCCCGATCGCCGTGGCGCTGCCGGAAACTGTCACGGGGCCGCCGCAAACGGACGACGGGCTTGCTGCGCGCAAGGCGTGGTTGTTGCCGCTGTCCGGCAAGTCGGACGCTTCGCTCCGGAAGCTGGCGGACCAGTATCTTGCATGGCTCGACGAACAGGAAACGGCATCGACTTTCGAGGTCGCGGCATCCGATCCGGCGCTCTCGGACATGGCGTGGACCGCTGGGGTAGGCCGCTCTCACTTCGACCATCGCGCGGGCGTGGTGTTCGGAGACCGCAAATCGTTGCGCGAGGGTTTGCGGTCGCTCGCCGAAGCGGACGGAGGGTTGCAAACGGGGACATCGACGAAGGTCGCCTTCGTCTATACCGGCCAGGGCGACGGATGGGCCGGGACGGGTGAGGCGCTGTACGAGAGCGAGCCGGTGGTGCGGGCGGTTCTCGACCATTGCGACGAGGTGCTGGGCGAAGCACGGGGCACCTCGCTACTGGATACCATGTTCGGCCGGCCGAATTCAGCCGGAGACCCGGACGATCCGCAATGGCAGTGGCCGGCAGTGTACGCACTCGAATGCGCGCTCACAGCGCTGTGGTCGAGTGTCGGCGTGCAGCCGAGCCTGGCACTCGGACACGGGCCCGGGATGATTGCCGCCGCGCAGGCTGCCGGCGTCCTCGGCCTGGAGGACGGCTTGCGCCTCGCCGCAGCCCTGGACGATCCTGGAGCGGAAATGGACAATATCGCGATGGGTTCGCCAAGGCTGACGATCGCTAGCAGCGTGACGGGCCGCGTGGTCGGGCCCGATGAAATCCTGGACGCATCATTTTGGCGCCAGCACGCAGCGAGCGAGCCGGAGGCCTACAAGGGCTGCGCCGGAGCAATGACCGCATCGGGTATCGGCGTGGCTGTCGAGGTCGGCCCGGACGCGGGGTTGGGGACAGCGCTGACGGCAGAGTGGCCGGATGCTACCGGCAATGCCGCGCCAGTGGTCCTGTCGAGCCTCGGGCGGCCGGCGGATCGCGGGAAGATATCGACGGCCGGGCCGGGCGTCAGCTTCGTCGAAGCCGTCGCCGGCGCCTACGAGGCTGGGCTCGCATTGACTTTCGCAGGACTCTTCGCGGGCGAAACCCGTCGGCGTGTTTCGCTGCCGAACTATCCCTTCGAGCGTCGGCGTCACTGGATCGAGATCCCGGAGAGGCCGGCCGAAACTGCGACCTGATTCAGTCCCAGACGGTTGACAAATTCATGGACCGCCGGAGTTCATTCCTACGGCGGTTCGAGTTGGAGAAGAGATACAACTCATCGGGAGTGAGTTCGCATTTCGCCTTCATCCCGCCACTGAGGCCGAAGGTCGGAAACTATGAATAGGGAAGAGTTGGATCGGCACCGGTAGTCCTGATCGGACAGGAGAGCAGATCAAGGTCGACAAGCGGAAAGAAGCATCTCGCACGCGAGCAGTCGTATGGAACCAAGTATGTCCCCGCAAATTGCCGATCATTGGCGGGTCTCGCCGAGCGCAAGCGTGCGCGAAGTACAGCTGTGCCTGAGGTCGTGAATTCGCATGTTCGCTCCAGTCCGCCGCGCGCGGATGCGGCGCTGGACTTTTGCAGATCAGCGACGTAGGAGCCCAACGGCTTGCCAGCGATGGCCCGGGGATTCTTCGTCAAGCACCAGCGGATTTTGCATGCCTATCCTGCAACCCATCAAATTTGATGGGTGCGGCATGGGTGCGCTCCAGTGCTCGGGTGAACAGGAGTACCATTCTTCCAGAGCGCTTTGGGGCTGATACCGGGGTTCGGCATGACCGGACAAACAGGCTTCCGCATGCGTCTAACTTCCTATCCGGCGCATTCACCGATAGCGTGATGGGATCGAATACCCTGCCGCGCGCAAGCAGGAAGGCCTCGAACTGCTCGATCAGCCGCAGATACGGACGGGCTCGAGTGCCTTCTCGGCTAGTTCGCTGAGATTCGACACTTTCTCGACCAGGCGGAACTCCCCGGGCGCGACCGACGCAAGGGTTCGAACTCAAGGTTCAGGCCGTCGATACCGGCTTCGAGACGGTTCAGAAATCCCGCCCGGACGGCATCGCGGTACTTGGCCCCGAATGCCTTCACGGCATCGACGAACAATCGGCGTCCCGGCGAACGGGCTATACCGTTGGGATGCCATTCGCTCTTCTCCCGGCTTTTCTCCAAGACGGGGCAAAAGCCGTAGACAGTCGGATTCACTAAGTGCGCCACAAACATGAAATCCCGACGATCTACTCTATAGTACCAATTATATATAAATGTAGACGTTCCCGCATATTCATTAATATGATCGCTAAGGCCCTGGTCGAGACCAAGATTTTTTGAGCCTTTCAAGAATAATCTATGATCGATTATCCAGCAATCATGATTTGTTCTACTGTATGCCTTTTTGGACCCGTTGTGGTGCACCTTGTGTCTGTCACAAAGCCAACGCTGCGGCCAACCGTTTGACAAACTCGTGAGATTGGTTCTGGCAAATAGATAGGCACGGGGCCTGTCTCCGGCTTTCTGCACGAGATAGGCGTACCCGCTTTCACTGACTCTATCGAGCATGTCCGTGCCTGAATACAGCAACTCCCACCCGTCACCCGGCAGCAGGATATCCTTGTCACCGAGGGTTAGAATACCCTGTACCTTGGTGCCAGGAACCATACTCAGAAGGTGCTGCGCGCTTGGCGCTGAAACCGTCAGGCCGATTAACAATCCGGCCCCGAGCAAGGCTAGAATTCTCTTCATGCGCTCATTCCCCTTGCAGGCCGTCTGACAAACAGCTCCTCATGACCGTCTCTGGGCGGCCTTTGGCAACCATACAAGTGCCTAGGGTCTCTTGTCGCACGCGTCTCCGTTTATACGGGCGTCTTCGTCTACGAACCGGTCCGCTTGGAGAGACACAACCAAGAGAATTCCGTCGATACGGCGTCCATACGTTCCCATTCTGCTGATCTGCCGGTTCGTTGCAAAGCGAATTTCCTGCAATACCGGATCCATCATCCGTTTCAGGTAGTCGACTTCGACGCTGCAGACCTCGCCCACAATTTGGACTACTACATGGAGCATCAAGGGGCGGGCGGGCAGCAACCGACGTGACAACCGCGGATCTCATCACGATAACGTGCCCCACAAGACACGGGGTGGCGCCCTGGTCCCGTCTGGCAACGTTTCCCCCATCGCGGTCACCACGGCGCGCCTCGCACCGCTCGAGGCCAAGCCAAGGGTGGACTGCGGAACGAAGACGGGTTCCGTGTCGGCCAACAACCGCTGGGCAAGTTCTCCGCGCTTTCGCAAGTCGGCTCCAACCGCCTCGTTGCTACGACCAGGAATTCGGCTCTTTGCATTTCTCGATCTATTTCAGGTTGCCGAGCAACTTGCCAAACAATTTGCCGTACACGACCAATGCATGTTGCTCTGTGTTATTGTAGATGTTCTGTACCGTGAACCCCGATTGTCCCTGCTGGCCAAATCCCAATTCAATAGGCGTTTCCAATTTTGCGCCTTGGAGCAAATCCGCGAGCGATTCCTTCATCCTTCCGAGATCGAACGGAAGACCTCCGCTCTCCGTCCAGCCGCCCTCCCCCCGAATAATCCTGTTGGTCAACCCCGTCGTGGCACGGTAACGCTTCAATTCCGAGGACGACACCGAGCTTCCTCCGATCACCACGGGATCGAACGCCAGATGTCTCGCCAAATGCTTCACGTCCGCATATGTCGTCGTTCTGCCGAAACCGACATTGCCTTCTCCCCAGACACCGATCGCTATGTCCCTTTGTGCGCCCGTTCCTCGAAACATTCTGGCATCCGCAATCGAAAACCTGACGGCGTGGTGGCCGAGAGGACGAACGCTGATCGGAACCCGGAAGGAGAGCGTATCGTCGTAGCGCAATCCCATGCGCGAAAGATATTTGTCAAACTCGTCCCTATATCCTGCCAAGGTCGAAACTGTCTCGAAATTGAACTTTTCAATCCCTCCTGTCAGCCCAAACGCCCTTGCCCCTTCCGCGATTTCCCTTACCACCTCCCGAAGATCTCGATCCATGAAGGTCTCGAGCGCCCTGTTTATGAGTGTGTATGAAACCATAAGACCGATCGGATGATTCGGATCCTGCCTGTTAAATCGGAGTTCCGGACCTTGCCGACGCAACCATTTCGAAGAAACACTCACCGAAAAGTACAAGTGTTCGCCGCGATTGCCGCTATTACTCCTAGCAAAAGAAAAATTTGCGCCTTCTAAGAAATTAATCAATCTATCGCCGATATTTTTGTTTTCTATCAAATTTACAATCAATGGGCCCGCGTCTTTCGTCATTATAATTATAATTCTATCCAATGTTTTCTGGATGTAATTCTTTATTTTTATTTCTATATTAGGTATTTTTTCATCTAAATCCTCTTGCATATCTTTCATTTGTTTCTTTTTTTTCTCTTTATCTTTCGCTCTGACCGCCTCCGAATCAATAACTTTAAACTTGATCAATTTGATCGACGTGTCCTTGGCTGCCACCTTCATTTTTTTTGACACAGTAAATGTAGTCTTGAGCCGCGCCGTTATTTCGAAATGGAATCCTCTTGTGGCCCCCCTCTTGTTCGGACAGGCTGTTCTTCGGAACGGGACAAACCCAAATAAATTGCCTTTTTTCTCGCAAGTGACCCAGAATTTGCTCCAAATTAGACTTGTCAAGTGAAACCCATTGGCAACAGAAATCCTCACCGAACGAAGATCGGCATCTATCATCGTCGGATGGAAATCTTGCCACATTGAAGCTTCCACATCAGGATCAAATTTTGTTTCTTTAATAACTTTCTCTAAATCTTCGTTCTCATCAATTTGTTTTCCCAACCAGCTTACCATCTTCTCGGGCTGGAAATGAACGCGTGCGACCTCGGTCCGATCCTTCAGCTTTTCCTGCACGATCACCTTGCGGGCGTACTGGGTTTCCCAGCGTTCGTCGCACTCCACGTCCAACCAGATCAATTGATCGCCGTAAGTCTTCAGGGGCGGTGTTTTCGCGACAAATGGCCCCTTTCCTACAGGCACGCGGGGAGACGGTGCGGAGGACGGCGACGGTGAACCCGCGGTGCAGTCCTTCGGCGTGTTCGCGCTTCCCTGCCATCCCACCGGGCGGCCGGGCGGAACGACCACGTGGCGATCCGGGATCGGAGAGGCGATGGCCACGGTTTCGGCGCCTTCATGAAATCGAGTGAGAAATCCGGTGAGCGCGATCCAACCCACAACGCCTGCGGCCACCAAGCCGATGGCGAGTACCTTGTTGAAACGTGGATTTTTCATGTCTGGCGGACACCGTAATCGGCGAGCAGGATGAGCAGCTCGACGACCATGACGACGATCGACGACCAAACGATACCGCGGGTGACCGCGGCTGCCACATCGGCGGGAGACCGGAGCTTGACGGATGCACAGCCGACGGTGACGGCACTCACCAGCATTCCGTATCCAACTGTCTTGAGAACGGCGCCACCCAGTTGCTCTAGGCCGTAAAGCGAGGTGGAACTACTTGCAAACGACAACCAGAAGTCCGTCATAGCCTGCTGCCCGTCATTTGCCACGGCCCACAGATAGGCCGCGAACACGCAGGCGAGCGCCAGGGCAAACATAAAGGTATTGACGAGGGTGGCGATCGCGAGGCCCCACCACACGGGACCGAGGACAATTCGGGTGATCCGAATATCCAGTACGACCAGCGCGTCGAGCTGGCGACTCGCAGACATCTGGCCGACCCAGGACGCGATGGTGGAACCGGCACAGGCCGCCACCAGGATTGCGGCGATGGGCGGCGAGAATCGCATGACGGTGGTACTGCCGAATTCCTGGATGACCAGGGCCGCCGGAACAAACTTGACGGCGTCGAACATCAGAATGAACACGCCTCCGAAAATCGCGCCGATGAACGGATAATAGAACAGCCCGCGCCCGGCGGACAGGATAAGCGATTGCAGGAAAGTGGCGTTGCTTTGACGGTTACTGACGAACTTGAACAGGTATGGCAGGCTCTCCGCTATCTGGAACAACCAGGCGCCCGCGTTCAGATTCCGCGTGAATGCCCGAAAGCGGGTCGAAAAACCCGGTCTTGTTTCCTCTGTGGTACCGGATGGACCGTCTTGGGTCACGGTTTCGGAGAGCTTTTCGCCGAGTTGTCGTACGATCGAGTCCCGCTTGGATCCGAAGTCGTCGCTCTCCACTTCGATTTCTTGCAAACGCCCATCGTAGCCCAGGAACACCACCCGATCCGCGAGTTGGGCGGCGAATTCCGTGTTGTGGGTGGTCACGACGGCGGCAAGCTTGTGTTCCTCGACCTGTTGGCGGAGCAAGCTCGATAGCTCCCGGGTCCTCTGCAGGTCGAGCCCCGCCTCCGGTTCGTCCAGCCAGAGAAACCTCTTGCTCGCCAGCAAGGATCGGCCCACCGCGAGGCGTCTGCGTTCGCCGCCACTGAGGTTCGCGCCCTTTCCGTCAGGCAGGATTTGGAATTGCTGGGCCATCTCCCGGCAACGGTCACGCTCCGAAGAGACGAGCATCAAATTGTCGTTCACCGTCAAGTGAGGCAGCCCACCGCCTTCTTGAAACACCAGGGCACCCTCTTGACGTGCGCTACCGATATCGCCCTGCACGCTTGTTTCGGCACGTGCTTCGTCCAGTCGAAACACTGTGTCCGCCAGGACTGACTTGCCCACGCCCGATGGCCCCATGAGCACCGTGATGCTGCCGTACGGAACCGACAATTCCTGGTTCGACAATAACGTGCGATCTGTGAATCTGATGGTCAGATCCCGGAACAGCTGGACTTCCTGTTCCTGTTGCTCGGCTGGAGACGTCAAGTTGCTATTCCTTTGAAACCTTGATGGAAGGTGCGCCCTGAACGGACAGGAATCTCTCGTGGCAAGCCGGCGTGGGGGCCGCTTACAGCCCCATCCGGGAACCTCCTGTTCTATGTTGGGCCTCGGTTGCTCCGTTCACATTCACTTTGGACACGATGAGCACTCGTCGAAATCGTGCCAAAATGCCGGCGCGGTGACAACTCCGGCGGGTTCGGGCCGGCTCTGGAGACGGACATCGGGGCCACGACCTGTCAGTGAGTCCGTCCTGTGCCAGATCCGGGGAACCGTATCGCCAGATTCTATTCCACCCAGATCTCTGCTCGCGCATATTGCCCCTCGGCATCGAGCGCGGTGATCGTGGCTTGGCCGGGTCCATCCGGTTGCCAGATGGAACGGGCGAGCAGCCTTCCGTTGACCATCCAGCGAACGGGGCCGCTGCTGCCCGAGACTTTCAACGGAATCTTCCTGTAAATCCCATTCTGTCCGAGAATGATCGTTGCGCCATCGGGCGGAAATTCCAATGCCAACTTCGATGCCCCCCGGGAAACGTTGCGACCGAAGTTCTCGAAATCACGCAATGCCAGAGGCGCAGGCTGCTCGAGCACGGTATCCGAATTCGGCAGCTTCCGCGCCGGATCCCGTGGAAGCAGTCCGAATATTCCGTGCAGCAGCGGCAGTGCGTCGCCCCTGCCCGTTTGGCCGGGGCGCGGCGTGCCGTCTACGCGACCCACCCAGACCCCGACCGCGTAGCGACCGTCGACGCCAACGGCCCAGGCGTCGCGGAAACCGAATGACGTTCCCGTCTTGGCGGCTATGTGTGGTGCGCCGGCGATCGAACCCGCCGGCGGCTTGCCACGCGGAGGAGGGGCATCGCGAAGAATGGCTGTGACCGTGCGCGCGGTCGCGGCGGTGAGCAGGGGGCGCGGTCGGATTTGCGGCGCGGAGCGAAGCATGCGGAGCGGACGCACTCCACCATCGGCACCGAGAGCGCCGTAGAGGGTGACGAGCTGTTGCAGCGAAAGTCCGCCACCGCCGAGCGCGACCGCGAGACCGGGTCGCTCGCCTTTCGGCAAAGACAGGGAAATCCCGACCCCGTCGAGGGCGCGCGCAAAGCGGCTCGGGCCCAGCCGATCCATTACAGCCACTGCGGTCGAGTTCAACGACAGTTTCAGCGCGTCCGCAAGCGTGACGGAGCCCCGGTAACGGCGATCGAAATTCCCGGGCGCGTAATCTCCGAAACGCCGCGGCGTGTCGTTCATCCGCGTGTTGGGATGGGCTAGTACGCGGTCGAATGCGAGCCCGTAAATGAACGGCTTCAGGGTTGACCCCGGCGACCGCACCGCAACCACCATGTCGACCGCGCCGAGCCGGGGAACCGTGAGGTAATCCGGGCTGCCGACCCAGGCGCGGACGGCCATGCCGTCGCGGTGATCCGCCACCAGCACGGCCACGCCCACCTTGGGTCCGGCGGCTTCGGCATGGGCCGCGGCGAGCGCCTCCACCCGGACTTGCAGAGATGCGTCAAGCGTGGTGCGCAGGGTGGTGTCGGAGTGCCGCGCAAACAGCCGGTCGGCCAGATGCGGGGCATGGAAGGGCAAGGCGCGGCGTTTCCCCGAAATACCGTCCTGCATGGCTTGACCGGCTTCCTGCCGGGTGATGGCCCCGTAGACTGCCGCCCGCCTTAGAGCCTTGTTCCGTGCGAGACGGGCGCGCTCGGGATGCCTGTCCGGGCGCAGACGGCTCGGGGACTGCGGCAATACCACGAGCAGCGCCGCCTCGGCGTCGGTGAGCCGCCCGGGTTCCTTGCCCAGCCACGCCAGGGAGGCCGCGCGCAGCCCCTCCAGATTGCCGCCATAGGGCGCCAGCGTGAGGTAGAGATCCAGGATCTCGTTTTTCGAAAGGCGGGCTTCGAGTTGCAGGGCGCGCAGCATCTCGATCGACTTGGCCCAGACGGTGCGAGGCCGCGGCTCCAGGAGTCGCGCCACCTGCATGGTCAACGTGGAAGCGCCGGACACGATCCGGCCGGTCGACCCCCATTGCCACAGTGCCCGCGCCAACGCCAGGGGATCGACCCCGGCGTGGGAATAGAACCGGCGGTCTTCGTATGCGACCAGAAGACGGACGAAACGCGGATCCACGTCGGTTACGTCCGTTGCGAATCTGATCTTCCCGTCGCCAGTCGTCGCTACGCGCAGAACGGTCCCGTCGTCGGCCAGCAGAACTCGCGAAAGACTCGATTTTCCGATGGCCGGCGGCGGAAAGATGGCGTCGAGCACCAAGGCAGCCACGCCGATGACACCCAGGACGGCGGCCAACCCGACAATTCGGCGTCGCCAGCGCTCCTCAACCATGATCGGCCTCAGTGCCGGATGGTCAATCCGGCCATTGCGCCCCGCGCCCGGATGGAGGGAGCATACATGTCCTCCACATACGCGGCCGGAACCCGGTACCTGCCCGGCGTCACCGCGCGCACGAGGTACGCCAGACGGAACGTCTGGCCGGCCTTGCGGGTTACCGCCGCCACATATCGATCGTCCCGCAATCTCACGGTAGCCGGAACGTCGACCTCGCCGAGTCCGGGGTAATCATCCCCGTCGGTGATCACGGTCTGGATTTCGAGGCCCGCTGGCAGGAGATCGACCACCAGAAGACGCCGCTGGACCCCAGCCCTGGCCAGCTTCCCTTCCAGAACCACGATCAGATCGTCCCCCTGCTTCAGGTCCTGCAAGCTGGTCGGTTCACCCGACGCGGTGAAGACGGACCGCGCGATCGTGACACCGTTGCTCACGCGGGGCTCTTCGACCGCTGGATGTCCGCCGACACCGACTATGAGGTTTATCGGACGGTCGGTGACGTTGCGGACTTTAAGTCCCCCGTCCTTGAGTTCGTGGGGCTCGACGACGCGATGGAAACTCGCGCGGCTGTCCACCTCCAACGAGCCGTTACGCGTCGAGGGCGCCTTTCGCACGGTCCTGTTCAACTCGTGCGCCGCCACCACCATCCAGGCCTTTTCCTGGGTGCTCGTCCCCTCCGCGTTTTGGACCAGTCGACTCAACTCTTCCGTCGCGGGCCGCGCGACATCGTGATTCAGCCTGGTCGCAACCGCGGCGACGGCCGCCATATCTCGCAGCTTGCTGCCATATGTCACGAAGCGCCTGCCACCGAACGACGATACCGCAGAGGACAGGGCATCGTTCGCCACGTCGGACAGCCCGAAAGAGGCCGCCGCCAGCGCCACCTGTGCCCGCCCGAGCCCGGTGGTTATGTCGTAGAGATAGGACTTGGCGAACTGTCTCACGGTTCCGGGCTGTACGGCCCCGGCGCGGACAAAGGAAGCAAGAGCATAGGCCGCCGCCTCCGTGTTCCGGCCACCGTGCGATCGCATATCGAGGACATCTGTGAAATAGCGGCGGGATCGTTTCAGCACTGCTTCATCCACTTCCAGTCCCCGGTCTCGTGCACGGACGAGAAAGTCGAGCGCGTAGGCGGAAAGCCAGGGGTCGGCTCTATCGCGCGGACTCCACAAACCGAAACCGCCGTCGGGGCGTTGCCGCGACAGAACCCGTCGTATCGCATCCTGGATGCGTGTACGGAGCCCGGCACTGAAAGAACGCTGACCTGTCCCGGCCTCCAGTTCGCTTACGTAAAGCAGCGGCAGGGCACGGCTGATCAACTGTTCGGTGCAGCCATAGGGATAGCGATCAAGGGATGCCAGCAACGCGTTGAGGTCATAAGGTACGTTGGACACGCCGACCGAAACCCGGAGATTTGTGGCGTGCAGGCCGGTGACGAGCGCCTCGGACAGATGGACCTCGGTATCGGGCTTTAGCGCTATTCGATGTTGCTCATGCTGCCACGGCTGGGCCGGGCGGACCGTCAATGTCCAGCTTCGTTGGACTTGCACATCCCGCGGACCCGAAACCACGACCTTGAGCACCGAACTGCCCGGACCGGTGGCCGTGAGCGTCAGCGGCAGCAAGGTCCGTTCGCCGGGTGCGAGCCCCACCGTTTGCGGGATGTCGCCGCCGATAGCAACAGGCCCGGAGGCAGACAACGAGGCGAAATAGTCTCCGGCCTCCGTTCCCGCGTTCACGAGTTCGATCGCGACATCGGCCTTGTCACCGGGCGCGAGAAAGCGCGGCAGATAGAGATCTGCCATGAAGGGGTCGCGAACGCGCACCATGCCGGTGCCATGGCCGAGCGCCTCCTCGTCATGCGCGACCGCCATCAGGCGCAGGCGGCCTTGAAAGCCCGCCGGAATGTCCAGCGTAACCTCGCCACGGCCATCGCCGTCGGTGAACATGAGGCCGCGATAGAGGACGACGGTGCGGCGGGGCGGCTGAAGCCCGCCCAACAGGTCGCCCAGGTCATCGCCACCCGACCGGATTGCGCCGGGTCGTCCCCGTCGCGCATCGATGATCCGCCCGTAAACGTCTCGAAATTCCACCGCCATGTGACGCTTGCCGAACAGGAGGGAGGTGGGATCGGGCGACTTGAAACCGGTCATCCGGAGGATACCTTCATCCACCGCCGCCACGGTGAGACGCGCCTGTCTCGGCTTGCCGTCGCCGTCCGTAACCTGGAACGGAACCGACAGCGATTTGCCGGAACGGGCCACCGAAGGCAGATCGAACGCGACCGACAATCTCCGCTCCGGTTGGTCTACCGGAAGCCAGGCCACGCCGATCGCGCGGCCCGGGCCCGCTTGCGCTCCTACCGGTGCCGGGCGAAACGTCGTGGCCGTTACGTAGGCCCCGGCAATCCAGTCCCCCACGGGCAGGGACAGGGCCGCCTTTCCGTCGACCACGGAGACGCGGTGGACCTGCTCCACGCCATCCGTGACCACAACCACCGATGCAGGCCCGTCAAACGGGGCTTCCAGCCTGACCGTCGCCTGTTCGCCCGCGATGTAGCTCTTCCTGTCCAGGCGCACGGTCATCCTGTCCGGAACGTCGGGGCGACCCGGATGCTCGCTCCACCCCACGTTGAACCGGAGGCTCGCGGGAATGACGTCGGGATTGCCGGGATCGCTCACTTCGAGACGGTAGGTGCCCCAGCCCGGTTGAGTCGAAATTTGCGCGGATTGAAGTCCGGGCGCAGCGGTTTTAAGCGTCCCGCTGCCGGCAGTGGAATCCATGACGATGGCGCGGTGTTTCCACCTGCCCCTTGTCGTCATGTACCAGAAGGATTCCCGCTTCTCCCGGTAGATCCGCCAGGCAAGATCGCGCTCTCCCAGCGCGGAGCCATCGCCGTCCACCAGGACGACGTCGAACCCTGCCGCCGCGCCCATTGCGACCGATCCGCTGAACAGGGGACGCAAGCCGATGCGCTCGCGCCCGTCGCGGAGAGAGCGCACGATCATCGTTTCGACCGGTCTTCCGCCGGGCTCGAGAACAACGGCTTCCAGGCGAACCCGCGCGGGATGCGTGTTCTTGCCGACCTCCGGGAGGGTCGCGCTCAGGGTCGCGGCGCCGTCCGGTCCGGTCCTGGTGTCGGGAAGGGTAATCCGCACCTGCTCCAGCTCGTCTTCGACGCGGCCGAACCGATATTCCGCCCAGCGGGCGAACGGCTTGGGGTCGATTTCCACGCGGGCCCGACCCTTGACGGTCAGATCCGCACCGGGGGCGCCGTAGTAGAACCTGGCCTTGATGGTGAAGGGTGCCTGGCCCCCGGCCGACAGGGTCGATGGCGCTGCGGCGTTGACCTCGATCCGCGGCGGTACGAAGTCCTGCACCTCGACGCGGGTTTGTCCGACTGTCGCCGAGCCGTCGGGAATGCCCAGGGTGAAACGCCATTCTCCCGTAATGGCGGTATCGGGAAGCGGATGATTGAGGGCCACAGCACCCGTGTGATCGCTGAGCACGGAAAAGCTCCGCGCGAGCACGCCATCGGGGCGGGTGACTTTGAGCACGAGCGGCATATCGTCGAGGGCCCGGCCCCGCTCGTTCCGCACGAGGGCGGTGAGGCGGACGGTCTCCCCTGGCCGGTAGATTCCGCGGTCGGTGTAGACATAGGCCTCCAGAGATGTCGCATGCTTGCGGCCCCCGACGCCGCGGTCCGACAGGTCGAACCCGGGGCCGGTAAGCCTGAGAAAGGTATGGTCTCCCTGTTCCGACCGCGCCTGAAGCAATACGGCCGCAAGGCCGCGCGAGCCCCGCAGGAGTCCGGGCGCGAAGGTAGCTCGACCGGCGGCGTCGGTGACAAGTTCGGCCAGCGTGTCTTCGTTGCGGGCTCTGAGGGACAGGGTCACGCCTGGGATTGGTTCGGCCGAAGAGAGCGAGCGGGCAAAGACGGACAGGCCATGGGTGCCCCGTATGGCGGTCAGGCCGATATCCGAGACGACCAGCCACTGGACAGCGTGGTCTCGATAGCGGGGGCTGCCCCGCTCATCCGTGGTCGTGGCCAGGACATAGACGCCGGGCTTGCGCTCGGGCAGGAGCTTGTCCAGCGGCACGGCCGTGATGACCTTGCGGTTTCGGATGTTGCGGACCGCGATGGAACCCTTCCAGACCTCTTCCCCAAGCGTGTTGACGATCTGGCTCAATTGTCGACCCTCCAACTCTCGGGGCAAACGTCCGCCGCTGACGGTGTCGACCAGATTGCCTTCGGTAATACGGAGCAGCCTCAGGGGCGCTTCGTCCATGTTCACAGTGGTGATCGGAACCCCGACGCTCCCCGTTCTCGGCAGCACGTAACGGCCGGCCGAGAATCGGACGCTTGCCCGACGATCGGGTACGCGGAACGTCCGCGCGTCCTCGACAACGTCTCTACCGTGAATGTCGATCAGGCCGGCACGAAGGGTCAGTCGATACTTGGCGCCGTGTTCGAGATTGCCGATGCAAATGGTGGACTCTTGCAGCACCACCGGGTGGTCGCCGCGGTCCGGTTCGAGGGCGATATGGTCGGCCACGTGTTCGCGCTGATCGTCGCGCACCGGAGCGCTCAGTGCGATGCAGGAACTGGGTTCGTCGCGATCCCTGTCATGGCCTATCTTGACGATGCGGAAACCGTGCTTCCGGCGCAGCCGGTCCAGCCGCTCCTGCGCATCGGGATCCCCGGTTATGGACAAGCTCTCGCGGAGCGCCAGCTCGGCGCTGACATAGTTCTCTGCAGCTTTCTGAATGCGGGCGAATTCATCGAGAATCTCAGCGGCAACCGATATTTCGGTCGAAAGACGATAGGCGGCGTAGAGGTTGTAGGCGGCTTCCTTGAGAGCGTGGCCAGCCTTGCGCCGAGCCTGCCTCCGCATGCGCCAGCTACGCGCGCGATCGGTGGTGTCCGCGAAAACGGCCTCGTAGAAGCCGGTCCAGGCGGCGGCCGATTTTCGCCAGCCCGCGGAGGCATGTCCGGAGGCGTGGGTTACGAGGCCTCTCGCGGCCTCAGAAAGCGCGACGGTGTCTCGCGCCTCGATCGCCTTGCCCGCAGCGATAGCCGCGAGCGTTTCCTCCACGACGGAAGGCAATCGGGGAACCTGACGTTCCGACAGGAAGCGCTGTTCCAGTTCGGCGTGGCGATACGCCAAAGATCGGGTTTCGGCTTCTGCCCGCGGCATCCAGGCTACTAGGAACAGAAGAATCAGGATCGGCCATCGATCAAGTACAAGACGGACCATATGGGTTCACTCCACTATCAGGTAAGGGTGTACTGGTGCTTACATCGGACCGTGCACCGCAACGCCAAAGCTGCCGAACCCGTCCCTACATGGCGAGCCGACCGGCGCCGGCACGATTGGCATCCAGAGCGGGAAATACTGGGTCATCCCGGACTTCGGGCCGGAATGGTATCGGCATGTTCTGCTGAGCGGGATCGGCCTCGAAACGGGCGCCTGATATACCGGAAGGCCATGGCCGAGGCCGTAAGGCTTGCCACAGCCGTATGGTGCCGCGCGCCCATTCCGCCGCCTGCAATCACGGCCGCGGTGGGCGGCGAAGCGAAGCACTGCCTGTAACGTTCTCGGCAGTCCGACGGAAGACTTGCGACCAGGTTCTAGTCCCCAGTACCTAGCGGTTGCTTTGCCCGGTCTGACTCGGCAACGGTCCGGCCCGCTTCCGTAACGGCGCGACCCGACCGAATAACTCCTGAGACACCTGTTGAGGTCCCGCGCCATTTTCCGGGTGTGGACGGCGCCGCTGTCATGGCGGAGATGGTCCCGCAACTGCCTCACGACATCGACCACCGCCAATTGCCGCCCCCGACGCCATCTTCGGTCCTTGCCGGCGAAAAAACCGCGCCGCACGTTGCAGTAGTCATACGCGCGCCGGCCGTGGACGGAGCTGGCAGCCGTATAGGTCCTGAGACACTGGTGAATCCCCTTCGTGGCCGCTCGCGGCAAGGACCATGCCGGCGACACTTGTGTCGCGCACCATAGAAGCAGGACACAGGCGGAAAGCATGAAAATTCGTGGACGGGTCGGAAGCAGTGTCATCCCTTTTCCCCTGAGTTGGTCGGCATTCCGGCGCGACTTCCCTTGCATTTCGGTCAGTGGTTGCGTCGGTGTCGACGGTCATGGCGACCGTGCCAATGGTGTCGGCGGGCAGAATGGGGGTACAGGTGCCATCCCCAGTGCATGTACCAGCCAAGAAATTCGCCGCTGTAAGGCTCCTGGGGCGGCTTTCGGTGGCGATGGGGGTTGTGGCGGTATCCGTACCCGCCGTGGCGCCGCTGCCATCCCGCGTGGGGATGGCGCCTGTGGTGTCTGTGCCAGTGCCGGTTGGGATGCCAGTGGACGTGTTTCACTGCCGGATCGCGGGCTTGGCGTTTTGCTGCCTGCGACGCTAGGGAGGGATGGTAATGAATACCCATCGCCGTCCAGCTCGGCTCCCTCAATCCCCCGGTGTCCATCCAGATGGACATCTTCCCCGACGGGCCGATGACCGCGCCGAAACGGGATCCTTCGCTTACATATCCGAAGGCAATGCCGCACTCGCTGGCCTCCGCCGTCTGTATGCCGACGGCGAATAGGGCAAAGACAAGAAGCAGATTTCGCGCGCGTCTCATGAGAGCGAGGCTCCCGAAAACCGATAGGCGTCGAGCAGCGTAGCCGAAGCGGCTGATTTTCCCCGCGATTATGCCTCTCGTTCTTCCCTCAAGACGCCGAAATATTCCTTAAGCCGCCACACGGTGACTGTACATGAGGGCGAGTTGCGTCCCACAATGGGTCACGTCGCATCGCAATCCGCCGAGGCAGCGGGATGCGAACGAGGCCTCAGGGGAGGAAACGGGGAGACTAGGAAATAACAGGGCGAAGGACGGGTTGGGTGAATCGCATCGCCCCAGCGGCAAAGATGCGCTGGCCCGATACGACGATTTCCTTGGGGATCGGAGTAACTCTCTAGTATACACATGGCAGCAACAGCCCATGGCGGTGCTGGGCGGCCCCGGAGGCGCGGCGATGTCTTCGATGAGAGAACATCTTGGTGGATGCCTTTGGGCGATCAGGACTTGCGCCTCGGCACTCCCCATGTTCCCGATCATCGGTTTTCTCGTCGCGAGTAATCCGGCCCCGGCATCGGCCGCGCTGTGTTCGCCCGCCGATGCCGCACAGATTGCGGTCAGCCGATTTGGCGGACGGGCGCTCTCGGTGACCGCCGACGGCGATCATCTCATCGTCCGCCTGGTGCTGCCGGACGGGCAGGTCATTGATGTAGCTGTCGAGCAGGGAAGCTGCTGACCCTGCGCCCCTTCCGAAAATTGAATGTCGACGGCCGGCGGGTCGACGTGGCGGATAGCACCGGGGGTCCTGCCGGCGCATTCAAAGTGTTCTCCGGAGCCATGTGCAAGGAGGGTGGGACGGATCCATGAAGATCCTGCTGGTCGAGGACCAGGACCTCGAGCGGGAAAGAACTGCCGCCCTGCTCGAGGATAATGGCTATACCGTGGATGCCGCTTGCGGTCTCGACGATGCGCTCGATTTCGCGCGCGTGTACGACTATGACGCCGGTGTCGTCGACCTGCATTTGACCAGCCCGCCGAGCCGCATGGAAGGTCTTGATCTGATCGGCCAGATTCGCCGGCTGCGGCGGCGCCACTATCCGGTCCTGGTGCTCACGCTGCGCAACGATGTGGAGACCGAGGTCAAGGTGTTCGAAGGGGGCGGCAACGAGTTCATCGCCAAGCCCTATTTGCCGACGATCCTGTTGATACGTCTTCATGCGATGCTCCAGGCGACACAGCGCCGCGATCACGCTGGGGACAGCACGGTTCTCCGGCACGGCCCTATCGCGCTGGACGTCATTCGCGCCGAAGTCAGGGTCGATGACAAGCCGGTTCCCCTGCGAGCCATGGAATTCCGTCTTCTGAAATATCTCCTGATGACCGACCGCACCGTGTCGACCAACGAGATCATCGCGCATGTCTGGCCCTCCGCACGATCGGCGGATGCGAACAATGTCCACAATCTGGTCTCGACACTAAGAAAGATGCTCGATCCCGAACAGATGTACGAGCCGATACGCCATGTCCGGGAAATCAAGGGTTATCGTCTGAATGATTTTCCGCGCGAAACCGAGGCGGACTGAGCCGGTGGAACGGGGAACTCTCGTGCGCAGCGGAGGCGGCATGCCGATCGACGGACAAGCCGGCCTTTCCGACTGACGGCGCGGACATGTTCGGAAAGCGCCTTCAGGATCGGATCGTCGTTGTCGCGTCGGCCGTGTTTCTGGCAGCGATCGTCGTGGCGGTGCTGCTGGTCGACCACCGGCACCAGCGCATGGTGAAGGAGAGGGCGGCGCTGGAAGCGCAAACGTTGCGCCTGCAACTGAGCACCCGGGTCCGCATCGCGCCCGTCGTGGACAGCGAAAGCGTTCGCGTCGTGGTGCCGGCGGAAACGGCAGCCGCCTTCTTCGATCCCGGACGATCGGCTTACATCACCGCCAACCAATCGCTCCTGTGGAAATCGGCCGGAGATGTGCCGGCCCCGGCGCTGCGCGCAAGCGCCGAAGAGGCGGCGCGGGAAGGGCTCGTGTTCGTCGGCAAGGACGGAGAGAAGCACGAGTACTACCGGGCAAGCCAAACCGTGCCGCACCGGCTGGTCCGGCCAATCGCTGCTGGAACAGCAAATGCGGGCGGCAATGCGACGCGCCACAGGTATTACCGTTACCCCGTGACCTATCATGTGCTGCTCGACTACGCGCCCTATCGCCGCGACATCGTGCAGTTCCGTACCGACATGGGCGTGGTCGTCCTCATCGCGATGCTGGTCCTGTTTGCCGCCACTCGCTGGGCAATCCATCACCAACTCCGGCCGTTGGCGCGGGTAACCGGCGACGTCAGCCGGCTCAGCGGAGATATCGGCGGGGCGGTGGTCCAGGAGCACCGGGACCCGGAGGAAATCCGGCTCCTTGCCCAAAGGATCAACGAATTCCTGGTCGCACTCGACGAGACCCGCCGCTGGGAACAGGAAACCCATGGGCGGATCCGGACAGCCCTGGATACCTTGAAGGATACGATGCTTGCCGAGGAGGTCAGTCAGGGCGGCTTCATGCATTCCCTGAACCACATGCTCAACGACATTCTGCTGATGGATTTCCGAACGGTATCGGAGGAAGACAAGGCGGCGCTGCGGGAAGGCGTCGAGCAGATGCGCGACATGCTGGACAAGAGACTGAACCTCCTCCTGAGCGAGCGGATCACGGGGTCGGTCCCCATGATCGACGTTGTGCCCGCGGTCGAGCGGTTCCGGGTCCTGATGACTCGCCGCTTCGCCGACCGGAACTTTGTCATCGAGTCCGAGGACGCCGGTCTGTCCGTATGCGTGCGACCGGAGGATCTCTCAGAGATGGTCGGCAATCTACTGCGCAATGCAGGTTCCTGGTCGCGTGAAACCGTTCTGCTCGGCCTTTCCAGCGTCGGCGGCATGGCCCGAATCACGATCGAGGATGACGGTCCCGGCTTCCCCAAGGAGGATCGCGATCTCTTTCTGGTATGGGGACGCGCTTCCTGTTCGCGTTCCCAGGGGCACGGCATCGGCCTACCCTACACTAACAGCCTTGCTCGGGGTTACGGCGGCCAGCTGCACATTAACGATAGCGCCAGGCTGGGCGGCGCAATGACCGTGCTCGACCTGCCGCTTTCCGCGCGATCGTCGGCAGAGCTCAGCACCAATCAGGCTCTGCATCCGGAATGTTCGGGATAAGTTGCCGCAAGGAGCCGCAGGACGGTGTATCGAAACGTGGCTTCCAGAAGGTGTTGACGATACCGGGATTTTCGAAGCCGGTATCGTGGATGGCGCATTCGCGCTCGCGGGAGCAAAGCACCAGAACTGTTCTTCGACCGCCGCCGAAGCGCTCGAACGGATCCGCTGCGGCGACGAACTGGAGCACTGGCGGCATCGACCCACCTCAAACGCTTGTGTCCCGATATCGAGCACGGCGTCATACGGACCGCCGGCCTCGACGACATCGACTCGCACTCCTAGCTCACCCGGGACTTGGAGTGCATCTCCGACGGCAAGAAGATTCGCCTACACGACCTGCTGTCTTGGAACACCGTATCGGCTGAAGATCGCGAAACCGGCGCCGGATCTCGCCGGAGCGGTCGGACCGGACTCAGAACGGTCGCAGCCGGCGCAGCCACGCCGGCATAATCCTTCGCCATGGGAAGAGACGCGAGGGTGCAGGGAATCACTTCCGCTCTGGCACGAAAGCGGATTCGAAGGTTCGAAAGTTGAAACTCACCTCGGCATATTCCCCCCATCCCCAAGGGAGACACTTACGAGTACAGAGTCGAATACGCTGGGTTTCTTCGTCCACAAAGCCGTAGACTTCGGCCAGTTTGTACCTCTTGAGCGAGTTGCCGGGGCCCGCGTGATAGACCGGCGTCCAGAGATCGCCCGTGGCCGCCTTGACGAAGATCATCTGAAACGCGTCGCGGTAGCTGTAACCTGAATGCTCCAAAACAACGACGGAATATTCGGAGGTGTCGAATCTCGCCGACCGAAGCAGCGAATCCGGTCCCGACTGCTCGATCAGACTGAGATAGGAGGAGAAGATGTCGTCCGCAAACTCGACAGATCGGCCATCCGGCGTCCGCAAATGTCGTCCGAGAAAATTTGCTCTTGCGAGTTTTTCGAGTTCGTCGACGGTTTCGAGACGCTCGCCGACCATCCCAAAGAACGATTCCTTCATGATCTCCTGGGAGAACTCCTCCATGCGGTACCTGTAGCTTCGGAACGGACACCAGCGCGGGACGAAGCTGCCGCTTTCTACTCTTTTGATTTCCTCGTAAACCTCCTCGCCATGGGTGCCGCGAACCCGAGACATGACCCGTCCGGTGCTGGGGTCGTAGAACAGGAAGTAGCTATGGATAAGGCCGGCGGATCCTCCGGGCGTGGACGTAACGATGATTTCGAGACGCCCCGTTTCCGGAGACATGCACACATCAGCCAGGTTCGTGTAGAGGTAAAAGACCTCCCTTCCGATCAGGGACCCATCCCTTGAAAAGTCGAGCTGGCCGTTGACGAAGGAGAGTCCGTGGAAACGATCGCCCTTGTCGCGCGGGATTGCCCTGATCACTAGCGCCTCCTGTTGTCCCCGCGCAAAAAACGGGCCAAGGAGACGAACTTCCGTGTACCAGTCCCCCGACGCCTTCTCCGTCGGTTCGACATCTATGTAGCTTAGTTCGATCGCGCCGCGTTGTCCGGCCGGCGGTTGCCGAGCCTTGCAAGCCCCGCCGTTGGCGGCTTCGTGGGCCGCGGCGAAACCCCGCAGAGAGAATGCGTCTGTCACCTGACCGCCGCGCCATGATTCACCCCGCACTTCCATCTCGGCTTCGGGTTTTGCTGCCTTGGCGGTTTTCATGAATTCAACCACACGTGCGTCGGAAGGCCGGTCCTGCTCCTTCCAGTGGGAAAACGGCGCTAACAAGTACCGAAATGACTGAGAACCAACGCTGACGACCCCTTGAGGAACGTCGTCACTTCCCGATCGCCGGTAGCCTTCGCCCGGATTGCGGACGAGGGTGAGTTCACCCGCCGCGACATCCAACATGAGCCAAGTAGCGCCTGCCGACCTGACCGGTTCGCTGCCGATATAGCACTTGCGCCGTGGATCGAGAGGATATTGGAAGACCGACCAGACGCCATGGGAGGCCAGTTCATCGGCGCCTGGCGGAACGGCTGCGGAGGCAGATCCGTAGCCAAGGCCGGCGAGCATCACCGCAACGAACGGCAGGCTGGCGATGCCACCGCCCGCGGTATGTCCCATCCATCTTGAGGCGCGCATTGGTCTCCCCCCGTGCTTGTGCACGCTTCAGCGTTGCGCCACGCGGCTAAGAATACTGAATCGAACGCGCGATTCATTCGGACGCCTGGCGTCGCATGGCCTGCAGGCTGCCACTCTACGCGCATTCTTGCCTTGTGGTAACGCGCTCTCCTCAACAACTGTTGTGGGGTAACCGGCCCGCCGCAGCGACCGGCGACGAGTCTGGCGGCGGCCTGGGGCTCCCTCACAACCATGGAAAACACTTCGCGGCCAAATGGTTGGCAGCCTCACGGTCCCGATCGTTGCCGTTCCACAGATCGAAGTAGGGCGGCCGTGCGGGCCAGTGGAGCATTCGCGACTCCGGCAACTGGCGCGTGGTGTTCCGCTTCGAGAACGAAGAAGCCGTGGATGCAGACCTGATCGACTATCACTGACCGAAAGGGGGTGCTGACCATGAGCGCCCGCCGAACCACGTCCTGATACCGCTTGACCTCCGGCACGGCAAGGAGTTATACTGCGGGTATGAAAACAGCCGTCTCGATCCCCGACGACATTTTCGAACGCGCCGAGCGACTGGCCTCGCAGGGACGGCGGTCCCGGAGCGAAGTATACGCGGCCGCGCTCGACGAGTATCTCGCGCGCCATGCG
>JAJEBT010000110.1 GCA_022822405.1 Alphaproteobacteria bacterium
CTCCCCGACGATCTTGCGCGGACGCCGCCCGCCGATCTTCGCCGGGGCGCAGCTGCCGGTCGCCCGCAGTCGTTGAGACCACTTCACGATGCTCGACGGCGCCACCCCGAGAACCGCCGCCACCTGCCGGAAGCTTTGCCCCGCGGCCAGCCGCGCCATCGCGCGTTTGCGCAAATCGATCGAAATCGGACGGGTCATCCCTCAAGCCTCCCCTGTCGTCGCAAAGACAGGGAATCAACTCAAGCCAACCAAGGGATTCCCCTTTCGATCCACAATCGAGTCATCGCGCTCTAGCGGGCGGCATCCCGCGAGGATACGCGGCGGACCGGGTCGCGGCCGTCCCAGTTCCGCGCCGCCTCGCGCATGTGCCGGAAGGCGGCCAGCAGCTTGCTGCCCGGCTCGATGACCTCCAGAAACGGGGCCGGTCCGGCCATCCGGGCATAGAAGAAGCGACCGCGTCCGCCGTGCATCGCGCCGTCCAGCAGGACCGGGGCGCCGGCGCCGGCGCAGACCCGTTCGGCCATGGCGATGTCGCCGACGAGGATGCCGACATGGTGCAGCCCCTCGCGCCCGTCCTTCTGCCAGTCGCGGAAGATCGACGGGGCATCGTTGTGCTGATGCACGAATTCGATCTGGAGGTCGCCCCAGTATCCGATCGCGACCGAGAGATCGAGCTGCGCCGGCGCGCCCAGGTAGCGCGCCTCGCCGAACCTGACGCGGTCGACGACGAAGAACGGGCCGGCGCCCATCGTTTCGCTCCAGAAGCGGAGCGCGGCCTCGAAATCGCGCGCCATGAACGCAAGCTGGACGATGTCGCCGAGCCGGGCGATCGATTCCGGCAGGGCGAAGGTGCGAAGGACGGTCATGCCCGGTGTGCGTCTGGGTGCGAATCCGGATCGGGCGGCAGGGCCGCTAACCCGCGCGCTGCCGGTCCGCCGGCCGGACCGGACCCGGCGTACCGCTCCAGTCGTCCACCTGGTCTTGGAGCACGTCGGGGACCTGCAATTCCGCGGCGATCCGGTCCGGCCCGATCCGCCGGTCGAGTTCGGCGTGCCAATGGTAGATGCGGCGCTCCTGATAGTTCAGCGGCATGCCGCGGAAGCCCGACGATTCCACCGATTTCTGGATCTCCTCGGCGAACTGGAGATCCTCCTCGAGGATATGGCGGAAGTTGGCGAGGCGCGTTTCCCAGATGTCCGGGCGCGGGCCGCCGCCCCATGCCGGCGCGAACCAGTGAACCTCGATGACCATCGTCGCGAGATCGACCGGCCAGAAGCAGAGGAAGGGCATGCCGGCGGGCGACACCGGCGTGACCAGATTGGGGTAGAGGTTGAGCGAGACGTTGGTCGTCGCATAGACCGGATCGACGCCGGGAATCTCCGGCAGCCCGGCCACGCCGGGATCGGTCCAGCCCTCGCGCCGGTTCGGCGTCACCATGCGCGAATGGCCGCCCTGCCACAACGTGATGAACGAGCCGCGGTGATCCAGGAAGCGGTCGACCGTCTTCCTGTGGATCGAATTCAGGTGATAGACCTCGAGGAAGGCGTCGAGCAGAACCTTCACGTTGCATTTGAGGGTGAACGCCTCCTTGTCGATGAGGCGCAGCTCCCCGGGCCGGAATTCCTGGAGATGATCCCAGTTCGGCCCCAGGCCGTCGGCAAGCGGCCCGGCCTCCGGGTCGAGATTGACGAAATACCAGCCGCCGAGCGCCTCGCAGCGCACCTCGATCAGGGAGCGGCAGGATTCGTCGAGGCCGACGAAGTCGCGCCGGTCGCGCACGCCGACCAGATGCCCCTCGGTGTCGTAGGTCCAGCCGTGATACCTGCACGAGAAGGCGCGCCGCACCTTGCCCCGCTCTTCGATCATCACCGGCGCGCCGCGATGGCGGCAGGTGTTGTAGAAACAGCGCACCTTGCCGTCGGCGCCGCGAACGAAGAAGAGTGGATCGCCCGCCCGGTCCCAGCGGATGAAGCTGCCGGCCTCGGGCACCTCGTCGTCGTGGATGGCGTAGAGCCAGGTCCTGCGCCAGAGGCGGTCGCGTTCGAGCGCATGGAAGCCGGGGTCGACATAGCGCCCGCCGGGAATGTCCCGGAGTTGGGGAAACCCGGCCGGCGGCTCCGTGCGGCCCGCCTCGTACTCGATCCCGGCGCCGATCCGCTGCGCCTCTTCGGGGTTCATCCGGAGTCTCTTCCTGCGGTCACGATCGGATTTCCGCAACAGGCCCTATCGCACGGCCGGACCGGCCGCTCCGGACCGGTCGCTCCGGACCGGGCGGCCCGAAGCGCCCGTCCGGGCGCGCGCTCAGAACTGGACACGTTTCGTGAAGCCGCCATCGACGATCAGGTTGACCCCGTTCACCCAGCTTGCGGCGGGGCTTGCCAGGAAGGCGACGCATCGCGCCACTTCTTCCGGGGTGCCCATCCGTCCGCTCGGCTGCTGCGCAACGGTGCTGTTGTACAGCCGCTCGTTGTCGGCCCTGATCTGCTCCCACGAACCGCCTTCGAAATAGATCGGGCCCGGCGAAACGGTATTCACGCGGACATTGTTCCGGAACGTCGTCTGCGACAACTGCTTGGCATAGGTGATCAGCGCTGCCTTGATCGCGTTGTAGGCCATCGGCGCCAGGAAGGTTTCCACCGCCGCGGTCGTGGAGATGAAGACGATGGCGCCGCCGTCGGATTCTTCCAGCGCCGGCATCAGGGCCTCGCAGCCGCGCACCGTGCCCATCAGGTCGATCTCGAAGTTCCGGTACCAGCTCTTCTCCCCCTCCATCCCGCCGCCCGCGCTGACGTTCGGGATAAAGATATCGCACCCGCCCAGCGTCTCCGCGGCGCCTTCGAGCCACGCCTTGTAGGCTTCGGCGTCCCTGACATGCACGACCGAGCCGTGGATCTGGACCCTGTGCCGTTCCATATCCCTGGCGGTCTCGGCGACCTGTTCGGCCTTGCGCGCGCAAAACGCGATGTCGCAGCCCTCGGATGCGAGCAGGTCGGCGATGCGGCGGCCGATCCCGCGGGTCGCGCCGGTAATGATTGCCTTGCGGCCTCTCAGGCCAAGATCCATCTCTGCACCGTCTCGGGATGGGCTCGGAAAGGGCTCGGGACGGGGCGGCAACGGACGCCTTTCGACAAGGATGCGTCCTCGCCCGGCCCGGCAATTAGGCCACACCGGGCAGACACGCGCAAGGCTCGGGCGGGGGCAGGCTCGGGCGGGGGGCTCGGGCGGCGGGGCGGTTGTGCCGCCCGAATGGGTCCGTGAGGCTTTCCCCCTTAATGGATTCCCCTGCAAAAGGGCGAAGGCGCCGCCCGCACCCTCCCTGCGGCCGGGTCCATCGGGCTTGCTCAAAAAAATTCCTCTTTTTCGATAATTTCCCTTGAAACGGCGAGGCGCACACCCTATATCGGCCCCGTCAACGCCCGAAGTGCGCCTGCTGTATGGCCGCCGCGGCCGGCCGACGCCCCCGGAAGAAGCGAAAGAAGAAACAGGCGGGAACCTTCCCGCCTTCCGGCCCGCCGCCGCCGATCGGCCATCCGATCCGCCATCCAATGCGCCGCCCTGTGCGCCGCCCTGTCCGCCACCCTTTGCGCCGCGGGGGCTTGACGGCCGGACCCCGTCCGGTTCGACCCTCCGATTCCGCCGGGCCGTGCCGCCCGGCGGTGCCGCCCCCGGTGTTGAACGGCGCTTCCGCTCGGCCGGGAGGCTGGAAAATTTCCTATTGGGATCGTTTTTGCGCATCCCTAAGGGCGTCTTTCCAACGATTCCAAAGGGTTGGCGCAGCGCAGTGCAAAAAAAAAGCATAAGAAAGACCGGTCTGTCTGTTTTCCGGCAGCCGCTCTCCGGCTATCGGCCGGCAAGCGCCGCCGGCGCCTCGACATGCCGGCGCAGGCTCTGCAGGAACCGCGCCGCCAGGGCGCCGTCGATGGCGCGGTGATCGCAGGACAGGGTCGCGGCGATCATCGACCGGAAGGCGACGTTGCCCGCGCCGTCCTCGTGCGGCTCCCGCCGGATCGCGCCGATCGCGAGCACGGCGGCCTGCGGCGGCGTGACGATGGCGTCGAACTGGCGGACGCCGAACATGCCGAGGTTGGATACGGTGAAGGTGCCGCCCTCAAGGTCGGCGCCGGTCAGCGTGCGCGCATGTGCGGCCGCGGCGAGGCGCGCCGTTTCGCGCGCGATCTCCGCAACCGGGATGTTGGCGGCGTCCCGCACGACCGGCGCCACCAGGCCCTCCTCCGTCGCCACCGCGAAACAGACATTGGCGGCGGAAAACCGCGCAATCTCCGAATCGCGGACATGCACGTTGAGGTCCGGTTCGTCGGTCAGCGCAAGGGCGGCCGCCTTGATGAAGAGGTCGTTGAGGGTCGGCGGGGGCGTGCCCCCTTCGGCCTTCAGGTCGCCGTGCAGCCGGACCAGGTCGTCGACCTGCAGGTCGGCGACGGCGGAATACCGCGGAACCGTCCGTTGGGATTGTACCAGCCGCCCGGCGATCGTGCGCCGCATCGCCGACATGGCGACCGTCTCGGACGCAGGTTCCGCTGTGCCGGCGCCGTCCGGTTCAGCCGCGGTTTCGCCCGGAGCGGCCTGCGCCGGATCGGCCCGTGCCGGATCGGCCTGCGCTTCCGCCGCCGCCTCGACATCGCGTTCGGATATCCGCCCGCCGCGCCCGGTCCCGGCGACGGTCGAAAGATCGACGCCGAGTTCCTCCGCTCTGCGGCGCGCAAACGGGCTCGCGTTTATCTCCCGGCCGCCGCCGTCCGGTGCGGCTGCTGCAGCCGGCGCCGCGGCAGCGGCGGGACGGTCCGTTCGGCCTCCCGTTTCGGGCGGGGATGCGGTTTCCGGGTCGGACGGAACCATTGGCCGGAAGCCGGCGACGAAGGCGTCGATCTCGGCGGGCGGTACGGCCCGGTCGGCGATCACGGCGATCAGGGCGCCGACGGGATGTGTCCCGCCGGCCGGCGCGGCATGCCACAGCAGCCCGTCGGCGTCCGATTCGAGTGTGTTGACGATCTTGTCCGTTTCGATATCGACAAGATCGTCGCCCCGGGCGACGGCGCCGCCCTCCTCGACATGCCAGGCGGCAACCGTGCCCTCCGTCATTTCCAGGCCCCACTTGGGCAGGGTCACGGCCTTTATGCGGTCCTGCGCCATCAGCCGCCGGCGAGCAGCGCGCGGATTTCCGTTTCGATTCGCCCGGGGCCGGGCACATAGGCGCGCTCCAGCTCGCGGGCGAACGGCGGCGGCGTATGCGGCGCGGTAATCTGGACGATCGGCGCCTTGAGGTCGTGGAACCCCTTTTGCGCGACCTGGCCGGCGATGTCGGCGGCGACGCTGCATCGTGGCGGCGATTCGTCGACGATGACGAGCCGTCCGGTATTCGCGACGCTCTCCAGAATCAGTTCGTCGTCGAGCGGCGAGGTCGTCCGGGGGTCGATCAGGTCGCAGGAAATTCCGTCCTCGGCGAGGCTGTCGAGCGCCCGCTCGGCGAAGGCGCGCATGCGGGCCAGCGCAACGACGGTCGCATCGGCGC
>JAJEBT010000148.1 GCA_022822405.1 Alphaproteobacteria bacterium
GACGAACCTGATGTCGTGGTGCTCGGGCTCAATTCCGAGTGCCCGCAGGCTGTCCAGATAGAGTTCCTGACTGTCGGCGGGCGACGGCTTGAGAATGACCTGGTACTGGTAGTAATGCTGAAGCCGGTTCGGGTTTTCTCCGTAGCGCCCGTCGGCCGGCCTTCTGGACGGCTGAACGTAGGCAGCGTTCCAGCTCTCGGGGCCGAGCGCCCGCAGCATTGTCGCAGGATGAAAGGTTCCGGCTCCCACTTCCATGTCGTAGGGCTGCAGGATCACGCAACCCCGGGCGGCCCAGTAGGCGTGGAGCTTCAGGACGAGGGCCTGGAAGGACGCGCCTGTGTCTCCATTCTGTGTCATGTCTGCCGGTCCGGTGCCACCGCGTCGCCGGGCCGCAACATAGGGTCCGCCCGCGCAACGGTCAATCTCGTCCCGGGCCCGTTCTTCGGAGTAGCCGGCCGACGCCGCCTGTCAGCCCGGGTAGGGACAGTCGTCGCGCCCGCAGCCCTGCTGTCCTTCGGCAACATAGCTGTCGCACACGCGGCAGGCGCGGAGATCCTCGACACTGCCGGTGCGTCGCCGCCCGGCTGCGATCTGCCGTGCCTTGTTGCGGCGAATGATGATCTTGAAGCCGTACCAGACGCCGGCGACGATCGCGGCAAGCACAAGCCATTTCAGAATCATGGTACGGACCTCACATGCGAAAGCGCTGCCAGACCGCCCATTCGTCGAGGGCGGCGACCAGTTCGCCAGGATCGATGCCGATCCGGATGCCCCGCCGGAACCGGGCCAACACTCCGGACCTGGCGGCGACGCGATGGAAGCGCACGCGCTCGCCGAACCGGCGCCGCATCTCGGAACGCATCTCGCCAAGCGCGTCCACGAGCCCGACTTCCAGCGCCTGCCGGCCGGTCCAGACGTCTCCCGTGAACAGCTCGTCCTCGGGCGCTCGGAGCCTGCCCTTCCGGCGCTCTCGGACATAGTCCCGGAAGGCATCGAAGATGCTTTCTTGAAGTTCGCGCAAGCGTTCGACATCCGCCGTCCGTTCGTCGGTAAACGGATCGAGCATCCCCTTGCGCTCGCCGACAGCGTAGAGCCTGCGCTCGACGCCGAAGCGGTCGAGAAGGTCCGGGAATCCGAAACCCGCGAAGATCACGCCGATCGACCCGACGATCGAACTCTCGTCGGCAAAGATCTCGTCCCCGGCACAGGCCAGCCAATAGCCGCCCGACGCCGCGACATCCTCGCAGAATGCGACGACCGGGATCTCGTTTTCCGCGGCGAGTTCGCGGATGCGCCGCGCGATCAGGGCCGACTGCACCGGCGAACCGCCCGGAGAGTTGATGACCAGAGCGACGGCCTTGAGGTTTCGCGCGGCGAACAGCCGGCCAAGCGCCTTCTCATAGGCCGCCAGCGTGATCCCGCCACGCCGCTGCGGTCCGCCTCCGATGACGCCTTCGAGACGCATCACGCCAACCCGCGGAGGCGGGTTGCGCAGGCGCTCGACCGGCAGCTTCGCGGCCAGCCGCGCGATGGCGTCCCTTGTCGTTCCCCAATCCATGACAATTCACATCATCATCATCTGCCGGCGACTCGCAAGGCCGCTCCGCGAAGCACCGCGTCGGCCTCCGCCGTGAACGCGCCGTCGTCCTCATGGAGGATGAGTCCCGGAGCCATGACCGCCGGCGTGGCAGCGCCCTTGCGCGCGCGAACAATAACCCGTTTTGCCGCGACACCGGATTTCGGCCATAATGGAAATATCGCAATCGCGCCGCATCGGCGATCGAACAGCGACAGAATCCGATCGAGCCGGTCGGCACGGTGAATAAGAGTCAGAGTGCCACCGGGCCGGGCCAAGCGATGCATGAAGCCGATCCATTCCTCGAGCCCTGCGTCTCCCTCCAGTCGCGCCGCCGCCGCGTGGCGACCTCGGGGAAGAGTGCTGCGGCCCTGTTCGAGATAAGGCGGATTGGCCATCACGTGGTCGAAGTCCGCCTGTGTCGCAGGCTGCATAAGGTCAGCGGCAACGATGCTGACGAACCCGGCGAGATCGTTGGCACGGACGTTCTCGCCCGCAAGCCGGGCAAGGTCCGGCTGTATTTCGATCCCGGTGACATGGCAGCCTGGAACCCGCCGGGCCAGGCACAGCGCCGCCGCGCCGTGGCCGGCTCCGACATCGAGAACACGATCGCCTGCGGCGGCATCGACCGAGGCTGCGAGGAAGACAGGATCGATAGCCGCACGATAGCCGTCGACGGGTTGACGCAGACGAAGCCTTCCACCGAGGAAGCCGTCTTCCGTATGGCGGCGATCGACGGCACTCCCGCATCGTCCGGGCGCCTCAGACAATGCGGTCCCCTTCGCCGGCATCCCGCAGCAGCGCCTTGGCCCGCTCGTAGTCCTCATCGGTAACCATTACGCGCCGGGCGATGGCAGCGGCGCTGCCTTCGAGAACGCTCATGTGACCGTCGAGCACGAAGGTCTCGATCAGGTCCGCGCGAAGCATGGCCTGCACCCAGGACAGAAACACCGAGTCGTTGGTTCGCACCAGTTCCTTCATTTGCACATTGCCTTGACCGGACGGAGTCTGCCGCTATGTTCGATGTCTCTGTCATTTCCGTCAAGGATTGCGAAACTCATGAGTTCCGTCGTTGACCTGAAGCTGATACGGCGGGACCAGTTCACGCCCTCGCTTGACGCCCTAACGTCGCTGACCTCCCACGAGATGCGGCGCGTCAACCAAACGATCATCGCGCACATGGACAGTCCGGTGATCCTGATTCGCAAGGTTGCCGAACATGTCGTCGCCGCCGGCGGCAAGCGCCTTCGCCCGATGCTCACACTCGCCAGCGCCGGCCTGTGCGGCTACACGGGCGAACGCCATATCGGCCTAGCCGCCTGCGTCGAGTTCATCCACACCGCAACCCTGCTTCATGATGACGTCGTCGACGAAGACATGTTGCGCCGCGGCACCGCCAGCGCCAACGCTGTATGGGGCAACAAGGCCAGCGTACTCGTCGGCGACTTCCTGTTCAGTCGCGCCTTCGAACTGATGGTTGCCGATGGCGCCCTGGAAGTCCTGCGCGTTCTGTCACAGGCGTCCTCGACGATCGCAGAGGGCGAAGTGATGCAGCTCATCACGGCCAACGATGTGGAAACATCGGAGGCCGCCTATCTCGAGGTCATCTCTTCCAAGACGGCGAGGCTGTTTGCGGCCGCAACGGAAGTCGGCGCTATTGTCGCCGACGCCTCCGAGGCCGAACGCCGGGCTCTCGAAAGCTTCGGATACAACACAGGGATGGCCTTCCAGCTTATCGACGACGTGCTCGACTATTCGGCCCACCAGGCAATCCTCGGCAAGACGGTAAGCAACGATTTCAAGGAGGGGAAGATCACCCTTCCCGTCCTGTTCGCCTACGGCGCCGCCGACAAACGGGAGCGGAGGTTCTGGCATCGAACGCTGGTGGACCTTGATCAGGGAGAGGGAGATTTCGGCCACGCCCTCAAGCTGCTCAATCAGTCCGGCGCGCTCACGGGTACCGTCGACCGCGCACGGGAATATGCCGTAGCGGCGCAGGCAGCTCTCGACCAGTTTCCTGACGGCAGGATTCGGGCGGCGCTCTTGGAGGCTGTCGAGTTCGTGGTCGACCGGTCCTATTGAGTCTCCAGGCGCGTCCCGGCAACACCGCCAGAAGCGCAACCACATATCCGCCAGGACGGCGGCAGCAACATCGGGGACCCATGCCACGACCGAGTCGCAGAGAATATCTGGCGCAACTTCCCTCGATGTTGCTGCAGTACTCGCCCGCACGACGCCACATCAACTGGAACGACCGAAAGCCGTCTGGACGGAAGAGCCCTGTTGCACAGAATCCCTGGTTCGCCGATGCGCCGGAATCACCTAACACGGTAGCCGACAGTCGACACTGGCTTGACGCGCTTCCCGGACAACGCTAGAAACCCTGCTTTCCGGGTTGCGAAACTCCCCCTACCTGCCCCATTGGATAGAGACGATGTCCAGACGCTGCGCGATCACCGGCAAGGGCGTCATGGCCGGCAACAATGTCAGTCATGCCCACAACAAGACACGCCGCCGGTTCCTGCCGAATTTGCAGACCACTTCACTCCTGTCCGATTCGCTCGGTCGCACGGTCCGGCTCAAGCTGTCGGTCCATGCCATCCGCTCGATCGAACACAAGGGCGGCTTGGACGCGTACCTGCTCAACACGTCCGATTCCAGACTTCCTCTGGAGGCGCGTCGCCTGAAGCGCAAGATACGCAAGGCGCGCGAGGCGGCCGCGGGCACCGCCTCCTGACATCACCCAAAACCGTTTTCCTGGACAGCGGTTCCGCCGTCGCAGAAAACGTCTGCCCCGTTCCGTCAGGCTGCTTCCCGGCGTGACCGGGCACGCCCGAAAGGCAGGTTCCGCCCGTCGTCGAACAGTTCAGCCAGACGATCCAGCATCGTGCCGCCAAGCTGTTCAGCATCCGTGATCGTGACCGCTTTGGCGTAGTACCGCGTAACGTCGTGCCCGATGCCAATGGCGGTGAGTTCGACTTCGGGGTGCGCCTCGATCAGTTCGATGACCTCACGCAGATGGCGCTCAAGATAGTTGCCAGCATTGACCGAAAGGGTCGAGTCGTCAACCGGTGCGCCATCCGAGATGACCATCAGGATCTTGCGCTGTTCCGGACGGACGATCAGCCGATTATAGGCCCAGAGCAGCGCCTCACCATCGATATTCTCCTTGAGAAGCCCCTCGCGGAGCATCAGGCCGAGCATGCGCCGGGCGCGCCGCCACGGCGCATCGGCCGACTTGTAGATGATGTGGCGGAGATCGTTGAGCCGTCCGGGGTTTGCCGGCTTGCCCTG
>JAJEBT010000009.1 GCA_022822405.1 Alphaproteobacteria bacterium
GTCCATTTCCGCAACCGACACATCGCTCCCCTGCCCGAGGCCGGACAGAAGCGCCTCGGGGCCATGCCGGAAGATGGTCGAGAACCGGACCACCTCGTCTGCGGTGACATCGCGATTTCCGGATTCGATCTGTGTCACCGCTGAGCGTGACAGCCCCACTTGCGTTCCCACTTCGGACTGGGTCATGCCCGAACTGATTCGAAGCTGGCGGAGCCGGCGGCCGAGCTCGTTCATGAGTGGCTCATGGAGTTGGTCTGGGGCATTGAGGTGCGAATTTCTAACACAAATATACAAGAACATCAAAAATGTTGGAAAATAGGACTGTCCCGCGAATCAGTGGCTGACGAGGCGGTGATTGTCGGGGTGGATGTTCACAAGCGGTCCTGCTCGGTAGTCCAAGCTGACGAATCGCGCCGACGCTCCGGCTCCGCAAGCTCGGGGCCGACTCCGCGATGCTCGACGAAGTCATGTGCGCATGGGAGGCCAGCGGCGACAAGGACGACAGCACGCAGCCGTGGACCGATTTCGACACGAACACTCTCGGATACGCGGAGTATTGAACGCGGCCGCTTCCGGTTCGCTGACGCCGGGCTCAACTGTCGAGGGCTGATTCCGGGCGAAAGTTCCGCCCCATGGTCGCTCCGACCGAACCTCCGAACGCCTCGCGACATTTGGGGCCGGGACGATCACTCGTATCTGGAAGTCCACCGTCGTCCGTAACCCAGGCGTTTCCGCCACCAACATTCCCGGTCGGCTGAAGTCGCCAGTTGAACGGAGTGCGGACAGAATCAAGGCGCGACTTCAAGGAGTGCAACACGACACATGGGGAGTGCTGCATGGATGTGCTCGAGGTCAGCCACGGACTGACCGCCATCTTCGACCGTCCGCGGGCCCCTCGTATCAGTTGCCGTCCGCCGTGTCGCGCAGGCAGTGTCCGCAGTAGCGGAAGACAATGCCGCTCGGCACGATTGCGCGCGCCTTGCGCATCGCCGCCTCCGGAGATTCGAGCTCCCCGAACGGATGCCACTGGTCGTTCGCTCCAGACGGCTCCGGACCTCGCCGTCTGCCGTCGGATTCGAATGGGCAGTGTGCGCATCCATGCCGATGCACCATGACGTCGTGCGCGCTGTACGCCCGCGCGGTCCAGTTCTCGTACGCGTAGTACCGATGCATCGCCGCTTCCCCGGTGGACTCCGGTATTGTGGGATGCATGGGCTAGTGGCGTGATCGCCGCCACCCCGCCGCCCGCGCCTCGGCCTCGGAGCAGAACCACCGCTCGCCCTTCGCCGTGTCGATGCGCGTACGGTCGTAGTACCGGCCGCCCGGGACGTGGTAGATGCGTGCGCCGCCCTAGCCGATGTTGCCCTTGATGGCGCATCGTCCGCTCCTCTGCTCCGCAGCCGGCCGGGAGGCCGCAGGCTGCGCGACCGTCCTTGCACCCGTGAGCCGCTCGCCTCTGCGCCAGGCCCAGGGCGCCACCACGTCGCCCCGCCAGGTCCCGCGCCTAGCCGCCTTCGCCGCCGCTTCTTCCCCGACGTAGCGCATGGAGTACCTGCGGTAGGCGAAGGCCCAGCCTTCGGCAGCCATCCAGGCATTCACGTCCTTGCCCGCGACCCGGCACACGGCGACGATGCGCCCGTAGCGGTCCCGATCGCGCTCCTCGCACGCGACGACCCGCGAGCCAATGCGCCGGGCGAGCGCGCGGGCCGCGTCCCGGCCGCAGGACCAAAGCCGAGTGCCCGGGCGGAGCGATGCGCGCTGACGGTTCGGGCTTGATTCACTGGCGCTGTCATTTGCAACACAAAGAGAGTACGTTCTCTGCATCTTCGCGGCCTGACCAGTCTTCCACGGCTCGTTCGAGGCATGTCCCTCCCGGCAATCCCACGAGCCGAGTAATTCACTGTGCGGATCGGTTCGGGTAATCCCGGCCAAACAGTTCCTCCAGACGCCACTGAGCGATCGGCCCTGCATCTTGAGCGGCTCCATGAATCAGCATCGTGAGCGTTGGACCAACGAGGGTGATTCAATGAACATGAAGGTGAAGGTGAACGAACCCGTGCACGACAAAGGATGTGCTCATGCCATCTCGGAGCGGTAGAGGCGACGGTGGCCCGCGGGGAGCCGGGTCCCCGCCCGACCTCGGAGATGTGATCCGGCAAGGCATGGCGCGACTCCAACGGATGATGCCCGGCGGTCTTGCGCGCAGGGTATTCGTCCTCGCCGCAATCGTGCTGGTCGGCCTGGGCCTGTGGACCGCCTACTACACGGTACCGAGCGACTCCGTCGCGGTCGTGCAGCGATTCGGGAAGTACCTCAAGGACGTACCGCCGGGACTGCACTTCAAGCTGCCACTGGGCATCGATACGGCGACGATCGTTCCCGTCAAGCGGCAATTGAAGCAGGAATTCGGCTTCACGACCCCAGGCGCCACGGATCCCTTCCAGAGTCCGCGTGACGGCAGGCGGGAGACGGAAATGGTGACGGGCGACCTCAACGCCGCACTGGTGGAATGGGTGGTGCAGTACCGGATCGCGGATCCCGCCAAGTTCCTGTTCGAGGTTCGAGAACCGGGTGGGACGCTCCGGCATGTTTCCGAATCCGTGATGCGGGAAGTCGTCGGCGACCGTACCGTCGACGAGGTGATCACCATCGGCCGACAGGAGATCGAGACGGAAGCGCTGATGAAGATGCAGGAGCTCTCTTCCAAGTATGCAATGGGGATCAGCATCGATCAGGTCCAGTTGAAGAACATCAACCCGCCGAGACCGGTGCAGGAATCGTTCAACGAGGTCAACCAGGCTCAGCAGGAGAAGGAGAAGCTGATCAACGAGGCCCGGCGCGACTACAACAAGGTGATCCCGCTGGCGGAGGGCGAGAAGGATCAACGGATCCGCGAGGCCGACGGCTACCGGCTGAAGCGAATCAATGAAGCAGAGGGCGACGCCGCCCGGTTCAGTGCCTTGCTGGCGGAGTACAGCAAGGCGCCCGAGGTCACTCGCCGCCGCATCTATATCGAGACCCTGCAAGAGGTCATGCCGGCGATACGCTCGACGATCATTGTCGATGAGCAGTCGCACAGCATCCTGCCGCTGCTGAACCTCGACTCGCAGCAAGGAGCCCGGCCATGAACAAGGCTATAGCCATCGTGGTGCTTCTGGTTCTCGGAACGTACGTCACGGCGAGCTCGGTCTACACGGTGAACGAAGTCGAGCAGATGATCATCACCCAGTTCGGCAAACCCGTCGGTGAACCGGTGACTTCGGCCGGGCTGAAGTTCAAGGTGCCCTACATCCAGGACGTCAACCCGATCGACAAGCGGGTTCTCGAGTGGGACGGCCCCCCGGCGGACATGCCCACCAAGGACAAGCTCTACATATCCGTCGATCTGTTCGCGCGCTGGCGGATTACGGATCCCCTCCAATATTTCCTTCGGCTGCGCGATGAACGCAGTGCGCAATCGCGTCTCGACGACATTCTGGGCAGCGAGACCCGCAACGCGATCGCCAAGCATGAGTTGATCGAGATCATTCGCACGACCAAGGATCGCGTACCGTTGCGCGATGCGCTCCTGACCGACGCGGAACGAAGGCTGGACATGGGGTCGCTGGTGCCGATCCAGAAAGGGCGCAAACTGGTCGAAGCGGAGATATTTGCCGCCGCGGCCGAGAAGGTTCGAGTGTTCGGTATCGAGTTGCTCGACATCCGCTTCAAACGGATCAACTACAACGAGAGCGTTCGGCCGAAGATTTACGACCGAATGATCAGCGAACGGCGCCAGATCGCGGAGCGCTTTCTGTCGGAGGGTAACGGCGAGGCGGCGAGAATTCGCGGCAATCGGGTGCGTGATCTGAACAAAATCCAGTCCGAAGCCTACCGGCAGGTCGAGGAGATCCGCGGCGTGGCGGACGCGAAGGCAACGGAAATCTATGCAAGCGCCTACAACCAGAGCCCCGAATCGGCAGCCTTCTATGAATTCACGCGGACCATGCAGTCCTACCAGTCCATCATCGGAGAAAACACGACCCTCGTGCTTTCCACCGACAGCGAGCTGTTCAAGTTTCTCAAGGGGATGACTCCCGGCACGGGAAT
>JAJEBT010000128.1 GCA_022822405.1 Alphaproteobacteria bacterium
TCGCGGGGACCGAGATGATCTCTCGGCGGCTCAAGGGCGGCCTGGTCGTGGCGACCATCCTGTTCGGCGCGATCTTTGCCATGTGCACGGGCATCGTCGCCGCCTCGGTGATCACCGCAGGAGTGTTGTGCCTGCCTTCAATGCTGAACAGGAACTATCCCAAGGGAGTTGCCTTCGGCGCCGTCGGCGCCGGCGGGACCCTTGGCATCCTGATCCCGCCGAGCGTGATGCTCATCTTCTATGCATCGGAAACCGGACTGTCGACCGGACGCCTCTTTGCGGCAGCCTACCTCCCCGGCATCCTGCTTGCCTCGCTCTTCGTTCTCTACATCGTCATCCGCTTCACTTTCTTCGAGGAGGAACCAGCCGCTTCGCCGGACAAGGCGATCCAGCCAATCGCGCTGGGTGGCTCGGGCGGATCCGGGACGATCGCTGCAGCAGAGAAGACAACGAATGACGGCACCGATGGAGGTGGTGCCCGAACGGCGACGTCCGCCGTTTCATTCGAGGCAGATCGGTCTGATGCATGGCGCGCCCTTCGTTCAGCGCTTCCGCTCTTCGGGCTGATCTTCGCGGTTGTCGGCACGATCATTTTCGGGGTTGCAACGCCAACCGAGGCTTCGGCCGCCGGGGCCCTTGGCGCACTTGTCATCGCTGCCGCGTATCGGCGCCTTACCTGGCCGATGCTGAAGGCCAGCGCCCTTGAGACGATCGAGACCGTTGGAATGATTGGCTTCCTGATTGTCGGCGTATTGGCCTTCACGTCCGCATTTCTGGGAATCGGTGCAAAGCCCGTCGTCAGCAACATCATCCTTGGCATCAGCGGTCAGCCGATCGTCATTCTTCTCGCCATGCTCTTCATCCTCTTCGTGCTAGGCATGTTGCTCGACTGGATTCCGATCCTGTACATCACGCTGCCAGTGTTCATGCCAATCGTTGACCAGATGGGCTGGGACCCGTTGTGGTTTGCCCTTCTTGTGGTTGTGTGCCTGCAAACATCGTGGCTGACGCCGCCATTCGGGTTCGCACTGTTCTTCCTGCGGGGAATCGCTCCCCCCGGCGTAACCTATTTCGACATCGTGAAAGGGTGCTTTCCGTTCATGCTGTGCCAACTGATCGGCCTTGGCATTCTCATTCTCTTCCCGCAAATCATCCTGTTCCTGCCTGACCTCGTGATGTCGCAGAAATAGCGCATCGGATATCGGCGACCAGTCCCCGATGCGGGCCTTCGAGAAACGTACCTGCAGGCACAGCGGATTCCTGGCAATCCCGCCAGGGTGCCGCCGTTCAGCATCCGCAAGTCCGATCCTGCGCCGTTTCGGTTCCCCGACCATTGGACCTCTCACTTGTCTCTGGCCTCCCGATGGCGGCAGAAATGGCAGCAGCACGCATCTGGATAGAATGGACTCTTCTTCCGTGGACGAACAACTTGCGGAGCGAATCAGGAATTCCGGAGGCAATCAACCATGGATCAGCTTGGCGCGCTTGCGGATCTTGCCGCCACAACGACCCCGCCGCCGGAGGTCCGCGCGAAGGCCGCGTTGGTTCTGGCCGACACGATTGGCGCAATCGCCGGCGGGGCGGCGGAGGCGGAAGTCGCAAGACTCTCCGAACGGCTTCTGGACAGGTCCGACGGACACGCACCGATCATTGGGCCAGGCGGGATCGCGGATGCAAGGACGGCGGCCCTGCTGAACGGCACCGCCGGCACGGCGCTCGAAATGGATGAAGGCCACCAGTTCTGCAAGGGCCACCCGGCAATTCACGTGATCCCGGCGGTGCTGGCCGAGGCCGCCGGCAAGGCCCTTTCGGGGCCGGCGGTGCTGGACGCCATCGCTGTCGGCTACGAGGTCGCCGCGCGCGTGGGGATCGCCGCGTCGCTGCGCCCCTCGATGCATCCGCACGGCACCTGGGGCGCCATCGGCGCGGCGGCGGCGATCCTTCGGCTTCGGGGCGCCGCTGCAGCGGAAATCCGCGACGGCATGAACATGGCGGCAAGCCTCGGCCTTTCGACCTCGCGGCGGACCATGCTGGAAGGCGGTACGGTGCGTAACGTCTTCGCGGGGGTCTCGAACCAGATGGGGCTGCTGACAGCCGATCTGGTGGCCGCAGGGTTTTCGGGCGACGGCGAGGGGGTGGCGCATGTCTTCGGCAATGTGGTTTCCGACCGCTTCGAAGCGTCGGCGCTTGCGGAAGCGCTGGGCGAGCGATGGGAAATCACCCGCAACTATTTCAAGCTTCATGCCTGCTGCCGCTTCAATCACGCAACTCTCGATGCGCTGGACTTGCTGATTGCGGATGCACCGGCATTCGCACCCGGCGACATCGCGGACATCACCGTGAACACCTACGGACTTGCGGTCGAACTGGATGATGCCGCGCCGCGCAACGTGCTGGCGGCCAAGTTCTCCGTCCCGTTCGCGGTTGCCACGCGGCTCGTCACGGGGACGACGACGGTGGAGAGCTTCTCGGCGGCGCGTGTCGGGGACGAGGCGATCCGTGAGCTTGCCGGACGTGTACGGCTGCTCGAGGACACGGCGATGAGCGCCATGCTGCCCGATCAAAGGCCTGCACGGACGACGGTGGCGCTGAAGGACGGGCGCGGTTTCACCGCGGCAGTCGAAACCAACCGGGGCGATTGGGCCAATCCGTACAGCGAGGCCGAGTTGCACGACAAGTACCTGTCGCTGACGGCACGGCCATGGCCGCGACAGAAGGCGCAGGCGGTGTGGGACGCGGCGCTCGGCCTCGATGCGGGGGAAGCTGCGGCATTCCTCGACCTGCTGGCCGCGCCAACCGATTGAAGGGGGGAACATGACACGCAACGACCAGATCGCGCTGGTGGAGCGCTATTTCGCCGCCGTTGATGCCGAGGACCTGCCGGGGCTTCTGAACACGCTGACGGCAGGATGCGTCTTCACGGTGGAGACTCACGGCGTGCGGTTAGAGGGCCACGCGGCGATCAGCGGCATGTTCACCCGGCTCTGGGACGGACACGAATCGGTTCGCCATCACCGCTTCACGCATGTCTCCGACCCTGCGGGCAGGCGGATTGCCTCGCGATTTCAGGTGGAGAACACGGAACTGGACGGCAGCCTGACCCGCAAGTCGAACTGCAACTTCTTCGAAATCGACGGTGACAGGTTCTCCGCCGTCGCGGTCTACATGGCGGGACCGAATACGCTTGAGGCGACGTCATGAGCGTGATGGCGCCGCCCGAAGACGGGTTCGACCTGTCAACGGAAACGCTGATCGTCGGCGGAGGCGCGGGCGGGCTGATCGCGGCGCTGTCGGCGCAGTCCGCGGGTCAGGAGGTGCTGGTGCTTGAAGCCGACCCGGTGCCGTCGGGATCGACCGCGCTGTCGGCCGGGCTGATCCCCGCTCCCGGCACGAAGGCGCAGAAGGCCGCCGGGATCGAGGACAGTACCGCGCTGTTCGCCGCCGACATCATGCGGAAGGCGAAGGGAGAGAACGACCCCGAGCTCGTGGCCGCACTGGCCGACGGTGCGGCGGAGGCGATCGACTGGCTGGGCGAGACCTACGGCCTGCCCTTCACGGTCGTGGACGACTTTACCTATCCCGGTCACTCTCGGCGGCGCATGCACGCCCTGCCTTCGCGCGCCGGGAGGGACCTGATCGACGCGCTCCGCGCGACCGCCGAGACCGAGGCGATCCCCATAGCCACCGAACGGCGGGTCGAAACGCTCTACTCCCATCCGGACGGAACGATTCGCGGCGTCGAGGCGTTCCGTCCCGATGGCGGGCGCGAGCGGGTCGGTTGCGCCCGGCTGATCCTGGCCTGCAACGGCTACGGCGGAAATCGCGAGATGGTGCGCCGCTACATGCCTGCCATCGGCGATGCGATCTATTTCGGCCACGACGGAAACCGTGGCGACGCGATCCTGTGGGGCGTGGCGCTCGGCGCGGCAGTGAAGCACCTCGGCGCCTTTCAGGGCCATGGCAACGTGGCGCATCCACATGGCATTCTTGTCAGTTGGGCCGTGATCATGGAGGGCGGCGTTCAGGTCAATCTCGAAGGCCGGAGGTTCTGGAATGAAACGCAAGGATATTCCGAGGCGGCCGCGGCGGTTCTGGCGCAACCCGAGGGCATTGCCTGGGCCATCTACGACGAGCGGATCGCCGGCGTGGCGCGCCAGTTCGTCGATTTCCGGGAGGCAGAGGCGCAGGGCGCCGTGCTCCGGGCGGATTCGGTGACCGAACTGGCGAGAAAGACGCGGCTTCCGGACGCGGCACTGGCGGAGACCTTGGCGGCGACAGAGGTGGGCGACGACGCGTTCGGCCGTCACTTCGACCCGGCCCAGCGACTGAAACCGCCCTTCGCGGCAACCAGGGTGACGGGGACGCTGTTTCATACCCAGGGCGGGCTGGACGTGACCGGAGAGGGCCGGGTGAAACGGGCGGACGGCGGGCTCTTCCCCAACTTCTTCGCCGTGGGAGGCGCGGCGGTCGGCGTCTCGGGCTCCGGCGATGCGGGCTATCTTTCGGGCAACGGGCTGTTGAGCGCCTTGGTCCTCGGACGGCGGGCCGGGCTGGCCGGCCAAAGCTGACGCGCCGCTTCATGGCCTTCAAAGACCGCCTCGAGCGCGGTGCGGGCGGAGAGGCAGTCGCCGACCGCGACGTGAATCGCGTCGCCGCCCCATGACCCGCGCAGCCCATCGCGCGGCTTGCCCGGCAAGGGTGCTATGACCGCGCTGGCGGGCAGTTCGGAACATGCATCCAGCGAGAGATCGCGCAGGACGGCACGCCCGCCCGCGTGGTCGATCAGCGCGTGATGACCGATGATCCGCACGTTCTTTTCACGGAGCCGGTGACGAAGCGCGAAGGAACTGTACATGCTGATCGTCCATCCCGGCGTGCCAGAAGGTGCGACGAGCGTCACGCGCTTGCCGAGATCGGCCAGGTGCTCGGCCAGGGAGACCACCGACCATCCGCCAAGGTGATCGACCAGCAGCACGTCCTCGCCCAGTGCAGCCGGATCGGCCAGCGCGGCCTCCATTGTCAGCGCCGTTCCGCCGGAGCGCAGGCCCTGCCCTACCGGATCGGCACCGATGGCCCAGATCACGGCATCCGCATCGGGCGGTGTCTCTGCCGTCGCTTCCGTCTCGAGCATCACCGCAACGCCTTCGGCAGCGAGCCGTGCCCGCTGCCGGTCCATGAGCTTGCCGAACTCCGTCCGGAGCGGCATTTCGACGACCCGGTTGAGCGCTCCGCCGAGCCGGTCGGAGCGTTCCCAAACCGTCACCTCGTGCCCAAGCTCCGCTGCCGTGGCGGCGGCCTCCATCCCTGCCGGGCCGCCGCCGATGACGAGCACGCGCCTGTCTTGCCCGGCATTGACGCGCTCCGGTGCCGCCCACTCGACCTCGCGCCCGGCGCGTGGGTTGGACAGGCAGGTGATCGCAAGGTTGAGGGCCAGGAAATTCGCGCAGCCCTGGTTGCAGCCGATGCAGGGGGTGGTCTCCGCCTCGCGCCCCTCCTCCGCCTTCCCGACGATCTCGGGATCGGCGATGTGCGCACGCGCCATGCCGACCATGTCGGCTCCGCCGGAGGCGATCATCCGCTCGGCCTGGGCAACGTGCTGATATCGGCAGACGGTCATCACCCTCGGCCGATGCGCCACCCCGTCCAGCGCCGCTCGGATGGCACGTGTCAACGGCTGGAACTGCTCGTGCCGGAAGGCCATGTCCGCCATCTGGGTCGAGACGGTGTAGCTGCCGTGATAGGCGGAATGCGATACGTTGACGAAATCTACCCGAGTTTCGGTCACCAGATCCCGGACCACGAGGCGCATGTCCTCGAGCGTGAGCCCGCCTTCCATGAACTCGTCCGCACTGATCCGCAAACCCAGCGTTCGGTCGGGGCCGATCCGGTCGCGCACCGCCCGGAGCGTTTCACGGGCGAAGCGAATGCGGTTTTCGGGCGAACCGCCATAGGCATCTTCGCGTTGGTTGGAGGCGGGCGAGAGGAATTGCTGGATCAGGTGGCCATGCGCCATCTGCAGCTCGACCCCGTCGAGCCCGGCCTCGATCAGGTTTTCCGCCACGTCCGCATGCGCCTCGACCACCATGGCGATCTCGTCCAGCGTCATCGGGTGCGGCGGGGGCGCAGTCGCCGACCACGGAATGGCCGATGCGGACCAGGACGGCATGCGTGCATAGTTGCCATCGATGTGGCGGCCGAGATGGATGATCTGGCCAAAGAGACGCGCACCCTCCGCCTGCACGGCGTCCGCTATCCGGCGGAAGCGCGGAATGCAGTCGCGCTCGTAGCCGTTCACGCCCTGCTGGCGGCCAAGGCTGGAGCGATGGACGCGTATGCCTTCGAAGATGATCAGCCCCGCCCCGCCTGCGGCCCGTGCCCGGTGATAGGCGAGGTGACGGTCCGACGGCAGGTTGCTCTCGCCGAAATTGGTGGTGTGGGCGGGGACGAAGATGCGGTTCCGAATCTCGGTCGTGCCGACGCGAATCGGTTGGAAGACATGCGGGTATGCTGGGTGGCGCCGCAACTCAGTCCATCCTCAAGCCACCGTTCACCGCCAGAACCGCGCCGGTCGTGAACGCGGACTCCTCCGACAGGAGGAAGCACACGGCGGCAGCGATCTCGTCCGGTCTTGCCATCCGCTTCAAGGGCGTGGCCGCCGACATGGCCGCCCTGCGCTCGGGCGGGTGCGCAGCCAGCATGGGGGTTTCCACCGCACCCGGGGCAACGCAGTTCACGGTGATTCCGCGCGGGGCAAGCTCCTGCGCCATGGACTTCGTCAACGACTCGATCCCCCCTTTGGACGCCGCATATGCCGTGCCGGTGATGACGCCGCCGGTTCGTCCGGCGAGCGATCCCAGGGTGACGATTCGTCCGCCGTCCTTAATGTCGTCCTTCGCGGCGAGACAGCAAAGGAAAGGCCCGCTGAGGTTGGTGGCGACGATTTCGTCCCAGCGCCCGGGCGTCAGGTCGGCGAGCTTGCCGTTGTCGACCACACCCGCGGCAAGAACGAGGCCGTAGAGGCCAGGGGCTGCCTCTCGCACCTCCGCAAAGGCGCGTGCAACGGCCCGGGCGTCGGAGATGTCGAGGGCGATGGCCGTCCCGCCGGTTTCCTCGGCAACACCGGCGACCGCCGCCTCGTTCCTGTCCAGCAGCAACAGCGGAGCATAACCCTCGGCAGCCGCACGGCGGGCGATGGCGCTGCCGATCCCGCCAGCCGCACCGGTGATGACCAGGGCTTGTGTCATGGGCGATTTTCCTTCCGCATGTCGATGAACCGCCGCGCCTTCAGCGAGACGTCGGGGTCGTAGATCTCCTGCACCCCGACGATCTCGATCTCGGGCCTCACCCCCACGGCCGCCTTGACCGACTCGCATGCCGCCGGGCCGGGATCGGCGCCGGGCCTTGGTGCGAGTCGGAGGCGCATCACGTCCATCGAGAGCGCGTCCTCGGGGTCTTCGCGGTCAATCACGACCTGGAATTCATCGATGCGATCATCGGCCAAGAGCGCTTCCGCGACGCTGCCCGGATCGACCAGCATGCCCTTCACCTTAACCAGGTCGTCGGCCCGCGACGGCATCGCGATGAAGCGGTCGGTTTCGGCCCCGCAATGCGGGCAGGGTTCCCGTGTCATCGCCGTCATGTCGCCCAGCGCATAGCGCAGCAGCACCGTGCCGCGCCGGTCCAGATGGGTAAGAACGGCAAGCCCGGTTTCGCCATCCGGCAGGGCCGCGTGGGTCTCGGGATCCACGACCTGGAAATGAAACTGGTCGGGCGCGGGATTGTGGTAGCCGGCACCGGGACAGCATTCGACCGCGCCCACCTGCATCTCGGTGGCGGCGTAGGAAACGCTGACCCGGGGATCGGTTGCGCCAAGCGTCACCATTCGTGCAGTCAGGTCGTGCCGCATGGCGTCGGTCACGGCCTCCCCGGTAACGAAGGCAAGCCGTACCCCGGAGAGATCCGCGCTCAGCGCCTCGGCCCGCATCAGCACACGACGGACATAGCTGGTGACGCCCCAAAGGATCGTGGCCCGGTGCCTCTCTGCCGCGCGGATCACGTCGTCGAGGCTTGCCGACCAGTGGAATTCGGGCGAGGGCCGTCCCGGCATCGGGCTTATCACCGGGATCTTCATCGCGTTCGCCGCGGCGATGGTGCGGTGAAAGGCGCCATAGGGATGGAGCGTCATCGGGCAGAGGTTCGCCACGAGATCGGTGTCGCGCACGCCGCGTATCTCCAGCGCCCGCCGGTTCGCCGTGAGAATGCGATAGAAGTCATGCACCGTCGAATGGAACGGTGTCGGCTTTCCGCCGGACGTGCCGGTGGTGTGCATCACGTCGAATGCCACGCGGGCTTCCTCGGGCATCCCTTCGGTTTCCAGGCGAAAGGCTTCGGGATCGGCGGCGTAGTCGGACTTGGAAATCAAGGGGAGTTTTCCAATGTCCGAAAGACCCGAGATGTCGCCGCGACGAAGCCCGAGTCCTGCGAAACGGCGCCGGTAATACGGGTGGCGCGTGAAGCAAAGGTCGAGCATGTCGGCGAAATTCGCCTCTTGCACCTGCACGATCTCGTCACGTTTCCGGTATGGGAGGTCGTGGATCATGTCTTCAGGCCGAAGACACGGATCGCGTTGTCGCGCAGAAACGCCTGACGCGACTCGGGCCGGAGGTTCAGCCCGTCCACCTCGCGCCGGTAGCGCTCGAAGGTGAGGACGGGAAAATCCGTGCCGAACATGACCTTGTGGCGCCCGTAGCTGTCGATGAAGCGGACGAAGCTCTCCGGCCAGTATTTCGGCGCATGCGCGTCGGCGATGATGTGGACGTTCTCGTGCTTCCAGGCCATCGCCGTCATCTCTTCGGCCCAGGGGATGCCGACATGAATGCCGACGAGCTTCAGCTCGGGGAAATGGCAGGCGACGGGATCAAGGCTGATCGGCCGCCCGACGCTCTCCAATGGTCGGTTCGGGTCGTAGACCAGCGACTGGCCGACCTGGGTCAGGAAGGGCACGTCGAGCTCGACGCATTTGGCGTAGAACGGATACCAGCGGGCATGGCTCGGCGGCAGTTCGAACCAGTGCGGATAGGCGTGGGCGCCTATGAAGCCCAGTTCGCTGACCGCGTGTTCCAGGGCACGCACGCCCGCCATCCCCTCCGTAGGGTCCACGCCGGCGAGGCCATGGAACCGGTCCGGGAATTTCGCGACCGCTTCCCTCACCACGCCATAGGGCAGATGCCACGATCCCGGCAGGCCCAGCTGCCCGGTCTTGTGGGCGACGAGGAAGGCACGCTCGGTCCCCGCCGCATCCATCATCCGCAGCATGTCTTCATGGCTGCAGCCTTCGAGCACGCTGTCGTCGCGGCCGAACTTCCGCTGGTGGAACTTGCCGGACCAGTCGGGGCGCATCCTTGCGATCTCGGGCGTGTGCAGGTTGACCACCGTGTCGATGGCGAGAATGTCGAAGCCGCTCATTTCGGGAGCGCCCTGCCAAGCCCCATGTCGCTGGCGATCAGGTCGAGCAGGATCTCGCTCGAACCTTCACCGAAAGTGTAGAGGCGTGCGTCGCGCCAATAGCGCTGCATGTCGCCTTCGGCGGCGTAGCCGGCGCTTGCCATGATCTGCATCCCCTCCTCGGTCACCCGCTTCAGCGTCTCTGTCGCGGCCCACTTGGCCTGCGCGGCAAGACGGGTGCAATCCTTCCCATCGTCGATGGCCCATGCAAGCTGGCGGACCAGGAGACGGGCCTGATCGACCTCGGTCTGCATGATTGCCAGACGGTGGGCGAGCGCCTGAAAGCGGCCGATGGCCTGGCCGAACTGGACGCGTTCGCACGCATGCGCCGCCGCTGTATCGACCGCCCTTTGCGCGGTGCCGACCGCCGTGGCGGACAGCCCGGTGCGGCCGTAGAACAGCGTCTTCTTCAGGCAGGCGAAGCCCGCATCACGCGGGCCGAGCAGCGCGTCCTGCCCGACGCGCACCCCGTCGAAGGCGATGTCATAGGTCAGCGAACAGCGATTGCCGATCTTGTCGAGCCGGGTCATCGAGACGCCTTCGGCATCCGGCGGCACGAGGAACAGGCTGATGCCGCCACCGCCCCGCGCACTCTTCGCGGAACGGGCGGCGACCACGAGACGGAGCGCAGCGGCCGCGCCGCTGATCCAGACCTTCCGGCCGGTGAGCCGCCAGCCCTCGCCGTCGGGCACGGCACGGGCCGCTAGCGCGCCCGCATCGCTCCCCGCCCCAGGCTCGGTCAACGCAAGCGCGAAGGCGCCCTCCCCCGCCAGCATTCGCGGCAGGAACGCGGCGCGCTGCGCCCTGGACCCGGACGCCAGAAGCGTCATGATCCCGAAGCAGGTCACCCGGTTGAACAGAAGCGCGGCCATCGTCGCGTGGTAGCCCAGCCTTTCCTGCACGCAGGCCATGGTCTGCCAGGCGGCGCCCGCCCCGCCTGCATCCACCGGGACGGCGAGGCCGAGAAGCCCCATCTCCGCCATCAGCGGCAGCAGGTGGTCGGGCGGGTCTGCCTCCGCATCGCGGCGGCGCACCTCCTCGGGCGGCAGATGCCGATCCATCAACCTGTCGATGCTGTCGAGAAGGAGCCTTTGCTCGTCGGTGTCTCCAAAATCCATATTAGTTGCTAGTCGGCAAAGCGTTTCGGGATCAAGATGGTTCTCATGGACGCGGATTCGGAAAGCGACGTCGTGATCGTGGGCGCAGGGGCCGCCGGGGCGGCCGCGGCCTGGCGCCTGGCCAGGCACGGGCTGAGCGTCACCTGTCTTGAGCAGGGCGATTGGGTCGACCCGAAATCGTCTCCCTCCACTGACTCCGACTGGGAGCTTCTTCGGCAGGGCCCTTGGAATCCGAACCCGAACCTGCGTCGCGGATCGGTGGACTGCCCGGTGGATGCCAGCGAGAGCTCGATCGAGCCGCTGTTCTTCAACGGTGTGGGGGGCAGCACCGTCATGTGGTCCTGCCACTTTCCGCGCCTGCACCCGAGCGATTTCGCAACGGCGAGCCTCGACGGCGCGGGTGACGACTGGCCGATAAGGTACGAGGAGCTCGACCCCTATTACGACATGAACGAACGCATGATGGGCGTCGCAGGGCTTGCCGGCAATCCGGCCTATCCGCCCATGCACGCGAAGCGGACACCGCCCGTGGGGCTCTCGCCCGGAGCGCTCAGGGTGGCCGAGGCGTTCAACCGGCTGGGTTGGTCCTGGTGGCCCGCGGACCTCTCGCTGCGAACGGGCACGAATGTCGCGGTCTGCAACAACTGCGGCCCGTGCGAACTGCATTGCCCGCGCCGTGCGAAGGGGGCCGCCGACCTGAGCTACTGGCCCCTTGCGCTGGCCGCAGGGGCGCGGCTGGCCACCGGGGCTCGGGTGGTCGACGTGGAAACCCTGGGCGGGCGGGTCACCGGCGTGGTCGCTTCCGACGGCGGGGCGCTGCGCCGCTGCAAGGCTCCGGTCGTGATCCTCGCCGCGAACGGGATCGGCACGCCGCGGCTCCTGCTGCATTGCGGGCTGGCGAATCGCAGCGGCCTTGTCGGACGGCGCCTGATGCTGCATCCGCTGGCCCGGGTCACAGGAATCTTCGAGCAGCCGGTCGAAGGCCATCGCGGCATCGCGGCGGGCGCGCTGGTCAGCCATCATTTCTACGAAACCGACATGGCCCGCGGATTCCGGCGCGGCGTGAAATTGCAGGGGCTCGGCAGCCACGGACCGGCGCTCACCGCGCTTGGTTCCCTTGGGCGGCGCCTGCCCTGGGGCACCCGGCATCACGCGACGTTCGCGAACACCTTCGGCCATGCGTTCAGCCTCTCGATCTGCAGCGACGACATGCCGGACGTGCAGAACCGAGTCGTGCTGTCCGGCCATCTTGCCGACAGCGACGACGTACCCGCGCCGAAAGTGATCTACCGCGTGCCGGGCGAGGCGAAAGCGGCGCTTGATTTCGGCCGGGCACGTGCGACGGAAGCGCTTGCCGAGGCAGGGGCGGCGGAATTCATCGAGATGGACTCCGTTGCCGGTGCGGGATTCCACCTGATGGGTACGGCACGGATGGGAGACAATCCCGAGACGTCGGTGGTTGATCGCTGGGGCGAGTCGCATGACGTGGCGGGCCTTTTCGTCCTTGACGGTTCGGCTTTCGTGACCGCGGCGGCGGCGAACCCGACCAATACCATTCAGGCTCTCGCACTGCGCGGCGCCGACCGCATCGCGGAAACCCGCAGCGCGAGAACTGCCTGAACAAGCGAAAACAAGAAGTGGACATAATGGTATATTGTTATATCATTAGGTCAACTGGGATCTGGGCCAGGTGGCTGCATGTTCATCTCCAGCTCCGCAAGTTTCAGTGTCAGGAGGCGCGCGCGTGGCATTGCGAAACCGCTCGGAGGGCCAGGGCCCGGACACCAGGTTCGCGCTTCCGGCGGGTGACCCTCCGGCGCGGAACTGGAACAAGCGGACGCTTGAACGCGATGGATCGGCCCACCGCTACAAGCTGACGGCACCCGCGTTGGAGCAGATCGGTGCGGCAATCGACTTTGCCAGGGCGAACGGGCTGACGGCAGAGACCGTCGAGCAGGAGGATTTCCGCATCCCCGCCTTTGCAGGAGACGTGCCGCGACTCAGGAAACGGCTCGACACCGGGCGCGGCTTTGCCGTGATCAGCGGGGTCGATGCGGCGACCCTCTCCGAAACCGAAGCGGAGATCGTGGCCTGGGGGCTCTGCAACTACCTCGGTCGACCGATTCGCCAGGGGATCGACCATGACCGGCGATTCTTCACGGTCACCGACAAGGGTGCCGCGAACACCGACCCGACCCGAATCGGGGCCAGCCCGCAGCGCTCGAGGAAGCATACCGACAACGGGTGCCTCGAACCGCGCCCTCCGGACTATCTTGGCCTGTTCTGCGTCCGCTCCGCCTCGGAAGGAGGCGACAGCACCATCGTTTCGGCACGGACCGTTTTTGACACCGTGGCAAGTGAGCGCCCCGACATCTTGCCGCCGCTGTTCAAGTCGTACCATTTCCGCGCGCCGCGCGCCCATGCCTGGCCGAGCCGCGGTCCGACGGTGCAGAAGCCGATCTTCGACACCCGCTCGGGCGAACTCCGCATCCACTACGCGCGGGTGATGATCGAACCGGGCATGGAGATGGCGGGCAAGCCGTTGACCGAAGAAGAGCGCGATGCGCTGGACTGCCTGGACGAAATCATCGAACGCCCGGATCTCAATTTTCGCCATGTCCTGCAGCCGGGCGAGCTCCTTGTGCTGAACAACCGCGTTCTGCTGCACGGGCGCGAGGCCTTTCCACCGGGCGCCTCGGGCGGCCGCACGCTGAAACGGTTCTGGATGTGGCGCCGGCATGCGGGCCCAGGCGACGATCCCGTGGCGCTCGACCTGGAGGAACTCGCATGACCCGACAGATAGCCGCGCAAGTGACGCATCCCGACGGACGCGCTGCAGAGGCCGCGTTCGAGATCGTGCGCATGTACAATTTCGGCTCGGCAACCCGCGACCCGGAAACGGCGGTCGCGCATCAGGAGGAAGTGGCGAAGTCCGGCATCCACATCGCCTTCGACGTCCCCGCCCCGCGCATCTATCCCATCGCGCTGCATGCGCTGACCACTGACGACGAGGTTTACGTGCAGTCGGACCACACTTCGGGAGAAGTCGAGATCGTCATTCATGTCGGAGACGAAATCCATGTAGGCGTCGGTTCGGACCACACTGACCGGGCGCTGGAGACCGTGTCGATACCAGGCTCCAAACAGGCCTGCGCCAACCATCTGGCCCCGGCGTTCTGGCCGTATGACAAGATCCGCGACAGCTGGGACGATTGCGTTCTGAGGAGCTGGGTCGACGGGCGGCTGTACCAGGAGGTGGGCGTCGATGCCTTCCTGCGCCCCGAGGACATCGTTGCACTGCTTCGCGAACGGGTGGACGGCGTGCCCGAGCGTGACTTCATAGTCTTCTGCGGCACGATCGTGAGCGTCGACAAGACGCTCGGCTTCGGTGCCGAGTGGCGGTACGAACTGGACGCTCCCGGGCAACGCAAGATCGAGTCGACCTACCGGGTCACGGACATTCTGGGCGAGGTGAAACCGGATTTTCGCGTCCCCTTCTTCAATCCCGGACCATCGGGAAACTAGCCAAAAATCCCAACTAGGAGGAAAACAATGGCAAACACTTGGACAAAGTTCCTGGCATCCACCGCGCTGGCGGCGGCCGTGTCGCTGGGCGCGGGAGCGGCCACGGCGGAAACGCTGATCGTCGCCTCGCCACAGGTTCCGGAGGGCTTCGACGGCGATGCGCTGAAGGCGCATACGCAGAACGTGGTCGTGCAGACCTACGAGAACCTCGTGGTCTACGGCAAGAAAGAGGTCGACGGCCGGATGATCAATGATCCCGGCACCGTCGATCCGCACCTGGCCGAAAGCTGGACTGTCTCGGATGACGGCATGACCTGGGTGTTCAAGCTGCGCGAAGGCATCATGAGCCCGCACGGCAACGAACTGACCGCCGATGACGTCGAGTGGAGCTGGGCCAAGTCGTTCGACCAGAAACGGACCGGCAATTTCATTGCGCGGGTCTCGAACGTCGCGGGCGTGAAGGCGATCTCGAAATACGAGGTCGAGTTCACGCTGAACGCGCCAAGCTCGATCTTCCTGAAGGCCCTGACGCTGTACGTGCCCGGCATCTACGATTCGACCGAGATGAAGAAGCACGCGACCGGCGATGATCCCTGGGCGCTTGAATGGATCCGGTCGAACACGGCCGGTTTCGGCGCCTATCACCTGGAATCGCTGCGCCCCGACGACCAGGCGGTCTTCGTGGCCAACCCGAACTATTTCCTGGGCCAGCCGCATTTCGACCGGGTGATCTACAAGGAGGTTCCGTCCGAAGCGAGCCGGGTAACGCTGCTGAAGACAGGCCAGGTGCACCTTATCGACCGACCCTCGATCCAGAAGGTCGTCGACTTGCAGAAAGATCCGAACGTCCGGGTCGACCGCGCGTCGGGCCGCTCCATCGCGTCGGCACGCATGAACCCGAAATGCGAGCCGTTCAACAACAAGCTGTTTCGCCAGGCGGTGAACTATGCCATCGACAAGGACGCGCTCAACACGGCCGTCTTCGCGGGCCAGGCCGACATCGCCAGGTCAATCGTTCCGCCGATCGTGGACGGCTACAACCCGACCCACTTCAAGTATGACTACGATCCGGCCAAGGCCAGGGAGCTTCTCGCCGAAGCGGGTTATCCCGATGGCATCGCGGACCCGATCCCGCTTCTCTATGCTGACGCGTTCTGGCATCAGGAACCGGTCGCGATCCAGCTGGCCGACCAGTTGAAGAAGGTCGGGATCAGCGTTCAGCCCACGCGGGTGACCACATCGGAGATGCGGGCCAAGGGGGCGCCAAAGGAGCAGAGCATGTGCTTCTTCACCTGGGAAGACGGGCCGATCGTGCTCGACCCGGTCTATTCGATGTACTTGATGGCGCATACGAAGGGCGTCTCGAACCGGGCGGCGTATTCCAATTCGGAGGTCGATTCGCTGATCGACATGTCGCGTGAGGAACTGGATGCCGAGAAGCGGCTGGCCATGATGGACGAGGCGCAGAAGCTCTGGGTCGAGGACGCGCCATGGGTCCTGACCACGTATCCGGCCACCTTCGAGGCAATGGCTCCCAATGTTTCCGGCTGGGTGCATTACCCCGACGAGCACGAGCGCTGGCGCGAGCTCGTGAGTGAGTAATGCGCGGAAACATGGCGGACATTGGTTGAGCGAGTGACGTTCAGCCGCTTTCTGCTGCGCAGGTTGCTGATGGCGATCCCGCTTCTTGTCGGGATCGTCTTCGTGACCTTCATGCTGGTCCGCGTCGGCGGGCTGGACCCGGTCGGTCGCCTTGCCGGACCAACGGCGACCGCCGAGGAATTCGAGATGATCCGCGCGGAGCTGGGCCTGGACGAGCCGCTCTGGAAGCAGTTCGCGATCTATGGGGGCAACGTGGTCCGCGGCGACCTGGGCGAAAGCTGGTTGTCGAACCGCCCGGTCCTGACTGATCTCAAGGAACGGGCATTCATCTCGATCGAGCTTCTTTTCTGGGGCGTGGGCATCGGGACGCTGATCGGCGTGCCGATCGGGCTTCGTGCCGCTTTCAGGCCCAACGGAAGGTTCGACCAGATCAGTCGGGTCCTGTCGCTGCTCGGCTTCTCCATACCGACGTACTGGCTCGGGCTGGTGATGCTCTTCGTCTTTTTTTACCTGCTTCAATGGGCGCCGCCCGGGATCGGCCGGATCAGCCTGATGGTCTCGCCGCCGGACCACATCACCGGCTCCTACCTGATCGACGGCCTCCTGACCGCCAGGTGGGGCGCCGTGCAGTCGGCCGCCGCGCACCTGGTCCTGCCGGTGATCTGCCTCGCCATCGTCTCGGCCGCGCCGATCATCAAGCAGACCCGCGCCATAGCGCTGGAAGTGCTGTCGTCTGACGCCGCGCGCTACGCGCGAGCCTCGGGCCTGCCCCCGAAGACCGTGCGGAGGCTGGTGCTGAGAAACAGCGCCACCCCGGTCGTCACCTTTGTCGGCACCGAAATCACCGGCCTTGTCGGCACCATGTCGCTGATCGAGTACGTCTTCGCCTGGGGCGGGCTCGGGCAATACGGGCTGAACGCCATCGTGCGCGGGGACTTCACGGCGGTGCAGGGCTACGTCCTGACCCTGGCGCTGTTTTCGGTCATCGTCTTCCTGATCGTCGACATCATCGTGAACCTGATCGAACCCAGATCGGAGCTGACCTGATGGCGGAAACGGTCGGAGACGAGTTCAAGCGTGATCGGGCAGCCGCGCGTCCCTTCAGCCTGAAAAACCGGTTCATTGGCATCGCGCGCGTCAGCCCGACCCTGGCCTCCGGCGTCATCATCATTCTCGCTTTCGGTTTCATGGCGGTCTTCGCACACTGGCTGATGCCGCACGACCCCGTCTCAGCCTATCCCGAACGCGTGCTCAAGCCGCCGTCGGCAGAGCATTGGTTCGGCACCGACGGCAACGGCATGGACGTCTTCTCGCGCGTGATCTACGGTGCCAAGTTCGGCTTCGGAATTGCCATTCCGGCCGTGATCCTCGCGGTGGCCATCGGGGTTCCCGTAGGGCTTGTCGCCGGCTATCGGGGAGGGTTGCTGGACGAGGTCCTGATGCGCTTCTTCGACGGGCTCCGCGTCTTCCCCTCGATCATCCTGGCACTCGCGGTGGTCGCAGCCACCGGCCAGTCGCTCCTGAACGTGGTCCTGGTGCTCGGCTTTCTCGATTCGCCCGTTTTCGCCCGCGTTGTACGGTCCGAGGTTCTGTCGCTCCGATCATCCGTCTTCGTCGAGAGCGCAAAGGCCGCAGGCAACCCGACGTGGCGCATCCTGTTCATCCATCTTCTGCCGAACGCCATCCAGGGTGCCACGGCGCAGGCCGCGGTGCGCGCCGCCTGGGCGGTTCGGATCAGCGCCACGCTTGCCTTCCTTGGCGTCGGCATTCAGGCGCCGACGCCGGAATGGGGCGCGATGATCCGGCAAGGGGCCGAATTCATGGTGACCGGGCAATGGTGGGTCGGGATCTTTCCCGGCATCGCGCTGATCTTCCTCGTCTTCGGACTGAACCTTTTTGGCGACGGCCTGCAGGACCTGATGGACCCGAGACGGAGGGCCGTCAATTGAGCCTTCTCGAGGTCGAGAACCTGCGCACTCACTTCATTTCCCGCGACATCGACAACCAGATCCGCGTGGCGGAAGCGCTGAACGACGTGAGCTTCACGCTGGAGGCGGGCAAGGTCCTGGGATTCGTCGGCGAGACGGGTGCGGGCAAGTCGCTGACCGCCCAATCGATCTGCGGGTTGCTGCGTCCGCCCGCCAAGGTCATCTGCGGTCGGGTCACGTTCGACGGGCACGACCTGACGGCGATGCCGGCCGACGACCTGAACGCGCTCCGCGGCGCCGAGATCGCGATGGTGGTCCAGAACCCGCGTACCTCGCTCGACCCTCTGACGCGGATCGTGGACCAGTTGGTGCGCATTCACCAGGCCCATGCCGGCGGACCGCTTGCCGCATCCCGCACGCGCGCGATGGAAATGATGGAAGCGGTCGGCATTCCCGACCCGAAGAACCGGGCCAATGCCTGGCCACATGAATTGTCAGGCGGCATGGCGCAGCGCGTACTGATCGCGATGGCACTGATGAACAACCCCAAGCTCCTGATCGCGGACGAGCCGACAACCGGGCTGGACGTCACCGTGCAGGCGCAGATCCTCGATCTGCTCAAGCACCTAACGGAGCGCTTCGGCATGGCGATGATCATCATCACCCACGATCTTGGCATCGTCGCACATTACAGCGACGAGATCGCGGTGATGTTCGCCGGAACGATTGTCGAAGCTGGTCCAGTGTCAGAGGTCTTTGAAGCACCAGGCCATCCTTACACCCGGTCGCTGATCGCCGCGACACCCGAGCGCCTGAAGGTCGGCGGCGGTGCGAAGCTCGGCGGCCAGCCGCCCGACCTGTACAACCTCCCAAGCGGCTGCGCACTCAGGACGCGCTGTGTCTTTGCAAGCGATGTATGCGCCACGCCACCACCCCGGACACGGGTTGGCCCGGACCATGACGTGAACTGTCATTTTGCTGGAGACCTGCCGTCATGACAGTCCCCGTGCTGACTGTCGAGAAGCTGGTGAAACGGTTCCCGGCCGGGCGATCCGGCTTGTTCGTCAATGCCGTCAACTCGGTCGATCTGAGCATCGCTCCGGGCGAGACGCTCGGCATGGTCGGCGAAAGCGGATCCGGCAAGTCGACGATCGGCCGAGCCATCTTGCGGCTCACCGAACCGACTGAAGGCAAGATCACGTTCGACGGGCGCGACATAACCCGGATCCCCGACCGCGAGATTCGCCCGCTCAGGCGTGACATGCAGATGGTGTTCCAGGATCCGTGGAGCGCGCTCAATCCCCGCATGCGGATCGGTGACCTGATTGCGGAAACGATGAAGCTTCACCTCGATCTCTCCAAGACCGAACGCGAGAACCGGACCGTCAGGCTGGCGGAGCGTGTTCACCTCAGGCCCGAATACCTGCGCCGGTATTCCAGCGACCTCTCGGGCGGGCAATTGCAGCGGGTCTGCATCGCACGCGCCATAGCCACCAACCCGAAACTGATCGTGCTGGACGAACCGACGAGTTCGCTGGATCTTTCGGTGCGTGCCGAGATCCTCGACCTGCTGGCCGAGATCCGCGAACAGTCGCGGGCGGCGATGCTGTTCATCAGCCACGATCTCGGCACGGTGCGGCTGATCAGCGACCGGATCGTCGTCCTCTACCTGGGCGCGGTGGTGGAAACGGCTCCGGGCGAAGCGCTCTTTGCCGATCCCGCGCATCCCTATTCGCAATCGCTGCTCTCGGCCCACCTTCCCGCCGACCCGGAGGCCAAGCTGTCGCGGCACCTGCTTGTCGGCGAGATCCCTTCGCCGATCAATCTGCCGAGCGGCTGCACCTTTCACACGCGCTGCCCGGTCGCCATCGGCGCGTGCCGAAACGAGGTGCCCGGCGCGGAGCGGATCGGCGATGCCGAGCACTACGCGAACTGCCTGCGCATCGCGGAAGGCGGGAACCGCATCAAGCCGACGGAGGCCGCGTGACGTCCGCGGCCTACCCCCTGCTCGGAAGCCCGATGAAGATCGGGCCGAAGACCGCGCGAAACCGCATCTGGATGACCGCGCATGCGACGCTCTTGGTAAAGGATCACCTCTTCACCGACGCGCACGTCGCCTATTACGCCGCCCGCGCGAAAGGCGGGGCCGCCGTCATCACGATGGAGGCGATGGCTGCTCACCCGACGACCCAGCCCTACAAGGGCAAGGCCTTTGCCTTCGACCCACGCATGGTGCCCGAGTACCGCAAGCTTGCCGACGCAGTGCACGGGCACGGCACGCTTCTTCTCTCGCAGCCCTGGCACCGGGGACGGCAAACCGGCAGCGTGACGAACGGCCTGCCCGTCTGGGCGCCCTCGGCCGTACCCTGCGGCGTCTACCGCGAGATGCCGCATGTGATGACCGGAAAGGACATCGCGGAGATCATTGCAGGTTACCGGCTTTCGGCGCGGATCTCCCGCGAAGGCGGGCTGGACGGGGTCGAGGTGCACGGGATGAGCCACGGCTACCTGCTGAACCAGTTCCTCTCGCCCGCCACGAATCACCGGACAGATGCCTATGGAGGATCGCTGGAAGACCGGATGCGGATCGTCATCGAGATCCTCGAAGCCACGCGCGAGGAGACGGGGCCCGACATGATCGTTGGCATGCGACTCAATTCGGACGACGGCCACGAGGGCGGGCTCGGCCCTGACGACTGGGCCGAGATCGCGGCGCGGTTCGAGGCGACGGGGATGATCGATTACATCTCGCTCAGCCACGGTACCTACATCAACCGGATGCTGATCTACCCGACTTCCCCCGAAAGGCACGGATTCCAGCTGGATGCAACCGCACGGGTGAAGTCGGCGCTGAAGCTGCCGGTCGTCGGCGTCGGGCGAATCACCCGCCCGGACGAGGCAGAAGGGTACCTGGCGGACGGGAAGTGCGATTTCGTCGGCATGGCGCGCGCGCTGATCTCGGATCCGCGCTGGGGCGCAAAGGCGATGTCCGGGGAGGCGAAGCGCATCCGCCCTTGCGTCGGCGCAAATTGGTGCATGTCCACGATATTTGCCCAGGCCCCGGTCGGATGCATCCACAACCCTGCGGCCGGCCGGGAACTGGAAATCGACGAGGACAACGTCGCGCCCGCCGAAACACCCCGCCGCGTCGCCGTCGTTGGCGGAGGCCCGGCCGGGCTGCGCGCGGCCTGGACCGCGGCACGGCGCGGCCATGCCGTCACCCTCCTTGAAGCGAGGGATACGCTCGGCGGCCAGGTTCGCTTCTGGGAAAAGGCGGAGAGCCGCCGCGAACTCGTCGCGGTGGCGGACTGGCTGATCGACCGGCTGGCGGAGGAAGACGTCTGCATCCGGACCGGCATCCGCGCGGACGCAACGGTTCTGGACGGCTTCGACGCCGTGGTCGTCGCCACCGGCTCGGCGGGCCTGAAGCACGGCTGGACAATGCTCAGGCCCGAGAAATGGAACGGTCCGCCGCTGCCTGGCGCCGAGTTGCCTCACGTCTTCAGCTACACGGCGCTTCTGGAGACCGAGCCGGACATCGGCCGTCGCGCGGTGCTTTTCGACACGATGGGCGGGCGGCAGGGCGCGGTCACGGCGGAATACCTTGCCCGGCGCGGCGCGGAGGTTACGTTTGTCACCCAGCTCGGCCAGCCGTCGCCAGACCTCGCCTCCAGCCGCGACTGGGGCAAGGTTCACGGGATGCTTCGGAAACTGGGCGTCCGTTTCATGGTCGATCGGGAACTTGCGGAAATCACGGAAGAAACCGTGAGCGTTCGCGACCACTATACCGGCGAAGTCGAAACGCTGACAGGTATCGACACCGTCGCCATGGTCGTCGGCAACGAAGCCAGGGATGCGCTCTACCATGCCCTCGTCGACCGGGCCGGTCCCGATTGTCACCTGATCGGGGACGCGATGGCGCCCCGGCGCGTAAGTGACGCGATCCGCGAGGGCGAACAGGTCGCCCGTCGCCTCTGAACACAGGAAAGGACATTCCATGACCCCAGAAGGAAAGGCAGAACTCGACAAGATCCGCGAGGTTCGGGGCTACACGCTTCCGTTCCACGAGTACCTTGCCGAACTCAACCCCGAGTTGCTGCGCCGTTACGGCAACCTCGCCTCCTACACGCTCTTCGGAGATGCCGAGGGGCGGTCGCTAGACCTCAAGACCCGGTTCCTCGTTCTCGTCGGCGTGACCTCGGCGGTGAAAGGAGACCGCGAGGGCGTCGAATGGGCGGCAGTGCGGGCAATCCAGAACGGCGCAACCTGGAAAGAGGTTTACGAGGCCGCCTTCATGGCTGCACTGCCCGCCGGCATCCCGGCTTTCGAGGCCAGTTGTCGCACGTTCAAGGCGATGAAGGAGGGCGAAGCCCTGGTCGATCTTGAGGTGCCGGAGGACGATGGCGAGACGTGAACGAGACGGCGGACATTGTCATCGTCGGCGGCGGTGCGGGCGGGCTTGCCTTCGCTTGGGCGGTGGCGGAGCCGGGCTTGAAGGTCGTCGTGCTGGAGCGTGGCGGCCATATCGACCAACGCCGCGGACCGTCGCTGGACCGCGACTGGGAACTGGCGCTTCAAACCGGCTTCAACGCCAATCCGAACCTGCGGGCGGGGCCGGCCGACTACCCGGTCGACGACAGCGCATCCCCGATCAGGCCCGCCTTTTTCAACGCGCTCGGCGGTAGCACGATCCGTTGGGGAGCGCATTTCCCGCGCTTCCGGCCCTCGGACTTCAAGCCGCGCACTCTGGACGGCGTCGGACAGGACTGGCCCCTGTCCTACGGCGATCTGGAAGGCTGGTACGACCTGAACGACCGCATGATGGGCGTGGCGGGCCTCGCGGGCGATCCCGGCAACCCTCCGCGCGCCTCGCGTCCCTGCCCGCCTTTGCCGCTTTGTCCCGCGACCGAGCGGCTGGCCAAGGGATTCGACATGATGGGCTGGCATTGGTGGCCCTCCGACGCAGCGATCCTGACCACGCCGCGCGAAGGGCGAGACGCCTGCAACAACTGCGGTCCCTGCGGGCTCGGATGCCCGCGCCATGCTCGCGCCAGCGCCGATATCGCCTACGCTGGAAGGGCCCGCGCGCGCGGCGTGGACATCCGCTGCGGCGTCACCGTGACAGGCATTGATCTCGCGGAAGGCGGCGCGCGTGTCAGGGCGCTTTCCTATCTGGACCGAGAGGGTCGGGCGGGCCGCCTGGATTGCTCCGAAGCGGTGCTCGCCTGCAACGGGTTGGGGACGGCGCGGCTTCTGCTCGCGAACCCGCAGCTTGGTCATCCGCTTCTGGGGCGTGGCCTGATGCTGCATCCGACCGCCATTGCCTCCGGCATTTTCCGCGAACCGCTGAAGAGCTACCGGGGGGCATTTGCCGCCGCCCTTGTCAGCCAGGAGTTCTACGAAACCGACACGGCGCGTGGATTCAAGCGTGGCTTCCAGATGCAGGCCCTGCGAGGCCAGGGCCCGTTGACAACCGCACAAGGCGGCTATGGCACGCGCCTGCCCTGGGGGCGGCGCCACGCGGCGGCGTTCGAAGAGTGCTTCGGACGCACGCTAAGCCTTGCGGTCACCTGCGACGACCTGCCCGAGGAGGAAAACCGGATCGAGACGGACCAACGACGCCGCGACCGGTGGGGGATGCCGGTGCCAAGAATGGTCTACCGGCTGGGCGCGAACACGCGCGCCATGCGCGACTTCGGCATTGCGCGCGCTACCGAGGCACTGCGCGCAGCAGGTGCTTGGAAGGTTGTGGTGACCGAACTCTCCCGGGGCGCCGGGTTCCACCTGATGGGCACGGCGCGGACAGGGTCCGACGCGCGGACAAGCGTGACCGACAGTGACGGACGGGTACATGGGGTGGACAACCTGACCGTCGCCGACAGCGCCCGCTTCGCCTCGGCCGCGGCCGTGAACCCGACGCCGACGCTGCAGGCGCTGGCCCTGCGTGCGGCGGACGCCATGCGACGGCGATTGGGACTCGGCGGGGTTTCGGCATGACGGCACCAAGTCTCCTCCCTGTCCTGCTCGACACGCTTCTGCCGGGCGACGGCGTCGACTGGCCGGCGGCGGGCACCCATGGGCTGGCAGGTCGAGCGCAGGAACTGGCGGCACGTGTCCCAGGCGGAGAGGAGGCTCTGGAAACCGTGCTGGCGGCTTTGCCTGCGGACTTTGCCGCCAGTCCGCCGGAGGCGCGCGAGGCTCGCCTTCGGGCCATCGAAGTCGCCGAACCGGAGGCCTTCGAAATGACCGTCACCGCGGCCTACAACGCCTATTACACCGACACGGCCATTCGCGATGTCATCGAGCGACTCACCGGGTACGAGAATCGACCGCCTCAGCCGAAAGGCTACGCGCTGCCGCCCTTCGACGAGCGCCTTCTCGACCAGGTCAAGGCACGCGGACCGATCTGGCGCCCGGTGCCGGAGGAATGACCGGCCATTCCGGCATCCTCGAGCCGCGACCCGCCGTCGGCGCCGGCGCGATGCTGATCAACACGGTACTGATCCTTGCAATGGGTGTCGCCGTGAAGACCCTCGCACACATGGACGTGGCGACACTGGAGATGCTGACCTGGCGCGCCGGCGTCATGCTGCTCCTTCTTCTGCCCTTCCTGATGAGCGCCGAGAATCGCCGGGCGGTTCGCGCCGCAGACATACGGGCCCACGTCGTTCATGCGTGCTTCGGCATCTCGACCATGGCCTGCTTCTACTTCGCGCTTCGCACCCTGCCCCTGGCCACCGTGACCTCGATCAACTTCACGACGCCGGTCTTCGGACTGTTGCTTGCGCGACTTCTCTTCGGCGAACGGGTCTCGGCGATTGGCTGGACGGCAATGGCGATCGGATTCCTCGGCACCCTGCTGATCCTGCGACCGGATAGCAGCGGCATCGGTCTTGATACCCTGGTCGTGCTGATCGGCTCGATCATCGCCGCCGCCATGAACCTGACCGTTCGGCGGATGCCGGCGCGGAGCACGAATTTCGCAGTCATCTTCTATCTCAGCCTGTTCGGAGCGGTCTTCTTTGCCGTGATCGGCAGCCCCGCGGTCGAGACGCCGACCCTGCCGGAGTTCCGGCTCTTCATGGCACTCGGACTGATCGCGCTCGGGGTCCACACCTGCATGGCATTTGCCTACCGGTTTGCGTCCTCGATGCTGATCGGCGCACTGGACTACCTGCGGATCATCTGGGCGATCCTGATCGGCTACCTGGTCTTTGCCGAACAGCCTGACTCCCTGGACGCTGCGGGCATCGCCCTCATCATCGCCAGCGGCTGGATCGTGATGCGCACGCAGTGGACACCGGGATCCACGGAGTCCGTCAAGCCAGAAGGAAACGCCTGAACCGTTCCGCCGTGGCCTGCGCGGCTTCGGGTGTGCGGGTGCCCGGCAAAACCTCCGCTTCCGCCCTTGGCAATAGCGCTCGTGCCTCGTCGAACGCAGGCCGAACCAGGTCGTTTTCGGCAAACGTGATCAGGGTCGGTTGGGTGATCTTTGGCACATGCTCGGCCATCGAGTAACGGAAAGCCGCGCGGTAGCTCTGGTGATACGTCTTGAGCGCCTTCAGGATTTCGACGTAGCGCGCATACAGGAATTCTGCATCCGGCAAGTCATGCGGAGCGCGTCGCTCCGCCTCTTTCCGGTACCAGGGAAACCACAGGAACTGGTCGCGACAGAACTGCCACGCCTGGAAGGCAAAGGCGCCCTGCTGGTCGGGGACCATCTCTGGCGCGTAGCTCTTGAGAATCTCGTCCGCATCGTCCGGTGCATAGACGCCGAAGCCGTCGAGGATGAGCCTGTCCACGCGCTTCGGGTGCGACAACGCGATCTCGCAGGCGATCCGCGCCCCGGTATGCGTGCCGTACAGCCGAAACCGGTCCAGCCCCAGCCGATCCACCGCCCCGATCACGGCATTGGCGTAATCCGCGATGTCCGGCTGGTCGCCGGGCGGCGGCATGGAATCGCCGTTGCCCATCGTGTCGGGGGCGAAGATCCTGAAGCTCTCGGCCATCTCGGCGATCAGGGGCTCCAGTTGCCGAGACGATCCCGGCGAGGCATGCAGCATCAAGAGCTGCGGCGCGTCCTCCGCGCCCCCGCAGCGATAGTGGATCTGCCCCCGGTCGAAGTCGACGAAACCGCGCCGGATCACGCCTCTCCTCCCGCGATCCGGTTGAACTCGGGCGTCGCCGCCTCATAGGCATGGGCCACGCGCAGCACATCGGAATCCCCAAAGAGCCGCCCTGTCACCTGTATCCCCATCGGCATCCCCGCCGCCGAAATTCCGGACCGAACCGAGGCGGCGGGCACGCCCGCCACATTGGCCGGTGCCGTGATCAGCGGGGTTTCGAGGAAGTAGAAGGGCTTGATCGCGTCCGTAGGCGGCGGGTCGCCAAGGGCCGCAGGATACACCAGCACGTCGACGTCCTTCATTGCCGCCGCCGTCGCGTACGCCAATTCCCGGCGCTTCTTCTGGGCACGCACGTAGTCCTCGGCGCGAATGAAGGCTCCGAGCGTGATCCGGGCCCGCGTCAGCACCGAGACCTCAGCGGCGCGGGCGCGAAAATCGGTCCCGTGGATGGCGAAGGCCTCGGACATCATGATGGTCGAGTTGCAAACGGTGAACTCCCATATGCCCGGCAATTCGACCTCGCGGACCTCTGCGCCGAGTTCAGCCATGACCCGCAAGGCCGCCTCGGTCGCCGCGCGTTGTTCGGCGCTCACCGCCGGATCCTCGGCAAAGGCACGGACATAGCCGACGCGAACGTTCTCGAGGTCTTCGGTCAGCGCCTCGGCTGTCCTGGTCGGGCCGCTGGCGACGCTCGACGCGTCCTCCGGATCGTGGCCCGCTATGGCGTCGAGGAGCAACGCGCAGTCCTGGCTGGTACGCGCCATCGGACCCGCGTGATCGAGCGAACCAGCCAGCGGAAAGAGCCCGCGGAGGCTGACCAGCCCGTAGGTCGGCTTGATGCCCGCCACGCCGCAGAAAGTGGCCGGGATGCGGATCGACCCGCCGGTATCGGAGCCAAGTGCGCCGGGGATCATCCCCGTTGCCAATGCCACGCCGGCGCCGGACGAGGATCCGCCGGCATAGCGTGCCGGGTCCCACGGGTTCAGCGCGTGGGGAACCAGCCCGTCCTCGGACGGACCGCCGAGGCAAAGCTCGGTGCATTCGAGCTTGCCCAGCAGAACCGCTCCTGCCGCCTGCAAGCGCGCCCAGGCGGCGGCGTCCCGGTCCGGCACCCGATCCGCATGCAACCGCGAGCAAACCGTCGTGGGAATCCCGGCCGTGTCATAGGCGTCCTTCAGTGCCACCGGGATGCCGTGGAGCGGGCCACGCCGTCTTCCGCGCGCGTTCTCGACATCGGCGGTGCGCGCCATTTCGCGGGCCAGGCCGAAAGTGGAATGCACGAAGGCGCGATGGCCCGGATCGAGCCGTTCGATTCGCGCGATGTGCGCCTCCACCAGTTCGAGAGCGCTCATCTCTCCGTCGGCAAGAAGCGACGACATCTGCCGGAGCGTGGCTTCGGTCGGGTCGCCCATCAGAGCGGCTCTTCTGGATTGAAGACCGCAAGGGGCTGCGCCTCGGCCCGCTCCTTGCGCGTCTCGAGTTGCGTGAGGAGGCCGGTCAGCTTCTGATGGGCCGCGTGCAACTGGACGGCATCGTGATCCTCCGGGTCGAGACCGATCCGGCGCATCATCGCCAGAAATTCCGCTTCGGTCATGGCACCGCCTCCGCAAGGAACGGGCGCGATCGGGCGGCCTTCCGGGCAAGCTGCCGCCAACGCATCCCAACCACTCGCTCGCTCGCCAGGAAGTCGCGGGCCTGCGCCGCGTCCGGACCGTCTAGCGAGACCAGCTTGCCCGCCGCCATTGCAGCCAGTTGAATCGCGCAGTTCTCCTCGTAGATCACCGCCGCACAGACCGCCTCGCGCACGTCGCGCCCAACGGCAACGATGCCATGATTGCGCAAGGCCAGCAGACGGGCGTCACCCAACGCAACGGCCATGCGCGCACCGATCTTCGCATCCTCGACGATGCCATCGTAGCGATCGTAGGGCCGCACGTCGCCGAGCAGCATCAAGGCGCTCTGATAGACCGGACGAAACTCCTCTCCTGCCGCCCCGAGCGCCAATGCGTGGAACCCATGGGTGTGGACCACGGCCCCGACATCGTCCCGCGCCCGGTAGATCGAGACATGGAAGGCGAGCGACGGGCTGACCCGGTCTTCGCTCCCGGTCTCCAGATCGAAGCCCGCCCTCATGATGTCGCCAGCCCGCACTTCGTCGAAGGCCATCCCGTAGCGGTGCCCAAGCAGGCCCTCGCCCGTCGGCAGCCGCGCCGTCAGATGTCCGGCGATGCCGCTGTTCTGCCCCTCTTCGTCGAGGATGTGAAAGCCGGTCAGCAGTTCGGCGCGCAGGCGGTTGACAGCATCCATGGTCCCTGGTCCTAGCCCCCCTCGCGCAACTCCGCCGCCGCCTCCGCGCAAGTGGCAACGCGGCAGACGGTACCAAGATCGGCGACGCTGGTCTCGTGCACCTCGCGCTGGAACGCGGCACAGCCGTCGCTCAGCAGCGTAATGCGGAAGTCCCGGACATGAGCGTCGCGCAGGGTCGATGCGACCCCGCCATTGGTCACGATCCCGCAGATGTACAGCGCCTCGATCCCGGCCTGTCTCAGCACCCACTCCATCCGGGTCATGAAAAATGCCGAGTAGGCGACCTTTTCCACCACGATGTCAGGCGGTTGAAGCGCACCGACGAGGCTGTTGCCCCAACTTCCCGGAGCGAAATCACCCTTGCCGAGAAACGGACGCAGCCTCTTCAGATGGGGCGAGATGAAAGGCTCGCCCCCCTTCCCGGGCACCAGCGTGAATTGCGTCGAAACCACCCAGCCGCCGCGCGCACGGATCGCCTCGGCAACCGGCAGTACGCGATCTGGCAAGGCGATGATTTCCGTGGCGGTCTGGCCGCCCCGCGCATAGGCGCCGCCCGGGTGCAGGAAATCGTTCTGCAGATCGACGATCAGCAGCGCCGATCGTTTCGCGTCGATGCCGTCCCAGGCCATGGCCTACTCCCCCCTGATGATGAGATTGCCGAAACGGTCCACCTCGCCCCGGAGCCCCGGATCGATGAAGATCGTCGCGTCGGATTGTTCCAGCAGCGCCGGTCCCGCGATCCGTTCTCCTGGCGCCAATGCAAGCCGCTCGTACACGGGCGCTGCGTGCCAGGCGCCCTCGGCATAGAGCCGGCGTGTTCCGTTGCGGCACTCCTCGGCCGGCTTGCCGCCCTCCGCGGCGAGAACCGACATGTCCAGCGCGGGCCGCCGCCCGATGACCGCGACCCGGTGATTCATCACCCGGCGCGGAATGTCGTCCAGCAACCGACCGTAGGAAGCGCGATAAGCGGCGTCAAAGGCTCCCGCGACGCTCTCCCGGTCGATTCTGCCCGTCTCCACCGGCACGCTTACGGAATGAGTCTGGCCGACATACAGCATGTCGAACTCGATCTCGATGTCGATCACGGAGAAATTCACGCCCGAGGACCGGATCAGTTCTTCCGCCGACCGCGCCGTCCCGGCGATCTCCGTTGCAAGCGCCTCCATGTCGATTTCGTCCAGCAAGCGGTTCACCGTCCGGACCCGGTCGTGGCGCATGTCCGCGACCACGCAGCCCAGCGCCGACGTCACGCCCGGATACCGCGGCACCAGCGCGGACTGCAGCCCCACGTCCTTGATGAGTGCGCCGGTGTGAAGCGCACCGCCGCCCCCGAACGGCATGGCGGAGAACTTGCCGGGATCGTGACCGCGTTCGATGGAAACCAGCCGAATCGCCCCTGCCATCTTGGCATTGGCGACACGCAGGATCGCCTCGGCCGCGTCCTCGGTCGAAAGACCGAGAGGCTTGCCCACCTCAGCCGCGATGGCGGCACGCGCGGCCGCGATGTCCAGCACGTCCAGCTTGCCGATGGGCCGTTCGGGATTGATGCGGCCCAGAACGAGATTGGCGTCGGTCACCGTGGGTCGAGAGTTTCCGAGCCCGTAGCAGACCGGCCCGGGATCGGAACCAGCCGAGTCCGGCCCCACCTGCAGCAACCCGCTTGCATCGACCCGCGCGATCGAGCCGCCACCCGCGCCGATGGTGGTGATCTCGATCATCGGGGTACGCACCACCATGCCAAAGTCGATCGCGGTCTGTGCAGCCAGCGCCGCCTCGCCATTCGCCACGAGCGAGACGTCGAAGGAGGTCCCGCCCATGTCGCAGGTGATGATGTTCTCCAGCCCCGCCGCGGATGCAATGGCGCGTGCCGCGATCACGCCGGCGGCCGGCCCGGACAGCGCTGTCCGGACGGGATAGCGTTTGGCGACGTCGATCGACATCACGCCGCCGTTCGACTGCACGATCAGCACGTCACCGTCGAAGGCGCGCTTGGCCAGCCCGCCTTCCAGCCGGTCGAGATATGACGAGACCACAGGTTGCAGGTAGGCATTGAGCGTCGCGGTGGAGAGGCGCTCGAATTCGCGGATTTCCGGCAGGATCTCGGTCGCTGCGGTGACATACGCGTTGGGCCAGACGCTGCGCACGACCTCTACGGCGACCTTCTCATTCGTGTCGTTGGCATAGCCGTTGATGAAGAAGACGCAGACCGCCTCGCAACCCGCCTCGGACAGGAAACGGGCGCGGGCCGCGACGTCCTCCCGGTTGACCGCCTCGCGGACCGTGCCGTCGGCCAGCACCCGCTCGGCCACCTCCAGGCGATGGTTGCGCGGCACAACCGGAGTGAAGGCGCCACGCAATCCCCAGGTGGTGGGCCGGTCGCGACGGCGCATTTCAAGCACGTCGCCGAATCCCTTGGTCGTTATGATGCCCGTTGGCGCCCCCTTGCGTTCCAGGAGCGCGTTGGTTCCGACCGTGGTCCCGTGGATGACGGTCCGTATCTCGCTGAAATCGGGGACCTTCTGCCCGATCCCCTCGACGAAGCCCTGCGACTGGTCGCCCCGGGTGGAGGCCACCTTGTTGACCATCACCGTGCCCGCCGCCTCGTCCAGCATGAACACGTCCGTGAAGGTCCCGCCGACATCGACGCCGATCACGTAGGCCGCACTCACGACGTCTTCCCTTCCGTCACGTAGCCAAGCGCCAGGTCCGCCTTCCGGGCATCAGGAGAGCGCTGCGATGGATCGCCGTAGCCGCCCCCGCCTGGCGTCTCCAGCCGCACGCGTTGGCCACGCGCAAGATGTATGCCCACCATCTTGGACACCATCGGCGGCGAATGATCGCCATCCTCCTGCGTGAAGGAGAATCGGTTGAGCGCGCCTGGACCGCCGCCGACCACGCCTTGCGGAGGGTGCCTGCCGCGCTCGCCGAACAGGAAAACGTCCGCGCTCTCCTCGAGAAGCTCAATTTCGTAGACCGCGCCAAGCCCGCCGCGATGCTGCCCGTCGCCGCCGCTGTCGGGACGAAGCGCCCATCGCGTAAAACAGACCGGGTACGCCGCTTCGAGGATTTCGAGCGGCGGTATCGTGGCCGTCGAAATCGGCGCGTTGCCATGGTTCAGCCCGTCGCCCGCACCATGTGCGCCGTGCCCGCCGCCGAAGAAGGAGAACATGACCCAGCGTTGCCCGTCCGCCCGATGACCCGCCAGCGACAGCGCGTTGATCGTGCCGTAGGCACAGGCCATCGCCTGCCCGGGCGCGAGCTGCGCGACCGCCTCGAAGACCACGTCGATCAGCCGCAGGATGGTCTCGGTATAGCCGCCCACGGGTTTCGGGGCCTCGACCGAGAGGATCGAGGCCGGGTCGATCCGGAACTCCACCGGCTCCAGAACGCCGGCGTTGGCGGGCACGTCGCCGAAGATGTGCTTCAGCGCCACGTAACAAGCCGCGACCGTGGTCGAACGCGAGATGTTCACCGGCCCCTGGCAGGCCGGGGAGGACCTGGAAAAGTCCATCACCATTCGGTCTCCTTCGATGGTGAGGTCCAGCGCAACTCTCAGCGGCTCGTCCTTGATCCCGTCGTTGTCGAGCCAGTCTTCGGCGGATACCGTGCCGGATGGCAGCTCCCGGATCTGTGCGCGCATCATCGTGGCCGCGCGTTCCTTCAGGGTCGCAAGCACGGTGGACGCGGTGTCGACCCCGTACTCATCCAGCAGCTGCCCGATCCGACGTTCGCCAAGCTCCAGCGCGTTTATCTGGCCGTTCAGGTCGCCATAGAGCGACATTGGCAAGCGGCTGTTCGCCGACAGAATGTCAACGATGTCCTGGCGAAACGCTCCCTGGTCGTAGAGCTTCACGGGCGGGATCAGCATGCCTTCCTGAAACGCCTCGGTCGCGGCCGGGTTGTAGTTGCCGGGCACGTTGCCGCCCACATCGTGCCAGTGCCCGACCGAGGCCAGGAAACAGAACAGCGCACCGTCGTGGAACACGGGCTTCACCAGCCGGAAATCCGAAAGGTGGGTGCCGCCGTCGTACGGGTCGTTGAAGATCCAGACATCGCCAGGGTTGATCCCGTCGCGCTCCCCCGCCTTGTCGATCACGGCCTTCACGGCGAAGGCCATGACGCCCACGAAAATCGGCAGCCCCGACTTGCCCTGGATCAGCGTCTCGCCGGTCTTCGCATCGTAGATTCCGTGGCTCGCGTCGTGCGCCTCGGCGATGATCGGGTTGAAGGCCGAACGGAACAGGGTTGCGTCCATCTCATCGGCGATCTGCTCGAACCGGCCCTTCAGGATCGCGGTAGTCACCGCGTCGACCGCCGCCATCACTTCTTGCCTTCGTATGTCTTGCCGGCCGCCAGCATCCCCGCCGTGCCGATCACCTCGTTAAGCCCCTTGAAATCGTACATCCGGTTGCGAAAGGCCGCGTTGGAGCCGTTGGCCAGCAGATTGTCATAGTATTCCACCGCCGTCGCGGCGAGTGCGCGCACGATCCCGCCGGGGAATATCACCAGATCGAAACCAAGACTCTCCAGATCGGCGGCGTCGGTCAACGGTGTCTTGCCGCCCTCGACCATGTTGGCCATCAACGGCACCCGGCCACCGAAGTTGCGGGTGATCGCCGCCATCTGCGCACGAGATTGCGGCGCTTCGACGAACAGAAGGTCCGCCCCGGCCGAAAGATACGCCTCCGCCCGGTCAATCGCCGCCTCGAAGCCCTCGACCGCGATGGCATCGGTTCGTGCAATCACCAGCGTTTCGGAACCGGCCCGCGCATCGCATGCCGCGTGCACCTTGCCGACCATTTCATCCTTCGAGATCAGCGCTTTCCCGTCCAAGTGCCCGCAACGCTTTGGCAGCGTCTGATCTTCGAACTGGACCGCGTTCGCCCCCATCCGCTCGAACACACGCATCGTGCGCTGCACGTTCAGCGCATTCCCGAAGCCATTGTCGGCATCGACGATGACGGGAAGCGAGATCCGTTCGCGGAGCACTGCGATCGTATCTGCAACCTCGTTCATCGATACAAGCCCGATGTCCGGCCGCCCGAACCGCGTATAGGCGATCGAGGCACCGGACAGATAGACGGCGCGTGCGCCCGATTGCTCGGCGATCAACCCGGTAAGTGCATCGAACACGCCCGGAGCGACAAGGATTCCGGGCGCATCGAGGAGCTCTCTCAGACTCATCTGCGGGTCTCCGCGAAACGCTGCTTCAGGTGAGATACCAGCCCGCCATCGTCAAGAAGCCGCCGGAGGTTGTCCGGGATCGGCTCCAACGCGATCTCGCTGCCGCCCACCGTCAATGCGGCCGCATCGACATCAAGCACGCAGTGGTCACCGTCGGCGATCCCGTCGATCGTCTGCGCGACCAGCACGGGCAGGCCCAGATTGATGGCGTTCCGGTAGAAGATGCCGGCAAAGGACTGCGCGACGACACCGGCAATGCCGAGGTGCTTCAGCGCCTCTGCCGCCTGCTCACGCGAGGATCCGGCACCGAAATTCCGACCTGCGACGATCACGTCCCCCTGGCAAACGCCTGCAGCGAAATCCGGCCTGACCGCTTCAAGGCAATGCGCGGCGATGGCCTCGATCCCGCTACGCATGTGCTGCCCAGGCGCGAGTTGATCGGTGTCGACATCGTCACCCAGGAGGAAGACGCGGCCCATCACGCAATCTCACGTTCGGTCAGATAGTCCCGCGGATCCACGATTTCTCCGGCGACGGCGGATGCGGCGACGGTGAACGGCGAAGCCAGCCAGACCTCGGCCGACGGATCGCCCATCCGCCCCTTGAAATTCCTTGCAGTTGACGAGATGCAGCGGCTTCCGGCCGCAAGTCGATCCGTCCCGTAGCCAGCGCAGATGCCGCATGCATTGGGGAGAAGGCGGGCCCCCGCGTCTTCGAATACGCCCATGATCCCGTCTTGCGCGGCGCGCGCCTGATCCTGCCTCGAGGCAGGAGCCACCAGAAGCGTCATGCCGGAGGCCAGTGCACGGCCCTTCAGGATCGCGGCGGCATTCTTCAGGTCGTATACTTTGCCCCGGTACACGCACCGATGTAAGCCAGATCGAGCGACGTCCGCGGCGCCTCGCACACCGCCATCGCGTTCGCGGGCGAATGGGGGGCGGCAACCTGCGGGGCAAGCGCCGATGCGTCAAAGACATGATGCGCCCCAAGCGCGGCCCCCGGGTCGGTTCGAAGGCTCGTCTCTTCGGTCATGTGCGCCCCTGCCGCCCTCAGGAATGCATAGGTCTTCGTGTCCGGTGCGATCAGCCCCGCCTGCGCCCCCAGTTCCGCCGCCATGTTCGAAAGCGTCATCCGTTCCTGCATCGAAAGCGCCGTGATCGCTTCGCCGACGTATTCGACCGCCTGATAGCCGCCGCCATCCATGCCGAGCCGACCGCAGAGCGCCAGCATGATGTCTTTCGCAAGCACGCCCGGACCCAACAGGCCCCTCCACTCGATCATTATGGTCTCGGGCACCTTGAGCCAGATTTCACCCGTCGCCAGAACCCCCGCCATCTCCGTCGCGCCCACACCGAACATGTACGCTCCGAAAGCCCCCCCGGTCGGCGAATGGCTGTCGCCGCCGACCACCAGCATGCCGGGCTTCAGATGCCCGCGTTCCGGCAGGACGACATGGCAAATGCCCTCGCCGTCATGGAACTCGACGCCGCGCTCAAGCGCCCAGTCGCGGGTCATCCGCAGGATGCGCGCGCCCTCGTCGGTATCGCCGGGAACGAAATGATCCGATATCAAGACAACCTTCGACGTGTCCCACAGGCCAACGCCAAGCTGACGCAGGATCGGTTCGACCCGTCGCGGCCCGCCGCTGTCATGGATCATCGCCAGATCGACATCCGCAGTCACCACTTCACCCGGGACTGCCGCTTCACGCCCGGCGGCACGGGCGATGATCTTCTGTGCGAGCGTGGCACCGCTCATGACACGAACGCCTTCGGACCCGATGCCTCGACATTGCCGTCATGATCCATGGAGATCTCGATCCGGTAGAGGTCTGGACGGTAGAGAACCCGGATGAACTCCACCGGCGTTCCTGTCTCGTCCCGCACCACGCGCTCGACCTCGATCAACGGACTGCCGACCGGAACCCCGAGAATGCCTGCAATCGGCGGATCGGCAAGCGTCGCGGTGAGAACCTGGCGCGCCTTGGCAATCCGCACGCCGGCGCGTTCAAGCAACTTGTGCAGCGGGTTGTTGCCCAGGTCCTTCCGCTTGTAGCGTCGGCCGATGTCCTCCGGAACATAAGTGACAAGATGCGAAAACGGCTCGCCGTTCTGCCGCCTGACCCGTACCGTGTGCTGCACCGTCTCGCCCGGTTCCATTTCAAGCGCGGCGGCCACCGCAACCGATGCAGGGACATAATCGAATTCCAGCACCTGCGCCGAGGTCCACCGTCCCATTGCACTTACATTCGCGCGCCAGCCGTCGATCGATGCGCTGAAGACCGGTGACAGTTGGTTGTCCAGAACGCGCGTGCCGCGTCCTTGCTCGCGTGAGACAAGTCCGGCCTGCGCGAGTTCGTTCATGGCCCGCTTGGCGGTGATCCGCGACACGCCATACTCGGCGCAAAGTTCCTTCTCGCTCGGCAGGAACTCACCGGCAGCGATCGCGCCGGAGCGGATCCGATTGGTCAGGAGCGCGACCATCTGCCGGTAGAGCGGCATGCCGACGGCACGATCAAGCGCAGTCTCCGCGCCATCGTCCCGGACATTTGAAGGCTGCTTGGTCGGCACCGAAAGAATCCTGAATCCAGATGTGGACAGAATGGTATATTGATATATCATTAGGTCAACTGAGAATAGGGCACCTTTCGGGTGGTGCGCAATTCGGGGAGCTTTGGCAGGCACATGAACGGGCGGATTTCACTCATTTCCGGAGGCGAGCGGTGAAAGCGCTGAAATTGCTGAAGTTGCTGGACGACTGGTTGGAAAAGGCCCTGTTCTACCTGTCCGGGATTCTCTTGCTGGTGATCGCGACAGCGGTCTTCTACGCCGTGACCATGCGCTACGCGTTCAACGAGCCGCCGCTTTGGGCCGACGAGGCGCCGCGCGCCTTTTTCCTTTGGATGACCTATCTGGGCATCATCGTCGCGACCAAGCGCGGCCAGAACATCCGCGTCACGCATTTCATCGACAAGATCGCGCCCCTTCCAAGGCTCGTGCTGGAGACCTTCATGCATGTCCTCGTGCTCATCATGCTGGTGGCGCTGGTCTGGTACAACATTCCGATCCTTCAGCTTCAAGCCGGTGGCAGCATGCTGTCGACCGGCTGGAGCTTCATCTGGCTTTATGCGCCGGTTTCCGTGGGATGCGCATTGATGTTCGTTTACCAGGCGCGGCTCACGGTACGTTCATGGGCCAACTACAAGTCGGTCACGGCTGGAGAGTGACATGCTGCTCGTATCCATGATCGCGATCCTGTTCATATTCTCGCTTCTGGGCATGGAAATCGCCTGGGCGATCGGGCTCGCCGCCTTCGGCTACCTGACCCTGTCGCAATTCACCGACAACGCGACGCCGATGGTACTCTTCGCGCAGCAGATGACCTCGGGCGTCAACTCGTTCGTTCTGCTCGCGATTCCACTCTTCATTTTCGCCGGCGAACTGATGAACGTAACCGGGGTCACGCGGCGCATCGTGAACTTCGCCGCTTCATTGGTCGGCCACATAAACGGCGGTCTTGCCAATGTGGGAGTTACCGCGAATTTCATCATGTCCGGTTGCTCCGGGTCGGCACTGGCCGATGCGGCGGCCACGGGCACGGTGCTCCTGCCGGAAATGAAGAAACGGGGGTTCAAGCCGGCTTTCTCGTCCGCGGTGATTGCCTCGGCCGCGACCGTCGGCCCCATCGTGCCGCCCTCGATCTCTTTCGTCCTGCTTGGCGCCATCGTGAACATCTCGGTCGGTCAACTGTTCCTTGGCGGCGTCATCCCGGGCGCGTTGATGTTCGTCGCCATGTTCGGCGTGACCTGGTGGATCTGCCGTCGCCGGGAATACCCGCTTGAGCAGCGGGCGACCGGACGAGAACGCGGCATTGCATTCTTCGAGGGCATAAGCGCACTGATCGCGCCGATCATCATCGTCGGTGCGATCATCTTTGGAGTTGCGACCCCGACAGAAAGTGCCGCTGTCGCGGCCTTCTACGTTCTCTTCCTCGGGCTCTTCGTGTACCGAAACCTGTCGTTCATGCAGATCCTGCACGCCGCAAGCCATGCCGCCGTTGCGACATCGATCATCATGCTGACGGTGGCAACGTCAAAGATCTTTGCCTGGCTGGCGGTCAAGGAAAACCTCGGCGTCTACCTGACCAACGGGCTGCTCTGGATCTCGGAAGACTTGTGGGTCCTGCTTCTCCTGATCAACATCATGCTGCTGATCCTGGGGATGATCATGGAAATCCTGCCGATCATGCTGATCCTCGCGCCGGTGCTGTTCCCGCTCCTGACCGATCTTGGCATCAACGAGGTGCATTTCGGCGTGGTCATGGTTCTGAACCTGATGATCGGAATGATCACGCCGCCCATCGGACTGAATCTCTTCATCATCTCCTCGATCGGCGGGGTGGGCGTCATCGACATTTTCAAGGAAGCGATACCCTATTTCCTGATCCTCGTCGGCGTCCTGCTGATCATCACCTACTTTCCGCAGATCACGCTGTTCCTTCCGTCGTTGTTCTTCGGACAATGACAACAAACTCGTCAACACAAAAGGGAGACCAGACCATGACACTTAGCAGAAGAAGCTTCACCAAGGGTGTGGGCGGGCTCGGGCTCGCCACTGCGCTCGTGGGCGTCGGCAGCCCGGCGCTTGCCGCCAAGACGCTCATCTACGGCAACGCGGGCAATATCGACAGCGCATCGAACAAGTTCGCCAAGAAGTGGCTCGACCTGGTGAGCGAACGCACCGGCGGCGAACTCCTGTTCGACATCAAGGCCGGCACCATCGGCGGCGGCAAGGACGTTCTTGACGGCACCGCGCTTGGCACCGTGCAGGTCTATAACGGCGCATACACCGGCTTGCGCGAATTTGACGTCTTCTATGCACCGTATTTCGCCCGCAACTCGAACCACGCCCAGAAGATTGCCAACGAACTGCTGTTCGAAGAGCTGAACGCGGCGGTGCAGAATCGTTATCCGAGCCTGCGCTACCTGTCGGTGGCGCGCGCCGGACCATGGAAACTGTTCACCAACCAGAAACTGGAGACCTTCGACGACCTCAAGGGCCTGAAGATCCGCGCGCCCGAGATCGAAGGCGTGATCGCAGGTCTTGAGCAGGTCGGCGCAAAACCCACGGTCATCCCGTTCAACGAGCTTTACGGCGCGCTCCAGCAGGGCGTGGTCGACGGCATGGCAACGCTCGGCAATCTGATGATCAGCCAGAAATTCTACGAGGTCGTGAAGCACTGCTACCAGAACGACTGGGGCATCGGGCTCGACAAGCAGATGATGAATCTCTCGGCCTGGAACGGGCTTGGCGAAGAAAACCAGAAGATCCTTGTGGATACGTTCAACGAGTTGGAACCGCAGGACTTCTTCCGCGCCACCGAGGAGGCGGAAATCGCCAACTTTGCGCAGTGGCGCGAGATCAACGGCGAGGATTCCACGCCGCTCCTGGACGCCTCTGCCGCGCAAAAGACGCTGGAGCCTGCGATCAAGGCGCTGGCCGATGACATTTTCGGTGAAGGTGCCTACGACCGGATCCAGTCCGTCTGATCCCATCGCCGCCCCGCCGGTCAGCCGGCGGGGCGGCCACCCAGGATGAGATCGGCGGCCTTCTCGCCGACCATGATCGCAGGCGCGGCAGTGTTCGTCGAAGGGACCGACGGGAAGATCGAGGCATCCGCGACTCTCAACCCGCGCATTCCCCGAACGCGAAGCTCAGGGTCCACGACCGAGTTTCCATCCGCCCCCATCCGGCAACTTCCCGACAGGTGATGCACCGTGCTCGCAGTCTCACGCACCCACGCTGCGATCGCATCCCGCGTCTTCGCCTCCGGCCCCGGCTGCAGTTCCGCGCCCCGGTAGCGGTCGAAGGGCTTCTGTGCAAAAACCTCGCGCAGAAGCCCAACCGCATCAACGAGCGTTTCGAGGTCGCGCAGATCGGAGAGGTAGTTCAGGCGGATATCGGGCGGCGCAGACGGATCCGCCGACGCAAGCCGTACCGCCCCCCGGCTATAGGGACGCATCACCGAAGCGTTGGCCATGAACCCCGGCCCCGCGTTCGCGGGTATCGAAAACGGGTTGAACCGGACCGTTGCGCTCGTAAGCGCGGGCAGGAAATGGCTCTGGATGTTCGGCAGATCGGCGCCCGGTCCACGCAGATAGGCCCCGGCCTCCAGGGGGAATACGTTCATCGGACCGGCCCCAAACAGCCATGCGCGCAGGAACGCCACTGCGGCACGGTCGATGCGGGTAAGTCCGTGAAGCGTCGCATCCTCTTTCGCCGCGTGAGAAACACGCACCAGCACATGGTCGTGCAGGTTCTCTCCCACCTCTCGCAGATCCGCAACTGGCTGGATCCCAAGTGGTTCAAGCACTTCGGCCGGCCCGACCCCCGAGCGCTGCAACAGCAAGGGCGAACCGATGGCTCCCGCCGACAGGATCACCTCGCCTTCGGTTTCGACTGTCTCTTCGCCCTTGCCCGAGGTCAGGACGACGCCCGCAGCGCGCCCGTGCTCGATCACCAACCGCTGCACTTCGACTCCGGTGCGGACGGTCAGGTTGTTCCGGCCCCGGGTCCCGGCGAGAAAGGCCCGCGCCGTGGATTCGCGCCGACCGTCGCGAATGGTGAAATGGTAATATCCGAATCCCTCCGGCGTCCCCGAGTTGAAGTCGGGACAGGCAGGGTGACCCGCGGCAATCCCCGCCTCGACGAAGGATGCTGCAAGCGGGCTCACCGGCCGTGCACGCCGCGAAACGGTGAGAGACCCGTCCGTGCCGTGATCCGCGCCCGCCTTTCCCGGCCCCCGAAACCTCTCGGAACGAAGAAACAGCGGCTTCACGGCCTCCCAGGACCAGCCCGGCATGCCCTGCTGCGCCCAAAGATCATAGTCGCTTGGCAGACCTCGCACATAGACCATGCCGTTGATCGCGGTCGACCCCCCGAGAGCACGGCCCCGCGGCAAGTCGACCGAGCGAGCCCCCAGCCCCGGCTCCGGACCGGTCGCATAGCGCCAGACATGCGCGCGCCCGTTCATCAGGATCGCCGTCATCATCGGCACCGACAGCGACGGGCTTCTCCCCTTGCCGCCTGCCTCGATCAACAGAACGTTGAAATCGGCATTCTCCGAGAGCCGCGTGGCCAGGACACAGCCCGCCGCGCCCGCACCGACCACGATGTGGGTCCAGCCCCGCCGTTTCACGACTTGCCGGAGGCTTCGTCGAACCCGCCCTGCCCGGTCATCTCGGCCCATGCGCGAAATGGTGCGGAGGCCTGAACCTTGCCTGAGACGATCAACTCGCGCCAGACGTCGCAGGCATCGACGAAATTCGGCACGCCGCCAGGAAACATTGCAAGCGCCAGGCCTTCCGCAATCGCGGTTTCCTCCGCGTCCTCGTCGTAGGCCCCCTTGATATGCTCGCTCACCCAATCCCAGCGCCGGTGGCACTGATGCGCCGCAGCCATGCCGATCTCGACGATCCATGGCTCGGTTCCATGCCGCGCACGCACAGTCTCCAGTCCATCGCGGTACGAGTCGACCGCGTCGTACCCGTCGAGATGCGGTCCCCAATGGCGGGCGACGAACGTGTGCCTGTCCGCCCCGTCAGCCCAAGCGGCGAAGGCAAGCGCCGCGGCGACTTCCGCATCTCCGCCCCCACCCGTCCGCAACCTGTCGATATGGTGGGTCGCAATCGCCTCGCCGGTCGAGACGAGGATGATCAGCCATACAATCTCCTTCTGGTACAAGGTCAGGGTCCGGTCTTGCAGCGTCAGCGCCGTGTAAGTCGCGTCATAGGCAGTCAACAACTCCGGTGATGCCACCGCCATCAACCCGTGGTGAGGCAACAGGTAGCCACGCTTCGCCCTGAGATCCGTCAATAGCTCGGCCACATCCTCAGCCGTTCCTGGTGTACTGGTCATGCCACCTCCCTCGTTGCGAGGAGCATATGTCCATCGGGCGTCCGCGCAAGGGTTGCGCATTGTGACGGTGCGCAATTCGTCTAGGATGCGCAAAACGGGGGGAACCATGGCTGCACTGACCGGAAAGGCCGCCATTGTCACCGGGGCGGCCCGTGGCATCGGCGCGGCCATCGCGGCACGTTTTGCCGCCGAAGGCGCGCGCGTTGCCGTCTTCGACCTGAACCCGCCAAAGCCGCCCGAAAACGGGCTTTCGGCCCGGGTCGACGTCGCCGACGAGATTTCGGTTGGCAGGGAGGTGAACAGGGCGGCGGCGACATTCGGTCGGCTCGACCTCCTCGTGAACTGCGCCGCCGCTGACGGCATTCGGGGACCGGTGACAGAAATGACGCTTGCCGACTGGAACCGCGCGCTGGCCGTGAACCTGACTGGCACCTTCCTGACGAGCCGCACCGCGATTCCGCATATGGCGACGTCCGGCGGCGGCTCCATCGTCAACATCGCCTCGCAGCTCGGGTCCGTCGCGGTGCCTGCGAACCCGGTCTACTGCGCCTCGAAGGGCGGCCTGATCCAACTCACGCGCGCGATGGCGCTCGACCATGCCGAGGCGGGCATCCGGGTCAACGCGCTTTCGCCGGGTGCGGTCCTGACCGAACGGCTGGTCGGCGTCTACGGCTCGGAAGAGGCTGTCCGCGCCGAACTCACGCCCAAGTACCCGCTGGGGCGGATCGGCATGCCCGATGATTTGGCGGGCGCGGCGGTCTTTCTCGCCTCCGACGAGTCGCGCTTCATGACCGGCGCGGACCTGGTCGTGGATGGAGGATATTCGGCGCAATGACCCCGGAAGAGACGGTTCGCGCATTCATCGCGGCACTGGAAGCCCGTGATCTCCAGGCGGCGAAGACACTCCTGCACTCCGAGATCGAAATGGTCTTTCCGGGCGGCGCGACGTTCCACCGACTCGAACAGTTGATCGACTGGGCCCGCCCACGCTATCGCCGGGTCGCAAAGCAGATCGAGCGGATCGACGTGGCCGGCGAAACGGCCTTCGCCCACGGCACGCTCCATGGCCAGTGGCCGGACGGCACGGCTTTCGGCGGCATCCGTTTCGGCGACTGGTTCGAGTTCGAAGACGGGTTGATCCGGCGGCAGAAGGTCTGGAACGATCTCGCGGAGGTTCGCCTAAAGGCCAACGCGGACTCGAAAACGCCCTGACCAGGCGGAGCCGGTCACCCAGGGGGCGAAGCCGTCCGCCGTGGGCGCCTCGCCTCGAATGGCCAGAAGAGAACGCCAAACCAGGCAAAGGTTGGGCGAGATCACCGGCAATGGCTTGGTGCCGGTCCGCAGGATCGCCGGCAGGGTTGGAAGGCCCGTGCCAAGCATCGCGATGGCCTCCAGACCGTCCGCTCCAATCGCCTCCAGCGCACGTCCGGACGCATCGCCGCCCAATGAATAGATCGGGTGAAAGGCCTCATCGTCGCTGGCAATTCTCTCGACCCGAACGATGGTCAGCCCGCGCCTCTCCCAGTATTTCAACGCATTCTCGTGCAAGGGGTCGCCATATGGCGAGACGATGCCGATGCGCCGGGCGCCCAGGGCTTCGAGCGCGTCGCAAAGCGCATTGGCCGCCGTGACGACGGGATAGCCGCGACCCGCCTCAATTTCCGCCAGATGCCGGTCCTCTTCTACTGGATCGACGAGATAAGCCGCGCCAGTACAGGCGAATGCCACCGCGCCCACTGGCGCATTCGCGAATTGGTCCAGCGAACGCTCCATCGACTCGACATAATCGATCAGCCGTTCGTCGATGGTTGGTCTGGCGCTGGTCAGTCGCGCGGCGATCATTCCGGTTCCAGGCGGCAGCAGGATGCCGAATTCCGGTTCCACCGTGGTGTTCGCCTGAGGGGTGAGGACTCCCAAGAGCCCGTCCGGCGCGTACTCTAGTGCCTTCGTCATGCCGATCTCCTGTGCCGCGGCCCACCCTAGCCCGCGACCTGCACGCTCCGCCAGATGTCGGTTCGTGACAGAGCGTGGTCAGGCGAAGCCGCTTTCCGAACACGCGGACGGGGAGGACATCTCAACACGCCCCCAAGCACGACCTTCCGCACCCGCCTGCCATCGTGGTGCCCGTCGATGGTACCGGCTCCGACTGGAAGACCCTGACCACCGCCGACGTCTTCGACGGAAAGCGCGTCTTGCCTTTGGTTTCACCTGGGGACTTTGCACCGGCCTGTCCAGACGTAGTCTCCGGGAGCATACGCCATCTTGCGACGGCTCCATCGCACGGAACGTGGACCAGATCACCCGTCTCGCGATCACCCATGCCGTTGTGATGAACCGAAGGACGAAGTCCACGGAATGTCGAGATGGTCTTCATGCCGCCCGACGGCAAGTGTCGCACTCAGGTGCAAGGTGGGAATGCCGGCAGACAGCACGTCGAGCGGCACAGGCTCTCGAAGCGGACGCTGCACGATGCTTCCGGATGATCAGCGATCATCACGCCTTCGCCCGAACCCGGCTTGCAAGTGCAACAGAAGGCCAACCGGTTCGAGGCATCCAGCGTCGAGTGCATGCTCGAACTTGCACGGAGTTCCCGCACAATCTCTCAGAACTGATCCCCGCTGGAGATTTCCGCCCCGGATTCTGCATCGCGGAGCGACAGCCGAACGCAGACCTTGCCCATCCCTCCAAAGTCCACGCCGGTGTCGAAACAGTCGAAGGCCTGCCAGCCGCCGCTGATCGGGTGCAACCCCTCAGAGGCACGGTCCGCCGCCATCAAGAGCGCTGGCTGCAGGCGCGCCAGAATGCCCAGACAGAGGTTTGCCGTGGATTTCTCGGGCAGCACGCGCCCCTTGAGGTCGAACGCATAGGTCTGGCCAACACGAATGAAATTGGCGCAGTGCTCGGCTCGCGTCACGGTGGCGAGGATTTCGACGCGTTCGGCAAATGCGGGGTACTTTGGCGCCCGCCTCCGTTCCAGATCGGCACTCATGCCCTCTCCTCCGAAATATCGAGCACGGGGTCGGTTACCGGCTCATGCGTGTCGGCCCGCCGCAAATGCACCTTCACGATGGCCTTGGATGCCCCGTCATCATCGCGCGTGTCCAAACATTCGTAGTGATTCCAGATCCGCGTCAGCGGATTGAGGCCTTCGGACGCGCGGTCGAAGCTCATGTAGAAGACAGCCAAGGCCGGGCTCAGCAAATGCAAGCAAAGCGGCATATCGGACTTCTCGGGCTTGATCCGGTGGCGCATGTCGAAAACGGCGATCTGACCAGGTTGAACGCCGCAAGTGCATCCCTCGTTTCGGATGACTTCCGCGACGACTTCGTAGTCGTCAAGCCATGTGACCCCCAGCCTTCGCCGCGCGGAAAGCAGGTTTTTCACCTCGGGCGAAAGGCGTTCGAAATCCTCGTCGCCAAGATCAAGAGCCCGCGAAAGAGGCTCCCGGAGCTCCTCCAGGCGGTCGTCCTTCAGGTGGTCGCGCGGATAGTGGCGCGTGGAACTCCCCGCCATTTCTGATCCTCCCCGGGTCAGCAGCATCGCAGGCGGATACGATGAAGGACCGGCACCGTTCGTGCAAGTCGCAAGCCGTTCGCCCCCGCCACCGGTTGTTTCCGTGTGCTTCGTGGGTCAGTATGGATGTCAAACACGGGAGGAAACACCGGTGAAGAACCCCGATTGGGTCGATCAAGGCCCCCCTGAGACGCCGCTGCCTGAGCAAACGTTCTTCGAAGACCCGGCCATCGACCGAGCGTTCGCCGTCACAATGGCGCTGGCGACGGAGGTCTGGGTTCTCAAGGATCGGGTCATGGCCCTTGAGGCCGCACTGGCCAGATCGGGTGTGGTCGATTCCGCAATGCTCGCGGACGAGCCAGACAACGACGAGCGCGCCGCGCATGAGAGCCAACGCCAGGCCTTTGTCGCCGGCCTGCTGGACAGCCTGACCGGGCGGCAGGCATCGGCAGGAGCGCCGGAAATGGAGAGCTGAGATGGACGACCGCAGTTTCGTCGCCGCCCAAGACGTGATCCTGGACATGAAGAAACACTGGACGACACGGCTCTACCCCGCGCTGAAGGCGGAATATGCCGAACGTGCCGCAGCGGTTGGCGAATCCCCGCAGACCCGCCAGCAGGTGACGGAACTGCTGGGCAGCACGACCAGTTACCGCTACTTCGCGTGGATGGAGCGTCATCTTCAGCGGATGAAATACTCCGGCCGCTACGGGCTCGTTCCCTACCACCACGAACGCGCCGCCGACCTTCGCAACACCTTGCCGGACATGTCGGGCGAATCGCGGCTGGAACTCGATCCGGACTTCAAGAACCCGGTCTATTACGAGACCGTCGATGTCCATCAGCACCCAGGCGGCGTTTGGAGCGAACCGACGGCCGGGTTCGTCTACGAGCGCGGCGCACGGTCCACCACGCCAATGCTTGGAGCGCGTCACCGCGACCTTCATGGCCGGCTGACCGACCGGGCAATTCGGGATGGCATCCCCGATCGCATGCTCGACATGGGCTGCGGCTTCGGCAAGTCGACTCGGCCCTTCTACGAAGAATTGCGCGACACCCAGGTGGAAGCGGTGGACCTTGCCGCCCCCTGCCTCGAACTCGCAGCCGCCGATGCCGCTGCGACGCAGGCGGAAAACGTGCGTTTCCGCCAGATGAACGCATATGAAACCGACTACGACCCCGAGAGCTTCGATGTGGTGACCTCGACTATGCTATTGCACGAGATGCCACCCGAAGAGATCGGAAGGACGTTCGACGAATGCGCCCGCGTTCTCAAACCCGGCGGCCGAATGGTGCACCTTGACTTCTATATCCTGCCCGACGCTTTCGCCGAGTTCATCCACTACGGCCACAGCCAGCGCAACAACGAGCCTTTCATGGTCCCGCTCGTCGAGATGGATGTGAAGGCGGAACTGGAAACCCGCGGATTCACCAATATCTCCATCGAGCCCTTCCAGGAAGCCGACGGAGTCGATGTCGAAAACAGCCCCTTTTGGCGCTTCCCCTGGACCATCATTGCGGCGGACCGTCCCTAGACTGACCGCTCCCGGCCTGCCTGTGCATCGCGCGAAGAGCCAACGGCAAGCTGGCCGTCGGAGGAATTGCCAGTCCCAAGAGTGACGCAGTCAAAGGAACTTATATACTCGCATGAGAGAATCACCAGGGACTCCAGCGCGGTGACGGGCACGGACACCCCTACACATCACCGAAAAAGGAAACGGCAAAAGATGCACGGACCTCGAGACCCCGAATTCCTCCCCGTCCTGACGGAAGGGGTATCCTGCGGGGCGGACAGATGAACAAGGATCCCTCCGTAAACGTCCTCGGCGACCCGCTGGAGCCTTGCTCGATCGATCCCGTCACCGGGTTTTTCCGGGACGGATGCTGCAACACATGTCGCGAGGATCAGGGAAGTCACACGGTTTGCGCGATCATGACCGCAGAGTTCCTGGCCTATTCCAAGTATGTCGGCAACGACCTGTCGACGCCGCGCCCGGAATTCCGGTTCTCCGGACTGAAACCGGGAGATGCATGGTGTCTCTGCGCTGGACGCTTCCTGCAGGCAGCGGACGAAGGTGCCGGTCCGCAAGTGCGGCTTGCGTCTACGCATCGCAAGGCGCTGGACATCGTACCGCTGGAAATCCTGGCGGAGCACGCCACGGACGAATGACCGGGCCGGTCAAAACGGCAGCTTCAATTTCGGGAACCTGGCGCATGGCCGCATCACGACGGACCACGCCCCTTCTTTCATGCCGGCGCGAACCGGCGAACAGGGCTATTGCAGCTTTGCCTCGACGGTCGCGATCGCCTCGTCAATCATTTCACCGGCCCGTTCGGCACTCATCCCCTCGGCAAGTACCTGGCCCGCCGCGGCGACCGCAATCTTGACGGCCTCCTCGCGCACCTGCTTGACCGCACGTTGCTCGGCGGAGGCAATCTGGTCCCGCGCGGCCTGGATCCGCCTCTCGATCGCGAGAGCAAGGTCCTTCCTGGCCTGCTCCGTGGCTTCCTCGGCACTTTCCCTCGCAGCAGCAATGATGCGCTCGGCGTGGTCTCCGACTTCGCGCTGCTTGCTTTCGAATTCCGCAAGGATCGATTCCGCTTCCTCCCGGAGTGCGCGGGCCTCGTCCAGTTCGGCCTGAATGCCGGCTGCCCGCTTGTCGAGAAGCCCGACGACCAAGGACGGCACCTTGAAGTAGACGAGCACGCCAATGAACAGAAGGAACGCGAGCGTGACGATGAAGTCCGTGTTCGACAGCTTGTAGAAGTCGAGCGAGAACGGGTTCTTCGAAGCGGCAACGGCGGGCGTCGCCGGAAGAAGGGCAAGCAGGGAAAGCACTCTCGTCATTGCCCTATCCCTTCATCTGAGCGGCCACCGCCGCGTCAATTGCCGCGCCGTCGACCTTGACGCCCAACGCGGCCACGACGTCACCTGCCGCGCTGCGCGCAACGTCGCGAACGGCCTCCGCCGCACTCTTGCGAATCTCGTTGATGCGAACTTCGCTCTTGGCGGCCTTGGCGGCAATTTCGACATCGGCCCTTTCAATTGCCGCATCGACCTCGGCCTGCATTTCGGCCTTGGCCTCGGCAGCGATCCGGCCCGCCTCGGCCCGGGCTTCGGCAAGGGCCCTTTCATACGCCTCCTCGGCGTTGGCTGCCTTCTGCTTCAGTTCCTCCGCGGTCGCGATGTCGCTCGTGATCGCACCCTGTCGGGCAGCGAGCACTTCGGCGATCCTGGGCAATGCCACGCGGGACAGGACGAGATAGATCACCACAAGCGTGACCACGAGCCAGAAGACCTGGTTCGGGAACGTGGAGAAGTCGAGCTGCGGCATGCCGACCGCACTCTCGGCGGCACCATTTGCAGCGTCTGCGGCCTCTGTCGCCATGGCCAGCCTCCTCAAACCTTGTTGTCAACTCCCGGACGACTCTCGCGAGCATCCGGTGCGAAAGGATGTCGAGGAGTCCTAGACGGCGAACATCAGCAGCAGTGCGACGAGGAACGAGAAGATCCCGAGAGCCTCCGAAAACGCGATGCCGATGAACATCGTTGCCATCTGTCCGGGAGCCGCCGACGGGTTGCGCAGCGCGCCGGAAAGATAGTTTCCAACGACATGGCCCACACCAACCGCGGCCCCGCCCATGCCCGTACAGGCCAGGCCGGCGCCAATATAGGCTCCCATTTGTACGACGTCACCTTCCATTTGTACTCTCCTTGCGTTGGAAGTGTTTCCTGTGGCGGTCGACCCGCCGTTGACTCAGTGATGCGGATGCAGCGCGTCCCTCAGATAGACACATGTGAGGATGGCAAACACGTACGCCTGGATGAACGATACGAGCGTCTCGAGCGCATAGATTGCCGTGATCGCGAGAACCGACAGCGGAGAGATCGCGGCAATGGCGGCAAAGGTCGCGAAGACCTTGATCACCGCATGGCCGGCCATCATGTTGCCCGCAAGCCGGATCGAGTGGCTGACCGGCCGCACGAAGTAGCTGATGACCTCGATGACCGCGAGGATCGGGCGCAGCACGAGCGGCGCCGCCTGGATCCAGAAGAGCCCGAAGAAACCCGCGCCGTTCTTGACGAACCCGATGACGGTGACCGTCAGGAAGACCACGATTGCCATGACGGCCGTGACCGCGATGTGGCTGGTCGTCGTGAATGACAGCGGCAAGAGACCCAGAAAGTTCGAGAACACGATGAACATGAACAGGGTCATTATGTAGGGGAAATAACGAAGCCCGTCCTTGCCCACGACATCCTCGACCATCCTGTAGACGAAGCCGTAGGCGAGTTCCGCAATCGACTGGGTCCGCGTCGGCACCAGCGCCCGACCCCGCGTGCCCAGAACAAGGAGCGCCACAACGCAAAGGACGGCGAGCGCCATCCAGAACGTCACGTTGGTGATCGTGACGATGCCAACCGGCCCGTCGCCAAAGAGCGGCTTGACGATGAACTGGTCCATTGGATGGAATGCCAGTCCGCCTTCCTCTCCGTGTGTCTCGGTCGCCACGTCAGTTCCCCTGCTTGTCGTCCCCGGACGTGTCCGGCGGCTGAATTTCCTTGGCCGTGTGCATCATTGTCTTGATGCCCGCGGCGAACCCCAAGAGCGTGAAGACGATCATCAGCCACGGCGCCGTGCCGAATACGGCGTCTAGCCCGAAGCCGATCCCGAAACCGATCCCCAGCCCCACGACCAGTTCGAGAACCATGCGCCAGGCCACATGGGCCTGGGAATAGTGCTCGTCCTGGTGGCGTTTCGGCGCATTCCCGTCGCGCCTTTCCGCGAGCTTCGCGTCCAGCGCCACAAGCCGGGCCTTCCGATCCTTGTCGGTTGCGGCCATGCCAAAAACACCCCGTGAGAGTTCCTGCGCTGTCTAGGAAGGGAGCCAAGACGAGTCAAGCGTCGGGGAGCCGCAGGCGAGGGGTCTGCAACCGTCTGATTCACAACGATTAACGACGGCAGCCGGTGGCTCGCCGGATTCGTCCGCATAACGGGCATATTCAACCTTCCGGTTGACGATCCGATGGTTTGCACGGCAGATGCAGCCATGAAACCGGCACTTGACGCCATATTTCAAGCGCTTGCAGACCCTACGCGTCGTCAGATCCTCACCATGCTTCTCGAGGACGACATGGCGGTCACGGACGTCGCGGAGCCCTTTGACATGTCGCTGGCCGCAATCTCCAAGCATCTCCGCGTGCTGGTCCACGCCGGATTGATCAGCCAGGAAAGGCGCGGCCGGGTCGTCTGGTGCCAGCTTGAGCCGCAGGCCCTCAAGGACGCCAGCGTCTGGATGCAGGGCTTTGGCCAGTTCGAACCGGTCGACCTGGATGCCTTCGAGGCGTTCCTGGAGCGTGAACTGGCACGGGATTGATGCGTTCTTGCCCTGCGAGGCCAGGACTCCGGTCATTTCAAGTCGCCGAATTCGATGCGGTGTTGATGGCGCGCAACAGTTCCCGTCTCTCGGGCCGGCGCGCTCTGCAGGCAGCCGCGAAGTCGCAGTCGCTGCGTTGCGGCTCGCTGATCACCTCCGATTTCGTGGGAATGCACGGGTCCTGACAAGCGTTGTTGCCAAGTGGCCCCTCTGCGGACGCGAACGGGTTGCCAGTTCCCGACATTCGTCCATTTCCGCAGCCTCGGATTCCGCAGGTGACGCGAATTTCTCACCGTGGTATCATGTATCCATGCGAAATTCTTGGGGTTTCGAGCTCGATACGTCCGTTGCCCGGTTGATGTACCGGGACGACCACGCATGGACGGAAGTCGCCAGGGAGCGGATCGAAGGCCCGAATTTCGCAGGACGCCTGAAGGCAATGGTGGCGCTGATCGAGGATGACGCGGCAACAGACCTGTTTCTTCCTCGCAGCCAGATCGTGTACGCGGATGTCCAGATTGATCCCGACAATGCGACGCGGCAGGAGCTTGAACGCGCTCTGGGCGAGCATATGCCGCACCAGATCGGCAAACTGGATCTCGACTGGGAAGTGACGGTACATGGCACCGTGCGGGTCGCGGCAATTTCGCTGGAGACACTGAGACAAACCCTGGTCTTTGCTTCGGCGCTCGGTATCCGTATCGGCAAGCTCTCCACGTTCGCTGGCCCGGCCGACTTTCCTCGCTCCCCCAACTTCTGCGGTCGTGGCGCGGACGTTCCGCTTTCATCCTTGATCGACAGTGTCTCGGACGACAAGGCACGCAAGATCCCCGGTGCAGGGATTGGCAACCTCCTGATGCCCTTGCTGGGTGCGGTTGGCCATTGGATCCCGCAGCGCCTTCGAGCCGGAGCGATGTTCGCCGTCGCATTCGCCGCCGCCCTGGGAATTGCAGCCCTTGTATGGACAGCCTTGCCGCCTGAGTTCAGGATGTCCGAACAGCCATTGGACGAACGCCCCGAAAGCGGGCTGGCCTCGGGAACACCACTGGCCGAACCGGACTTGGCCGCGTCGGCGCCAGAGAGCGCGGGCACGACGATCGACCTCTTGCGGCAACAACCGCCGGTCGTCCATGCCGACGCGCGGCAGCTCGCTGGCGGGTGGCGTCGAGGCGAACTTCAGGCACCCGCCGACGACGTCAGCATCACCCCGGCGCCCGTGACCAAGGTCTTGGCCTTGACGCAGCCGCATTTCCCGCCCTTGCCGCAAGTCGAGCACGACGCGCCGGAGCGCGTGGATACGGCGAATGGTCTCTTGCTTAATCAACCGCCGGTCGTCCACGCCGACGCACGGCAGCTCTCGGACCTGTGGCGTCGGAACGAACTTCGGACGCCCGACGACGACACCGGCATCACCGCCACGCCGCTGCCGACGACATTGGTGCTGACGCAGCCGCATGTCACGCAATTGCCGCAAGCCGAGCATGAACCGCCGGAGCGCGTGGACACGGCGAACGGTCTCCTGCTGCAACAGCCGCCTGTCACCCACGCCGACGCATGGCAGCTCTCGGACCTGTGGCGTCGGAGCGAACTTCAGGCGCCCGACGATGACACCGGCTTCGCCGTCGCACCCTTGCCTCCGGCATTGGCCTTGTCGCATCCGAAATTTCCGCCCTCGCCGCGCGCCGAACACGACGCACCGGCGCACGCGGACACGGCGAATGGTCTCTTGCTGCAGAAACCGCCGGCCGCCCACGCCGACTCGCAGCAGGTGTCGGACCTGTGGCGCAGGGGCGAACTTCAGGTGCCCGACGATGACATCGGCTTCGCCGTCGCACCCTTGCCTCCGGCATTGGCCTTGTCGCTGCCGCACCTCCCGCCTTCGCCGCAAACCGGGCACGGCGCACCGGCGCACGTGGATACGGCGCATGGTCTCTTGCTCCAGAAACCGCCGGTCGCCCAAACCGACTCGCAGCAGGTGTCGGACTTGTGGCACAGGGGCGAACTTCAGGCATCCGACGATGATGCCAGCATCACCGCCGCGCCCCTGACAAGAGCGTTTGCCTCGACAGGGGCGCATCTCGCGCCCGCACCGCACGCCGTGCCGGCCGCGCCCCTTGTCCTGGACACCCCGCTGCCGGTGGACCACGACCCAATGGCACCTGCATTTGCAGACCGCCTCACGCCGCATGTCGATTCGCCATCCGGAACGAATCCCGCATTTGAACGGCCGGCATACGCCTTGCGCGAAACAGGCGACGTCACGGATGGCTCCGTCGACGCCGCACCTGCCCCGGACATGATCGCCAGCCGCACGCCAGTCCCTCCGGAACTCCTGCCACGCATGCGGCCCGACGGGTTCACGGAATACGTCGAACGCCTGAAGTTCGGCGGACGCACTCTCGCGGAACTCGCGACCCTGCGCGCCGTGCCGCGACCGGCCTCGGCCCAGCAACTGGCCGCCCGCCCTGCGGAACCGTCCGTTGCGGCAGTTGGCTTCGGGTCTGCGGCACCGGGAATGCGGCCTGTCAATTTCGAGGCGATCGTCGCGGCAGCCGAAACCCGGAGACGTCTCGCGGCCGCGGCACGGGCACAGCGGGCACTGGATGCCGCGAGAGACGCACAATCCGCTCTTGTCGCAGATGCCGAGCCTGAATTGCCGCAGGAGAACCTGTCGAACCGGGGCACGCCGTCACGCTCGACCGTTGCCACGCGTGCAACGATTCCGAACGCGATCAGGCTCAACGAAGTGAACCTCGTGGGCGTCTACGGAACCACCAGCGATCGCCGCGCCCTCGTGCGCCTGCCGTCGGGACGATACGTGCGAGTGAGGGTCGGCGATCGCGTCGACGGAGGCAGGGTTGCACGGATTACCGAAAGCGAACTGTTCTACCAGAAAGGCAACCGGACGGTCTCGCTGAGGGTCCCGAGGGGCTGACAGGACGGACGGGCCGTCACATGCCGGTCGACCGCTGCACGGACGCCGCTTCGCCGTACTCCCCCCTCGCGAGTTCCTCCGCCTCGATCGATTCGAAGAGCGCCTTGAAATTGCCTTCCCCGAATCCCTCGTCGCCCTTCCTCTGGATGAACTCGAAGAAGATCGGACCGATCACGGTCTTCGAGAATATCTGGAGCAGGATCCTTGTCTCGCCGCCGTTCACGACCCCCTCCCCGTCGATCAGGATGCCGTGCGTCTTCATCCTTTCGATCGGCTCCTCATGGCCGGCGACGCGCTCCCTCGACAGTTCGTAATACGTGGCCGGCGGCGGCGGCATGAATCGAACACCGTTCTCGTGGATCGCATCGGTTGCGCCATAGATGTCGCGCGCCCCGACGGCGATGTGCTGGATGCCCTCGCCCTTGTACTTCTTCAGGTAGGTAACGATCTGGCCTGTCTCGCCGCGGTCCTCGTTGATCGGAATGCGTATCCTGCCGCATGGCGACGTGAGGGCGCGGCTGTACAGACCCGTGTACTTGCCCTGGATGTCGAAGAAGCGGATTTCCCTGAAGTTGAACAGATCGCCGTAGAACCGGAACCACGTGTCCATGTTGCCCTTGAAGACGTTGTGGGTCAGGTGATCAATGTACCAGAAGCCCACGCCCTCCGGCTTGCTGGTCGCTAGCCAGTTGAACTCCTCGTTGTAGGGCGAGGTGTCGTGGTAGCGGTCGATGAAATAGATGAGGCTGCCGCCAATGCCGACGATGGCGGGCACGTCCATGGTCTTGCCTGGCCCGGCATACTCCTCGGCCCCGAGCGCGACGGCGCGCGCAAGGGCGTGTTTCGCGTCCGCGACACGCCAGGCCATCGAGGGCGCCGCAGGCCCGTGCATCCCGATGAACCCGCTCGCGTGGCCGTACGGCTCGGCATTGATGACGTAGGTGATGTCGCCCTGCTGCCAAAGCTCGACGGCCTTGGTCTTGTGCGTCGCGACATGCGCGTATCCCATCCTGGCGAACAGGTCCCGGAGCTCCTGCGGCTCGGGATGAGCGAATTCAACGAACTCGAATCCGTCGGTTCCGGCCGGATTCTCCGGCGTGATCCTGGACTTCGGCGCGTCATGCGGAAAGGGTCCCAATTGCGCGTCTCCCTCTGCTGCGTCGCACAACCCTACCGACTCAACTGTGCGTGTTTCGCGCGTTTTCTCGGAAATGACCTAAATTTTTCGCAAAAATATTGCGAATTCATCGTGAATCATGCACTATTCCCGCATGACAGGTATGGACGATACAGATCTTCGGCTTCTGGCAACGCTTCAAGGCAATGCCCAATTGACCTCCGAGAGACTCGGCGAAATCCTGCACCTCTCGCCAAGCCAGGTCGGACGGCGTCGCCAGCGCCTTGAAGCCGCAGGCTATATCGAAGGCTATCGCGCCCGGATCTCGGCAACCCGGCTGGGTCTTTCCGTGCAGGCATTCGTGGCCGTACAGATGGCGAGCCACGCACCCGCCCTGATCAGGACATTCGTGCGAACAATCGAAACCCGGCGCGAAATCACCAGCGCCTGGACCATGACGGGCGAGGCGGACTATCTCCTAAGGATCTACTGCGCCGACTTGCCGTCGTTCAACCGGTTGATCCACGACGTCCTGCTGCCCCACGCTGCGGTGGCCCGCGTGCAAAGCCAGATCGTCATGGAGCAGATCAAGGTTGACGGACCGTTGCCGGTCTGACTCCTCCGGCAGAGCAGCCTGCTGCACTTGCTTGCCGTCCGCGGCCGGAGGCTCTGGTTAGGATTGACCTGGCCTGGAGGCTCGTCGACTGCCGTCGGTTTCCGGGCGCCCGCCGGTTCGATTGAAGTAGGCAGCGATTGCGTGGTCGAGCTCCTTGTAGAGCTCGTCCCCGCGTCGGCTTGCCCAGATCAGGGCCTGGAGACGCAGGTCGCGGTTGGAGAAATCGATCGTTCCGGTCCTGAGAAGATAGATCGCGATATCGGCATGCTTGTTCTTGATTGCCTCGATGAGGGCGTTGTTTCGTCCGGTCTTGTCCGAAATGTTAACGTTCGCGCCGTGGCTGACAAGGCACCGTGCAATGTGGGCATGACCCTTGACGGCGGTCTCGATCAGCGCGGTACGCCCATAGTACTCGGCCTGAAGATCCACCAAAGTCCTGTGATGGCGCAGAAGGCACTCCACGATGTCGAGGTTTCCACCGCCGGCGGCAAGCATCAGCGGCGTGCTCCCCCACTTGTTCCTGGAATTGACGTCGATGTCCGGATGTTCGAGCAACAGCCTGGTCAGGTCACGGTGCTGGCCGTGAACGGCAATGTGAAGTGCCGTCCAGCCATCGCCGTCGGCGGCATTGACATCCGCGGTCGCAAGGGCTGACCGGGCCGCCGGGATGTCGCCCGCAATGGCTGCCTGGATCAGTTCTGCATCTTCGCCGGACTGTTCGTGTTCAACCATGGACTTCATGACCCTTTCTTCAAGAGTGTCCCGCATTCGCCGGCGGTCCCGGGTTCCCTGGCCGCCGGGTGTGGGACACCGTCCTCAGCCCACCGGTTCAACGTGACCGGCAACCCGCCGACATCGACCCCTCGCCGAAACGCAAGTCTCCCGGCCTGCACTTGCCGGTCGGGCCCGGCATCGTCTCCGCCTCGGATTATCATTTGCGGCCCAGATCGCCAATGTCGTCAATGTGGCGCAGGATCGTGTTCACGCCACTGCCGAACCTGAGCTGGCAGAACACGTAGGGCCTGCCGGCACGCACCCGGTCGGTGTCGCGCTTCATGAGATCAAGATCTGCATCCACGTGCGGAGCCAGATCCGTCTTGTTGATGACCAGGATGTCCGAGCGGGTGATCGCCGGCCCGCCCTTGCGCGGGATTTCCTCTCCGGCCGCAACGTCGATGACATAGATCGTCAGGTCGGCGAGCTCCGGCGAAAACGTGGCCGACAGGTTGTCCCCGCCCGACTCGATCAGGACCAGGTCAAGATCGGGATGCGCTTCGCAAAGCTCGGCGATCGCGGCAAGGTTGATCGAGGCGTCCTCGCGGATCGCCGTGTGCGGGCAGCCGCCGGTTTCGACGCCCTTGATCCGGTCGGACGGCAGGGCCTGGAGACGCAAGAGGGCGTCGGCATCCTCCCGGGTGTAGATGTCGTTCGTCACGACGGCCATCGACAGGTCGTCGCGAAACGCCTTGCAGAGCGCTGCGGTCAGAGTGGTCTTCCCGGCCCCGACCGGGCCGCCGATGCCGATGCGGAGAGGGCCGTTCGGACTGTTCATGTACGGAAAATCCTCGAATTCAGGGTTTCGTGCCGCATCGAGGCGACATCGGTCAGGAACGCCGCAGACGCAAGCTTCGACAGGTCGCCGTCGCGCGTGTCCTCCGCAACCTCGGGGCAAAGCAGGGTCAGCCGCCGAAGGATGGCCTGCCCTTGCTGCTGGCCGACGGCAAGCAGTCGCTGGCCGGCAGCGACGAGGTTGGACAGAAAGGCGTGGAGGTAGAGTTGCTGGGTCAACGCAAGGGGCAGGGCTTCCTGTGCGGCTGCGGCACCGAGCGCGACCGGGAAGGTCAGCTCTTCCGCCGCAACGTCCCAGGCGGCCAGGGCTTTGCCAAGCGCCTTGCCCTGCGCCGCCTTCTCCAGCCGCCGTTCGGCCGAGGCCGCAAAGGCGCGTGCCGCCCGGTCGACTTCCCCGAGCCGTCGCGGCGTTTCGGCCGTGAATGCGGCGGCCAGAAGCAGGGAATCCGCCCGGCCTGCACCACGCAGCAAGACGTCTTCGAGCCAGGCCTCCAGGCCGGCTCCATCCTTCACCCACCCCAGGCCCACCGCACCTTCCAGGCCGTGGCTATAGGCGAACGATCCGACCGGAAATGCCGGAGAGAGCCATTGTGCCAGGGTCAGGACCTGCGTGTCAGTGGGCATGAGCATGGGTGCGGCCATGGCCGTAGGCGCCGCCCTCCGGAGAAAATGGTTCGGTAACCGGCGTGACTTCTGCACCGAGTCTCTCCAGCATGTCGCGCATCACGTGATCGCGCTGGATCAGGAGACGGTCGGATTCAATCTGGCACGGCATGTGGCGGTTTCCGATGTGCCAGGCGAGCCGGATCAGGTCGCCTTTCACCTGGAAGAGCTCTTCCTTGGCGGGCACGACCCCGACGACGCGGCCATCCTCCAGAACAAACGCTTCATGCTGGTCCACCGAAGTCGTCCGGGACAGATCCACGAGAAATCGCAACCCGCTTGCGGCGGTCAGCACCTTGCGGCGCAGGAACCGCGCCTCGTGGTCCAGGACCACGCTGTCGTCAGCATGATGCGTGTGCTTCACCGTTCGGCTGACAGGAAGAGTCATCGCGGTCTCCTCAGAACATGAAGTATCGCTGCGCCATGGGCAGGATCTCGGCGGGCTGGCAGGCCAGCAGTTCGCCGTCGGCCCGCACCTCGTAGGTCTCCGGATCAACCTCCATCTCCGGTGTGGCGTCGTTCAGGACCAGGTCCTTCTTGCCGATCCCGCGCGTGTTGGCGACGGCCAGCGTGTCCTTGGCCAGACCGAGCGTGGCGCCGATGCCGACGTCCTGCGCCGCGGCGCTGACAAATGTCACGGAGGAGCGTTCGACGCTTCTGCCAAAGGCGCCGAACATGGGGCGCGAGTGGACCGGCTGCGGCGTCGGGATCGAGGCGTTGGGATCGCCCATCTGCGCCATGGCAATGGTCCCGCCGATGAGCACCATCTCCGGCTTCACGCCAAAGAAGGCAGGGTTCCACAGGACCAGATCGGCGCGCTTCCCTGCTTCGATCGACCCGATTTCATGCGCGATCCCGTGCGCGATGGCCGGATTGATCGTGTATTTCGCGATGTATCGGCGTACGCGGTAGTTGTCGTTGCTGCCGGTTTCTTCCGTCAGGCGCCCCCGCTGTTTCTTCATCTTGTCCGCGGTCTGCCAGGTGCGGATCAGGACTTCCCCCACGCGGCCCATGGCCTGGCTGTCGGACGCGATGATCGAAAACGCGCCCATGTCGTGAAGGATGTCCTCGGCCGCGATGGTCTCGCGACGGATTCGACTTTCCGCGAAGGCCACGTCTTCCGGAATGGACTGGTCGAGGTGGTGGCAGACCATGAGCATGTCGAGATGTTCCTCCACCGTGTTGACCGTGAAGGGCCGCGTCGGGTTCGTGGAAGACGGCAAGACGTGATCTTCGCCGCAGAGCCTGATGATGTCCGGCGCGTGCCCGCCCCCCGCACCTTCGGTGTGGAAGGCGTGGATCGTGCGACCCTTCATGGCCTTGACGGTGTTCTCGACGAACCCGCTTTCGTTGAGCGTGTCGGTATGGATCATCACCTGCACGTCCATCGCGTCGGCCACGGACAGGCAGCAATCTATGGCGCCGGGCGTTGTGCCCCAATCCTCGTGCAGTTTCAGGGCGCAGGCCCCTCCCTTGACCTGTTCCTCCAAGGCCGCCGGAAGCGATGCGTTGCCCTTGCCTGCAAAGGCGAGGTTCATCGGGAAGGCGTCCGCTGCCTGCAGCATCCTCCCGATGTGCCACGGCCCGGGCGTGCAGGTGGTGGCGAGGGTGCCGTGGGCCGGCCCGGTGCCGCCGCCGAGCATGGTCGTCAGGCCGGAATGCAGTGCATCCTCGATCTGCTGCGGACAGATGAAATGGATATGGCTGTCAAAGCCGCCGGCCGTCAGGATCTTGCCCTCGCCGGCAATCGCCTCGGTGCCAGGGCCGATGACGATGTCGACACCGGGCTGCGTATCGGGATTTCCCGCCTTGCCGATCCTGGCGATCCTGCCGTCCTGCAACCCGACATCCGCCTTGCAGATGCCTGCATGATCGACGATCAGCGCATTGGTGATGACGGTATCCACGGCCCCTTCGGCGCGCGTGACCTGTGACTGGCCCATCCCGTCGCGGATGACCTTGCCGCCGCCGAACTTGACCTCTTCGCCATAAACGGTGTGGTCGCGCTCGACCTCGATGACGAGGTCGGTGTCGGCAAGCCGAACCTTGTCCCCTGTCGTGGGGCCGAACATGGCGGCATAGTCAGCGCGCGAGATGGTCGCGGGCATGATGCTCTCCCCTCCTATCCACTCCGGGGCGCGCAGGCGAGACACGGAACAGCGGCAAGCCAGGCATCACAGCGCTCCCATGACCTGTTGATTGAACCCGAACACGTTGCGCGCGCCGCCTATGGGAATGAGCTGCACCTCCCGGCGTTGACCCGGCTCAAAGCGCACCGCTGTTCCGGCTGCGATGTCGAGCCGCATGCCTCGCGCCGCGTCGCGGTCGAATTCCAACGCGCCGTTCGCCTCTCCGAAATGGTAGTGCGAGCCGACCTGCACCGGCCGGTCGCCGGTATTGGCAACCATCAGCGTGACGGGATCCCGATCCGCGTTCAGCGTGACGTCATCCGGCCCGGCCATCACTTCGCCGGGAATCATGTGTGCACCTTCGCGCGGTTCAGCCCTGCCAAAACTGCCGTCGCGGCGAGGCAGACGCCGATGAACGCGCCCCGGCCGACATGGATGGGGGGCGATGCCGCCTCATGGGCCCGGGCAGGCAGTGGAAGACCATGCATGGGATACCCTCTCATCGGATCGGATTGTGAACGGTGACCAGCTTCGTGCCGTCGGGAAAGGTCGCCTCCACCTGCACGTCGTGGATCATCTCGGCCACGCCTTCCATGCACTGATCCCTGGTGACGACCTCCGCACCGGCCTCCATCATGTCGGCGACCGAGCGGCCGTCGCGTGCGCCTTCGACAACCGCATCGGTGATCAGGGCAATGGCCTCGGGGTGGTTCAGCTTCACGCCGCGCCCGAGCCGCCTGCGGGCGACGTCCGCCGCCATGGAGATGAGCAGCTTGTCCTTCTCGCGTGGCGTCAGGTTCATGTCAGATGCTCCAGCATCGGGGGAGCCCGTCCTGGCTCAGGTGATTCAGCAACGGGACTAGCCTTGAACGCATCTCGTTGCCGTCACGGGAAACCAGGCGCATGACCAGCACGTCTTCATGGATGAGGCTGGCACCTGCGTGGAGGGGCAAGAAATGACGCACCATTGCAAGCTGCGCCTCGGCGTCGGAAGCGACATAGACCAGCGAGGCCATGGCGCGCGCACCGCCGGCGACGCCCGGACGATCAAGCTGCGCCTGCACATCGCCTGCCAGGCGGATGCGGTCCAGGTAGAGCGGGACACCCGCGCGCCGGACTTCTACCCGGTCCAGGACGTGCGCCGAGGTCAGGGTCTCTCCCATTTCAAGACGACCGAAAACCAGGGGCTCCGTCAGCAGCAACGCGGCCCCATCCTGCAACTCAACTGTCAGCGATCGCTCCAGCACGCAGCCGTCGAAGAGAATCGTCTCCTGCGGCAGCCAGTTCACGCGTGCGCCTTCCGCCACGTCCAGGCGCGATTCGATTCGCCCTCGCTCTCCTGGCGAGGCGCGGTAGATCCGTTCCGCCGCCTGGGTGGTGAGTGTCAGGGTCGTCCCTGCCTCTGCGCGAGCGGACAGCGAAAAGCGATCGCCACCGGTGACTCCCCCGGCGCAGTTCAGGAGAACGGCTTGCAGCGCTTGCCCGGCGTTTCGGGGGAAAAGGCACTTCAGTGATCCCGACTGCCGCAATCTCCGCAATGCGGTGGCGCCATCCCTGGACTTGGCAACAAGCGAAACATCGCCCTGCGCACGCGCCATGACTGGTGCCGCAAACTGCGGAGATATCGGCAGCAACTCGGTGATGTGTCCCTCCGGAGCGCGAATTCAATGCCCCCATTTGAGCCGCTCCGCTCCGAATCGCCACGAAATTGCAAATTGGCCGCATCATGGGACCGTCCTCCGCCCTATTTTTGTGCAGAGAACACACTTCTAGATGAATTATTGGGCAACAAAGTCCGAAGCTGCGATTGCCCGCCGCTCTCAATTGCCAAGCATGCTGCAATGCAGAGACACTGTCCCTGTCCGCTTGGGGGTCAACCCCGAAGAGCGGGTGTGCGGCGACCGGAAAGCTAGGAACTCTCATCGGCCGCCACACGGGTGCAACTAGAAGTTGCGGAGCATGGGTACGGAATTCGGCGAGCTTAGGCAAGCGCCCTCGTCCCCCTCCGCAGGGAGAATACTATGAAAATTCTGAAAGTCCTGGCAGCCGCTTCGGCTGCCGCCGTCGCATCTGTCGGCCCTGCCGTCGCGGCCGGGTGTCCGGTCAAGGTGGGTGTCCTGCATTCGCTGTCAGGAACAATGGCGATTTCCGAGACAACGCTGAAAGACACCATGCTGATGCTCGTCGAGGAGCAGAACGGAGCTGGCGGCGTTCTTGGGTGCGAAATCGAGGCAGTCGTGGTCGATCCGGCCTCCGACTGGCCGCTCTTCGCCGAGAAGGCGCGCGAGCTGCTGACGGTTCACGAGGTCGACGTGATCTTCGGCAACTGGACCTCGGTCAGTCGAAAGTCGGTCCTGCCGGTGATCGAGGAACTGAACGGCCTCCTGTTCTATCCGGTCCAGTATGAAGGCGAGGAAAGCTCGAAGAACGTGTTCTATACCGGCGCCGCGCCGAACCAGCAGGCGATTCCGGCAACCGATTACTATCTTGACGAGCTTGGCGTTGAGAAATTCGCCCTTCTGGGTACCGACTACGTGTATCCGCGGACCACGAACAACATCCTTGAATCCTACCTGAAGTCAAAGGGCATCTCCGACGAGGACATCTTCGTCAACTACACGCCTTTCGGCCACTCGGACTGGTCAAAGATCGTTGCCGACGTGGTCGCACTGGGCGCCGACGGAAAGAAGGTGGGCGTCATCTCGACGATCAACGGCGACGCGAACATCGGTTTCTACAAGGAACTTGCCGCCGCCGGGGTTTCGGCCGACGACATTCCCGTCGTCGCCTTCTCGGTCGGCGAAGAGGAGCTTTCGGGCCTCGATACCAGCAACCTCGTCGGGCACCTGGCGGCATGGAACTATTTCATGTCCGCCGATACGCCCGGGAACGAGGCGTTCATCGCCGCCTGGCACGAATTCATCGGTGACGAAAGCCGCGTCACCAACGACCCTATGGAAGCTCACTACATCGGCTTCAATATGTGGGTGAATTCAGTCACCGCAGCCGGGACCACGGATGTCGACGCGGTGCGCGAAGCGATGTGGGGCCAGGAATTCCCCAACCTCACGGGCGGCATGGCCGTGATGGGCGTGAATCACCACCTCTCGAAACCGGTGCTGATCGGCGAAATCCAGGCGGACGGCCAGTTCGACATCATCAGCCAGACCGCGGAAGTCCCGGGCGATGCCTGGACCGATTTCCTGCCGGCATCGGCGATGCTGGCATCGAACTGGAGCGAACTGGGCTGCGGCATGTACGACACCGGGACCGGGACCTGCGTCCAGATCAAGTCCAACTACTGATCCGCGAATTCTCCGGCCGGATCGTCCCGGCCGGAGTCCTTCAGGTGGAGCACCATGAAACAGTTCCTGCTGGCCGTGCACTTGCTGCTTGTCTCGACCGCGACAACGCTGGCCGAATCCGGTCCGATTCAGGCCATCCTGCAGGAGCACGGGGACTTGATCGTCAAGAGTTCGCGCAAGACGATCGGGCCCGCAATCGAGGCCGTCGCCACCAGCGGCCTGCCCGAAGCGCAGTCGGTGCTCCAGGCTTGGCAGGTCAAGAACATCTGGATGAGAAAGTCGGACGGGCTGTTCTTTCTCGGCGAAAGGATCGAGTCCAAGACCTACCGCCTGATCGATTTCGACAGCGGCGACACGGTCGGCGAGTTTCCGAAGCGCGCACTGAAGAACATCAAGCCGAACAGCGGAATACGGGCACTGATCGGAACGGCCTTGGTGCGGTTCCAGCTCCTCGATCCTGAGCCGGACCGGCGAATGGAGGCGCTTGATGCCATCGAGCGCTCACCGGACGCAAGCCTTCTGGCCCCGCTCCGGAGTTCGATCGATGGCGAAAGCGATGCAGGGATCCGTGCGCGCAAGATGCGGATCGAACGGCTTCTGACCATCGCCCACGGAACGGGCGCCGATGAGCGCGTGGCGGCCATCGAAGAGATGTCGACCGATCTTGGCGTCGATGTACGCGCTGCATTGAACCCGCTGACAAGGACCGCAGTCATGGCCTTCGCGGGAGACATCCCCGAAGGACTGAACGTGGCGTGGCGCCTGGGTCCGGGAAGCGACGACCTCCCCCGCGAGGAGGCATATGCGCTCCTGGTCGCCACCGGCCTGGCCTCGGCCACGGTTGGCCGCGACGCGATCCGCGATGCGCTGATCGCCAATCTGGAAGACAATGCGGCAGGAGGCGCCCAGGCGGGCGAGCTCGGCACCGACGATGCGCGAATGCGCGCATATGGCGTGCTGGCCGGCGCGGGCACGGTTCCGCCGCTTGTCACCGATGCCGAGATCGACGCCGCGCTGGACGCTCACGTCTTCGCGGCCGTCTACGCCGAAGCCTCGCCCGCCGTTACCGCCGCCGCTGAAGCGGCCCTTGCCCGGATCGCGAACCGGGTCGGCCTTTCCCAGGGCGCCGATCTTGCTCTCGACGCCCTCTCGCTTGCCTCGATCTACTTTCTTGCCGCAATCGGCCTTGCCATCACCTTCGGCGTGATGGGCGTCATCAACATGGCCCACGGCGAGTTCATCATGATGGGCGCCTATACCGGCTACGTCGTGCAGCAGTTCATCCCGCACCATACCGTCTCGATCCTCGTCGCGGTGCCCCTGGCCTTCGCCGTCACTTTCGGTGCCGGGGTGGCGATGGAGCGGCTGGTGATCCGCTGGCTTTACAACCGCCCGCTGGAAACTCTCTTGGCCACTTTCGGCATCTCCATCGCTCTCCAGCAGCTCGCCAAGAACATCTTCGGAACCCAGGCGCGGCCCCTGACCTCGCCGAGCTGGCTCGACGGGGCATGGGTGATCAACGACGTGATCTCGATCTCCCATATCCGGATCGCGATCTTCGTGCTGGCACTGATCTTCCTGGGCATCTTCCTCTTCATCATGCACCGAACCCGGCTCGGGCTGGAGACCCGCGCGGTCACGCAGAACCGGCGCATGGCAGCGGCAATGGGGATCAATCCCGACCGGGTGAACATGCTGACATTCGGGCTGGGCTCCGGGATCGCCGGAATCGCGGGAGTGGCCATCGGGCTCTACGCGAAGGTCACCTCGGACCTTGGCGCGGATTACATCGTGCAGAGTTTCATGACCGTCGTCGTTGGCGGTGTCGGAAACATCTGGGGCACCCTCCTCGGGGCCACCGGCATCGGCTTTCTGCAGAAGGGGATCGAGTGGTTCAATCCTTCGAACACGCTCGCTGCCCAGACCTACATGATCATCTTCATCATCGTCGTCTTCATCCAGCTCCGCCCGCAGGGAATCATCGCCCTCAAGGGCCGCGCGGCGGGAGACTGAGCCATGTCGCAGGGCATATTTGCGAAGAACCCCTCCGTGCTGGTCTTCCTCGCCATTCTCGGCCTTTTCACCCTTGGCGTGACGCTGATGTCGGAATGGGCCGGGTCGGAGATCGTCTCCACCTCCTTTGTCAAGACGCTGGGCAAGACGCTCTGCCTCGCCCTGGTGGCCGTGGCGATGGACCTCGTCTGGGGCTATGCCGGCATTCTCAGTCTCGGCCACTTCGCGTTCTTCGGGCTGGGCGGCTACATGATCGGCATGTGGCTGATGTACGAGCGCACGCGCGGCATCGTCGCCGCCTCGCTCGCCGAAGCGCCGATTCCGCCGACCGAAGCCGAAGTCGTCAGCGCCATCGGCAACCAGATCTTCGGAGTGGTGGGATCGAGTGAATTCCCTGCGATATGGACGTTTGCGGACAGCCTTGCACTGCAGCTCCTCTTCGTCGTGCTGGTGCCGGGTCTCCTTGCGTTCGTCTTCGGATGGCTCGCCTTCCGTTCCCGCGTCACGGGCGTCTACCTCTCGATCCTGACACAGGCGATGACGCTGGCGCTGGCGCTCTACCTCTTCCAGAACGACAGCGGCCTTCGCGGCAACAACGGGCTTTCCGGGCTGCAGAACCTCCCGGGGCTCGACCACGTGCCGCAATCCAGCATCTCGATCTGGTTCTTCTGGGCCTCCGCCGGCGCGCTGGCCATAGGCTACGTGTTTTCCGCCTGGATCGTCTCGGGCAAGTTCGGTTCGGTGATCCGCGGCATCCGCGACAACGAGTCGAGGGTGCGTTTCCTGGGCTACCCGGTGGAGACCTACAAGCTCTTCGTCTTCACGGTCACGGCGATGATCGCCGGGATTGCCGGGGCGCTCTACTATCCACAGGCGGGCATCATCAATCCGGCCGAAATTGCGCCCATCGCCTCGATATATCTCGCGGTCTGGGTCGCCATCGGCGGACGCGGCCGACTCTACGGTGCGGTGATCGGCGCGGCTTTCGTCAGCCTCGTCTCGTCGTGGTTCACCGGCGGCCAGGCCCCCGATGTCAACCTGGGCTTCTACACGATCAAGTGGGTCGACTGGTGGCTGGTTCTCCTCGGCCTCAGCTTTGTCGCGGTCACGCTCCTTGCGCCAAAGGGCATCGGCGGCCTGGTGGATCTCTGGACCGGCCGGCTGCCACCCGATCGCCACGGTGCGGACCTGGGTCCCGATTCCGGTTCGTTGCGCGAAGCGGAGGCAGAACAGTGAAGTCGCTGCTCGAGGTCTCCGGCGTTTCCGTCTCCTTCGACGGCTTCAAGGCGATCAACAACCTGAGTTTCGCCATCGGCGACGCGGAACTGCGCGCCATCATCGGACCCAATGGTGCAGGAAAGACAACCTTCATGGACATAGTCACCGGCAAGACAAGGCCGGACGAAGGCCGCGTTCTATGGGGCGAGGCGAACACTTCGCTGCTGGGGCTCTCCGAGGCGCGGATCGCCTGCGAGGGCATCGGCCGCAAGTTCCAGAAACCCACGGTGTTCGAAGACCAGACCGTGCAGGAAAACCTGCTGATGGCGCTCAGCAATGCGCGCGGGCCGCTTCAGGTCCTCTTCTATCGGCCAACGCCCGAGGATCTTGACCGGGTGCACGAGCTTGCCGGCGAAATCGGGCTCGTGGACGCCCTTGGCCGCAAGTCGGGCGAGCTGAGCCATGGTCAGAAGCAATGGCTGGAAATCGGAATGCTGCTCGCGCAAGAGCCAAGATTGCTGCTTGTTGACGAGCCGGCTGCAGGCATGACGCCGGCGGAACGCGAACACACCACCGCGCTGCTGGTCGAGGCGGCGAAATCCCGCGCGGTGGTGGTCATCGAGCACGACATGGATTTCGTGCGCCGCCTGGGCTGCAAGGTGACGGTCCTGCACGAGGGAGCGGTCCTGGCCGAAGGCAGTCTCGATCACGTGACGGCGAACCGGAAGGTCATCGACGTGTACCTGGGACGCTGAGCGATGCTGACGACAACCGATCTCACACTGCATTACGGTCACTCGCAGATACTCAACGGCATCTCGTTCGAGGCGAAAGCGGGCGAGATCACCTGCATCATGGGCACCAACGGCGTGGGCAAGACCAGCCTGATCCGCGCAATTTCAGGGGCTCATCCGCGCTCCGGCGGCACGATGATCCTGGATGGCGAAGAACTGGGCGTGCTGCCCGCCCACGAACTTGCGCAAAAGGGCGTCGGCGTGGTGCCGCAGGGGCGGGAGATCTTCCCGCTTCTGACGGTGCGGGAGAACCTCGAGACCGGTTTTTCCTGCCTGCCGCGAACGGAGCATCGGATACCGGACGAGGTTTTCGAGATGTTCCCGGTCCTCTCCGGTTTCCTGGACCGCAGGGGCGGGGACCTCTCGGGCGGCCAGCAACAGCAGCTTGCCATCGCCCGCGCATTGATCACCCGGCCCAGGCTGCTGCTGCTGGACGAGCCGACAGAGGGCATTCAGCCCAATGTCATTCAGCAGATCGGCGAGGTGATCCGCGGGCTGCGCGAGCGTGGCGACATGGCGATCGTGCTGGTGGAGCAGTATTTCGACTTCGCGTTCGATCTGGCGGACCACATCGCCGTGTTGCGACGCGGCGAGGTCATCCATTCCGGCGCAAGGGACGGCATCCCGCGGAACGAATTGCTGTCCAAGGTGTCCGTTTAGGCCCAATGGCAGCGATTCATGCCCGCACGCCCCCCCCAAAAAAGGTTCCGGTCACCTTTGTGCCCTGGTGCGGCCCTGGTTGCGTGGGCGGCCTGAATGCGCCGGCGATCGAGCGAACGCTTCAGGAGATCGATCTCCCATGTACGCCAGGAGCCCTTGGAGGAGCTGTTGAACTTCGGAGTATCAGCCGCACTTCGACCGAATTGTGCATGGGCACTTCGTCTCCGCTCAACTTTCCCAGAATGAACTCCGCGGCCGCGATGCCCATGTCCCTTGCAGGGACGTCGATCGTCGTGAGCGGCGGGTTCAGGTGCGTTGCGAACTCGAGATTGTCAAAGCCGACAACGGAGATGTCGCCGGGAACGTCCAGCCCCCTTGCGGTGCATTCGATGAGCGCTCCCAGCGCCAGGACGTCGTTGCCGCAGACAATGGCGGTGGGCTGCGGATCGTCACGTGAAAGGAGAAGCGCGCAGGCTTTCTTGCCGCCGGAAATGGAATAAGGGGATTCGATGACCCGTGACGCAGGCAACGATATGTCGTGGCGCGCAAGTTCCGCTTGAATGCCATCGAGCCGCTTGGTCGTTCGATCGTTGTCCTCCGTTATCCCGGAAATGACGCAAATGTCCGAGTGTCCGAGATGCACCAGATGCCTGGCCATGATCGCGGCCGAAGCGGAATTGTCAAAGCCCGCAGTCGGGTAGGCGCTCTCGGGATCGAAGGTATACGTGTTGACAAACGGAACGCCAAATTGGTGCAGCAGGTCGTAGATCTCCTGGCGATGGCATTCCCCGACAAGCATGAGCGCCTCGGCACCACGTTCGAGGAGCAGTCTTGCCTCCCTTAGCTCCGCGTCCAGATCATAGTCGAAAGTGGCAATCAGCGTCGAGATTCCCGCTGCCGAGAGTTGAGTGCTCGCGGCGCTGACCAGCCGGGCATAGAGCGCGTAGTCCAATGTCGGGATCAGCACTCCGACCATGTGCGACCGCTGGGACCGCAGGGCCCGGGCCGCGTGGTTCCGGACGTACCCGAGCTCGTGCATCGCTCTTTCGATCCGCGATCGCATTTCGGGTGACACCTTGTCAGGGTTGTTGACCGTGCGCGAAACCGTCGCCGGCGCGCATCCGGCAAGCCTGGCAACGTCCGTGATTCGCACGCGTGATGCTGTATCCTGAAATCGATATCTTGACTCGGTCGGCAATATGGAGGTCCGCATGTCGCAACTAATCGCTCTGTACCAGAGAGATACGGACTTGGACAGAAAAAGTGTTGACTCGGCGAATCAGATGGTATGAAATCGATTTCATCACGATGAGATGCGCCTTGGGGGAGTAATGCAGCACCCGGACAAAGGCCGGAACTCGAAGATTCTGCTGATGCTCCTCGGTGTCGCGAAGCTCTCCATCGTTGCGATTTCCATAGTGATGATCGTGGTCACCCTGGCCCAGGTGGTCTTCAGATACGTCATCGCGGCGCCGCTTCCCTGGTCGGAGGAACTGGCGCGGTACTGTTTCGTATGGATCGTGTTCCTGGGCGGCGCCGTCGGCCTTTCGCGGGGAATCCACCTTGGCGTCGACTTGTTCGTGAACCTGCTTCCCGAGCGCTTCAGGATTGGAATCGAGATCCTGTCACATGTTCTGATCGCGTGTTTCGCGGCCGCGGTTGTCCTCGCAAGCTACCCGGTGATCAACATGAACATGCTGCAACGCTCGCCCGCGCTGGGCGTGCAGATGTCATGGATCTACATCGCGATTCCGATCTCGATGGGCCTGATCTTCCTGATCTGCCTGGAACGCACCATTGCCATCCTGCGTGGCCGCGGCGGGCAGGAGGAATAGGCGTTCCGATGCTGGTAATCCTGTTCACCACGTTCTTCGTCCTGTTGCTCTTCAACATGCCGATCGCCTTCGCGCTTGGCATTGCGTCGGCCCTGACGCTCTGGCTCGACAGCACGCTGCCGCTCAACAGCATCGTCACGCGCGCCTTCGTGGGCGTCGATTCCTTCACGCTGCTGGCGATCCCGTTCTTCATCATCGCGGGCGAATTGATGAACGCCTGCGGAATCACCGAGCGCATCGTCAACTTCTCGAGGTCTCTCGTCGGGCATATTCGCGGCGGCCTGGCCCATGTGACCATCATGTCCAACATGTTCTTCTCAGGCATCTCCGGGTCGGCAACCGCGGATGCCTCGGCCCTGGGCTCGATGATGATCCCGGCCATGAAGAAGAACGGCTTCGATGCCGACTATGCCGTCGCCGTCAATGCCTCGGCCAGCGCGATGGGCCCCATCATCCCTCCCAGCATCATGATGGTGATCTACGGCTCCATCGCCAATGTCTCGATCGCCAAGCTGTTTCTCGGCGGTTTCGTGCCCGGGCTGATGGTTGCGGCGGGACTGATGGCAATGGCCTATGTCATCGCCAAGAGACGCGGCTATCCGGCGCCGCCGCGATCCGAGCTTCCGCCCGTCTTGCCCGCATTCCGCGATGCGCTTTGGGCGCTCGCAATGCCCGTGATCATCCTGGGCGGGATCTTCTCCGGCGTGTTCACGGCAACCGAGGCGGGCGTGGTCGCGGTGGCCTACGCAACCATCGTGGGAACGTTCGTCTACCGCACGCTCACGTTCAGGCTCTTCGGAAAACTGCTGGTGGATGCGGCCGTGACCACCGCGGCCGCGATGTTCCTGATCGCGATGGCGACCTCGTTCGCGTGGCTGCTGGCCTGGGCCGGGTTCGGAGCTGCGGTCCTCGACGTTCTCGGCGGAGTCACGTCGCACCCGACGCTCGCGGTTCTGCTGATCATTGGGTTCATCCTGGTCCTGGGGCTCTTCATCGAAGGCATCCCGATCCTGATCATCTTCACACCGGTCTTGCTGCCCGTGATCCACGGGCTTGGCGTTGACCCGGTCTATTTCGGCGTCGTCCTGGTCATGGCCGTCGTCATCGGCTCGGTGACGCCTCCGGTCGGCATCCTGACCTACATTTGCTGCGCCATCGCGGGAATCACCATTTCGCAGGCATTTCGTGGATTGGTGCCGTTCTGCGCAGTGCTGATCGCCGTACTCGTCGCCGTCGCAGTGTTCCCCGGTCTGATCATGACCATCCCGAACATCTTCGGTCGCTAGACTCAGGAATTGGAAGGAAACCTGCCTTGGGAATCACGCATGAAGAGCTGAAGCAACGGACCGAAAGGCTCAGGCAACGGATGACGTCCGAAGGCTACGAGGCGCTTGTCATCTATTCGGACGAATACCGATCCGGCCATTCGTCCTACATCACGAACTACAGGCCGTTGAACGTGATCGAGGAATCGCCCCAGCTGGTCATCCTGATCGGGGACCGGCAGCCCGTTGTCTTCCTGGGGCGCCTGAACGCCTATGCCGCGAGAGACCTCTGCTGGATCGAAGACGTGCGCGGCATCCACCGGCCGTACACGGACCTGCCGGAGATCTTCGCCCCGATCGCCGGGCATCGCAGCAAGATCGGGCTGATCGGCAAGAACATCCTGCCCGTCGAGACATATGAACAGATTTCCGATGCCGTGCCGAAGGCCGCCTTCGAAGCCCGCGACGACATCATGCTTGATCTGCGCAAGATCAAGTCAGAAGCGGAAATCGCGCTGATGGAACGCGCGGCCGAGATCAATGACGAGGTGCTTCGGCAGGCGGTGAAGCTGGTCAAGGTCGGGATGACGGAAGTTCAGGTCGCCGGCGTGGCGGAGAACATTGCGCGCAAGATGAATGCCGACATCGGCTCTGCAACGGTTGTCATGTCAGGTCCGAACACCAAGTACCCGGCGTGGCGTGCAACGGATCGCAAGATCGAGCCCGGCGACTACGTCATGCTGGATTTCAATCCGGCCATCGGAAACTACTGCAACGACGGCGGCATCACGATCCTGATGCCCGGAGCCGACCCGGAACAGGAACGTGCCCTCGTCGTTGGCCACAAGGCGCTGAAGAGGGTCATCCCGACCATCCGCCCCGGCATTACCGCGCGCTCGATCTTTGACACCTTGCTGGCCGAGCTGGAACCCGAAGGACTGGCGGACCACTTCACGCCATATGCCAAGGGGCTGCGCGGCGTTGGCCATGCGGTGGGATTGGACGTGGTCGAACCGCCGAACCTGAGCTCGGACAGCGATTTCGAACTCGAGGCGGGCATGACATTGGCAATCAAGCTCGACCTGCACGACCTGATTGGCGGCGGGTACAGGGTCGAGGTGGTCGTCGCCGTCACCGAAAGCGGCGTCCGTCCGTTGAACAAGCTGGTTCTGGACGAGCCGGATGACTTCGCGGTGCAGCGGTGATCGGACGCACGACAGGATTCCACCCCACGAGGGGGTGGAGATGCCCGGCGCACGCGCCGGGAAAACAAGCGGAAATACCGTTCTAGAAAGAGGAGGAACTCAAAGATGATCAGGAGAGACTTGCTTATGGGCGTCGGAGCGGCGCTCGCCCTGTCAACGGCTGCACTGGTGCAGCCGGTGTCGGCTGCAGACACGACCATCCGGATAGCGTCGGTCACAGGCCCGGCTCACCATCACAACGTATCGCTGCGCTGGTTTGCAGACCGCGTGGCTGCGAGAGACGTCGGTCTGACAATCGAGGTCCTGGACGGCGCACAGCTCGGCGGCGAACGGGACTACATCGAAGGCATGATGCTGGGCAGCATCCAGATGGCCCAGGTGTCCACGGCGCCGGTCAGCGGGTTCATTCCCGAGTTCGACCTGTTCAGCCTGCCGTACCTGATCCGTGACACGGACCATTTCAAGAAAGTGGTTTCCGGACCGGTCGGCGTCAAGTTCAGTGAACTTGCCGAAGGGCGTGGCCTGAAGATTCTGGCCTGGTTCGACAACGGCTATCGCAACGTCTTCAACAAGGTTCGCCCCGTCGTCACGCCCGAAGACATGGACGGCTTGAAGATCCGCGTGATGGAAAGCCCGCTGATGGTGAACACGCTGAACGCGATGGGCGGCTCGGCAACCCCGATGTCGTACAGCGAGCTCTATACAGCGCTGGAACAAGGCGTTCTGGACGGTGGCGAAAACGCCGCCGGCAACGTGCTCAACGACAAGTTCTACGAGGTCAGCAGCTACTTCTCGATGACGCAGCATTTCCGTCCGCCGGGGATCGTTGCCATCAGCATGGGGACCTGGAACGGGCTGACCGCCGAACAGCAGGCCGTCCTGACAGAAGAGGCTGCAGCACTGCAGGACTACGAAATCCAGCTGACTGCAGAAGTCGGCGCAGCCGCCGTCGACGAACTGAGAGCCAAAGGCATGGAGATCAACGAAGCCGATGTCGCCGCGTTCCGGGAACGCATGGGCCCGGTTTACGAGGACTTCGTTGCCAAGCAAGGCGCTGAACTTCTGGAGATGGTCCAGAACACGCAATAGCCGACAGCCAGACTTGCGCGGGCGGGTTTCGTGCCCGCCCGCGCTGTTCCTTGGCGCCGCGTCCGACGGCATGAACGCATCTCGGCTCAATTGGCGAGATGCCCGCATCTGGCCAGGGACCACGTTCTTGTCGCCCGACCGGGACGGGAAGATGCGGGACGGATCCGGCAGACCGCATCTTCGTGCAGCGCTGCGGCGTGGCCATCCATTGCGGCGCAATGGACAGGAATTCGGAAAAAGAGCTCCCGGATTTGGTGCACATCCAGACAGATCGGCAATGCGACGAGGGTCGCGTGGCCCCGATGAGCGCGGCAGGCGCGATCAGGTCCGCGCCGGACCGAACAGGGCGGCACATGCAAGGATCATGCCGGCCACCGTTCCGACCATGCCTGCAGCGCTCACCGCATTCTCCGAACCAAACCAGGCCGGCCCGCTGGCAGAGAGCGTGAACCCGAGCGTCGCCGCGATGAGCGCGAAGGCGGCGGACCAAGCCACCTGAGCGCCAAGTCGGTTCGTCATCAGGCGCGCGGCAGCCGGCGGGCAGATGAACATGGCGATCACGATTATGGAGCCGACGGCGTCAAATGCCGCAACGGCGGCGAGTGCCGATGCGATCACGATGCCAAGCCCGATTGCCCGCACCGGAAGGCCGAGCGTCCTCGCGAAGCCTTCGTCGAACGTGGAAATCGCGAGCGGACGCCAGAAGGCGGCAAGGCACAGTCCGATCACGACGGTCACAAGGCCGATCCGGAACAGTTCGGGTGGAAGCCCCGCAAGCGCCACCGGATCCACGAGCGAAGTCCATCCGGTTGCATCCAGCCAGATCAGGCTCTCGAGATTGCCGAACAGGGCATGCTCGACATCAAGATGGACTCCGGACGTGTCGGACTTCTCCAGAACCAGCACGCCTGCCGCGAACATGGCCGTGAACACCACGCCCATTGCCGCGCCGGGCTCGATTCGGCCGAACCGGCGAATGGCCTCGATCAGCACGACAGCCATGACGGCGGAAGCGGCGGAACCGAGCAGCATCGGCCAGGTCGAGATCGTGCCGGTCACCAGAAACGCGAGAACGATGCCCGGAAGGACAACGTGGCTGATCGCATCGCCGACAAGCGCCTGCCGCCTCAGGACGAGGAAGTTGCCCGGCAATGCGCAGGCCAGTGCGGCCAGGCTCCCGATCAGCAAGGGAGTCAGCGAGAAGGTGACGAAGTCCGCACCGTTCATGGCACGGCCTCCGGCGGGCCGATCCTGCGATCGATCTCCACGATCTGATCGGCAGTCAGGACGTCCTCGATCTGGGTCAGCCCGTCGTAGCGGGCGGCTGCAAGCTCGAGCTCGGGCGTGGCGCGCGCGACTTCCCAGCGTTTCTCGTCCCGGAACGCTCGTGCAGCACGTATGGTGCCCTTTCTTGTCGGCACGCCGTCCGCACGGGCGAGACCTCGCGCCTTGAGCAAGCGAATCGTCAGAGGTTCGTAGATCGGCTGGCCCTGGGCCAGTGCCAGCAGCCCTTGCCGCAAGTGGACACCGGTCTGGAAGCGGCGGTGGCGGACAAATGACGAAAGCAGGCCGCGACGCGGCGCGAACGCCATCGAGACCGCGAATGCGCAAAAGCTCACGAGGACGATCAGCGGACCTGTCGGCAGGTCGGGCGCACTGGCGGAAAGGCCGGCGCCGAGCCAGGCCGCGATGCCCCCGAAAGCACCTGCAAGAATCACGACCAGTTCGACCCGGTTTGTCCAGAGCCGGGCCGTAACCGGCGGAATGATGAGAAGCGCGACGATCAGGATGAGACCGACGACCTTCAGCCCGACGACAGTGACGCCCAGCACCAGACCCATCATCGTCAGGTCGATCCGGTCAAGCCGCACGCCGCTGGTGGAGGCAAATCCGGGATCGAAGGACACAAGCGACATCGGGCGGCGGAAGAGAAAGACGAGAGCGACGACGAGAAGGCCGCCGAGCGCGATCAGGATCGCGTCGGAAAGGAGCATGCCGGCGGTGGACCCCAGCAGGAATCCCTCGAGACCGGCCTGCTGTCCGGTCGACATGGTCTGGATGATGGTCAGCAGGACGATGCCGAGGCTGAAATAGGCCGACAGGACCGCGCCGATGGCGGCGTCTTCGGAGAGGCGCGTGCGGGAGGAAAGCCACTGGACGGCAAACAGGCCGGACATCGCCGTGATCGCGGAGCCGGCAAGCAGGCCGGGCAGGTATCGTCCGTCATGTCCGGACAGCGTGAGCGCGATAAAGGCGAGGCCGATGCCGGGCAGCGTCGCGTGTGCAATGGCGTCGCTGACGAGCGCGCGCTTGCGCAGGAACAGGAAGGTTCCGGTGACGCCCGCCGCGATTCCGAGCAGCACGGCGGCGACGGTCACGAGCGTGGCGTTGTAGCCAAGTTGAAACGTCAGCGCGTCACGCAGCATCGATCTCAGGCGCGCGCCTTCTGCGGATCCCGCACGCCCCGCTCCAAGCGCCCCCCATAGGCCGTCTCCAGTGCCTCCGGCGTGAATGCGGTCCCGACCGGCCCGTCGCTGATCTTGCGGACGTTCATCACCAGCACGTCGTCGAAATACTCTTCGACCGTCGACAGGTCGTGGTGCACCGCGATCACCGTCCTGCCGTCCGACCTAAGCGTCTTGAGCACCTTGATGATCGCCCGTTCGGTTGCCGCATCGACGCCTGCGAAGGGTTCATCGAGCAGGTAGAGCATCGCGTCCTGCGCAAGTGCGCGCGCCAGGAACACGCGCTGCTGCTGCCCGCCCGAGAGCTGGCCGATCTGGCGTGCGGAGAAGTCTTCCATGCCGACGCGCTCCAAGGCGGTCATGACCATGTCGTCGTGATCGCGACCGTAGCGTCCTAGAAGGCCAAGACGCCGGTAGAGCCCTTGGGCCACGACATCGACAACACGTGCCGGGAAGTCCCAGTCGACGCTTGCACGTTGCGGTACGTAAGCGACGCGGTCACGGCTCCGGGCCAGCGTCGTTCCAAAGAACGTCGCCTGTCCCGCAAGCGGCTTGACGATGCCGAGACCTGCCCTGAGAAGCGTGGACTTGCCGGCGCCGTTCGGCCCGATGATCCCGGTGATCCTGCCGGACCGGAACGAGGCGTCCACGGAAAACACCGCCGGCTTCCGGTCGTAGGCAACCGTCATGCCGCGAATGACGAGCGGACCGCCCTGGGTCGCCCGTTCGCGCATGTCGCGCATGCTCACGTCTTCAAGCCGTGCCTGCATGGCGTCAACTCCCCGCACTCAACCGCCCGGACATTCCGCGTGGCGGGACGCTGCCGCCCAGGCCGCCCGCGATGACGGTCACGTTGTGGTCGATCATTCCGACATAGGTGCCCTCGTAGGTCCCCGCGGCTCCCATCGCGTCCGAGTATAGTTCGCCGCCAATGCGAACATTCCAGCCCGTCGCCGCCGTCCCTTCGACAAGGGCGCGGACAAGCCGGTCGGATACCGAACTTTCGACAAAGACCGCCGCAATCCGGCGCTCGACGATGAGGTCGACAAGCTCGGTCATGCGGTTCAGGCCGGTTTCGCTCTCGGTCGAGATGCCCTGGATCCCGATAACTTCGAAACCGTATGCGCGGCCGAAATAGTTGAAGGCGTCATGTGCCGTCACCAGCACCCGTGCCGTCTCCGGCACGGTCGAGAGAACCCGGGAGCTGTAGGCATCCAACCGGTCAAGCTCGGCGAGAAACGCGTCCGCGTTGGCGGCAAACGCTGCAGCGCCGTCCGGCCTCACGAACGACAGCGCATCGCGCGTCGCGAGGGTCGCGAGCCGCCAGAGGCCAGGATCCATCCAGACATGCGGATCAAAACGGTCGGCGTAATCGTCATGCGCGATCCTGAGGTTCTCCGGAACGGCCTCGGCGAGCGCCACGACCGGAACGCGGCGAGCGAGTTCGGCAAGCACGTCCTCCATCTGCGCCTCAAGGTAAAGACCGTTCCAGAGCACGAGATCCGCCTTCGCCGTTGCGACGATATCCGTCCGGGTCTGGCGATAGGAATGCGGATCGACGCCCGGACCCATCAGGGCCTTGACCTCGACCAGGTCGCCGCCGACCCGACGCGCCGCATCAGCCGTCATGCCTGTCGTGGCCACGACCTTGAGCGGCCGGCCCGCTACGGCGGCGACGGGGGCCGGCAGGCCAGCGGCGAGAAATCCGCTGCCCAGCCCCGTCAATAGTGTCCGTCTCGTGGCCATCTGATCACGCACCCTGTATTGAGAATAAGTCGCAATTGCGGCATACTTGCGACCCGTTCGCAAAAATGTCAAGCCCCTTGTCCTCGTCGCCGGGAATTTCCGGCCTTGACCCTCCAGTCACTGGACTCTTTAAGTCATCGATCATGGAAGACACGGTTCAGTCAACGCAGCGATTCCGGGTCGAAGGACTCCATTGCGCGTCCTGCAAGGCACGGCTGGAAGCCGCGCTCGCCGCCGTTCCGGGCATCCTGGAAGCGCAAGTCAATCTCGCGGATGCCAGCGCAACGCTTTCCATGCTCGGCTCCGTGACACCGCTCAGCATCCAGGAAGCCGCAGAGCGTTCGGGCTATGGACTGGAGATCGATTCCGGCGGCTTCCCGGAACCGGAGAAACAGGAAGAAACGACGCGCCTCGCCCGCGACACGCTGGTCGCCGCGGCACTCGTCCTGCCGGTCTTCCTGGTCGAGATGGGGGGGCACGTCTACCCGCCCGTGCATCACTTCGTGGAACGGTCAATCGGACTTCAGGCAAGCTGGGTGCTTCAGTTCCTGCTCGTTGGAGCGGCCTTGGCGGGACCTGGGCGCCGCTTCATCGAGAGCGGCGTGCCGTCTCTGCTGCGAGGCCGCCCCGACATGAATGCGCTCGTAGCACTGGGCACCTCGGCGGCCTTCGGGTATTCGACGGTGGCAACCTTCCTTCCTTCCCTGCTCCCGGCGGGCACACGGGCCGTCTATTTCGAGGCGGCGGGCGTGATCATCGTGCTGATCCTTTTCGGTCGACTCCTGGAGGCGCGGGCCAAGGGCAAGGCGGGCTCGGCAATCCAGGCCCTGATCGGGATGCAACCGCAAGTTGCCCGGGTCGTGACCGAGACCGGCGAGGAGGAACGCCTGATCGAACGCCTGCAACCTGGCGACCTGGTCCGCGTACGCCCCGGCGAGCGGGTTCCCGTGGACGGGATCGTCGCGGATGGCAGTTCGCTGGTCGACGAGAGCATGCTGACCGGCGAACCCCTTCCGGTGGCCAAGGCTGGCGGCGACGCCGTCACGGGTGCAACCGTAAACGGCGAGGGCGCACTCCTGGTCAGGGCGACGCGGGTCGGTCGCGACACCGTGCTCGCGAGGATCGTGCAGATGGTGCGAGACGCGCAGGCCACGCGCCTTCCCGTCGAGGCCCTGGTCGACCGGGTCACGGCGTGGTTCGTGCCCGCCGTCATGCTGGTCGCCGTCGCGACCTTCGTGATCTGGCTTGCCGTCGCGCCGGAACTTGCGCTTGTCGCCGGCGTTTCGGTCCTGATCGTCGCCTGCCCCTGCGCCATGGGACTCGCCGTGCCGACATCCATCATGACAGGAACCGGGCGTGCTGCGGAACTCGGCGTGCTGTTCCGGCAAGGCGACGCATTGCAGCGCCTGAGCAGCGTCGACACGATCGCCTTCGACAAGACGGGCACGCTGACCGAAGGGACTCCCTGTCTGACGCATGTGGAGGTTGCCGAAGGGTTTGAGCGCCCGGAGGTGCTCAAGGCCACGGCGGCGGTCGAGGCGCTGTCAGAACATCCCGTCGCGCACGCCGTGACGAATGCCGTCGAGAAATGGCCGGAAGCCGACGGATTCCGATCCCTGTCCGGTCGGGGCGTCGTGGCGACAGTCGGCAACCAGCTCGTCCGGATCGGCTCGGCGCGGATGATGACAGAGGCCGGGATTGACATCTCCGCGTTGGCCGATGCGGCCAAGGAACGGGCCCGACTTGGCGAAACTGCGTTCTTTGTCGGCATCGGCACCCGGTTGGCGGCCGTTCTGTCGGTCGCGGACCCGGTGAAGGACACCGCCATCGACGCGATCAGGGACCTGAACACGGGTGGCCATCGGGTCGCCCTGGTCTCAGGTGACGGTCGCGATGCGGCGGAAGCGATCGCCCAACGGCTGGGCATCGGGGAGGTCTTCGCGGACGCGCTTCCGGAAGCGAAGACTGCCGTCATCCATGATCTTTCAAGTCCGGGCACGCTTGCCTTCGTCGGCGACGGCATCAATGACGCGCCCGCGCTCGCGACGGCGGATGTCGGCATCGCCATTGGCACAGGTACCGATGTCGCGATCGAGTCCGCCGACGTGGTCCTGACGTCCGGCGACCCGCGAGGCGTCGTCACGGCCATCGGTCTCAGCCGCGACACGATGCGGAACATCCGGCAGAACCTGGCCTGGGCTTTCGGCTACAACATCCTGCTGATCCCGGTCGCGGCGGGAGCGCTCTATCCTGCGTTCGGAATCCTGCTGTCGCCAATGCTGGCGGCCGCGGCCATGGCACTGTCGAGCGTCGCCGTCGTGACCAACGCGCTCAGGCTGCGCCGCTCCGAAGGAGGGTTGACATGAACATTGGCGAAGCGGCGAAGGCCGCCGGCCTGCCGGTCAAGACAATTCGCTACTACGAGGACATCGGCCTCGTGCGGCCCGCCCGGAGCGAAAACGGGTACCGCGTATTTGCCGAATCCGATCTTCACAAGCTGAATTTCCTCGGGCGGTCACGCGCGCTGGGCTTCTCGATCGAGGATTGCCGGGCGCTCCTCGCGCTCTACGAGGACGGAACGCGGTCAAGTTCGGAAGTGCGCGAGATCGCCGAGCGTCATCTCGCGGACATCGAAGGCAAGATCACCGACCTCCAGTCCCTGCGAGACACGCTGGCCCATCTGGTCGCAAGCTGCGCCGGCGACGCACGACCGGACTGCCCGATTCTCGACAACCTGAGCGGCGACTGACACGTGTCGCCCGGTCGGTCAGAAAGGCGTCGGCCCGCACCGGGATCTCTGCAGGCACGGACTTCAAGGCAAGCGCAAGAGCGAGTGTGTCCATTCGGCATCGAAGGCGCGGGAGGTCGCCTGCAGGCTGCGCGGCCGTCTTGGAATCGTTGCAAGGCAGTGCTACAGCTTGGACACGCGAGCGCGGATTTTCCGGTATCGCGCAACAAGCAAAGGAGGACAAGGTCCTGTCACAAATCAGGGACGCGGTCCGTGGCGAGGCCGCCGAGAACGCTGGAACGACTGTGTCCGGCAAAGCCAACATCCTCACGAGCGAATCGCTCGTAGGCGTAATCCTGACATCGCTGAACGACATCAAGGCCGAGGGAGTCGTGAAGATCGACCTCCGCGGCAAGAGCCAGATTGCGGACTGGATGGTCATCGCCTCCGGCGGTTCGTCGCGGCAGGTAACGGCCATATCCGAACATCTCGTGGACAGGTTGAAACAGGATCACGGTCGCCTCTCCAGGATCGAGGGAAAGGACGCCGGCGACTGGGTGCTGATCGACCTCGGAGACGCGATCGTTCACGTCTTCAGGCCGGAAGTGCGTGAGTTCTACCAGCTCGAGAAGCTCTGGATGACGCCCGGCCAGGCCGCCGCGTCCGGCACGTGAGTCTCCACGTTCAATGAGGCTGCAGATCGCGGCGGTCGGTCGCCTCAGGTCCGGACCCGAAGCTGACCTCGTCAGCGACTATCTTGCGCGGACCGGAAGGACCGGCATGCAGGTCGGGATCGGCCCCGTGAGCATCCAGGAAGTCGAAGCCCGGAAGGGCGGCACGCAGGAAGAGGCCAGGCTTCTCGCGAAAGCGACAGCCGACGCGAAGCCGCTGGTGGTGCTTGACGAGCGCGGCACCTCCTTGAATTCACCCGGCCTGGCAGCGCGACTTGAAGCGTGGCGTGACCAAGGCCACCGTCAAGCCGCCTTCGTGATCGGCGGTGCTGACGGCATCGCATCGACGCTCCGGGGCCGTGCGGACCTGGTCCTGGGCCTTGGTCCCATGGTCTGGCCGCACATGCTGGTGCGCGTCATGCTGGCCGAACAACTCTACCGCTCGGTATCGATCCTGTCAGGCGGCCCGTACCACAGGGGGTGAACGCAGGGATCGTGCCGCGGCGCAGGCGGTCACCTGCAGGCGCGCCCGGCGAGATTCATGCCCAATTGCGCCGAGCCGCCACCCGCGGTCGTTCAAGCAACGGCGTCGGGGGCCTCGCGCCCGATGATCTCCTGGAGTCCCGCGAAGCCCGGACATGCCCGGTTCCTGGCCGGTGAACGGGGCGGTCTCCACCCGAAGGGACGTCTCGGCAGATGCATCCACCCGATTGCGAAATTCGGCCGCCGGCGAGCCCGGTTCCTTGACCGACCCCCGCCCGGGCCTTCCGTCAGACCGCCATCGTGGCCTCGACGGCGGCCTTCCAGCGGGCGTATTTCGCGTCACGCGTGCCTGTGTCCATGCCAGGATCGAAACGGCGCTCGAAGGCACGACCGGCCGCAAATGTCGCTGCGTCCGCGTAGACGCCCGCCTTCATGCCGGCGAGCCAGGCCGCCCCCAGCGCGGTCGTCTCAAGCATCTCGGGCCGGTCCACGGGCATCCCGGTCACGTCCGCGAGAAACTGCATGGTCCAGTCGCTGGCCGCCATGCCGCCGTCCACCCGAAGGACGCCACCGGACAGCGCCGGCGAATCCGCCTGCATCGCCTCGAGAAGATCGCGGGTCTGAAACCCGACGCTTTCAAGTGCCGCGCGTGCAAGTTCGTTGGGACCCGAGTTGCGGACAAGACCGAAGATCGCGCCCCGGCAATCGGGCTTCCAGTAGGGTGCACCAAGGCCGGTGAAGGCAGGCACGAGCGTGAGCGATTGCTCCGGATCGGACGCCTCGGCCATGGCCTGGGTTTCTCCCGCTTCGGAGATCAACTTCAACCCGTCGCGCAGCCATTGCACGACAGCGCCCGCGATGAAGATTGCGCCCTCAAGCGCATAGGTCGGCGTGCCGTCAAGCTGATAGCCGATGGTGGTCAGCAGCCTGTTTTCCGATCGCACGGGAGCGGTGCCCGTGTTGAGAAGAGCGAAGCATCCCGTCCCGTACGTGGACTTCATCATGCCGCTTTCGAAGCAGGCCTGTCCGACGGTGGCGGCCTGCTGGTCGCCCGCGACACCGAGAATGGAGACGGGGCCGCCGAGCACGTCCGGGGTCGTGGTACCGAATTCCGCCGCACAGTCCCGCACCTCGGGCAGCATCCCGACGGGGACGCCCAGCAACTCGCACATGGTCGATGACCAACGCCCCTCGTGGATGTCATACAGCATTGTCCGCGCCGCATTCGTGGCGTCGGTCACGTGGGCGGCGCCGCCCGTCAGCCGCCAGATGAGCCACGTGTCCACGGTCCCGAAGAGCAGTTCGCCTGCAGCCGCGCGGTCTCGCGCACCATCCGCCTGATCGAGAATCCACTTGAGCTTGGTGGACGAGAAGTAGGGGTCGAAGAGCAGTCCCGTCTTGGCCGTGACGGTTTCCTCGTGACCCGCCTTCACCATTTCGGCGCAGTAGTCCGCCGTGCGGCGGTCCTGCCAGACAATGGCGTTGTGCACGGCCTTGCCGGTTGCCTTGTCCCAGACAAGCGTGGTCTCGCGCTGGTTCGTGATGCCGATTGCCGCAATGTCGCCGGCCGCCGCTCCGACGCTGTCCATCGCTTCCCGTGCCGTTTCGACAACCGTTTGCCAGAGATCCTCCGGGTCGTGCTCCACCCAGCCGCCTGCCGGAAAGTGCTGGTCAAACTCCTGCTGTGCAACGGCGGCGATCTTGAGGTCGCCATCAAACAGGATGGCGCGACTGGACGTGGTCCCCTGATCGATGGCCATGACATAAGTCATGTGCGGCTCCTCCCGTGATCACTCGATTTTGCTCGCTTGAGGGGAAATACACGAAGAGAGCTGTTTGTGAAACGCGCGATCCGGGCTAACCTGACGAAAGGGAGGACAGATTCATGCGCACCATCCTGATCGTTCCCTGGCTGATCATGGCGGCGGTTGCGGCGCCGGCCCAGGAACGCCGCCCGAGCCATTGCTTCGCGATTGCCGAACTGGCCCCGGATGTGACCTATGTCCATAAGGTCGCCTGGAAC
>JAJEBT010000136.1 GCA_022822405.1 Alphaproteobacteria bacterium
GGACATCGCCCCGTCGCCCCGACCGCCCAAGGCCGCAAACCGACCCTGCTCCAGCCGCTTCGACCAGATCCAGTACCCGCCCGCATCGAACGCCAGCACCTTCAACAGCGTCCGGCGCTTGTTGACGAACACATACCAGCCACCGTCGGTCGGAGCGGCGCGAAGCTCGTGGCGCACCAGCGCCGACAGGCCGTCGAAGGAGCGGCGCATGTCGCAGGCCGGCCGGTACAGCCAGATGCGGACCTCCGAACCCAGACTCAGCATCGCCGCAGGCGCAGCACCACGCCGCCGCCCAGCTCAAGCTCCCCCTCCCAGACCGACGGCGACGCCGGCGCATCGGCCAGCTCCACGAACGCCGCCCGGCCGGCCGGCCGACTCGGAGACACCGGCTCGCCGGCGTCAGCCAGCCGGCCTCGCCAACGCCAGAACGTGCTCGGCGGCAGCGACTCCGACCGACAGAACTGCGTGCCCGTCAGCCCGCTGCGCTCGAACCGCGCCATGATCGACCGCCACTCCGACGCCGAACGACGTACCCTCGTCCGTTGGACCTTGCTCATCGTCAGGCTCTCCTTCGTCAGCAAAAAATACGTAAAAACGAAGAAGAACCGATCGGCAAATCACCGACAAGAACGCCTCAAAATGCCCGGTTACGTCCCAGTAGCCGGACCGCGTGGTTCCGATGACATTTCCGCCCCGCTGCGCACTAGCCGAGAATGCGGCTTATCTGACACCTATTAGCGTCTTGGTACCGCGCCCGGGTGAGCCCCACAAGCTCTGACTGCGTCCGTGCGCTGATGCCATCGGCCATTCTTCATCTCTCCAAAACTCGGTAACATGCTAATGAGGCAGCGAGTACCCGTTCGGTAACAAGATCAGTAAAGCAATGTGGGCACCGTGTCGTCTCAACCTGTTTCCCGGTACAGTGTCCAAAGAGAAATCAGTGGCAGACTTCGTCGCAACTCGCACGTTCTCCCGGCTGACAGCACGGTCTTCTTTGTCCGTATCGTGAACACGTCTGCCGGCAGTTCCCACGAGTCCCTGGCGAGTCAACAGCGCAATCTGCTGTTGGCCGAACCGGTCGCGCGGCTATCCATCGATCGCCGTGTAATCTTCAAGAACGATCCAATGATCGCTGATCGTCTTGATGTCCAGTATCTGGCGCTGAGCGCGATCGACTTCGTTATGGAGCGTTCCGCGATTGAGTCGGGCGCTTCGCCAGACGAAATTGTCGAGCATGTCGCCGCCGAAGCGACGCGCGTGAAGCCGAGGCTGACGGATGAGCAGAGCCACAAAGTCGGACAGGTGGTTCTCGACTATCTCGCCAACGCCCGGGACGGGCACAAGGCGTTCCGCGTCGAGTACTTTGATGCCGTCCGCGGTGGATATTCGTTTCACGACTTCCGGCTGTTGGCCCTGTCCGTTGCCGCCGACGGTTCGGCAAAGTTCAAGCTGGCCCGTGGCGCACAGATCCTGACGCTTGCAATGCTTGACATAGCGCCGGAGTTCGCGCAAGAAGCCGAGGCGATCATGATTAGCAAGGCAGTTGAGCGCGGCCACTTCAAAGATGCGCGAACCCTAGCCCAGCGGGCACGCATGCGCTCGATTCACTATCAGCAGTTCATAGAAGACCGTTTGTTTCAGGTCCGTCGAGCCGCCGACCGCGTATTCTGGAGCCAAGAGGTGCTTCCGCAGCTTGACGAAGCCCGCGCGCATTTGAGCGAACGGCGAAAGCACGAAATCGCGGTCATCGAATCGATCCGTGAGCATATCGCTCACGCACCTAGCGACACGCGTGATCACTTGGTCGATCTCAAGAACACGATCGACGAATGCCGCCAACGCCATGCAGCCCTTTTTGAACGCGTCATGACCGCCTCGGAGGAGTTCCGCCGAGTTCAGGTGAGCGGTTTCCGGGCGCGCTGTACGCAGAATGTGCCGGATCTCGAAGACCGAATCCTCGTTCCATTGCTTGCCTCACCGATGAGAGTGGTCTCCGGCATGAGCGACGAAGTTGGGATCGTGTTCGCAGCCCCCACGCCACCACGACTTTTCGATCTGGCGTTGCTGTTCCAGAGCGTCACCCAGCCCCGGTTCCGGCGCGACCCCGCCGTCGAGCACGATGAGCATGATCTCGTGGCGATCGAACGAGTGCCGCCCGAGTTCGACGCCGAAGAGATTAGAGAAGCACAGGAGTGGCTGGTCCGGGAGCTCTCAAGGCGCACGCGATTTGACATGGCATCGGTGATCATCGCCGCCGAACGACAAGGTCTCGCGGAGTCGACCCTGCGCTGCGTACTGTTTCTGATGCTAAGGTCGTGGTGTCCTCAGGACGATCCATTAGGCGTCATCGCGTCGATTGACGGGCCGATCGCGAATGAGCATGCCGCGGGCGACAATCTAGTGCTCGCGAGAGATGAAGAACGATGGCGAACCTGACGCATCTGAACGAGGCGCAGAAGGCTGTTCTTCTCCTGAGCAAGGGACTTTCGCCGCGAGCCTCTGCGCTGCGCGGCGATGTCGACTATCGGCAACTGTTGGCGCACTGGCGTGCCGATCCTGAGTTCCGACAACTTGTACACGACCTCGCGCCGATGCTCGGTCTCAGAGTCATTGATGTTCTCGAACACGCGATCATTCTGGCGCCGTCCGGCCCAGACAGTGTGTTTGCCACAACGCTTACGGATCTTCGCCCAGGTATCGGCGAGATGCCTCGTGGCGCGCTCGCTCTCATTCATGTCGCGATTGCGGCGACTTTCTTTCCGACCGCCGCAGTCTTGACCGGGACGCAGGACGACTTCGCGGAAGTTTCGGCCACGCCGGCGAGGATTGCGGCGGTACTCCGCGAGCACTGCACCCGTCTGGAAGCCGAAGCGGGGGACGACCCTGATCTAGCGGAAGCGGGACTGGCAGAGGCCTGGCGCGAACTTGCTCGCCTCCCGGATACTAGACCTGACGGCAGCCAGCGCGCGGCGCTGAGTTCGCTTGCAGGGATGGTCAAGCTCGTGCTGAATCAGCTTCACGAGCACGGAATGGTGCAGACCCTCGATACTGCGGAAGGCGAGACCTATATCCCTACACCACGCTACAGGCTGCAGGTGCGTGAGCTTGCCGCCAACGAGCTGTTCGAACGATGTGCCGCTGTCCTGCCTGACTTCCTCGATCAGAGGAGCGCATGAATGCGGTACATGACGCGCATCCATCTTTCCGACTGCGGCTGGCACGAGGCGTACTACCCCGGGACCACTATTAGGCTTACCGATCCGCGGACCGGAGAGCCCAAACACACGGTGTTCAGTTTGGAGAACACCGGCGGCAAGACATCTTTTCTGGCACTAGTGCTGAGCTGCTTCGATCCCAGCGAGCGGCGGTTCCTGAAGAGCCTAATCCGCCCCAACCAAAAGTTCGGCGACTATTTCGGCGACAGACCTGCGTTCATCCTGGTGGAATGGGACCTCTCCGGCGTTCAGACGAGCTTTCTCGACGCGCGACGTCTGGTCACCGGTCAACTGGTGGTTCCACGGGGGGAGGGCCGACAGCGAGAGCTCGACCGACACTTCTTCGCGTTTCGAAGCGCGCCGGGTCTCACATTCGACGATATCCCGGCCCCAGGTCTCCAGGGATTCGGGGTGCATGGCAGAATCAATGGGCATCAGGATGTAAAGCACTGGTTCTACACGATGCGCTCGAGCCATCCTGGCAACTTTCAGGCCTTCGTCAAGCAGTCGGAGTGGAGGCGCAAGCTTGCTGAAGAAAAGATCGACACCGAGCTGCTCGCCGCGCAAGTCGAGTTCAACCGAAGCGAGGGCGGCATCGAGGACTTCCTGAATTTCCGTAGCGAATCCCAGTTCGTGCGGAAGTTTCTGGCGATGACCGTACCGGAAGCGGAGGCCGGCCCGGTACGGGCGGTGCTCGCCGAACATGTCGGCAGGCTCGCGGAGTTGCCCCGCCTGGAACAACGCCGGGACGCGATGCGCAACCTGCAGGAACGATTCGCGCCGTTCGTCGAAGTTGCCGGTGAAGCGCAGGCGGCTGAAGAGGAGATCTTGCGCCGGGCCGGTCATGCCGCCGGCCTGAAGGCAACTCTGGAGGAGCGTGGCAGTCAGTCTTCCCAGCAGGCCGCGGCACTATTCGAACGGGCCGGCACGCACGAGGCCGCTGCAAATCAAGCCAAGGCTGCGTGCAGGGACGCGCAAGTCGGGCTTGCTTCCGCGATGGTCGAGATAGCGCGTGGCCGGCACGAAGCCGCCAAGGTTTTGGCCGCGACCAGAGAGGAAGAGTTGGCGAGCGCCAAGTCGCAGGCGCATCTTCTCCACGGTACAGTGTTGATGCGGGAGATCCTCGATGACCGCACACGAAGCAAGTCGCTCCAAGAGGCGATCGATGCGGAGCATGCCGACCTCCAGCCACGTCGCGACGCGCTAGGGAGCATGGGCGCGGACCTCGCAGCGACGCTTGGGCGGCACGCCGAGGAGATGCGCGAACGACAACGGTCCCTGACGGCTGACGCTGCGGCGTCGACGAAAGCAGCGCGGGAGGCCGAAGGCCAGCGAGCGGCCAGTGACGAACGTGCTCAGGTGGAACGGCAGAAGATGGCCGGCGTCGACGTGAACCTCGGACACGTAAATAAATTCCGTGCGCGGCTGGAGGAGGAGGGGGTTCTCGGATCCGGAGAAAGTGCCGAGGCGGCATCGCACCGCCATGCGGAAGTCACGCGGGCGGCCCGAAACCAGGCGTTCGATCTGCGCCGACAAGCCGACGAGAAGGACGAGGGAACCAGAGCGCACCGGGATCGTCAGGGTGATCTCAAGGCCGAGCGGTTCGGTATCGCGAGCGAGATCGAATCCTTGCTGGAAACCGTTCGGGAAGGAGACGAGAAACGCCGATCTCTGGCCATGGATTCGACCATGCTAGAGCTGACCGGCGAGAGCGAGGTCGATCCCGAATCGGACCTGGTCGACCGAATGATTGCGGATGCCAGGAACAGGGGCGTCGATGCGCTACGCGACAATGAGCGGCGCCAAGAGCTGCTCGAAGCCGACCGCGAATCTCTCGAAGCCACGGGACTTGCCTCGATCGACGAGAGCGTCCGCTCTGTCACTGAGAAACTCAGTGACTCCGGGATGGTGGACGTCCAACCATATGCCGCCTACCTGTGCGAGATTGTGAGGTCGCCCGACGAGGTGCGCCGTTTCGCCGAGCTGGACCCGGCCCGCTTCGCCGGCGTAGCCGTCCCCAATCGGAAGGCGCTGGAGGAGGCGCGCCGGGTGCTTCAACCCCCTCCATGTCTGAGTCGGGCGGTGACCGTCGCGATCGCCGGCGACATACTCGGAGAGACGCTGGGAGATCGGTTCGTCCTAACGGTCGACGAGCCAGCCGCCTACGATCGCGAGGCCGCACAGGAACTGCGGCGGCGCGTCGAGGACGATATCGCCCGAATCAAGGAATCGATCGACGCAGCAAGGCGGCGGCTGGAACGGCTGGAGTCCACGCTTCGGAGCCTGGGCGCTTGGCGCGATCGCTTCGGTGGTGGTCGACTTAACGCGATCGAGCGATCCATCAAGGAGAAGACAGCGCGTGACGAGGAAATCGAAGCCGAACTCGCCGTGCTGTCGAAGAGCATCAAGATCGATGAGGAAGACGCCAAGCGCTGCCGTGATCAGGCGCGCGAATGCGACCAGCGGGCCCACGCCTGCACCGACCGGGCCCGCCGCGCCGACGAGCATCACGCGCAGTGGGAGGCGCGGGTTGAAGATTGGCAGTTGGAGCGCCTACGCCACCAGCAAGCCGCGGAAGCCGCGGAGGCGCACGCAAGGGACTGGCAGGCGAAGCGGGACGCATCGGTCGGCAAAGCCCGGGAATACGAGCAGGATGCAGCGGACGCGGCGCACTCGGCCTCAGGGATGGAACGGGAGGCCGGCGATATCGAGTACACGGCACCAGGCGGACGGGCATCCGAGAATCTCGATGCGACGCGCCGGGACTACGATCAGAACTTGGCGACGTTGAAGAACCTCGAACAGGAGCGGGTCGGCGAACTGCGCGGTGAGTATCGGGCGATTCAACGGGCTCTGGCTCGTAAGGAAGACCGCTTCGGACAGGAATTCAGCGAACTCGTCCGAGGGGAGGTCGAAGCCGGAGCGGAGCGCGACGGCGTCGGAAAGGCCGCCGCGGCTGCGGACAAGGAACTCGAGACCGCGCGGAGGAATGCCTCGATCGCTCGCGCCGACGCAGAGGGCGCGGAGAGAGAGTACCGATCCGAGAGAAACAGGCGCTCTGGGGAGATCAAACCGGACGCCTTTATTGATCTCCGTGCCTACGAACCGGAGGACTTGGTCCGTATCGCGTCGCGAGCCGAGGAGACCATCGTACAGCAGGAGGCTCTCGGAGTACGAGAGGCGAAGGCGGCGGATCGGAGCCGCCAGGAGGCAGCACGGAACGAGCACGCCGCGAAGGAGTATATAAATTGGGCCACTACGCTGGATGGTGTGCTGCACCGGGAGTCCGCCTCACCGGAACGGATCGAGCTCCCAAGTCACGAAGAGGTAGCGGCCCTCGTCACCGACACTGTCTCCGGTCTCGACCGGGCGCGCAACGTGTTGAGCAAAGCGGAAAAGCGCGTCTACAAGAGCTACGACGAGATTCGCAGATTCATGAACTCCCCCTCCTTCAGACGTCTCGAAGATGAGCGCGAAGTCGCAGCGCACCTGACGGCAAACGACCCTCTGGACGCCGCAGCCCACGCACCCGGAACTGCGCGTCTGATCGACGATCGTCAGAAAAGCATCGAGCACGACCTGTCACGACTCGACGACGATCTCCAGGCGTGCATCGACGAGTTGGACCATCTGTTGCGTGCAGCCTTGCATGTCGTGCGGCGCATGGTCCGCGACGGACGGATTCCGGATCACGTGCCGCGTTTCGGCGGCCAGCCGGTGTTCCTTATGGGCGCCGACCTTTCGCGAATCGAAGCCACCCAGCGCAGGGAGATTCTGCGCAGCTACATCACCGATCTTGTGAAGGATGATCGCGTGCCGGAAAGTGGCCAGGACATCGCCGCAGAGATGGTGGAACGCATGACGGCGGCGCTCGGCAGGAGCACGCTCGACATCCGACTCCTCAAGCCGAAAGGAGAGGGAGACACCGAACACATGCCCATCGAGCGGGTGACCGTTTCCGGTGGAGAGCTCCTCACCGCTGCGATGATGATCTACCTCGTGATCGCAAGGTTGCGTGCGGACGCGATGCACGAAGGCACGGGAAAAGCCGGTGTGCTCATGCTGGACAACCCGCTGGGCAAGGCCAACAAGGCGCTGCTGCTCAAGACGCAGATCGGACTCGCGGACGCAATGGGAATCCAGCTCTTCTATGCGACCGGCGTTCAGGATACGAGTGCACTTGCAGTGTTCGAGAATATCGTGAGGGCGCGCCGCAACCGGCAGTCCCGCGCCACGCGCCGCATCCATGTGGAGATCGAGGCGATGCACGCGCACATCGACAGAAACAGGGACGGGGAGCCCGCAGGGGCTGCGTCCGTCGGGGCGGCCGCCGATTAACGTGCCGACCTTCGAGGAAGCGCTCCTCGCCCTCGGCAAGCGGCGGATTCGCTTGCCCGAGCTTCGCGATGCATACCTTCGCGCCTATCCGGACGCCCTTGATGCGCCGGATCTGCGCCGACTTCTCCTCGACGCGCTGCGTGGGTTGGAGCACGACGAAGTGGCTGACCTACCGGCACAGGGTCGGGGGTGGGACAGATCCGGCTTCCCCGCCCTTCCCCGAACCGCGACGCTCCGCAACGTGGTGCGCTCCCGACGTTCGGCGAAGACGCATGCCTGGCTACCGGCCCTTGCGTTCGCTGCCGACGAACGCCATCCCGTGCGCCGGGCGGCCCTGCAAGACATCAACGCGTTCCTGGTGTCGGCGCGCGACAGGAACCTTTCCCCGGTGCCGACGCGGGAGCGATCACTGCAAATCTTCGGGAACGAGAAGCGTCTCGACGATATCCGTAAGGGCGAAAAGACCCTGTTCGAAGGACGCATCTCGCTCGACGATCTCTACTGCTATCCGGTCGCGCCACCGCTGCCATGGGAGACGCCTGATAACCCTTTGGCCGGGCGGCCCATACTCGTGCTGGAGAACTATCATTCCTATGACAGCTTCCGGTGTTGGAACCGAGAGGCAGCGCTGTACGCTGCTGTAGCTTATGGCGGCGGCAACTCATTCAGACAGGGAGCCGGCAATCTCGATGAGCTGATCGTTCGCACGGCCGCCGATGGCGCCTTCTATGTCGGCGACCTGGACCCAGCCGGGGTCGACATACTGCTTGGTGTCAACGAACGTCGCCGGGCAGAGGGACGGACACCGGTTCAACCCCATTGCGGCCTCTATACATGGTTGCTGGTGCATGGTTGTCGGTGCCCGTTGGGCAAGGCACCCAGGGACGGATTTACCGTCCGTCTCGGCGAGGTGTTTCCCGCTGGCATCGCTGGCGCGCTTGGCGAACTCTGGGACGAAGGACTGCGCATCCCGCAGGAGAGCTTTGGCCTTGAACAGCTCGGGGGCGGAGAGGCAGCGATAGCCAGCCCAGACGCCGCCTGAACCGCTCCGAGGCGATTGGTCGGTGCGGCAGTGTGGGAACCCTCGCGCGCTGGCGGAACTCGGTGTTGTGTTGCCGCGTGAAGTTGCCCGGGTTGAGTGACCGAATCCGCAATCGCCGGCCGTTGGCGAGCTGATCGGACATGAAGTCCGCGGACCAGCGCTCGTTGGCCCGGGTCGGCCCTGACATCGGCACTCTGGGCCGCGTGATCTTCTTGCGGCGCTTGCTGCGCACCTGCAGGCCTTCCTCGCGGTAGAGCCGATACGTGCGATTGCGGTTGATGACCCGGCCTTCCTGCTTGAGCATCTCGTGCAGGGTCAGATAGCCGTAGCGGGGATAGCGCCCGGCCAGGACTTTCCGCCGATGACGCAACGGAGCATCGTCTCGACCCTTCAGTCGATACCAGGCCACCGAACGGCGCAAGCCCACCAGGCGCAGGCCCGCCGCTGGCTGTAGCGGCGTAACCGGGCAAAGCAGGCCGTTGTGGATTATCCGTCCGCTATGTGCTGGGGGGATCCCGGGCTCGGTCGAGGTCGGAGCGCCAGCTTGTGTCAACGCTGAACCCGCAACGATGGGCCAGTGTGGGGCATCGGAGGCTGAGGGGCAATCGGTCAGGGCCGTCACCTTCCTGGTCAGTACGGACTCGATCCATCAGCACTGCCCGCGTACCCGTGGAAATCTTTTCCTAGCCGCCGTACTGTGTACCCGCGGCCTGTGAGGCGCGGTCATGCAAGGGGCAGGTTTCTGCAAACACGTTTAGCGACGCTGGTCCCAACAGGTATCATTGCCGGCCCAATCTAGCCAATGGAAAAGAATGAGGCCGTGGCGATTGACGGGATGAACACCACAAGGGGCCGGGCCGCCGCGGAACCGAAGCTTAATTCGGTGGCAGTGAACATTGAGGAGGCGCTGGCCGGATTCGCGACGGATCAGACACTCAACATGGGCAATTGCGGTTACAAGATCCGCCGGTCTAGGAGCAAGAGAGCATGGGGACTCGTGGCGACCAAGAAGGAAAAATCCGGTCGTTAACAACACGGGAGCGCACGGACGCAAGTTTTCAAGCGCTTAGTCTGCGCACCATCAATCGAGTTGAATGCGCTTGACGCGAGCAAAATTCAAAAATGCGCGAATATCCATTGCGAAGTAGGGTCGTTACAAACCGGAGGTCAGCAGTCTGTTTACCCTGATCACGATTATTGTGGTCTTGGTTCTCATCACCATGTTCCGCGCATGGACACTGGTCCTGGTTGTAGGGGCTCTGGCCGTTTTTGTTTACTTGGTCAGCGAGATTGGTATGGGTGCTACGGTCGCTATTTTTTTGGTGTTAGGCGCTTTGGCAGTTGTAATTCTGGGTTCCATCAATGGGGAAACTGGAAGGTCCGCTCGTCAGGGCAAGAATCGAAAGGCATCGGCGCCAAAGAGTACCCGGTCAGTTTCCGTGCGGAGGGTCACTAGGCAAACCCCGCCAAAGGCGCGTTGGGTTCCGCCAGGGAGTTCGGTAACAGTCGCCGGCCGAGTTATCGCCGGGATGGTTTACGTGGGCCGGACACCGCGAAACGATGATGGTTGGCGCAGTGGAAACGGATTCATCAATCCGCGCCTAAAGGTCGCTAGGGAGGGAAGAGACTTTGCCGGCGACAGTATGTCATATTGGCCCAGCTACTCCGACATCGGGCCACAGGCGCGCGCAACGTATCTAGACTGGCTTGCGGGCGGACGGTCTGATCGGAGAATTGGTGCAGGGTACGTTTTTCTCTTCTTCTACGGACTGGAACGAAGGTTCTTCGTCGACGAGCCTTCTGCCGACGAAAGAAGTCAAATCGTGACCGAAGCCGAACGGCTGCTCAGAATCTATGGCGAGAATCATTCGATTCGCCGCTACTTCGGGACTTTCTTGGAAACCGCGCAGATCATAAACAACCGCGCAAGCGGAGCCGATTTCGAACCTCGGTTTGAAAGGTCGAATTATGAACTGCCGCTGGACCTGCGATTCGTTATCGGTCAGAAACTCAAGCAAGGCGAGCGCTTGAGTGCTGACTGGGTGCTCAGCTGGTACATGCTGCATCCGGAAACCAGGGTGCGTTTGCCGATGAAGCGGGCATTTCCAGAGTGTCGGGCGTATTTCAACGTGCTTTTTGACGAAAAGTATCCAGACGGGTTAAGCGTCGCAGCACCAAAACGAATGATTCGGGCCAGCTACCGCGCGGCTTCCGGCGAATTTGATGTTGATCTGACAGGGTTTGTTGGCGATGTTCCAGACATATCGCGTACAACGAGAACGACAAACATTGCGAAGAAACTGGTGGAGACGACTACCAGTGAACTCGACAAGTACAGTCGATTTCTCGGACGCAACCCTCAAGGACGTGCCAGCATAGAAGCTCATGCACTATTGCCGGGCCGCATCTGGCATCTATTCCCGTGCGCGGAAATGGAGAACTTGCGTGATTGGGCTACCGGAGTTATTGAGAGAGAAGGGCTTATAGCCGTTGAACAAGTCGTTAGGGAACTCGAAGGCTCGGTGCCAGAGAAATTGAATAAGCGCCATTTGACCGGTGCCGCTGATGCGCTCGCTCGGTTATCGATTGGCATGGCCCCCGATCCCAGATTCGCCTTGCGCAGCGCGAAGCTGGGGGAACCCGTCGTTCTTTTTCATCTGCCCCGGGGTATTACGAAACTTGAACAAGTCAGCAACAAGTACAAGACGTTGCTTGTATCCATTGCGCTGGGAAGCTTCATTGCTCATGCCGACGGAGCCATCCAGGCAAAAGAGCGACGAATGCTGGAGGCGCGGATTGATGGAGCCGGCTTGCCGGATGCAGAAAATGTTCGGCTTCATGCCAATCTCAAGTGGATGTTATCCGTGCCGTAAGCGGGCAAACGAGACCGTTCTGGACTTTCGTCGCCTAATGCGCTGGGGGATCCCGGGCTCGGTCGAGGTCGGAGCGTAGCGGATCGTCGGCGAACAGGTCCTTCCAGACACGCGGCGTCAATTCGATGACGCGTT
>JAJEBT010000207.1 GCA_022822405.1 Alphaproteobacteria bacterium
CTGTCGACGCTCGGCTATTCCCGCGATTTCGAGCGTGAAGCCGACATGTTCGCGGCGGATCTCCTCACCGCTAGCGGCCGATCCGCCGGGGATCTCGCCGACGCCCTGGAGAGGCTCGGCGCGGCGTGCGGACCGGCATGCGACAAGTCCGGCTGGTTCTCGACCCATCCGGCGACCGGCAGCCGTGTGGAGGCCTTGAGGGCCTACGGCCGCGACCGATAGCCCGGTTATTTGACTACCGGGGTTTGCATGTGGCAGATTTCCGTATTATTGGTCAATATATCAATATTTTACTATAAATTCTGAGACGCCCCCATGCAAACCCTAGTGGTACCATACACGGGGCAGTCCTCGTTCCACTGTCCGAGCACGAAGTTCGGGCACCCCAGACTCCCAAGAGCATAACCTGCATGAAGATAGTCAACTGGAACGTCAATTGGGCAACCTCAAGCTCGGAGCGTTTCCCCGAAATCCTCAACCGTATCAATCGGCACGCGCCAGAGATCCTCTGTCTCACGGAGGCGCAAGCTGGATTCCTTCAAAACGGATACCTCATCTGCGCCGGCTCCGACTACGGCTATGGTCTACAGAAGACGCGCCGGAAGGTGCTGCTGTGGTCGAAAAAGCCTTGGGACCAAGTGGACAACAACGGTGATAATCGACTGCCGCCAGGAAGATTTGTCTCCGGTGTCACGCGGACCTCCCTAGGCAAGCTTACCGTTGTCGGCGTTTGCATCCCCTGGTCGGGATCGCAGGCTCACAAGGGATACAACGGCGAACCCCGGAGAGCGTGGGAAGACCACGAGCAGTACCTGGAACATCTTGCCGGGATTCTGGCTCACGCTCCCAGCAAGCGCCTCGTGGTGCTCGGCGATTTCAACCAGAGGATCGCCAGGTCTCCCGGGCGCCTGAAGAAAGAGAGTGCTTACCGTGCCGACTTGCTCCGGCGGGCGATCGCGCCGCACGTGGCGCTCGCCACTTCAGAGCTCGAGTACCGTGGCCGCAGAACCATCGACCATGTCTGCCTGAGCGCCGATCTGGCGATCACGTCCCTGGATGTGATCAGCCATGTTCACGGTGAGAAGAAACTCTCCGATCACTTCGGAGTCGCTGCCGACATATCGGTCCAGAGTTCTTGATGACCGCAGGCTGAATTGTCAGCTTTGAACGTCAAGACATCACGGCTCTACACACGCGCCCTTCAAACACGACCAAACAGTCAAGATGGCTCGCTAGCTCCTCTGAAACCCGTTCGAGCAACTCGCCCCGAGCGCTTGTGAACTCCCCCAAGCCTCGGCGATCGGCCGATCCTTGTACCGCTCAAGCGCATGGTCAACATCCGCTTCGAACCAGATCCTTTCCCGCGTGCAAATGGCAGAGCAAACTAGACCTCGGTAGCGGCGGGATGGCATACCAGACACAGGCCCTCCGAAGAACGCATGACCCGATTCACGCGCCGCACAAACTCAAGGTGCAAAAGCAAACCCCGACTGCGCACCCCTGCGCGCCGCAGTCAGCCCATGGCGTCACATGGTGGTCGCCGTCATCGCCGCCGAGAACGTACGCCCTCTCACCGGGCGAGAGCCGCAGCCGCCCAGTCTGGAACGGCCCCGGTGATCCACCAGGCCCCGTCCTGCAGGATCGCAACCTCCCGGTGCGGCCAATCGGGATCAGTGTTGTCGTAGAGCATGGCCTCATCCGTGCGCACAAGCGCCGCCGGGAGATTGGCGTGCGAGCGCGCAAACCGCCGTCGCACGTCCGCCTCCGGGACATCGTGGCCACCGAGTGCCACCCGGTTGCGAATACGGTCGAGCGCATGGTCCGGCGACGCGACCGATACATAGTGCAGCACGATCCGGAAGCCTGCCCGGTGCGCAGCCATCATGTGGCGAAAAATGCCGGAGCCGGCCAGGGTGGTTTCCACCAGATGCGTCCGGCCCGCGCCGAGCGCAATCCGTCTCAGGCGCAGCGCCTCGCGTGCCGCCTGTCCGGGATTACCGACCGTCATGCCGCGTACAATGGCGTCGGGATCAATGATGTCAACGTCGCCAAACCAGGTCGTGCGCGTCAGGCTGGATTTGCCGCGCCCGTTCGGGCCGGCAACGACGATGAGGGTCGGCATGGCCGCGGACGTCGGCCGGGTCAGGCGGACTTACTCTCGGGCGCAACGAGCACCCGGTCCCCTTCCTTGGTCCGTGCGATATAGGCACCGTCCAAACGGACGCCGTATAGCGTACCGCCGGCCTCGACCTGGGCTGCCAAGTCCGCCTTGATCTGGTCGCGCCAGTCTTTCGGGCGACCCGGTATGTCGGGCGGCGGCCCGGATGTATATTTGTACTGGCTCATGCTGCCGACCATACATTCAACCGTTGCGCCGTTCAATCTGCTTCCGCGACTTCGGGCGTGAGGCCGACATGTTCGCGGCGGATCTCCTCACCGCCGGCGGCCGGTCCACCGGGGATCTCGCCGACGCCCTGGAGAAGTTCGGCGCGACGTGCGGACCAGCATGCGAAAAGCCCGGCCGGTTCTCAACCTATCCGGCAATCGACAGCCGCGTCGAGGCCCTGAGGGCCTATGGCCGCGACCGATAGAAGTCGTCACCCCGTTCAGGGCAGTTCTTTTTTCGGTCCACGGTTTCCAGCCGCCCAGGTCGAAGTATCCCACACAGAAGTCTGCGCGGTCGGAAATCTCCATGATTTGGGCCAGCGCCCTCGCCGTGCACGCGACGGACGCATGTTTTCCAGATAGGCGCGCGCTGTCGAACTCAAGAACAAATCGGCGATGAACGGCCGGTCAGTAGGAAGCGGTCCAGCGCCTCGCCGTGGACGGAGCGTGTATCCCGGCAGTTTGATGTCCCGTCCGACATTGGCCACCAGACAGGCCGAGCCATCATTCGCCGGGGCATTCTCCAGCGCCGTGCGGTCAGCAATCAGCGCGCCGGAAAAATAGCCAGCAACGATATGCCAGAGGTTGCGGGCGACCACCGTTTCGGATGGTTCGGTCATGTTGTGAGTAGAGAGGCGCGAAGCCAGCTTACGCAGTTTGCCAGCCTTGACCGCGCACGACACCTCCCGCGTGATCATCTTGTCCGACACAAAGGCCTCCGGCGTCTGGGCCAGAGATTTGGCAACGGGCATTTCAGGCATTACCGCTCCCCTCGATGCCAGACTGGGACTTTTGGAGAGATGAAGGAAGAGAGTGTGGGATTTCTATCAATTTAAGCTGGGCCCAATCACCTCAGGAATGCGTCCACGATAACCTGGACGGCCGGCGCGCAGAGCATTGAAGTTGGCCCTCGATTACGCAGCAGAACCGAACCGGAGACTGGACAAATAACGGACACAAAGCCGGAAGTGCCAGTGAAGTCGCACGACTGCCAGCCGCGTAAGGCCAAGCTTGTAGTCGCACTTGACATACAAGCTGCCCAAAAATTAAATTACCGGAAACGTTACCGGATTGGATACTCGACTGTGAACCCTTCAAATCCGAAAACTCGACAGGCGTCCCGCGTCTCCCGTCACCGCAAGAAGGTCGCTGCCGGCGGCGCCAAGCGCGTTGAAGTCACAGTACCTTTTCAAGACGCACCCCTTGTCAGGGCAATCGCTAGCTCCCTTCGTTCCGGCGGCGAGGATGCCGCACTGATCCGGCGAACCCTGCAACCGACACTGGTCGCCCAAAGGATGAAGACGGGCGCCGAGTTGGTCGCCTTCCTCCGCGCTTCGCCTTTAACCGACGCTGATCTCGCAATCGAGCGTGACAACTCAACGGGGCGATCTGCCGATCTTGTCTGATGGCCTTTCTCCTGGACACCAATGTGGTCAGCGAAACCGTCCGGCCACGACCTGACAGGACCGTGCTCCAGTGGATCGAGTCACAGAGCCCGGTCGACCTTTTCCTTGCGGCACAAACCATTGGGGAACTCGTCAGAGGCGCGCGGAAGGTAAAGGAACATGCCCGCCGCGAGCGATTTGAGAGATGGATAGAGCATGATCTCGCCCGGCAATTTGACGGGCGCATCTTGCCGTTTGATGCGTCTACCGCAACAGTCTGGGGCCGCCTCATGGGGGACGAGGATCGTGCCGGCCGCCGCCCTTCCGCAGCCGATGCGCAAATCGCGGCGGCTGCCATTCAGCATGACCTGACCCTTGTCACCCGCAACGTGAAGGATTTTCGGAGTTTCGATATTCCGTTGCTCGATCCGTGGCAAAATCTCGAAAACGACCAATAGCTCTTGTAACTCCTCGCCCCCTGATTTCGGCTTGATATCTGGTTGACTTCCGACGGTCTTGCCGGGAGCACGATGTTTGTCGGCTGTATTCCTCAAGCACCCGAGCAGCTTCTGGGCGGCGGGGTTTGCACGATGGCGCCCGACGCCCCCGTAGCGTTTTGCGAATTCTGGTCGGCACGATTTCCGTGGGCAGAGTGCGATTTCCCTGCGCTAGTCGGCGCGGTTTCCTCACGCCCCATGCAGTGTTTGCGGATTCCGGGATTTGCATTACCTTCGGATCATGACAACCACCGCCATCGAGTCCGCCCTTGCCCGGGTTCGCGATCGGATCGCCGACGCAGCGCATACCGCAGGACGCAATCCGCGGGACGTGTCCCTGATTGCGGTTTCCAAGGCTCATCCGCAGACCAGCGCATATTCCGCCCTGACGGCGGGTCACCGGACCTTCGGAGAGAATCGCGTGCAGGAGGCTACCGCCAAATGGCCGGAACTCAGGCAGCGGTTCGCGGACATCGATCTGCACCTGATAGGGCCGCTCCAGACCAACAAGGTTGCCGACGCCGTGGCGCTGTTCGACGTCATCCAGACCCTCGACCGCGAAAGGCTGGCCCGCGCGCTGGCCCGGGAATTCGAGAGGCAGGACCGGACGCCGGCGCTCTTCGTCCAGGTCAACACGGGAGAGGAAGGTCAGAAGGCCGGGGTCTTGCCCGGCAGTGCGGACGCGTTCATCGCGCAGTGCCGGAGCGAATACGGGCTGCCGATCGCCGGACTCATGTGCATTCCGCCTGCGCGCGACGATCCCGAGCCCCATTTCGCCATGCTCGCCACCATCGCGGCCCGGAACGGCGTCAGCCGCCTGAGCATGGGCATGTCCGCCGACTTCGAGACCGCGATCGGCCTCGGCGCCACCGAGGTTCGCGTGGGCACGGCAATATTCGGAACCCGGCCCGCGCCCTGATTCGCCGCCGTCGACACCACCACGCCCCTGTCACCATCCCATAGTCAACGCTGGACGTTTGTGATGCCATACCAGTGGACGGCTCTGGTGGCGCCCCAATAGACAGGTTCCCGTTCCCGGTGCGGACACAAACCCGGCCACAGGGACCAGACTGTCAGATAGGTTCGGCGGCGGCGATCCTGAGCTCCCCCCGGAGGCCGAATGCTACCGCCGGATGACGATGTCCATGTCACGCCCGAGCGCGGTCAGAAGGCGGAACAGGCGCTCCAGCGAATACTCGCGGAAGTCGCCGCGCAAAAGCCGCGACACGTCGGGCTGGGACAAGCCCATCAGCCGTGCGGCCTCGGTCTGGGTGATGCCGCGATCGCGCACGATGTCGTCAATGCGGCTGATGATCTCGGCCTTGATGAGATGGGCGCCGGCGTCGGGAAAGCCGAGATCGGCGAAGACGTTGCCGCTGCCGCGTTCCACAGCTGTGTCGGTGGGCTCCATGAGGTCAGTCTCCACGATGCGTGTCACAGTAGTGCCGCTTGGCGGCCCGCAATCGGCGCAGGCCAAGTCGAACTCCAAACGCGTGACCGCCGGATTCCGGAACCCGCTTACCGCCAGGCGTCGACCGATATGGTGCTGTTGCTGGCCCGCCGGCCCTCGATGATGCGCCAAGCGCCCTGGGTTTCGCCGCCGGTGACAACGATGTCGATCTCCGATTCCTGAAACATCCTGACCATGTCGTCGGGAGCAGCCTTGAGATTGCCGGCATAGGGCTCGACGCCAGCCACCGCCAACGGCTTCACCAGGGTCTGGACCCACTGGTCGTTCCAGTAGTCGCGGGCCGGCAAAACCGCGTTTTCGGCGCACCACCGGATCAGCTCGCCCTTGGTGGCGAACCCCTTCTCGACGAAGCCCCGCGCGACGATGGGATCCATGATCATCAAGGGTGCCTCGCGCGCCTCGCAGGCTGCGAAGACTCGCCTCATCTTGGACTGCCACTCGTCCCGGGGCCCGAATCCCGACTGCGTATACCGGCCGCCCCGAAACACGGTCACGGCGCTTTCGGCCGCATCGAACCCGGCGCTCACATGCAGCGGCTCCCACGGGCTGCGCTCCTCGTTCTCGGCAAAGGTCGCGCTGAAGGAATTGAGGTTGCCCAGTGAGCCCATGAACGTGTCGCCGGGCACCGAACCGCCCTGGAGATTGGTGCAGACAAGATTCCAGGCGCGGCCGATCGTCGCGTTCGCGTGGTTCCACGGGCCCAGCGCGCCGATGCCGCAATTCATGCCGATCTCGTGGCGAATCGGCCCGTTGACGACCGCGATGCCAGAGAACGACGTGGTGCTGCTCGAACGCGCGGTGACGCCGCTCGACGCCATGGCAAGAAGCACCGGCAGGTACTCCGGCCGGCAACCCGCCATGACCGCGTTGACCGCGACCTTCTCGACCGTGAACTCCCAGAATTCCCGGAATCCCGTCGGACGCAGCCGTCCCACGACTTCGTCGGGAGGGAGGCTGGTGCCGGCCATCATCTTCTCGACACGTTCCTCGGTCGGAAGAATGACGGGGAGGAAATCCGTCCAGTTGCTGTCGATGAAGAGCTGCCGGAGGTTGTCTTCGGTATCGGGTTCGAGCAGCCTCGGCGTCGATCGCTCGAAGGAGACGCCGGTTTCATCCTCGGCCGTCAGCGGACTCGTGAGCCCCTCGATCACTTCCTGCATGAAGGGGCGTTGGCTGACCGGGTCGGCCCCCTCGATATAGCCGCGCAGGTCCGACGCGGACCGGTCGACCACGGGCTGCGGCACAAAGGCCTGGCGGGTGGTCGGCATGCCGTTGGCAAGGGCAACCGATCCCACAAGACGCGCAAAGATGTCCGTATGGATGGCGACCGAGGGGATGCCCGCTTCCTCGAGCGCCATGGCGAGCCCGACGACCGTCGGGCTGCAGGTGCTTCACAGGCCGACCCCCAGGATCGCGGCGTCCCCGCGGGCGGCAACCCGCGCCCGCATCTCGGGATCGTCGACCCAGCTCTCGCGCGGCCTGATGACCGTCGTCTCGACCAGCGGCAGGTTCTCGGCGAACCATGCCCGCAACTGCTCCATGAACAGATCGGAACTGTCGAACAGGCAGTCGACGAGACAGACGGTCTTGCCGTCGAGGCCCTGCAAGCGCGGCGCGAGACGCTTGCCGGTAACCTTCGGCGGATAGCCCCGCGGATCATGCACGATCAGCCCTGCGGTCATTTCCGAATCTCCCGAACGGGCGTTGCCCTCGTCAGGCCCGGGGTCAGCCGGCGCTGGCGCGCGCAGCCGGGTTTGCCTTGCCGAACCGTACCAGCAGCGAGCGGGCCGGGCAACGCGACGGGCGCGCCTGCGGCTCAGCCGACGATCATCCGGTCGCCGGGACGCCATCCCGCCAGGATCTCGCGGAGGTCGTCCAGCGCAAACGCGATGCACCCCTCGGTGGGAGAAAAGCCCTCGCCGGCGACATGGACGAAGATGGCGCTTCCGGCCCCGCTGGCAACCGGGTCCATGTTGTAGTCGGTCACCGCGATCAGGTCATAGAGCCGGTCGTCGCGCCACAGGCGCTCGCAGCTCGCGGGGTAAGGTAGCGTCACCCTCCTGTTGTAGGCCGTATCCGCCGGATCGTCGCACCAGCCCAGTGACGGATCGAGTTCCGACACTGGCAGCATCGTGGCGGGGCGCCCGATCCGGTCCGGGCGATAGAAGATTTCGACAAGGCGCATCCCGCCTTCCGGGGTCGCGCCGTCGCCTTCCCGCTTGCTTCGCCGCACGCCTCCTCGGCCGAGAGCGCAGCGATATGTGGCGTCGCCGCGCCGCGCGAGCCCTTCGGCCGAGACCACGAGATTCATGGCGCACCTTTCCGTTCGGGAGCCGTTCGGGCAGAATCAACCCGGATCGGACGCTGCAGGCCCTGTTGAAACGGAACGCGATTCTATCAGATTATGTTGGGCTGGCGGTGCGCCGGCGCGCCGGGTGGCCGAGACCATCGAAGGGTGGCTGCAGGATGTCCATCGCGAAGAAATTGCTCCTCGCCGATCACGACGATCTGCTTCGCGATTCGCTGCGCGACCAGTTCACGGCGGACGGCGAATTCACGATCGAGGAAGCCCGCACGGGCGCCGCCGCCCTGGCGGCGTGCAGCGCCGGCAAACACGACCTCATCGTTCTTGCCACCGATCTGCCCGACATGGACGGCGCCGACGTGTGCCGGTGGATGCGGCTTGAGGGGACGAGATGTCCGGTCATCATGCTCGCCGGAACCGACGGCAGCGGGATGACCGCGGCTCTGGAGGTTGGCGCGAACGACTGCATCTCCAAGCCGTTCCACTTCGGTGCGCTGTTGGCCAGAATCCGTGTGCAGCTCGGCGAGCCCGAGCACAACGAGGATCCGGTCCTTACCGTCGGGCCGTACAGCTTCCGCCCTACCGCCAGAACCCTCGTCGATCTTGAGGGGGACGGCGCCACGATCCGCCTGACCGAGAAGGAGGCGGCGATACTCGAATACCTGCTGCGGACGGAGCACAGGGTCGTCGACCGGACCGAGTTGCTGAGGGAGATCTGGGGGTACCGTTCCGGCGTGACAACCCACACGCTGGAAACTCACATCTATCTTCTGCGGCAGAAGATCGAGCAGGACCCCTCGAGGGCGGAGATACTCCGCACCGCCTCCGGCGGCTACAGGCTGTTTCCTTGAGCGCGCCGGCACACCGGCGCGCGACCGAGGATGTCGGACGGCATCATCGGGCACGCGCGATGTGCGTTTGCATGGTATACAGGTCGCGGCAACGATCCGCGCTCCCGAACCGCCAAGATGAGGAGCCCCATGCGCAACCCCCCGACCGACCCCGTGCGCGATGACAGACAGTGAATTCTTCGTCCGGTTCTGGGGTGTGCGCGGCTCCATCGCCTGCCCGGGCCCGGAAACCGCTGCCTACGGCGGAAACACGTCATGCATCGCCGTCCATTGCGGCCCGCATCTGTTGGTCTTCGACGCCGGGACCGGACTCCGCAAGCTCGGGCTGGAGCTGGCTGCAGCCGGGACCACCGATGCCGACCTGTTTCTCAGCCACACCCACATCGATCATATCGAGGGGTTGCCGTTCTTTCGTCCCGCCTATCTGCCCGGCAACAGGCTGCGGATCTGGTCGGGCCATCTTGAAGACAGCATGAACACCGAGAGCGCGATGCGCCACCTCATGAACGCGCCCGTGTTTCCCGTTTCCGTCGATGTCTTCGGCAGCGGCGTGAGTTTCCACGATTTCAGCGCTGGCGACACCCTGGCCCCCCGCCCCGGCATACGCTTGCGCACGGCCGCCCTCAACCACCCGCAGAACGCGACCGGTTACCGCGTCGACTACAACGGGAAATCGATCTGCTACGTGACCGATACAGAACATCGGCCGGACCGCCCCGACGAGGACATTCTCGCCCTGATAGAGGGCGCGGAGGTGATGATCTACGATTCCATGTTCACCGACGACGAATATCCCGATTTTGCCGGCTGGGGACATTCCACCTGGCAGGAAGGGACCCGCCTCTGCCGGTCCGCCGGCGTTCGGACCCTGGCGATCTTCCACCATCTTCCCGAACGTGCGGATGCCGACCTCGACCGCATCGCGCTGGAGGCCCGGGAGACATTCGCCGGCGCCGTCGTCGCCCGCGAGGGCATGACGCTGGCGCCGTGAGTCGGACGGAGCGCTGACCGTGGCGAGCACCGGGCCCGGCCGCCGGCTGCGCCGGCTCGGCATGGGCCTCGCCACCATACTCGGGTTGGCGCCCTGCGGCTGGTTCATACCGCACCGCCATGCAGGATCCGCCAGCGCTCCGGAGAGCTATCCCGAACTTGAAGGGCTGTTCGCCGCCGCCCGGCCGCGTTTCGCCGCGCTGCTTGACGAAATCGATTCCCGCGCCACGGCCCTCGCGGCCATCGGCCGCGAGGGCCCGCCGCAACCGAGATGGGAACAGGGGTGGTTTCCGAGGCTCGATGCCGCGGCCTGCTACGCGATGGTCTGCACGCGCCGCCCGGCCCGCATCGTGGAAGTCGGCTCCGGCCATTCCACCCGCTTCCTCACGCGCGCGGCGGCTGACTGCGGTCTCGAGGCACGGATCACCTCCATCGACCCGGCGCCGAGAGCCGATCTGTCGGGCCTTGGCATCGAACACCTCGCGACGACCGTGCAACACGCGGACGCGGCGCCGTTCGAAGCCCTTCGCGGCGGCGACATGCTGTTCGTCGATTCAAGCCACATCCTCATGCCGGGCAGCGATGTCGACCACCTCCTCAACCGCGTCTGGCCGGCGCTCGCGGCCGGCGTCGTCGTGCATTTCCATGACATCCTCCTGCCCGACGGCTATCCCGCCGTCTGGGCATGGCGCGGATACAACGAGCAGCTCGGCGTAGCGCCGTTGCTGTCCGGCGGCGCGGCCTCGCTCCTGTTCTCGAGCCGGTACGTCACGACCAGAATGGCCACCGCCTTCGCAGGATGTGCGGCAAGCAGATTGCCGATCATGCCCGGCGCAATCGAGACCGGCATGTGGATACAAAAAAATTGACTTGCCGTAAGCGGCCAAATGCCTGATTTTCCGGGCATGGCGTCACTTTCCCGCCTCAAGGCCGGTGCCGCGAACCTGCTCTCCGGCCAACTCCACCGCACGGAGCTCCCGGCCCGTGTGCAGGCCGCCATCGCCGCACAGCAGGACGCCAGCGAGCGTCTCATCGGCTGGTTCCAGCTCACCGTGGTCTGCGTCTTCGGCACGCTCTATACCCTGTCGCCGAAAACATTTGCCGCCGACGCGGCGTTCACCCCGGTTCCGTGGGCGCTCGGCGCGTATTTCGCCTTCACCGTGATCCGGCTATTCGTCGCCCATCGGGGACGCATCGGCCCGGCCATGCTCTACACCTCGGCCATCTTCGACATGACTCTGCTGCTCGGCCTGATCTGGAGCTTTCATCTCCAGTATGACCAGCCGCCTTCGTTCTACCTGAAGTCGCCGACACTCCTCTATGTCTTCATTTTCATCTCGCTGCGTGCGCTCAGATTCGAGGCCCGCTACGTCGTGGCCGCGGGTCTGGCCGCTGCGGCGGGCTGGTTCGGGTTCGCCTGGTACGCGGTCGATGCGGGCGACGGCGCGATGGTCACCCGCGACTATGTCCTGTACATGACCAGCAACTCCGTCCTGATCGGTGCGGAGTTCGACAAGATCATCTCGATTCTCGTGGTGACGGCGATCCTGGCCGTCGCCATCGGACGCGCCCGCAAACTCCTGATCCGCTCGGTGGCGGAGGGCCAGGCAGCGCAGGATCTGTCGAGATTCTTCTCGCCCGAGATAGCGGAGCGGATCACGGCATCGGACGAAGCGGTGTCGGCAGGATCCGGCCAGACCCGCGACGCCGCGATCCTGTTCTGCGATATCCGCGGATTCACCGATTTCTCGCACACCCACGAGCCCGACGAGATCATCGCCATGCTGACGGACTACCAGCGCCTGCTGGTTCCGATCCTGCAGGACAATGGCGGCGCGATCGACAAGTTCATGGGTGACGGAATAATGGCGACGTTCGGAGCCGCCCTGCCGAGCGCCACCCATGCCGCCGACGCCTGCCGGGCGGTCGACGCGGTGGCGGCAGCGGCCGATCAATGGAACAAGGAACGCGTGGCGGCCGGCCAGCCCGAACTCCGTGTCGGAGCCGCGGTTGCGGCGGGACGAATCGTTTTTGGCGCCGTGGGAAACGAGAACCGGCTCGAATACACGGTCATCGGCGATGCGGTCAATCTCGCCGCCAAGCTCGAAAAGGCGACGAAGGCCGAAGGGTGCCGGGCGCTGACGACACGCGAGACCTACGAGGCGGCACGCGCCCAGGACTATCGCCCGGCCGGCGGCGAACCGAGGCTCCTGGCAGCCCGGAACGTCGAAGGCCTTGAGGAACCGATCGATCTGGTCGTGCTTGCCGGGTAGACCTCCCGCGAAAGTGCGCTCGCCACGGACACGCGGCCGCTTGGCGCGAATCTGACGGGTCATCCCCGCATGTGCGGGGAACAACGACAAAGGCCTTCCCTTTCGCTATCCCCGCCATCTCAGGATGCAATCCCGCAGCGGGTCTGTTATTAGATGTCCTCCAACCACTTCACCGGTTGCAGGGGAGCGATGGTAGCTTACACGTCGGCGCGCATGAGCGCGGCCGGTTGCGAAATCGAGATGCTGTCGGGGGGCGAAGGGCCTCCGCTCCTCTTCCTCCACGGGGCCGGCGGCGCGGCAAGCTGGATGCCCTTCATGGACCGTCTGGCGGAACACTACCGCCTGCATGTGCCGAGCCATCCCGGATATGGCAGATCGGAAACCCCCGACTGGCTCGACGCCATGGGCGACCTCGCCTATTTCTACCTCGATTTCCTGGAAGGCCTCGGCGAGGATCGGCTCCATGTCGTCGGCAACTCGCTCGGCGGATGGCTGGCCCTGGAGATCGCGGTGCGCTCGACAGCGCGCATCGAGACGCTGACCCTGGTATCGGCGGCGGGCATTCATCTCGCAGGGGTCCCCAAGGGAGACATCTTTCTCTGGGACGAGACCGAGCGCGTCTACAACACGTTCTTCGATCCGTCGCTGGCCGAGGCGCGCCTTGCGAAGGCGCTCAGCGACGAAGAGACGGAAATCGCCCTTCGCAACCACTTCATGACGGCGAAACTCGCCTGGCATCCCCGGTTCTACAACCCCGAACTCCAGAAGTGGCTGCATCGCATCACTGTGCCGACCCTGATCCTCTGGGGCGCGGCCGACAAGATCTTCCCGCCCGCCTACGGCGAAGCCATGCAGAAGCTCATTCCCGGCTCGACGCTCACCGTCATCCCCGAGTGCGGACACCTGCCGCAGCAGGAAAAGACCGACGAATTCGTCTCCCGCGTCATCGCGCACACGAACGGAGCCGCATCATGAAGTTCTACTTCTTCCACCTCATGCCCTACAGCGCGATCGATCCCGACTTCCTGGAGACCAACAAGTCCGCATGGATCGACCTTCCGAACAGCTACTACGATCCGCGCGAGGGCGCGAAGCTCTATCACCGCTATCTCGACGAGCTCGAGCTCGCCGACACGGTCGGATTTGACGGCGTCTGCGTCAACGAGCACCACCAGACGGCCTACGGGATGATGCCGACACCGAACATCCTGGCCGGCGCCCTGTCGCGACGCCTGAAGACGGCCGCCATCGGCGTCATCGGGAGGGCGCTTCCGATCGTTTCCAACCCGCTGACGATCGCCGAAGAGTTCGCGATGATCGACAACCTGATGGAAGGCCGATTCATTGCCGGCTTCGTGCGCGGCATCGGCTGCGAATATCACGCGTCGATGACCAATCCGGGCTTCAGCCACGAGCGGTTCAGGGAGGCCCACGACCTGATCGTGCGCGCATGGACGGAACCGGGTCCCTTCGAGTTCTACGGCAAGCACTACCATTACCAGTACGTCAACCTCTGGCCCCGACCCTACAGCCAGCCGCGTCCGCCGATCTGGATTCCGTCCCAGGGCTCCTCGGAAACCGTCGAATTCGCCGCCCACCCGGACCGCCGCTACACCTTCATCATCACCTTCAGCCCCGTGGAATCGGTGCGCCGGAACCTTGCCGCCTACCGCGACCAGTGCGAGGCCTACGGCTATGTGTGCCCGCCCGAGCAGCTCGGCTGGGCGATGCCGGCCTATGTCGCGGAAACCGACGAGATCGCCCGGCGGGAAGGCGGCCAGCACGTCGAATCGCTGTTCAACACATTCATCAAGTCACCTTCGCAGTACAAGCTGCCGCCTGGATATTCGTCGCTGCGAAGCTACCGCGCCGTCATGGAATCCAAGTACAAGGTGCGCGAGAGCTACCTGAGCGCCGACGCGCTGATCGAGAACGGCATGTTTCTCTGCGGAAGCCCGGCGACGATTGCAGAGAAGCTCGAGGCCTATCAGGCGGACATGGGATTCGGCAATCTCGTGCCGATGCTCCAGTTCGGAACTCTGCCCGCCGAACTCACGGAGAAGAACCTGCGCATGTTCGCCGAGGAAGTCATCCCGAGAGTCCGTCATCTCGGCACATCGGCCGCGCTCGAGGAAGCCGCCGCTGAATAGGTCGGGCCGCCCAGGGCCTCCCGAGGCCGCATTGCGGATATCGCCTCGCAACGCCCGGGCTGTACGGTTCATTCGTCAGCGTCGAACCGCTCGCCCCGCTGCCTCTTGAGCCGGGATCTCCGCACCTTGTCGTCGCGCCTCCGGGCGCGTCCGGCCGAGGTCGGGCGGGTCGCGACCCGGGCTGTTGGCGCGCGTGCCGCCTGCGCGATCAGATTGACAAGCCGCGCCATGGCGTCCCTGCGATTGGCTGCCTGGGTGCGATGGCGCGAGGCGGTAATCACGATCTCGCCGTCGCGCGTCATCCGCGAGCCGGCAAGCTCCTCGAGCCGCCGCTTCACCTCGGCGTCGAGCGACGGCGAACGGCGCGCGTCGAAACGCAGCTGCACGGCGGACGAGACCTTGTTCACGTTCTGCCCGCCCGGCCCGCCAGCGCGAATGAAAGTCTCGCGGATTTCGTCCGGAGCGATCGCGATTTCCTCGTTGATTCTGATCATGACGGGGCCGCCAGGACAATCCTCGGACCGCCACCGGTCCGCATGGCAGGCACGGGTTCGCGCGTCGGATTCGCCCGGATTCGCGCCGGCAGGCGGTCTTTGCGCCCTCCGCGCCTCCGGCGGCAGGAATAGCCGTTTTCCGCTGCCGCGTCATTACCGGGCGGGGCCCGCAGCCGCCTGGCGGCGGTTCAGGCTTCCGGCCGGAACGCCCCAATGCTATGGATGCAACGGGGCCTGGGGCGGCCGCAGAGGGGAACTCCGACGGTCTTGCGAAGAACAGGCATCATTCCACGGTCGAAGAAAGTGATCGCGTTTCACCAGAAACCGGCGCTCGGCCTCCATCGGGCGGGCGAACCGGGAGTCACGCGATGTTCCGGGATGCCGACGCCCCGCCCTGCGCCCGCCGGAAGGCATCTTCGTGGCCGCCCCTGACCGCGGAATGGCGGAGGCCGGGCGGCCGGACCGGCGCCGGCTCTACAGCGGCTACGCGCTCCTCGTGCTGGCGCTCCTGATGTGGGCCGGCAACTCGATCGTCGGACGACTCTCCGCCGGCGAGGACATCCCGCCGCTGGCGCTGAATTTCTGGCGCTGGACCTGCGCGTCGGTGTTCTTCGTCGCCTTCGCGGGACCCGCAGCCTGGCGCCAGCGCCGCAGGATTCTCGCCGCATGGAAGTTCATCGTCCCGTTTTCGCTGCTGTCGATCGCAGGCTTCAACTCCGTGTTCTACCTCGCGCTTCAGAAGAGCACCGTGCTCCAGGTCGTCCTGATCCAGTCGGTGCTGCCGGTTCTCGTGCTGTTGCTCGGCTTTGCCTTCCTGCGCGAAGCCATCTCCGCCCGCCAGTGGCTGGGGGTCGCCTTTTCGGTGTCAGGAGCCGCCCTGGTCATCCTGCGGGGCGACCCGTCGATACTGGAGACCGTGCGGCTGAACGAGGGGGATCTCTGGGCGCTCGGTTCCGTCCTGCTGTGGGCAGTCCAGGCCTTCACGATCCGATGGAAGCCCCGGGACATCGAGATCATGCCCTTCATGACGAGCATCGCCGTCATCGGCGTCGCCGCCATGGCGCCGTTCTACCTGTGGGAAACCCTGACAGTGGCGCCCATGCCGGTCACCGGCACCAGTTTCCTGTTCGTCCTTTATCTCGGCCTCATGGCGAGTTTCGTCGGCACCAGCTGCTGGAATGAGGGAACCTATCGCGCCGGTGGGGCCCAGGCCGGCTATTTCGGGAACCTGTTTCCGATATTCGCAAGCGCCCTGGCAATCCTGCTGCTCGGCGAAACCCTGCGCTGGTATCACGCCGCCGCCGCGGCCTTCGTCATCACCGGCATCTGGCTGGCGACCAGCCATCACGCCCGCCGGATGCGCGGGCACGGAGGGTCCGGGTGACCGGCGCCGGACCGGAGACGCCGGCCGAAGGCCGGGCGATCGCCTTCATCCTCCTGACGCTGGTCGCGCTGTCATGGGCCGGCAACACCATCGTCGCCCGCGCGACCACCGACGAAGTGCCGCCGATGGCGCTGACCTTCTGGCGCCTGTTCCTGTCGGCGGCGGTCTTCGCCCCCTTCGCATTCCGCGACGCGTGGCGCAAACGCGACGTCATCCGCCGTCATTTCGGGCTGCTGAACCTGCTGGCCCTGCTCCAGATGACGGCGTTCAGCGCCCTCGTCTATACCGGCCTGCACTACACCGAGGCCATCAACGGCAACCTGCTGCAGGGCGCGCTGCCGCTCTGCATCCTCCTCTCCGGTCTGTTGTTCGCCGGCCAGGCAGTGACCGCGCGCCAGGCGATCGGCATGTTTCTCGGCCTCACCGGCCTCGTCACGATCGTCGTGCGCGGCGACCTGCAGACGCTTCTCGGCCTCTCGGTGAATGCCGGCGATCCCCTGGTGTTCCTCGGCGTGTTCTCGTCAGCCACCTACGCCGTCTTCCTGTTCAGGCGCCCCGCCGAACTGCCAATGCTCACCTTCCTGTTCGTGCTGCTGGCGTTCGGCTCGATCCACATCGCCCCATTCTATGTGGCCGAGCACCTCTGGGTCCGCCAGTTGCCGCTGACCGGACCGGCGCTGGCAACCATCGCCTTCATCGCCCTGATCCCCTCGGCCCTTGCGCAGTTGCTGTTCGCAGAAGGGATCCGCCGCGTCGGCGCCACGACTGCGGGATACATGATCTATCTCACCCCGGTCTTCGGGGTGCTGATGGCCGTCGGCCTGCTCGGAGAGGAATTCAGGGGGTTTCACGCCGCCGGGATCGTGCTGATCGCCGCCGGTATCTGGCTCGCCGTCGTGCGCGCCCGAAGCGGCTGAACGCCGCAGCCCGATGGAGTCATGCCGCCGCAATGCGGTGCCCGGAGACGCCGGCCGCACCGTGGGAAATCAGAAATCCCGTGTAGGGCCGGCCATTGCGGCCGGGAACAGTCCGGCCGCTGCCGAGTTCGGGGCAGCAGCCACTTCGGCGAGTGCCCGAGGCGACGGCCGGTACGCTACGCCTGCGGTAGGGTGACCCCGACCATGCAGTCGCGCGTCACGAGTTCGACAAGCTGCTCGGCGGACCAGCCATCGGTGCCGTCCGGCCGGATCGGCAGCACGAGATAGCGCATGTCCGCATTGGAGTCGTGAACCCTCACGCCGACGCTGTCCGGGATCTCGGTGCCGAACTCCCTGAGCACCGTGCGCGGCTCGATCACCGCCCTGCTGCGATAGCTCTTGGACTTGTACCAGTCCGGCGGCAGTCCGAGAATGGTGCGCGGATAACAGGAACAGAGCGTGCAGACGATCACGTTGTGGACGTCCGGCGTGTTCTCGACGACGATCAGTTCGGTATCGCCCATCGTGAACCCCATCTCCTCGGCCGCAGCCGTGCCGTTCTCGAGCAGGCGCCGCTTGAAGTCCGGATCCGTCCAGGCGCGCGCGATGATCCTCGCGCCGTCGGCGGGATCACGACTGTCGAGAAACTCGAGATTGCGCCGCACATCCTCGGCGCGAACCACGCCCTTCTCGACGAGAATCTCCCTGATCGCTTCGGCCATCAACTCGTAATGTCCGGTTTCGTTCACATCCGGCGTCGTCCCCGGATGGTCATGGTCATGAGCGTGGTCATGCGCGCCGCGATCATCCATTGTCATTCTCCTGATCTCCGATTGCTTCCAGCCAGTGATCGTAGATCTCGAGGTCGAGCGTATCGCCGGGCTGGCCCTCGTAATCCTCCCACAGGTCCGTCTGGCGGAGGCGCACCCTGTAAAGCTCGCGCTCGGGAACGCCGTCAAAGCCGTAGGCCAGCTCCTCGGGGTTGCGGAAGCGGCCGCAATAGCGCTCGACCACGCCGGTCTTTCCCCTCACATAGAACGGCGTCCGCCGATGGCCCGGCGGATGGCTGGCCTTTATCCGGACCGTGTCGCCAATGTTGAAAATCGTCATTGCGGGGCCTCCAGCCGGTTTCGGATGGTCTCCATGCGCCCTTCGACCTCGGCGCGCGTGAGCAGGCCCTTTTCCTCAAGCAGGTTGATGATGGCCTCCGACCAGCGCTCGAAATAGTCCTGCGCATAGACCTCAGGCGGAAGATCCTCAAGCGCGCGCCGCAACTCGTCGATGCGCATGGTGTCGTCCTCGCGCAGCGCAGCGGCGATGGCGGTTATGGTCTTGGCCCACGGTTCGGCATCGTGCTCACGGATCTCCATCGATCCGGCCTCCATGCCGCCCATGTCATGCTGGCGCTGGTTCATGTCTCCTCCCGTTCACGCGATCATTCTGCGGTTCCTGGCAGCCGGATTCAACCGGTTCCCTGCCGCCGCCGCAAATCGGCAATCCGCGCTTCGACCTCCTCGGCCGTCACGACGCCTTTCTCGACGAGCACATCATGCATCGCCTGCATGCCAAGCTCGAAATACCCCAGCGCGTGGTAGCGCTCGCGGCCGAGGTCCTCTCGCGCGCGACGCGTCTCGTGGAGGCTGACAAGGCCGGCGCCGCGTTCGCCGAGCACGCTGCGAAGCGCCGTGGACAGCTTGGCCCAGTCCGGAGTCTCCTGCTGCGTGAGCGGCACGGGCCCCCAGTCTTCGCCGCCAATATCATTAACTCTTTTCATCAGCCTTTCCCGGCGCTACAAGATCAGGCAAGGATGTCGGGCGGGCGCCTGCAACCCCGGCCGTTCCCGGTCCCGTGCCATCGGCGCGGGATGCCGAAGACCTTCAGGCACCGTGGCTCCCGGAACCGAAAATAGCAGAGGACACGTCCATGCGCGACCAGTCATTGCGCGGTCATCTCGCCAATCTCGAACAGCGCGGGGAAATGGTCCGGATAACCAGGGAGACCGATCCGCACGCCAACGTGTCGGCCATCGGCTGGAAGGCCTATGACCGCCTCGGCAAGGCGACGCGGTTCGAGGACCTGAAGGGCTTCCCCGGCTGGCAGGTCGTCAGCCAGATCGTCGCCGACCGGCGCAAATGGGCGATCGCCCTCGGCATCGAGGAGGACGAGCTGATCCCGACGCTGGTCGAGCGCATCAGGACGCCGGTGAAGCCGGTCGAGGTCGAGTCCGCACCGGCTCCGGTGAAGGAGGTCGTGCTGCGCGGCGCCGACGCGGATCTGACCCGCCTGCCCGCCCTGTGGCACGCCGAACACGATCCGGGCCCGTATATCGCTTCGGGCATGGCCATCATCAAGGACCCCGACACCGGGATCCGCAACATGTCGATTCACCGCCAGCAGATCATGGGACCGGACGCGACCGGTTTCCTGATCTGTCCGCGTCACGCGCTCAGGATCTACAAGAAGTACCAGGCCCGCAACGAGGCGATGCCGGTCGCCATGGTGATCGGCGCACACCCGGCGCTCTACTATTCGGCGGCCTTCACCTCGTCTTACGGTCTCGACGAGCTCGAGATAGCGGGCTCGCTCCTCGAGGATCCCGTCCGCCTGGTCAAGTGCGAGACCATCGATCTCGAGGTTCCGGCCGAGGCCGAAATCGTCATCGAGGGCGAGGTTCTCCCCGAGGGCATGGTCGAGGAAGGCCCGTTCGGCGAGGCCACCGGAACCTATGCCATGGAAGGCGCAACGGAGATATTCCGCGTAAAGGCGATCACCCATCGGCGCGACCCTGTATTCTACGCCATGCAATGCGGCGCGCCGATGACCGACACCCAGTCGATCACCGCCACCTGCATCGAAACCGTGGTGACGGACCATCTCGACAACATCGAGGGCGGCCTTGACCTTCTCGATGTGCGTTGTCTCGGCATTGCCGGCCTGATGGCCGTCGTCATCAAGCTCAGGCCGCGGGTCGAGGGCCAGGCCAAGACGGCGCTGATGGCGGCCCTGTCGAGCCCCTACCTGCACCCGAAGATGGCGATCGCCGTGGACGAGGACGTGGACGCCGGAGACCTGAGGCAGGTGTTCTGGTCGCTGACCACGCGTGTCGAGGCCAGCCGCGACGTCGTCAAGATACCCAACACCCGGATCTGGTCGCTCGACAACGTCTCCGACATCGTGCCCGGCATGAGCCCGATGTACCGCATCGGCACCAAGGTCATCATCGATGCGACGAGGCCGGCCGGCGCTGAGGCCGAGGCGCGTGAGCGCTTTTCGCCGGCGATGCCCTTCGCCCACGAGTCGGTGGCGCTGGCTGACTTCCTGCCCGACTGACCGCGGGCAGCGACCGCCGCGAGTTCGTCGACGCGCAGCCCGGATACTTGACGCCGGGCCGGCCCCGGGACTACTCTCCGGACAAGGCGGCAGCAGAGCTGCCAGGCGGAGCGGGGCGCGAATCCGGATGTCCGCGCGACCTGTCTTCCGGCGATGGAGGAACACCGATGAGCGACAACCCCAAATTCATTGACCGCACCGGATACAAGAACCCCGAGAAGCTGGACCTCTGGGAACCGATCATCATCTCCAAGGAGGAGATGGATGAGGAGATCGAGCGCCTGGCGGAACTTCCGCGCCCGGAGAACGGCCGCAGGCAGTCGCTGATCGTGCATCCGAGATGGCAGGAACTCGGCGTCGGCCCGGGCCTCAACCCCGGCGTGCGGGTCACGCTCGAGGTGCTCAAGCCCGGCGAGCAGACATCGGCGATGCGGCACAACTCCACCCAGGTCAATTTCTGCATCCGCGGCGAGGGCCACTCCATCATCAACGGCAAGAAGATCGGGTTCGCCGAGCACGACGTCTACAATTTCCCGTCAATGGGCACCTACTGGCACGTCAACGACTCGCGCGACCTCCATGCCCGCCTGACCTACTCGAACGCGCCGCTCCTCGAGAAGATGAACGTCCACATCGTCGACGAGAACCCGCCGCCGATGATGGAACTCGTCGGCCAGGCGTCGCGCCAGGCGAGCGAGGAAAAGGCGCGCGCCGAGGAAGCCGAAAACGATCCCACCAGCAAGAGCCCCTACGGCACGTTCCAGCTCAACGACGACGGGGCGTGGCTCATGCCTTACGAGACGCTGATCAACCCTGCGTCGGTTGAATCGAAGGCGCTCCACTGGCCGTGGAAGGACGTCAAGCAGGAGCTCGACAAGCTCACAGCGCTCGGCCCCAAATATCGCGGTCGCCGCCTCTACCTGCTGTTCAATCCGATGACCACGCGGTTCAACGGCACAACGCCGAACTTCTTCGCGACCATGACCGTGCGGCCGCCGAAAATCGTCGACCGGCCGCACCGGCACGTATCGTCGGCAATCAACTACTATTTCCACGGCAGCGGGCGCTCGACGGTGGAAGGCAAGGTTTACGAGTGGAAGGCCGGCGATCTCATGCTGTCGGCGCCTGGTTGGGGCGTCCACAACCATGCCTCGTACGACGAATCCGTCTATGAGCTCACGGTTCAGGACCAGCCGCTCAACATCTTCATGGAGAGCCTGCTGTGGCAGGAGGATCTCAAGCATCCGTGGTCCGTGCTTGGCGCCGACTCGGGCTTCGAGACCAATGCCGAGGAGCTTCGCCAAGCCGGCGAGTGACGGCGCGGCCGAGCACAGCCGCAACCGGACACGCTCCGGGAGACGGGGAATTCACGCTGGCCCGGACGCTCGCCGGCGACGCTTTCTTCCCCGGTCTCCCTCAAGACACCAGAAGTCGGCGTGACATGCGCGCCCGGCGCCTTCTGGACCGGCATGGACCTGTGCCCGAATCCTCCAAGCCTGCCTCGCCTGTGCACTGCCGCCTGCATCGTGAAGCCGGATAGCTTATAGAGTCGTCGGTAGCGGCTGTCGCCCACATAAACGGGTGGTCGCATGTGCGACCACCTCATGACGGAGCAGGAGCGGCTTCGTCCCAGAAGTCCTGATCGTCGGCGATGTTTGCCGGGTGGAACCAAGCTGACACGATGCATCCGTCCCGCACCTCGTAGACAGCAAGCTCCTGTCCGTCGATCCGGCGACCGCCCTTGTCTGCGGACCATGCGATGGACGCGGCAACGTGGCTGTTTGTCTCGACGGTCGATGTGACTGTGAGATCGAAGGTGCCGCCGGTGGTGGCGAGCGCACGACGAATCATGTCGAGAACGGCGTCGCGGCCCTGGAGGTCCCCAGTATGCGCACCAACATTCGGTTCCCTCCAACACACGTCGGTAGCGATGAATTGCCGGAGGGAGTCGAGGTCGCGGGTGAGGCTGGCTGTCCTGCGGGCCTCGTAGAAGGCGCGGATGAAACGGCCGAGTGGTCCGGCGCTGTCGCTCTTCGTGTCGATCATGTCAGGGTTCTCTGCGGTCGCAAGGCGTTAACGTGAATAATTCGGTATGTGGTAGCCGACAGTCCACATGGCACTGCATATCATACGGGAGAATCCGTTACCTCCCCCTGTACCAGAGCCGTCGTGCGACAGCTTTACCTGGTTGATGTAGCGACAGGCGCCCGTCGTACGAGAAGAGCCTGGCCAACCGGCACCTGACGGGCGGGACCACGCTGATCCTGTACGACGTCTCATCCAGTTACATGGAGGGCAGGAAATGGCCGCTGGCGGGCTTCGGTCACAACCGCGACAGCAAGAGGGGCAAGATGCAGATCACCTACAGACTGCTCTGTGCAGCGGCCAGTTTGCCGGCGGCGGTGTTCGCCGGAAACACCGGGAATCCGTCCACGGTGGCGGGCCAGGCGGACAAGGTCCGCTCCCGCTTCGGCATCGACCGCGGGGCGCTGGTTCCCGACGCGGTGGCGGAGATCACGGGCCTGGACTTTGCCGACGAGCGACTGATGGTCTGCCTGAACCCGAGGCTGCGGGAGGAGCGGCGGCGGCGTAACCGGGAACCTGCGATCAATAGCCCAAGACGCCGTAGTCGCCATCCACTATCAGGCGAATGGAGACGTAGAGCCCCAGCAGCGCGAACAGCACCCAGGGGCAATTCAATGCCCAGATGTAGATGTACATATCGCGTCGGCCGATCCGGGCTTGCCGGTTCGCCCCGAAGAAGCTGACCCAGTAGACCGACGTCGCGTAAGTCAGCTGCCAGAACATCATCGCGCCGATAATGCCGGCTACGACGGAGGGTAGGAAATCGAACGTAAAGGCGGCGTAGAGAATCAGCGTCGGAACCGGGGTCACGAAGCCGTTGGCGATATCGACGTTGTAACCGTATGTGCGCCGATCTGCGTAGGATCCGTCGTATTGGGAATACGTCGCCCAAACATCCGCCCATACCGTCGACGACAATATCCTCCTCAACGGAACCCTTCCGACAAGGAATTCCACCGCCGCCGACCGGCCTGTTTCCCGTTGGCGCGCGCGCCAATAGTCAGCCCGCCGCTCGATATAGTCCCGTCTGAGCAACAGGCACACCTCCCAATAGCAGATTGCGAGATTGATCGAAAAAAACAGGATCAACAGGGCATGAACGATGTCGAAATCCCTACGGGCCCAATAGCGCGCGCCGATCCCGGCCAATGTCAGGATCGCAACGACCAGTACCGCAAACAACCCCACCGGCATTGCCGGTCCGGTCCAGCGCGGATTGGAATCGCGATGCGCGTGTTCGGCGCCATGTTCGGGCATCTGTCATGATCCTCACGGACGGTCCGGCGTCGCAGCTCGATGCATTTTATCCTGCAGGGCACGCGGCGTCCCGGACAAGATCGCAGCGCCTTGAACGAATTGCGGTGCTCGCGACTTTTTCGATGCCCGTGTCGCGCAGTTTGAGAAGCCCCCGAGACTTTGGCAGAATTGCCGAATGGCACCTACACGCGCCAAAGGCTCAAATCCCCGTTCCCTCGCAGACCTCGCCCCGGACGAAGTGAAGTCGACGATCGACGGATACACCGCGATCTACGATGCCGGCCCGGAACATAGAAGAGAGCATTACCGCTCGTTCGTGAATCGCTACTACGATCTCGTCACCGACTTTTACGAGTTCGGCTGGGGTCAGTCCTTCCACTTCGCTCCCCGGCGCCGGGGCGAGAGCTTCAAGGCATCGCTGCTCAGACATCAGCACTTTCTCTCTGATCGGCTCGCCCTGAAGCCGGGCATGCAAGTGCTCGACGTGGGGTGCGGGGTCGGGGGGCCGATGGGCGATATGGCGCGCCATTCCGGGGCCAGCTTTGTTGGTATCAACAACAACGCCTACCAGATCGAACGCGCGAAACTGCACACAAGGGATGTCCAATCGCAGTGCAGCTTCATCCACGGCGATTACATGCAGATTCCCGAACGCGACGACCGCTTCGATGCTGCCTTCGCGATCGAATCCATGCCGCACGCACCGGACAAGGCAGGGGCGTTCCGGGAGATCTTCCGCGTCCTGCGTCCGGGGGCGTGTTTCGCGGGCTACGAGGGTGCCTCACCGGAGAATTCGACCCGGGGAACGCCGAGCACCTGCGCATCAAGAACGATATCATGGTGGGAGACGCGTTACCCGATATCGCCCTCACGTCGGAGATTTGCACCGCATTGCGGGCAACCGGATTCGAGATCCTGGAAACTCAGGACCGCGCACCGGAGTCGGATCCGGAAACACCCTGGTACCGCGCTTTGCAGGGTCGCGACTTCACTCTCGGCAGTGTTCCGCGCACACCTCTTGGTCGCGCTTTGACCAACCTGGTGTTACGGGCCGGTGAAGGGTTGCGGGTGGTTCCCCAGGGCGCCCGCGCGGTCAGCACGCTGCTGAATGCGGCGGCGGACGCTCTTGTCGAGGGTGGCAAGTCCGGTACCTTTACGCCCATGTTCTTCTTTCTGGCCCGCAAGCCCCTGAGCCCGGAAGGCTGACCGCGCTGCACGAGCCCGTCACCACCACCCGGCCGGCCTCCGCCTCCCGCGCCGCCTGCAGCACGTTGCGGGTGCCGAGAACGTTGCACTCGAAGATTTCCCGTCGGTGGGCGCGATTGCCTTCGATGGTCGAGATCTTGGCCGCGACGTGATAGACGCCCTGACAGCCCTCGAGAGCGCGCTTGGTGGCACTCTAATCCCGAATGTCGGCGAAGGCGCGTTCGACGTCGAGGTCTTCCAGCCCTCCGTTGTTGTCCTCGTGTCTCAGCAACACCCGGATCCGTGTGCCATCGTCGAGCAACCGGCGCACCAGATTGGCGCCGACATGCCCGGCCGAGCCGGTGACTAAAACAGGCGGCGACGAGCCCGCCGATATGTTCGATTCCGAAGTCATCCAAGCCGACTTCCGTCAAAGGAAACGCGGGCCAATATTATAACCGCCCGAGATTGGCTGCGATTCGCTTGCGATGCCGCAGGCTCTCCATGCGCCGAACCGTTCATGTCGGTACTTCCAGCCTCGGCGGACCGGCGATGCCGGCCGACCGCTAAAAACCGGACGAAGCGGGGGATATGCCGGGCAGGCATATGGCCCGCATAACGCACCACCGGGGTTTGGGTGGCGCCTGAATTTGTATTATTGGTAAATTTATCAAGAAATTACCACAATAGAGGAAACTTCCGATGCCGACAGAGTGTAAATCAGGAGATCCGCCCTTTCAACTCCCGGACCGCCGCCCAGCCCAGCCCACAGCCGAATCTACCTAGGTCACACCAAGGGGCGGGTCGCCCTGCCTGACGGGAACCTCCCGGACGCCATTCTTGCTGGCAACGAGGTGTTCGAGCATTGGCGTCGGGGCGGGCTCCACGGGTTTGGATAAACAAGTGTGAACGGGCCATGAGGTCCACCGCCGCCGAACGACGATTCTGTGCAAGTCGAACCTGTGGGCACCGTTTCAGGAGTTGCAAAGCCGGACGGAGCCGCATAGACTTCCGGCATTTACATGCTCGAAACACGGGATGAACCGATCAGGAGGGCAACCCCATGTTCGTAAAGAATTCCTGGTACGTCTGCGCTCAGCCGGAGGAAATCGACCGCACTCCGATGACGCGCACCATCTGCGACGAGAAGATCGCCTTCTGGCGCATGGAGGACGGCACCCCGGTCGCCTTCGAGGACCGCTGCTGCCACCGCCGCATGCCGCTGTCGAAGGGCAAGATCATCGGCGACGTGCTGGAATGCTACTATCACGGTCTCCAGTTCAACCAGAGCGGTGCCTGCATCCACGTGCCCGGCCAGAACACCATCCCGCCGGGAGCACAGGTCAGGACCTACCCGATCGTCGAGAAATACAACTGGATCTGGAT
>JAJEBT010000030.1 GCA_022822405.1 Alphaproteobacteria bacterium
CGGGAAGATCGATGCCCGGCGGGCGGGCGGGCGCGATCGGAAGTCTCCTCGGCTCGGGCATGGCGGCCCTGCGGGTGGGTGCGGTCCGGACCGTCCGACCCGGGGGTCGACGGCACCCTTGGCTAACGGGCACGCGAAGCGCGGTCAAGCCGCGCGGCCGTCAGCCGTCAGCCGCCGCATCTGCCGCGGGCAGCGCCACCAACACCTCGAGCCCGCCACCGTCGCGGTCTTCCAACGACAGCGTGCCGCCGTGGCGGTCGACCACCGTGCGGGCGACGGCGAGCCCGAGCCCCACGCCTCCGGTATCGCGATTGCGCGAGGATTCGAGCCGGAAGAACGGCGCCAGCACCGCCTCCCGGTGTTGGGGCGCTATTCCGGGACCGCGGTCGCGGATCCTGATGACGGCGCCGCCGTCCTCGTCCTCGAGCAGGATCTCGGCCTCGCCGCCATACTTGACCGCGTTGTCGACGAGATTCTCGAAACACCGGCCGAGCGCGGTCGCACGGCCGTGAAACGCAAGCCGCTCCGGCCCGCGGTAGGACACTTTCCGGCCGAGTTCCCGGTGGCGCTCGGCGACGGTGCGGAGCAGGCCTGCTAGATCGACCGCCACCGGCCTTTCGCCCCGCGTCTCGTCGCGCGCCAGCCCGAGCGTCGCATCGAGCACCGACTGCATTTCCTCGACGTCGGCGATCCCCTTCCGACGCTGCTCCGGATCTTCGACCATTTCCATGCGCAGCCTGAGCCGCGTGAGGAAGGTCTTGAGATCGTGGGACAGCGCAGCGAGAAGAAGCGTCCGCTCCTCGACCAGGCGGCGGATCCGCACCGTCATGCGGTTGAAGGCGTGCGCCGCGTTCCGCACCTCGCGCGGACCGGTCTCGGGGAGCGGATCCTCCTCGCCGTCGAGGTCGAAGCGTTCCGTCGCTTCGGCAAGCCGGCTGAGCGGCCTCGTAAGGCGCCACCCGGCCCATGCCGCGGACAGGCCGACGAGGATCGCGGTCGCGCCGAGCCAGATCAGGAATACCGGGCCCGGCCGCCGCCGGACGGGCCGGATGCCGACCTCGGCCCAGCCGCCAGAGGCCAGCGGAATCGCAAGCCGGAGGCCGGGCCGTCGGTAGAACCTGTCGCCGCCGCCGCGATGCGCCCAGATCCCGACGTCGCGCCCGGCGAGCGATCCCAGCCGGGACCGGACGAACATGTCGAGCTCCGGAGCCGCCGGGGCGCCGGGCAGCGTCTCCGGCGGGGTCCCGGAATGCAGCCGGATGCGGAGCGGACCGCCACTGACCGCATCGAGCAGCTGCTGCCGGTCCTGTGGTTCGGCCCGCTCGAGAAGCAGCACCGCCGGCACGACCCGCGCGACGATCCGCTGGAGTATCTGCCGATCGGCCCAGATGCCAGCGAGCCGGCTGTCCTGTATCCACCAGACCGCAAGCCCGAACGACGCCGTCGCCGCCACCGCGGCGACCAGCAGAAGGGCGAGCCAGCTTGCCAGCCCCTGGGGGACGAGGTGCCTGCCGCGCGATCGCGGACTCATGACCGCGTGACCCGTGCGGCAATCACGTAGCCCTGGCCGCGGACCGTCTTGATCAGCTGCGGTTCGGACGGGGATTTCTCTATCTTGCCCCTGAGGCGGCTCACCTGGACGTCGATGCTGCGATCGAACGGTCCGGCCTCGCGGCCGTGGAGAATGTCCATCAGCTGGTCACGGCTCACGATGCGGTCGGCGCGGTGAACAAGCGCGGCGAGGAGGTCGAACTCCCCGGCGGTCAGCGCCACGGGCTCGCCGTCGGGATCGTGGAGCGTGCGCCGGCCACTGTCGAGGGTCCAGCCCTCGAAGCCGTAGATGCCGCCGTGGCCTTCCTCCGTGACGACGGCGTTTTCCGCGCGCCGCAGCACCGCTCGGATGCGGGCGAGAAGCTCACGCGGATTGAACGGCTTGGCGAGATAGTCGTCGGCGCCGACCTCGAGCCCGATGATGCGATCGGTATCGGTGTCAAGCGCCGTCAGCATGATGATCGGGACGCTGCTCTCGCGCCGGATGCGGCGGCAGATCGCAAGGCCGTCCTCGCCGGGCAGCATCAAGTCGAGGATTATGAGGTCGAACGTTCGTGTCTCCCACGGCGAATCGCTGCCGTTCGCGGCGGTCGCGACCCGGAAGTCGTGGCGGGCGAGAAAACGCGACAGCAGCGACCGGATCTCGCGGTCATCGTCGACGATGAGAAGATGGGGCCGTCTGGCCATGCGGAGTCGTCCAGCGATGCGTCTGCAGGCCGCCCCCCGGCGGCAACCCGAGGGCGGAAACGGAGCATAGCCGATCACGGACGCATTCCGTACGCCGTTACAATTTGTTACCCGAACTCCGTCGGCCTGAAATACCCCGGCAACACCGGAATGGCAGCATGCGCGGGTCGTTGAAACGCCCCCTCGCGGGGCATGAGACAGGAGAAGACCGCGATGAAGACTGCTAGGACACTTGCCTACCTGCTGGTCCCGGCGCTGCTGTTCGCCGGAGCGGCCGGCATCCCGGGCGGGCATGCGCAACCCGCCACCGAGACCGCCTCTGGCGAGCCGGCGGCCTCGGCGGCAAAGGCCGATCGCCGCGCCAACCGGCGCGCCCGCTTCTGCAGCAGGCGGGCGGGCTGGCCCATGGAGCGAATGGCGGCGGTCGTCGAGGGCCTCGCCGTTCTCGACGAGGCCCAGAAGGCAGCCTGGACCGATTTGAAGAAAGCGGGCGAAGCGGCGAAAGCCAACCTCCGCCAGGCCTGCGAGGCGCTGGTCGAGGAGGGGCGCCCGACGACCGTGCTGGCGAGGCTCGAGCGCAGGGAGAGCATGCTGGCGGCCAGGCTCGAGGCCATGCGGAGCGTACGGCCGGCTTTCGCGAAGTTTTACGGGTCCCTTGACGAGGGCCAGCAGAAGGCGCTCGATTCGCTGGGCCGGAAGGGCCGCCGCTGGTGGCGCTAGCGCCCGCAGACACCGCCCGGACCGGGAAAAGGCGCCACCGGAGAGCCTCTCCGGTGGCGCTGCCGCGCCCCGCCCCGGGGATCCGGCCGCGCCGCGGCCGGCGGGGTTTCGCCCGGCGGCGGGAGCCGCGTCGGGTTTGACTCGGAGAACGGTCGGAATAGACTGACCGCCGCGGTCGAGGATCCCCCCGTGAAATATGTCTCTACGCGCGGCAACTCGCCCGCTCTCGCCTTCGACGATGTCCTGCTAGCCGGCCTTGCCGTCGATGGCGGCCTCTACGTGCCGTCGCAATGGCCGGAGTTCGGACCGTCCGAACTGAGGGCCATGGCCGGTCTCGACTATCCGGAAATCGCCTGCCGGGTTATCCGGCCCTTCGTCGACGGCGCCATCCCCGACGACCGCCTCGCGCGCATGGCGGCCGACACCTACCGGGATTTCGGCCATCCCGCCATCGCGCCGCTGAAGCAGCTCGGCGCCAACACCTGGCTTATGGAACTGTTCCACGGCCCGACGCTGGCATTCAAGGATTACGCGCTGCAGCTTGTCGGGCGCATGTTCGACGACGTCCTGGCCCGCCGCGGCGAGCGGGTGACGATCGTCGGCGCGACGTCGGGCGATACTGGCTCGGCCGCCATCGAGGCCTGCCGGGACCGCGCCAGCCTCGACGTCTTCATCCTCTTCCCGGAAGGGCGGGTGTCCGACGTCCAGCGGCGCCAGATGACGACCGTCGCCGCCGACAATGTCCATGCGATCGCGGTCCAGGGAACCTTTGACGACTGCCAGGACCTGGTCAAGGCGATGTTCGGCGACGCCGTCTTTCGCGACGCCCACCGTCTGTCGGCAGTCAATTCCATCAACTGGGCCCGGGTCATGGCCCAGATTGTCTACTATGTCGTCGCCGCGGTCCGCCTCGGCGCGCCCGACCGTGCGGTCAGCTTCGCGGTGCCGACGGGGAATTTCGGCAACGTCCTGGCGGGCTGGGCCGCCTGGAAATCAGGCCTGCCGGTAGACCGGCTGGTGATCGGCACCAACCGCAACGACATCCTGTTCCGGTTCTTCGAGACCGGCGAGATGGCCTTGGCCGGCGTCGAGCCGACGATCTCGCCGAGCATGGACATCCAGATCTCGAGCAACTTCGAGCGCCTGCTGTTCGACATGTTCGACGGCGACGGCGACGCCGTTAGCCGCTGGATGGCCGATTTCCGCGAACACGGCAGCGTGGCGGTCGACGATTCCCGGCTCGTTGAGGCGCGCCGGAAATTCGCCGCGGCGCGCTTCGACGACGCCGAGACCCTGGGCGTCATGAAGGAAGCCTTCGACCAGACGGGCGAACTCCTCGATCCCCACAGCGCGATCGGCTGGGCGGCGGCCCGCCGGTGCCGTGGCAATCCGGAGACCCCGATGGTGTGCCTCGCCACCGCGCACCCCGCGAAGTTTCCGGAGGCTGTCGGGACAGCGACCGGCGAGCGCCCGGGACTGCCGGCGCGCATGGCCGACCTGTTCGAGCGCGAGGAACGCTTTACCGTCCTCCCCAACGATCTCGGAGCCGTGCAGCGCTTCATCGAGGCCGCGTCGGGAGGCGCGGGCAGTTGAGCATCGAGACAGCAGAGCTCGCAAACGGGCTGCGCATCGTCACCGACCGCGTCGACACGGTCCAGTCCGTGTCCCTCGGCCTGTGGGTGGACGTCGGCGCGCGCCATGAGGCCGAGGCCGAGAACGGCGTCTCCCATTTTCTCGAACACATGGCATTCAAGGGAACCCCGACCCGGTCGGCCTTCCAGATAGCGGCGGAGATCGAGGACATCGGCGGGCATTTGAACGCCTACACCTCGCGGGAGACCACCGCCTACCACGCGACGGTTCTCAAAGAGCATGTCTCAGTCGCCCTCGACATTCTCGCCGACATCCTCTGCAACTCCACCTTCGATGAGGCCGAACTCGACCGCGAGCGCAACGTCATCCTTCAGGAGATCAGCCAAGCCGCGGACACGCCGGACGACGCGATCTTCGACGGGTTCCAGACGGCGGCCTTTCCGGCGCAACCGCTCGGGCGGCCCATCCTCGGCACCGCCGATATCGTATCCGACCTGCCCCGCCGGACGCTGACCGACTATGTCGGCACCCATTACGGCGCCGACCGCACGATTCTCGCCGCCGCGGGGGCGCTCGATCACGACCGGATCGTCGACCTCGCCGAGCGGTTCCTCGGCGATCTCGGGCGCACTGGCGGAGAACACCCGTGTCCGGCGCGGTATGAAGGCGGCGACTGGCGCGAGGTCCGCGACCTCGAACAGGCCCATCTGGCTATCGGGTTCGAGGGACTCCGGTTCACCGACGAGGACTATTACCCGCTGGCTGTCCTCTCGACGGCGCTCGGCGGGGGCATGTCGTCGCGCCTTTTCCAGGAATTGCGAGAACGGCGCGGCCTGGCCTATTCGGTCTACACGTTCTCCTCGAGCTACCTCGACGGCGGGCTGTTCGGGCTCTATGCCGGCACCGGCCCGGACGAGATCGGCGAACTCGTGGCAGCCGCAGGCGCCGAACTGGCGCGGGCCGCAGGCGAGGCGATGGCCGGGTCCGAGATCGCGCGCGCCCGGACCCTCATCAAGGCGGGCGCACTCCTGTCCCTGGAAAGCATGGCCGCGCGCGCCGAGAGACTGGCGATGCAGATGCAGATCTACGGGCACACCATATCGATCGAGGACCTTACGGCGCGCATCGATGCGGTCGAAAGCGAAGACGTGCGCCACGTGGCCGAGCGGGTGTTCTCGTCGAAACCGGTTGTCGCCGCCCTCGGCCCGGTGGCCGGCCTGGCGGAGTACGACGCAGTGGCGGCGCAGCTGCGATAGCGGGAGAATTCCGGGCGGCCCGGCTGTCCCGGTGTCGGACCGGGCTCCGCCCCAACGGGTCCCCGCGGGCAGAATTCGGGGACTGCTGGGGAGAGCGCCGAAACGGCGAACCCTGCTGCACTATCCTGCGGATGGACACCCCGAACTGTTGCACATCGGAGTTCAATCCGGGAATGGATAAAACTCCATGAAAAACGATCTTCCCATGTTCTATTTTCATGGTGTTTTAGCGGTATGCTGGACCGTTCCGCCATCTTCGAAGCCATTGATTCCGCTCTCGGCCGCGCCCCTGTAACGGTGCTCACCGGCCCGCACCAATGCGGCAAGACAACCCTCGCGCGACAGTTCGTGGATCCGGATTCGGTCAACTATTTCGATCTCGAATCGCGGCCCGACCTGGCCCGCCTTGATGAACCCATGACGGCTCTGACACCACTCAGGGGCCGGATCGCGATCGACGAGCTACAGCTCAGACCCGATCTCTTTCCGATGCTTCGGGTCCTGACGGACCGTGCCGGCACACCGGCGCAGTTTCTCGCGCTTGGCAGCGCATCCGGCGATCTCCTTCGTCAGGTATCAGAGAGTCTGGCGGGGCGCACCGAGCGGGTGGCGCTCGGAGGCTTCACGACCCGCGAAGCGGCCGGTCATGGAGCGAACGCGGAAGCCATCTTGTGGCGGCGTGGCGGCCTGCCACGATCTTTCCTCGCCAAAAGCGAGGAAGAAAGCGTGATCTGGCGGCGCGAGTACATCCGCAGCCTGCTCGAACGGGACTTTTCGCTATGGGGCGCACGTGCGCCGGCGGCCGCAATGGGACGCTTCTGGGCGATGCTTGCGCACTACCACGGACAGACATGGAACGCCGCTGCACCGGCACGCGCGCTCGGCACATCTCCCGGCGTCGTGCGGCGCTACCTCGATATCCTCACCGACGCGCTGATGGTTCGCCAGCTGCAGCCGTGGTTCGCCAATATCCGAAAACGCCAGGTGAAGGCGCCGAAGATCTACATCCGCGATTCCGGCCTGCTGCACCGACTGCTTGGCATCGACACCGAGAAGGAGTTGCTGACCCACCCCAAGATCGGGGCGTCATGGGAAGGCTTCGTGATCGAACAGGTGCTGGCAACCGAGCCCCACGACCAGGCATTCTTCTGGGCCACCCACCAGGGTGCCGAGATCGACCTGGTGCTGCGCCGGAGCGGCAGGCTGTACGGTGTCGAATGCAAGTTCGGCGATGCGCCGCGCCTCACGCCGTCGATACGGAACGCGCTCGCGGATATCGGCCTCGCCGCGGTGGCCGTCATCTATCCGGGCCAGCGACGCCATCCGCTTTCGGACCGGGTCGAAGCGGTGCCGTTGTCGACGCTCGCCCGGGGCGAGCGGCTGTTCGCATAGGCCGGGATGGGTTCGGGCCCGCGGGCGGCGGCTGCAGCATGTCGCCTTGCCGCAGGGGACAGGCCGGTCCACCCGCCGCGATCCAGGACAGCGTGCCTACTGCTGATCCTGATCCGGCGGCGCCGGCGGGACATGCTGTCCGGCCTCGATGACGCCACGCCTGATTTCGCGGGTGCGGCGGAAGAACGCCTCCAGGGTCTCCCCGTCGCCGACCCGGATCGCCCGCTGCAATATCGCGAGGTCTTCCCACAGCCGGCCGAGCATCTCGAGCACCGCTTCCCGGTTGGCAAGGAAGACGTCCCGCCACATGATCGGATCCGACCCGGCTATCCGCGTAAAGTCACGGAACCCCGACGCCGAATACTTGATCACCTCGCTCTTGATGTGATCTTCGAGGTCGTTGGCCGTGCCGACGATCGTGTAGGCGATGAGATGCGGCAGGTGGGACGTGATGGCCAACACCTGGTCGTGGTGTTCCGGATCAAGGACGTCAATTTGGCTTCCGGCGCGGCGCCAGAACTCCGCCACCCGTTCGACGGCTGCCGGATCGCACCCGGGCTGCGGCGTGATCAGGAACCAGCGGTCCTCGAACAACGTCTCGAAGCCGGCCTCCGGTCCCGACATCTCGGTGCCCGCGATCGGGTGGCCCGGCACGAAATGCACGTCGGGCGGCAGACGCGACAGCACGTCGTCCAGGATGGCCGCCTTCACCGAGCCGACATCCGTGACGATGGCGCCCGACTTCAGCGCCGGCGCGATGCGGTCGGCAATCGCGGCATAGGTGGAGACCGGGGTGCAGATCATGACGAGATCCGCGTCCCGCGCAGCGGCTGCGGGATCCGTGGAGATATCGTCGGCGAGCCCGAGCTCGCGGACGGTTTCCAGCGTCGCTTCGGTGCGGGCGCAGGCGACGATTGTGCCGGCCAGCCCGTCGCGGCGCATGACCCGCGCCACCGACGAGCCGATCAGCCCGATGCCGATCAGGGCCACCCGGTCGAACAGGGGGACACCGCTCATGACGGCTCCATGAACTCGGCGATCGCTTCCGCCGTCATCCGCATCTCTTCCTCAAGGCCAACGGTGATGCGGACGCCGTCCGGGATGCCGGCGCCGGCCGCGCTGCGGGGAATGATTCCGCGGGTCTTGAGGAACGCGATCGCCTCGGCCGCCGTGCGCCCGCCGTCGCGGGGGAACCGTCCAAGCACGAAATTCCCCGCGCTCGGCACCACCGAGATTCCGGCTTCGGCCAGCCGCTCCGAGAGCCACGGCAACCATGCGGTGTTGTGATCGCGCGATCTGGTGACGAACTCGACATCGTTGACCGCCGCGATGCCGGCCGCCTGGGCCGCGATATTGATGTTGAACGGCGAGCGTACGCGGTTGAGGACGTCGACGATCGAGGGCGGGCAGTAGGCCCAGCCCAGGCGCGCGCCGCCGAGGGCGTAGATCTTGGAAAACGTCCTGGTCATGACCACGTTGTCGCCGGCATCCACGAGGCCGATTCCAGGCGAATAGTCGTTGCGCGTGACATACTCGGCGTAGGCCGCATCGATGACGAGAAGGATGTCCTCGCGCAGGCCGGCGCGCAACCGGGCCACCTCGTCGGCGGAAATGCAGGTGCCGGTCGGATTGTTCGGGTTGGCGACATACACCATCCGGGTGCGCTCCGTCATGCGGTCGAGCAACGCATCGACATCAAGCGTGTAATCGGTCTCGGCCACCTTGACCGGCGTCGCGCCGGCGGACAGCGCGATCAGCGGATACATGACGAACGCATGTTCGCCGAACATGATCTCGTCGCCGGGGCCGGCGTAGGAGCGCGCCAGCAGCGTGAGCAGCTCGTCGGATCCGGCACCGCAGACGATCCGGTCGGCATCAAGGCCGTATCGCGCCGCGATGGCCTCGCGCAACGCCGTCGAATCGCCATCCGGATAGCGGTGGGCCTCTGCGGCCGTCGATCGATAGGCTTCCACGGCGAGCGGGCTCGGGCCGAGCGCGCCCTCGTTCGCGGACAGCTTGATCAGCCTCTCCGCGCCCTCGATCTCCGATTCGCCGGGCACGTACGGGCTGATTTCCATGATTCCGGGACGCGGAACGAGAATTGACATCACGCGTTGCTCCTGTTCACCGGCGCCGGAAGCGCCAGCGGTGCGGGCCACACGCCGAGGTGCCCGACAGCTTTCGCAGGCCCCCCGCCAGCGCCGACAAGGCCGTCAAGACGTTCATCGCCGGGCGTGGCAAAGCCCACCAATTCAACGAAATACCGCCGGGCGTCGGGCACCGCGCCGGACTCCCGCACCTCCAGCGGAGCCAGCCCGGCCGAGGCCGCGGCCGCCTCGATCTCCCCGCGCCCGGTCCCAGACCCGGCATGCAGCACAACCAGGCTGCGATCATCGCCGCTCTCCTCCGGGGCGATCGCTGCGATGCAAAAGATGCGGCCGCCCGCATGCGCCGTCCGCGCGAACGGAAGCTCCGCGCATATGGCCACCCCGGGGTTCCCGCGATCGGCGAGCAGGTCCCACCAGCCCGCATCCCCGCCGGGCTCCGGTCCGGCGAGAACGCCGACCGCCACCGACCCGTTCTCCACCATATCAAGCACCGCCCGGCTCGTGCCGAACTCCTCGATCCCCGCCTCGCAGCCGAAGTGGTCGCGCGCGGCCTCGCGGCCCGTCCGGTCGCCCGCCGGCGCATGGACCGCGATGCTTAAATCCCCCTGCAGCCGCGTCGTTGCCGAGACTATTTCCCGCCATATCTGCGCCACGACCCGCGGCGGAAACGCGCCCTGGTGGCGTTCCAACAGTTGGCGCAGCACCCGGGCCTCGCGCGCCGGCCGCCAGACCGAGCCGCCCCCCTTGGCCTGCGGCACCTCGTCCACAATCACGGCGCGGCGCATCAGCAGATCATGCATCGCGGCATCGATATCGTCGATCTGGCGCCGCAGCGCTCCGAGCGGCGTGTCACCTTCCATCATGACTGGATTTGCTCTTGACAACCCGGCCGTTTCACGACGAAACCGGGGCCGTATCCGGCTTTCGCGGGGCATATGTAGCCGCGCGAGCCCGCAAACGCAAGGATTCCGGCCGGGAACGCCCTGCGCGTCGCCTTCATCCCGGCTTTCCCGACGATCCTCCGGATGCCGTTCACCATCCTTGCACCGGTCATATTGATCCTCTGCGTGGCGGGCGGCCTCGCGCCAATGCAGGACTTGCGCGACGCATGGCCGACACCGGTCTTCCAGATGACGGGTTGTCTGCTGCGACAGCCCGGCTACCCGCCGTGAACGCCATCGTGCCCGGGCCCCTGGCCGAGGCCCCGGTATGCCGGTCGTCGATACCGGCCGCCCTGTTTGCCGGGAAACCGTCCGTGCACTAACTTCGAAGTGTACCGGTCGTCGGGCACGGGTCGCGGGAAAACGCTGAACATGCTGGACAGCTTGCGGAACGAAAAGCGGCCTCCTTACGCTCAGGAGACCTTCTGGGCGGACCTGAAGGCCGGAATTACCCTCGTGGCATCCTTTGTGCCGACCGCCATGGCGCTCGGCGTCATCTCCGGCATGGGGCCCCTTGCGGGACTGTGGTGCGGCGTCTTCGTCGGGATCATCGGTGCCGTGTGCGGCGGCACGCGCGCAATGGTGAGCGGACCCAGCGCCGTACTCGCGGTCATCACCGCGACGGTCCTCATGGACGACGGGGTAACCCTGCCGGAACTCGCGGTCATCATCGCCATGGCCGGCGCCATCCAGATGATGCTCGGGCTCGCCGGTGTCGGCCGCTTCGTCTCCTACATGCCGCACGTCGTGCTCACGGGGTTCATGTCCGGGATCGGGGTGCTGCTCCTCTGGACGCAGATGGAGAAACTGTTTCATCTCGGCACGAGCGATCTCGCCCTCGCCGCCTTTTGCCTGGCCCTGGTCTTCCTGTGGCCGGCCCGCATCGGCAAATTCATCCCCGCGCCGCTTGCGGTGGTCGGGATCGGGTGGATCATCGCGCTCTACGTACCCGACATCCATCAGCTGGGCCCTGTCCCGGTCGGACTTCCGATCCCGGTCCTCGAGCTTCCGTCGCTCGATTTCCTGCCCAAAGCCGTCGGGCCGGCGGTGCTGATCGCCCTGATCAGCTCCGTCTACACCCTGATGTGGTCGCTTATCGCCGATACCTTTACCCGCTCCCAGCACAATGCAAACCGCGAGCTGTTCGGACTTGGCCTGGGAAACCTCGTGGCGGGAGCTGTCGGGGTCCTGCCAGGGAGCGGAACCATCGCGACCATGACAGCGCGCCGCTTCGGCGGGAAGACCGTCGTCGCCGGCATCGTCTGCCTGGTCATCATCGCGGCGCTCATTCTGGGTCTCGGGCCCTACGTGGCGCCGCTGCCGCTGGCGGCGCTCTCCGCAATCGTCATGCTCGTCGGCTGGCGGATGATCGAATTCTCGTTCCTGCTGAAAGTCCCCCGGATGGACCCGAGATATTCCTCGGTCATGCTGCTGGTCATGGCCGTGACGATCTTCGTGGATCCGGTCTTTGCGATCATGTTCGGCGTGATCGGCGCCAACATCGTGAACGCCGCCCAGCTGGAATCGCTGGAACTCGACAGCGTGATCTCGACGCCCATTCTCGACAGCACCTTCAGCGCGGAGGCGCCTGACGATTTCTCGGCACGAATAGGACTCGTGGCCTTTCGCGGCTCCTTTACGGTGTCGTCGTCGCGAAAGCTCATCGCCCTTATCGGCGCGGACATCCGCGACCACGACGTCGTGATCTTCGACCTTTCTAAGGCCACCCACGTCGACGACAGCGCCGCCCACCTGCTGGCCCAGGTCATCGACCGCGCGAAGCAGACCCGCACCGAAATCGTCGTCTGCGGCCTCCACGACCGTATCCGCGGACCTCTTTTCGCTTTCGACGTGCTCAAGCGGATCCCGGAAGGCCGGATCACCAAGACCGAGAAGGAGGCCAGGGACCTTGCCTGGTCCCTCCTGACGGCGCCGCCCTCCTGACGCCGGCAGAATTCTCCGAACCGCGCCCGTTTCGGCTGGAATCGTCGGCGCGTTCCGAGCGCTTCCGGCAATGTGCACAAGCCTCCCCCGGAAACGATGGGACGCTGTCGGCCGCTGATATATACTCTCGCCGCTGCCGACAGCGGAGGAAATTGCCCTCATGGCGAAGGGACGGAAAAGGAAGCGGCGGGCCAAGAGAAAAGGCGCCGTCCCGACGGCCTCCTCGTCGGACACGATTCCCCGCATCGCCCTCGTGGACTTCCTCCGGGGCGCGGCCCTGCTCGGCATGACCGTTTTCCATTTCGTCTATGACCTCGAATTTTTCGGCCTGGAAGAGCGCGGCTACTCGGAGCAGCTCCATTGGTGGACTCTGGCCACCATCGTCGCCGGCAGCTTTCTTTTTCTCACGGGCGTGAGCCTGTATCTCGCGCACAACGACGGGATCCGGTGGAAACCCTGGAGACGGCGCCTCGCAATCATCGTGCTCGCCGCGCTCGCGATCACCGTCGCGACCCGGTTCGTGACGCCGAACGACTACATCTTCTTCGGCATCCTGCACATGATCGCTGTTGCGAGCGTCGCCGGGCTCGCATTTCTCCGGGCTCCATGGTGGTCGGCCGTGGCATGCGCAGTCGCGATCTTCGCGGTCGATGGGGTCATCGCGACAGAGTGGCTGAACGCATCCGCCCTGAGTTGGCTCGGCCTCGGAAGCATCACGCCCGTGGCCAGCGACTTCCGCCCGGTGTTTCCCTGGCTCGCGCCGGCGCTTCTCGGGATGGGAGTGGCGAAGCTGTGCCATCAGGCAGGCTGGTTGCGGGTTCTGGCGACGCCGGAGCTCAAGGGAAGGTCCGGAAGCGCGGTTCGCTTCATCGGCCGCCACAGCCTCGTTTACTACCTGCTCCACCAGCCAGTGCTCTTCGCCCTTTTCTGGGCATGGCTCCAGCTCGCGGGGCGCTGATCCGCGATTCTCGCCGGTGTCGCGGCCTCGGCCGCGTCGCGGCGTTCGCTGCGCAAGGAACGCCTTGTCATGGCGTTTTCTCTTTGACAGGGCGGCCACTGTCGGAAGGCAGGCCCAAGAGCTCCTTTCATGCGAGCTGTCCGTCACATCCTCACAGACACGCCGTACACGCGGCGAACGTTCCCGGTTTGACATGGCGGCGCTCCGCCCATAGCAATTCCGCGGTCCCGGGAGCGGCAGCAAGGCAGGTTCCGCAATGACGAACGAGACGGCAACGGCATCCCCGGCCGGCACGGTGCCGGCAGTGACCGCCGGTTGCGTCGAACTGGCGCGAGCCCGTCCGATGGCACTCGATTCGGGCGAGGAGATCGGTCCGTTCGAGGTTGCCTACACGACCGTCGGCGATCTCAATGCCGACAGATCGAATGCCATCCTCATATGCCATGCCCTGACCGGCGACCAGCATGTCTGCGGCACCCATCCGGTGACGGGCCGGCCTGGATGGTGGGAGGAGATGGTCGGGCCCGGCAGGCCACTCGACACCGACCGCTATTTTATCGTCTGCGCCAACGTGCTGGGCGGCTGCATGGGATCGGCAGGGCCGAACAGCACCAACCCCGCGACCGGAAGCATCTGGGGCCTCGATTTTCCCGTCATCACGATCGGTGACATGGTGCGGGCGCAGGCCCTGCTGCTCGACGAGCTCGGAATCGACCAACTCTTCTGCGCGATCGGCGGCTCGATGGGGGCGATGCAGGCCCTCGAGTGGGCGGCAAGCCACCGCGACCGCGTGTTCTCGGTCGTCCCCGTGGCGGGCGCCGCGCGTCATTCGGCACAGAACATCGCCTTTCACGAGGTCGGGCGACAGGCCATCATGGCCGACCCCGAATGGCATGGCGGCACCTATCACGGCGAGGGCGTGGTGCCCCGGCGCGGCCTCGCCGTCGCGCGCATGGCGGCGCATATCACCTACCTGTCGGAGGTCGCGCTGCACCGCAAGTTCGGACGCCGGCTGCAGGCGCGCGACGCGCTCAGTTTCGGTTTCGACGCCGACTTCCAGGTCGAAAGCTACCTGCGTCACCAGGGCAGCACCTTCGTCGACAGGTTCGACGCCAACTCGTACCTCTACATCACCCGGGCGATGGACTATTTCGACCTGGCGGCGGGCCACGGCGGCAGGCTTGCCGGCGTGTTCCAGGGCACGCCGGTGCGGTTCTGCCTGATCTCGTTCACCAGCGACTGGCTCTTTCCGACCGCCGAAAGCCGGGAGATCGTGCGCGCGCTGAACGCGGCGGCGGCCAATGTGAGCTTCGTCGAGATCGAGACCGACAAGGGCCACGACGCGTTCCTCCTCGACGAGCCGGAATTCCAGGCCACCGTCGCCGGCTTCCTCGAAGGCGCGGCCCGGCGCCGGGGGCTCCCCGTCCGATGAACGGAAACCCGGGCGCGGCGGGAGCGGGAGTCCCGGGGCCGGACCGGCCGATGCGCGCGGATCTGGCGCTGATCGCCGACATGATCGCGCCGGGAAGCCGCGTCCTCGACATCGGTTGCGGCGACGGAGCGCTGCTCGATCACCTGGTGCACAGCAAGGGCGTGGATGGCCGCGGCATGGAACTGAGCCAGGCCGGCGTCAACGCCTGCGTCGCCCACGGGCTTTCGGTCATCCAGGGCGACGCCGACACCGATCTCGCCCAGTACCCGGATCGCGCCTTCGACTACGCGGTTCTGTCGCACACGCTTCAGGTGACCCGGAATCCGAGGAGCGTGGTTTCCCACCTCGTCCGCATCGGAACCCACGCCGTCGTGTCGTTCACCAATTTCGGTCATTGGCGCTTCCGGCTCGACCTCATGCTCCAGGGCCGCATGCCGGCGGTGAGCGCCAGCGGCGACAACTGGTACGACACGGCGAATATCCGCCTGTGCACGATCCGCGACTTTGCCGAGATGTGCAGCGAACTCGAACTCACCGTCAACCGCGCCGTTTCGCTGTCGCGCTCCGGCCTGACCAGGGAACTGAACGGAATCGGCGCGAGCGCGAACCTGCGGAGCGAAGAGGCGATCTTCCTGCTGACGAAACGCTGACGACCGGCCCTGTCACACGACCGGGCCGGCGCCGCGATTCGCCGCCCCGGACGCGGTCCACAGGGCCTCCACCGAGCCGCCGCGCGGCGCCGAGCCGTGCTCCGTACCGCCGACGATTCTCGCATAGCGGCGCCTGCGGAGCTCGCGCCCGGCTCCGGCCAGGGTTCCGGCATAGATCTGCTTCTCTGCCTCGACGAACAGCAATCCGCCGAAGGCGCGGAACCAGCGCCGTCCGACCTCCTCGAGCGCCGGCGCCGAGCGGAGTATCATCCGCGACCGGCTGGGCGGCATGTAGAGGCCGATCGCCGGCGGCGACGGCACGAACAGGTTCTCGCGCAGCAGCCGCGCCAGCTGTCCCGGCGTGTAGGGATGCCCGTGGCCGAAGGGCGTGTGATCCAGCCGCGCCCAGATGCCGCGGCGGTTCGGCACCAGCAGGAGCACCCGGCCGCCGTCGGCCAGGATCCGCCAGACCTCGCGCAGCAGGCCGCGGAGATTCTCCGAGCATTCGAGCGCATGCACCAGCACCACCCGGTCCATCGAGACATCGGGGAGCGGCAGCTGTTCTTCCGGCACCAGCGCCGCGGCGTTGCGGCCTGAAGCCGGCCACCGGATCACGCCCTGGCGGGCCGGCATCAGCGCAACCGCTCTCTGCGCTTCCTCGGCAAACGGCGCGAGATAGGGAAGGACGTATCCGATGCCGGCCACGTTCATGCCCGACAGGTCCGGCCACATGGCGCGGATCTGGCGCTGCACGACACGGCGCGCCGCACGGCCCGCCGGGGACGCGTAAAAGTCCCGCAGATCAACGACATCATTGTACATTCGCCGAATATGCGCCATCGCGGGCGGCGAGGAAAGCACCGCCCGCGATGGCGCATCGGAACTGGCATCGGGCCGGCGATTTTGATAGCTTGCGCGGCCAACCGGAAACCGCCCCACGCTGGAGGTCAGCCCATGTCGACACTGGAAATCCATCAGATTCCGACACGATCCGACAACTATGTCTATCTGCTGCGGGAGAGCTCCTCGGGCAATGCCGCCGTCGTCGATCCGTCGGACGCGGACCCCGTTCTCGACACGCTCGAGATGTTCGGATGGAACCTGACCCATGTGCTGGCGACCCACCACCACGACGACCACATCGGCGGCGTTCCGAAGATCAAGGAGGCGACGGGCTGCACGGTGGTGGGGCCGAAGGCCGACCGCGAACGGATTCCGATGATCGACGTCGAGGTCGCGGACGGCGACGTCTACCGGCTCTACGAGGCAGAGGCCAAGGTCTGGGACGTGCCGGGCCACACGCGTGGCCACATTGCCTACTGGTTTGCGGAAAGCCGCGCGCTGTTCTGCGGCGACACGCTGTTCGCGCTCGGCTGCGGGCGGGTGTTCGAGGGCACCCACCAGCAGATGTACGATTCGATCTCCAAGTTCGCCGAGGTCCCGGACGAGACGTGGGTCTACTGCGCCCACGAATACACCATGTCCAACGCCCGGTTCGCGCTCCATGTCGATCCCGACAACGCCGCCCTCCAGGACTATGCCCGCCAGATCGAGCGCAGGCGGGAGGCAGGCGTCTCCACGGTGCCGTCGCTGATGGGCCTCGAGCGCCGCACCAACCCGTTCCTGCGGGCCGACGACGCGGCGTTCGCGGCGGCGCTCGGCATGGCGGACAAGCCCCCAGTCGAGGTCTTCGCCGAGGTGCGGACGCGCAAGGACAATTTCTGAACCGACCTGCCGGTTCGCCACCGAACGAGGACATGCGAGATGAAGCTGCGCTGGTCGCCAACCTCGCCCTTTGCCCGCAAGGTCATGGTCATGATCAGGGAAAAGGGCATCGAGGGCTCCCTCACGCTCGAGAAATCCAATCCGCTCAGCCGCGAGGACCGGGCGGCAACGCCCAACCCGCTGGGCAAGATCCCCTGCCTTGTCACCGACGACGGCGAGGCGCTCTACGACTCGTCGGTCATCCTCCAGTATCTCGACGCCGCCTGCGACGGTCCCGAACTGCTCGCGCCGGACGGCCCGGCGCGCTGGACGGCGCTGCGCCGCGAGGCCCTCGCCGACGGCATGATCGAGGCCATGGTCGCGTGTTTCGTCGAAAGCCTCCGCAAGCCCGAACGGCAGTCCGCCGGCTGGCTCGCGCATAACAGGTCGGTGGCCCTGAACGCTGCCGCGGCGCTCGAACCGGAAGCCACGGACCTCGCCGGCAGGATCGATATCGGCACGATCTCGATCGCGGTCGCCCTCGCCTATGCCGACCACGCGTTTGCGGACGAGGACTGGCGTTCGGCCAGCCCCGGACTTGCCCGCTGGTTCGAGGAGTTCAACGCGCGCCCGTCGATGACGGAAACCGTCCTGGTCGACGCCCGGGATTTCAGCTGATCCGGAGCCCCGGGATCAGGCCCGGAGGCGGGCGCCCGCGGGGCGACGTCAGGCGTATCCCGGCGGCGGCACGAAGCGCCGCCAGGCGCGCTCGAGGAGCCGGGCAAACCGGATGCAGTCGAGATCGCCATATTGCGGGCCGATGATCTGGATGCCGAGCGGAAGCCCTTCGTCCCCGAGACCGATCGGCGCGACCGAGGCAGGCAGGTAGGCAAGGTTCGCGTAGCCGGCCAGCGAAACCTGGTTCATGAAGGGCTGCATCTTGCCGTCGACCGGCATCCGGCGCTCATAGGGCGGGGTGTGGTCGTGGCGAACCGCCGCCGAGACCGTGATCGGCGCCAGCATCAGATCGCAGCTTCGGAAGAACTCGTGCCATTTCCAGCGGATCCGGTGGCGCGCCTCGTCGAGCCGCAGCCAGTCCCGGTGCGACAGGGTGACGCCGTGCAGCCGGCGCGCCGGCTTGCTGTCGTCCCCGGCGGCAAGCCGGCCGAGCGCTCCGAGATTGGCGGCGAATTCCTCGTCCGTCTGGAAGCCCGACGTCGCCGCCCGGAGCAGGACGTCGAAGAGGCGGTGAGAGTCGGCTGCGTCGAACGCAGGGCGGAGGCCGATCCTCACCTTCACCCCGTTGCGCCGAAGGAAGCGGGCAAGTTCCTCGTGGAGACGGCGGATCTCGCGCGCCGAGGGCACGGTTTCGTCCTCGAGGAGGAGCGAAACCCTGTAGTCCTCGAGTTTCCTGCCGCGCGGCGCCGGCAGGCGAAGCCGGAGTCCCGCCGCGTCGATCTCGTCGGGGCCGCCTATGACCGAGAGCATCAGTGAAAGGTCGTCGGCGCTGCGCGCCAGCGGCCCGATCACGAGCATGTCGAGAGGCGCCAGATTGCCGTCAAGCGCATGTCCGCTGGTCGGACATATGCCCATGGTCGGCTTGTGCGCGAAGAGCCCGCACCAGGCGGCGGGGTTGCGGATGGAGCCTGCTATGTCGCTTCCGAGCTCGAGCGCAGTGAGCCCGGCGGCCAGCGCCGCCGCCGAGCCGCCGGACGAGCCGCCCGGGGCACGGGCGGGGTCCCACGGGCTGCGGGTCGTCCCGTAGATGTCGTTGAAGCTCTGGGAATCGGCGAGCCTGAGCGGCACGTTGGTCTTGCCGAAGATGACAGCGCCGGCGTCGCGCAGGCGTTTCACGGAAAGCGCGTCGGCGGCGGCAATGTTGCCGCGCTGCGCCGGCACGCCCCATGTCGTGGGCAGCCCGGCGACATCGAAGGAGTCCTTCACGGTCATCGGAAGGCCGTGCAGCGGCCCCCATACGTCGCCTTTCGCAAGCGCCCGGTCCGCCGCCCGCGCGCGGCGGCGCGCGCGGGGAATGTCGGTCGCGATGATCGCATTCAGTTCCGGATTGAAGCGTTCGACCCGGGCCAGGTAATGCTCGAGGAGTTCGAGGCAGCCGATCCTGCGGCGGCGAAGCTGGCCCGCAAGGCGCGTGGCCGGCAGCAGGGCCGGGTCAGTCATCGGCAACTTCGGGCTCCGGCATGGCGGCGGATGCGGCGGCGGATCGGCGGGGTCCGCGGACGTCCGGCCCGCGGTCAGTCGCGGGCCACGCACATGGCGATGCCCATGCCGCCGCCGATGCAGAGCGTTGCCAAGCCCTTCCGGGCATCGCGGGCCTGCATTTCATGCAGCAGGGTGACCAGGATCCGGGCCCCCGAAGCGCCGATCGGATGCCCGAGCGCGATCGCACCGCCCTTGACGTTGACCTTGTCGGCATCCCAGCCAAGATCCTTGTTGACGGCGCAGGCCTGCGCGGCGAACGCCTCGTTGGCTTCCACCAGATCGAGGTCGTCGACGGACCATCCCGCCTTCTCGAGCGCCTTGCGGCTGGCCGGGATCGGCCCCGATCCCATGATTGCGGGATCGACGCCGACCTGCGCCCAGGACACGATCCGGGCAAGCGGCGCAATTCCCCGCGCTTTTGCCTCGTCCGCCGTCATCAGCACCAGCGCCGCCGCCCCGTCATTGATCCCCGAGGCGTTGCCCGCGGTGACGGTGCCGTCGCGGTCGAAGGCCGGCCGAAGCTTCGCCAGGTCCTCGAGCGAGGTGCCGTGCCTGGGATGCTCGTCCGTGTCCACGGTGACGTCGCCCTTGCGCGTCGAATAGGTGACCGGCACGATCTCGTCGTCGAACCGCCCGGCCTTCTGCGCCGTTTCGGCCTTTTCCTGCGACCGCTGGGCGAAGGCGTCCTGCTCATCCCGGGTTATCTGCCATTTCTCGGCGACGTTCTCGGCCGTGTTGCCCATGTGGTAGCCGTTGAAGGCGTCCCAAAGCCCGTCCTTGATCATGGTGTCGACGAATTCGACATTCCCCATCTTGGCGCCGCCGCGCAGGTTCTGCGCGTGCGGCGCCTGGCTCATGGATTCCTGCCCGCCGGCGACGACGATTCCGGAATCGCCGTTCAGGATCGCCTGCAACCCCATCGCCACCGACTTGAGGCCCGAGCCGCACAGCTGGTTGACGCCGTAGGCGGGGACCTCGACGGGAAGCCCGGCGGCGATCGAGGCCTGGCGCGCCGGGTTCTGGCCCTGGGCGGCCGTGAGAATCTGTCCCATGATCACTTCCGAGACGTCCTCCGGGGAAACCCCTGCCCGCTCGAGCGCGGCCGATATCGCGACCCTGCCCAGTTCGGAGGCGGTGACGCCACTCAGCGCGCCGTTGAACGAACCGACCGGCGTGCGGGCTGCGCCCGCGATTACGACATCCGTCATGTGACATGCCTCCACGTTGTCGACTGCCTGTGCGCCCGCGCGGCGGTCTGCAAACCGTTCACGGCCGGTTTCCCGCCACGGCGCACCGATGGCCGTGTCTTGCCGCAAATACCGGACAAATTCAAGTATCGCGCCGCCGCCGCAGCCCCGGATGCATGGTCCGCGCGCCCCCCGGCGGCGGCTGCGGCGCGTTGTGAACGGCCCTGCTATCGCCTAAGCTGTCGCCGGATCCGGCGCAACGGATCCGGGCTCGCCGGAAACCGGCGCCGACAGCGCGGAAGGCGGCGCAGAGCCGCTGCCGCCAGCGGCCGGTTTGCGGCTCCGCGGCCCGGGCAGAGTTGCAGACAAGGCCCATTTCGACAGGAAACACGCCATGACCGAACGCATCGAAACGGGAACGCTGAGAGTAGACCAGGCGCTCTACGACTTCGTCAATGCCGAAGCCCTGCCCGGGACCGGCATCGAACCGGAGGCCTTCTGGGCCTCGTTCGAAGACATCCTGGCGGAGTTCGCGCCGCGGAACCGGGAACTGCTGGCCCGCCGCGACGGCCTCCAGGAGCAGATCGACGCCTGGCACCGCGAACGCAAGGGCCGCCTGTTCGACGCGGACGAATACAAGGCGTTTCTCGAGGACATCGGATACCTCGTCCCCGAAGGCGACGCGTTCACCATCGGCACCGCCAACATCGACGCCGAGATATCGGCGATCCCGGGGCCGCAGCTCGTGGTCCCGGTGACCAATGCTCGCTATGCCCTCAACGCGGCGAACGCGCGCTGGGGCAGCCTCTACGATGCGCTCTACGGCACCGACGTGATCCCCGAGGACGGCGGCGCCGAACGCGGCGGCGCCTACAATCCCGCTCGCGGCGCGCGCGTCATCGCGTTTGCGCGCGGCTTCCTGGACGAGGCCGCGCCGCTCGCCGGCGGCTCGCACCGCGACGCTGTCGGCTATTCCGTCGACAACGGCGTCCTGTCGGTGTCGCTCGCGGGCGGCGGATCGGCGGGCCTCGCCGACGCCGGCCGGCTTGCCGGATACCAGGGGACGCCCGAAGAGCCGTCCGCAATCCTGTTGGTCAACAACGGACTCCATGTCGAGATCCGCATCGACCGCCAGCACCCGGTCGGGGCGGACGACGATGCCGGCGTCTCCGACGTGATCGTGGAAGCCGCGGTGACCACGATCATGGACTGCGAGGACTCGGTGGCCACGGTGGACGCCGAAGACAAGGTGCAGGCCTACCGCAACTGGCTGGGGCTGGTGAAGGGCGATCTCGCGGAGAGCTTCGAGAAAGGCGGCAGGACGGTCAACCGGACACTGGCGCCCGACCGCGTATACCGAGCGCCCGATGGCGGCGAGGTCACGCTTCCCGGACGCAGCCTCATGCTGATCCGCAATGTCGGCCACCTGATGACGATCGACGCCGTGCTCGACGGCGACGGCAACGAGATACCGGAAGGCATCCTCGACGGCGTCATCACCTCGCTGATAGCCAGCCACGACATCCGGGGCCCGGCCACCGGCCGCAATTCCCGGGCCGGCTCGATATACATCGTCAAGCCGAAGATGCACGGTCCCGACGAAGTCGCGTTCACCACCGACCTGTTCGGGCGCATCGAGGAACGGCTCGGGCTCGAGCCCGACACCCTCAAGATGGGAATCATGGACGAGGAGCGGCGCACGACGATCAATCTCAAGGAATGCATACGCGCCGCCCGGGACCGCGTCGCCTTCATCAATACCGGCTTCCTCGACCGCACCGGCGACGAGATGCACACCTCCATGGAAGCCGGCCCGATGATTCGCAAGGGCGACATGAAGGCCTCCGCCTGGATCCGCGCCTACGAGGACTGGAACGTCGATATCGGACTGGAATGCGGCCTGCAGGGCCGCGCCCAGATCGGCAAGGGCATGTGGGCGATGCCGGACCTGATGGCGAACATGGTCAGCCAGAAGATCGGGCACCCCGAGGCGGGCGCGAACACGGCCTGGGTGCCGTCGCCGACGGCAGCGACGCTCCACGCCATGCATTACCACAAGGTCGACGTGTTCGCGCGCCAGGACGAGCTTGCGAAGCGGAAGCGCGCCAGCCTCGACGACATACTGACGCTGCCGATCGCCGACCGGCCGAACTGGTCGCCCGACGACATCCGCCGCGAGCTCGAGAACAACGCCCAGGGGATCCTCGGCTATGTCGTGCGGTGGGTCGAACAGGGCATCGGCTGCTCCAAGGTGCCTGACATCAACGATGTCGGGCTGATGGAGGACCGGGCGACGCTGCGCATCTCGAGCCAGCACATCGCCAACTGGCTTCACCACGGCGTGTGCAGCGAGGACGAGGTGCGCCGGACCCTCGAGCGCATGGCGGCCGTGGTTGACCGCCAGAACGCCGGCGACCCCGCCTACCGGAACATGGCGCCGGACTTCGACGCCAGCATCGCCTTCCGGGCCGCCTGCGATCTGGTCTTCAGGGGCACCGAACAGCCGAACGGCTATACCGAGCCGGTGCTGCACCGCCGGCGAAAGGAAGCCAAGGCGGAGGCCGGGCATGGCTGAACAGGAGACGGTGCGCGCGTTTCTCGAGCGCGGCCTCGACACGAGCCCCGCGATCGGCGCTCCGGGGCGGGAGCCGCTCGACTATGCGGGCCTGCGCGCGCTCGCCGACGCGACCGTGTCGCGGCTGAACGGCCTCGGGATCGGGCGCGGCGACCGCGTCGCGATCGTGCTGCAGAACGGCCCGGAAATGGCGGCCGCCTTCGTCACCATGGCGTGCGCCGCGGCGACGGCGCCGCTCAACCCGGGATACACGGAGGACGAGTTCGACTTCTATCTCGACGATCTCGGCGCACAGGCGCTGGTCGTCGAGGCGGACTCCGACTCGCCGGCGATCGCGGTCGCCGAACGGCGCGGGATCCGGGTGCTGCGCCTGGTGGCCGATGCCGCCGGCCCCGCCGGGCGGTTCACCCTGGAGGCCGCGGGAGAGGCCGCGGACGCCTCCGGCGGCGGCCCCGCGGGCAGCGGCGATGCCGCGCTCATCCTCCATACCTCGGGCACCACGTCGCGCCCGAAGATCGTTCCCCTGACGCAGCAGAATGTCGTCGCGTCGGCGCGCAACATCGGCCGGGCACTGGCGCTCGAGCCCGGCGACAGGTGCCTCAACGTCATGCCGCTGTTCCACATCCACGGGCTGATCGCCGCCGTGCTCGCGTCGCTCGCCGCAGGAGCCAGCGTGCATTGCGCGCCCGGGTTCAACGTGCTGCGCTTCTTCTCCTGGATCGAGGAGGTCAGGCCGAGCTGGTACACGGCGGTGCCCACCATGCACCAGACGATTCTCGCCCGCGCGCCGCGCAATCCCGACGGCGTGCAGCGCGCGCGGGAATGCCTCAGGCTGGTGCGGTCGTCATCCGCGTCGCTCCCGCCGCAGGTCATGGCCGAGCTCGAGGCGGCCTTCGACGCCCCGGTCATCGAGTCCTACGGCATGACCGAGGCCGCGCACCAGATGGCCTCGAACCCGCTGCCGCCGGCGGCGCGGAGGCCGGGATCGGTCGGCATCGCCGCCGGTCCCGAGGTCGCGATCGCCGAGGAGGACGGCGCCGGTTTGCTGGGCCCCGGACAGACCGGCGAGATCGTGATCCGCGGCGCCAACGTGACGTCCGGCTACGAGAACAACCCGGAGGCCAACGCCGACGCCTTCTTCGACGGATGGTTCCGCACCGGCGACCAGGGAGTGATCGATGGCGACGGCTACATCACCATCACCGGACGGCTCAAGGAGATCATCAACCGCGGCGGCGAGAAGATCTCGCCGCGCGAGGTCGACGAGGTGCTCATGGATCACCCGGCCGTCTCGCAGGCGGTGACTTTCGCGCTGCCGCACGACCGGCTCGGCGAAGAGGTGGCGGCGGCGATCGTGCTGCGCGACGGCGCGAGCGCGGCAGAAAACGAGATCCGGGAGTTCGTGTCCGGAAGGCTTGCCGACTTCAAGGTTCCGCGCCGGCTCGTCGTTCTCGACGAGATCCCGAAGGGCGCCACCGGCAAGCTGCAGCGGATCGGCCTCGCCGAGAAGCTGGGCCTCGTCTAGGGGCGGCCGGTGCGAATCTGCATCTACGGTGCCGGCGCCATCGGCGGCTATCTCGGGGCCGGGCTTGCGCGCCACGGCGCCGAGGTGACCCTGATCGCGCGGGGGCCGCACCTCGAGGCCATGCAGGCGGGCGGCCTCGTCCTGGTCACCGGCGAGGAGCGCGAGCAGGTGCCGGTCTCGGCGTTCGAGGATCCCGCCGAGGCCGGGCCGCAGGACTACGTGTTCGTCACCCTGAAGGCGCACTCCGTGCCACCGGTCGCGGACCGGATCGCGGAGCTCTTCCATGAGCAGACCGCAGTCGTGTGGGGCGTGAACGGCGTCCCGTGGTGGTACTTCCACGGCCTCGACGGCGCCTTCCGCGACCGCCGCATCCGCTGCCTCGATCCCGACGACGCGCAGTGGGACAAGCTTGGCCCCGAGCGCATGATCGGCTGCGTCGTCTATCCGGCCGCCGAGGTCATCGAGCCCGGGGTGATCAGGCATGTCGAGGGCAACCGGTTCTCCCTCGGCGAGCCGTCCGGCGAGCGGACGCCGCGCGTCCGGCAGCTGTCGGAGCTCCTGATCGCCGCCGGATTCAAGGCGCCGGTGCGGCCGCAGATCCGCAACGAGATCTGGATCAAGCTGTGGGGCAACCTGTCCTTCAACCCGATCAGCGCGCTTACCGGGGCCACGCTCGAGACCATCGGCACCGACGCCGGCACCCGCGAGGTGGCGCTGCGCATGATGCGCGAGGCGCAGGCCATCGGCGAGGCCCTCGGCGTCCGGTTCTCGGTCGATGTCGACCACCGGATCAGGGGCGCGGTCGAGGTCGGCGCCCACAAGACGTCGATGCTCCAGGATCTCGAGCGCGGGCGGCCGATGGAGATCGACGCGCTGGTAACCGCGGTCCAGGAAATGGGGCGAATGACCGGCATCGAGACCCCGTCGATCGACGCCGTCCTCGCCCTGGTCCGCCAGCGCGCCCGCGAGGCCGGCTGCTACAGCTGACCGCGCCAGCCGAGTCCAGCCCGCCAATGCCCGCAACTTCCGGCCCGTCCGGCGAAACTCCGGAAACCGTCCTGCTCGACGTCGGCGGCCACCGCATTTTCGGCGCCTGGCACGGGCCGCGCGGCGGCCGGCGGCCGGTCCTGGTGTTTCTTCATGACGGGCTTGGCAGCGTCGGGACGCTCAGGAAGTTTCCCGCGCGCCTCGGCGCGGCCCTCGACCTTCCCGCCTTCGCCTATGACCGGCTCGGCTACGGACGCTCGGACGAGGTCGGCGACTTTCCCGACGACTTCATGGGCACCGAGGCAGACCGGCTCGAGAGCGTCCTCGACGCCGCCGGAATCGCCGATTGCTGCCTCGTCGGCCATTCCGACGGCGGCACGGTGGCGCTGCTGCACGGCGCGCGCCATCACGGGCGGGTGCGCGCGATCGTGACCATCGCCGCCCATGTCCGGCGCGATCGGCTGACCCTCGGACAGGTGCTGCGCCACCAGAAGATGGCCGAGGACGGCGACGTTCCCGACTGGATGCCGCGGTTCCACGGCGACCGCGCGCGGCGCCTGATGCTGCTCTGGGCGAAAACGTGGCAGCGTACGCTCTATGACGACTGGGACATCGGAGACGAGATCTCGTCGATCAGGGCGCCGCTCCTCGCCATCCAGGGAACCGAGGACGCCTACGGGCTTCCGAGCCAGCTCGAGAGCATCGCGGCGGCGGTGGGGCATGCCGAGACCGACCTCGTCGACGGGCTCGGACATTTCCCGCATCTCGAAGATGCTGTACATATCGTCGGGCGCATACGCGAGTTCCTCCTTCCGCATTGTGGCGAACCCGGAGCGGCGGCAGTGTCCGGCGCCCCGCGAGACTGACCGGAGCATGGCCTACCAACCCGACTACCCGTTCCCCCGGCTGGAAGATGGCCAGACGCTCGAGGTCGCCGACGGCGTCCACTGGATCCGCATGCCGCTGCCGTTCGCGCTCGACCACATCAATTTGTGGCTGCTCGCCGACGGCGACGGCTGGACCGTGATCGACACCGGCTACAACAGCGCCGCGACCCGCGACATCTGGAAGCAGGTGCTGGACGGTATCGCCGGCGGCGGCGCGCCGGCGCGGGTGATCTGCTCCCATTTCCATCCCGACCACATGGGGCTGGCGGGCTGGTTCGCGGCCGAGTTCGGGGCGTCGCTGTGGATGACCTATTCGGAATGGCTCCAGGCCCACCTCGCCCGGTCGCGCCAGCTCACCCACGACTTCAAGCGCTGGGACGAGTTCTTCGTCGAAAACGGCGCATCCGCGCAGAACACGGACGGTTTCAGGACCTTCCTCAGCCGCCTCGACGAGCCCTGGTACAGCATTCCGCAGACCGTCCGGCGGATCAGGGACGGCGAAGACATCCTGATCGGCGATCATACCTGGCGCGTCATCACCGGCGGCGGCCATACCCACGAACACGCGTCGCTGTGGTGCGCCGGGCGCGACATCCTGATCTCCGGCGACCAGATACTGCCCCGGATCACGTCGAACATCAGCCTCTGGTACACCGAGCCGGAGGGCGATCCGCTCGGCGACTATCTGGAGAGCTTCGCCAAGTTCGGCGCCATCTCGGACCGGACGCTGGTGCTGCCGTCTCACGGCTATCCCTTTCGCGGCGTCCATGGCCGCATCGGGGAGCTGCGCGACCATCACGAGGCGCGGCTCGAGACCGCGCTTGCGGTCTGCGCCGAGCCGCGGACGGCCGACGAGGTCATTCCGTTCCTGTTCGACCGCGACATCGGCCCCGACGATTACAGCTTCGCGATCGGCGAGACGCTCGCCCACCTCAACCGCCTGGTCAGCGCCGGCCGGCTTGAACGCCGGAGAAGCGCGGACGGGCTGATCCGCTATCGGCGGCCATGAGTCCGGATCGCGGACAGGTCGGCACGTGGCGGTCGCGGGTCGAGGAGCCCGACACCGGGCACGCGCTCGGCAATCCCGACATACATGTCCTCGCCACGCCGGTTCTCGCCGAGTTCTGCGACCGGGCGGCGAAGGACGCCTGCGAGCGCGCCGGCGCCGGACCCACGAGGCGGATGCGGGTCGACATCCGCCATCTCGCCGCAACACCGGTCGGCGACACGGTGGAGGTGTGCGCGCGTCTTGCGGAAACCTGCGGCGATCGCCTGGTGTTCGAGATCGAGGGCGAGGATTCGCGCCGCACCATCGTCTCCGGCCAGGTCATACGGATCCTCGATCCGTGAGCGGCTGGCCCGAATACACCGTCGGCATGACCGCCAGCGAGTCGCGCAAGCTCGAGGGAAGCGACCTTGTGGACGGCGCGCTGCCGACGATGACCCTGCACCTGTTCTGCGAGATGGCGTGCCACAACGTCCTGGCGCCGCACTACGCCGCCGACGACGCCAGCGTCGGACGCTCCAACGACATCTGGTTCTGGGGCGACGCCGCGGCCGGGGAATCCCTGCACTGCGAGGCGGTCATCACCGCCGTCGACGGCCGGCGCATCACGTTCAACGTCTTCGCCCGCGCGGGCACGCGCGAAATCGCACGCGGCACCCACGAGCGCATGCTGGTGTCGCGGAGCCGGTTCCTCGCCTCGCTGCCGCGGCGGCGCATCGCCGCCGACGCCCTGCCGTAACCCGGCGCCGGGGGGCCGGGCGCAGCGCGCGTCAGCCATCCGGCAGCAGCACGTCCTTGGCCCTGTTGATCTGGGCGGCGATGAAGGTCGACCCGCCGCGGTCGGGATGGTTGGCGCGCAGCAGGCGCCGATGCGCCTCGCGGATGTCCTGTTCCGAGGCGCCGGGCGAGAGGCCGAGGATGTCGAGGGCCTCGTCGCGGGTCATGGCGCCGTCCGGGGCGGCGGCCCGCCCGCCACCGTCCCCGCCGCCGTCCCCGCCGCCGCGCCACGCCGCGCCGTGGACGCGGTCGAGATAGGATTCGAGCACCGAGGCAGACTGCGGATCGTTGACGCGGCATTCGCGAAGCAGGTCGAGAAGCTCGTCGTGCGTGAGCTCCTCGAGGGTACGGCCCTGGTACTGTCCGGCGATCACGGTCCCCCGGAGGACGCCGCTGTCGTGATCGAGCTCCATGCGCAGGAAGCGGGTTTCGACATCGGAGCTGCGCCCGGGCGACGGCCCGCGCATGTTCCGGAACGCCTGCCTGATCTGGCGCAGGCGCAGGAGAAACGGCAGCAGGAGCGCGGCCCAACCGATCGGCCCGAGCCGCCCGGTGGCGGCGAAGAACACGATGATTCCGGTGCCGAGCAACACCGCGACCATGGCGATCATGCGGCCGAGATTCTTCGGGCTGGTTCCTCGCAGGCCCTTGATCACCAGGAACAGGCCGATGGCAACGGCGATGGCGAGCAGGATATAGGGCATCAGGTCACATCAGCGGGAACGGATTCCCTGGGCCGGGCGCCGGCTAGCGGCCGGCCTTCCCGATCTGGTTGGTGAGCAGCCGCGCCGCGCCGCCGCGGCTGGAGAGGTCTTCGAGCGCCGCCCGCCCGCCGGCGGCAAATACGGCCACGGCGCTCAGCAGCTCCTTCAGCTGGCGCGCCGACGACAGGTCGAAGCTGCAGTGCGCGCCGCCGGTGAGTTTGGCCACCTGCCGGAAGGTCTGCGCCGCGATCGGATCTCCACCCTCCTGGAACAGGAAGGCGGGCACGCCGCGGATGCCGAGCTCGCCGGCGACGTGGCAGACGTTGTCGACATCCTCCTCGAAACAGTCGCCGACGAACACCAGGGCGTTGACCTGCCGGTTGTCGGTCTCCCGGATTGCATGGGAGAGGACCTTGCGCAGCTGGGTGCGTCCGCCCAGGCACCTGACCTTGACCATGCGGCGGACCAGCTCGTCCGACGACGTGACCCACGGGCTCGCCTTGCACTCGCCATATCCGCGGTAGAAGACGAGCTGCACCTCGAGCCCGCCGAGCCCGTCGGTGGCGTGAAACATGTCGGCCTGCAGATGACAGGCCTGGTCCCAGCTCGGTTCGCGGCTTGCCGTTGCGTCCATCGCGAAGATCAGCCGTCCGCGGCCCGCCACCGGCCGCACCGTCGGCGTCGCCGCGACCTTCTCGAGGAATTCCGCGACCTGGTCGGTGCTCGAGCGCACGGGCACGCGCCCCTTTCCGGTCATGTCGCCGCTCCTCGCGACCCCGAAGGCGCGGCGCCTGCAACCCGGGTGCATACCGGCCGCCACGAGGCCGCGGCCGGCCGCCTCCGGGCGCCCGGCTCAGGCCGGCCTGATCCAGATCGCGGTATCATGGAAAACAGCGCCGCCGTTGGGCGCCCCGGGCTCCGAGCTGGTCAGCAGGTTGATCCCGATCCCTTCCTCGAAGGCGTCGTTGGGCCAGATGCTCTCGACAATGGCAACGCCCGGCTTCACCCCGTCGAAAGGCCGCACGTGGACCACCAGGCTGCCGCGCGCATTGCCGATCCTCACCCGGTCCCCGGCGGCAACGCCGATGGCTTCGCAATCGGCAGGGCCGAGCATGATTTCGGGCCGGGATTCGCGAACAGCGGATGTCTCGGTCTCGGTAAAGCTGGAGTTGAGGTAGTTCCGCGACGGTGCGGTCACCAGGCGCCAGGGGCGCTCTTCGTCGGCCTCGTCGATGCAGGGCACATGGTCCGGCAGCTCGGGAAGCGCGGCATGTGCTGGGCCGAGCGCCTTCCAGTCGGCGCGGAAACGGAACCTGCCACCGGGCTGCGGGAAACCGTTGAGGAAGTGCGCCTCCTCGAACGCGGGCGCGATGTCGATGCTGCGCCTCTCCCTGAGCTCGTCGGCGCCGCAATAGCCGGCCGCCAGAAGGATGTCGTCGATGAGCTGCCACGCCGTCCTGTCCATGGCCGGCCAGTCGGCGCCCAGCCTGCGGCCCAGCGCCGACACCATCTCGAGATTGCTGCGCGACTCGCCCACCGGATCGAGGATCCGCGGCCCGATCTGGAGAAAGGTCTGGCCGTAGGAGGTGTAGAGATCGTCATGCTCGAGGAAGGTCGTCGCCGGCAGCACGATGTCGGCCATCCGCGCCGTGTCGGTGAGGAACTGCTCGTGGACGCAGAGGAAGAAATCGTCCTTCAGCATCCCGGCGCGGACGCGTCCCGACTCGGGCGCCACCACGGCCGGGTTCGAGCTCTGCACCAGCATCGCGGTCACCGGCGGGCCGCCCTTCAGCGCCTCCGCGTCGCCGGTCAGCACCGGACCGAGCTCGGACATGTCGAGCAGGCGGACATCGGGATCCTCGACGCCGGTGAGCATGCGCGAATCGAGGTCGAATGTCTGGCTGATCGACCCGTAGAGGCCGCCCCCGCGATGCTTCCAGGCGCCGCGCACGGCGGGAAGGCAGCTCACCGCGTGAAGGCCGGCGGCGCCGTTGCGCGACCGGGAAAAACCGTAGCCGAGGCGGATTATCGCGCGCTCGGCCTGTCCGTAGCTGCGCGCCAGCTCCTCGATTGCGGCAGCCGGGACGCCGGTGATCGCCGACGCCCAGGCCGGGCCGCGGTCCGCCACGTGCCGTTCCAGCGCCTCCGGATCGTCCGTGTAGCGCGCCATGTAGGGGCGATCGGCGTAGCCGTCGCGGAACAGCACGTGCATCACCGCAAGCGCCAGCGCCGCGTCGGTTCCGGGACGCGGCTGGACGTGGCTGTCGGCGACCTCCGCGGTCGCCGTCCTGTAGGGGTCGATGACGACCAGCCTGGCGCCGCGCTCGCGGCGCGCGCGGCTGATATGGGTCATCAGGTTGACCTGCGTGTAGACCGGGTTCGACCCCCAGATGACGATCAGGTCGGACTCGCCGAACTCGCGCGGGTCGCTTCCGCGCTGGGCGCCGACGCCGGCCGTCATGCCGGCGAGCATGATCGACGAGCAGATCGTGTAGTGCTGGCGCGAATAGCCCAGCGCGTTGCGGAAGCCCTGGATGGCGTCGCGCTGGATCTTGCCCATGGTGCCGGCATAGTTGTACGGCCACACGGTCTCCGCGCCATGGGTCCGGACGGCGCCCGTGAAGGCTTCGGCGACGATGTCGAGGGCGTCGTCCCAGCCGATGGGCTCGAAGTCGGCGATCGTCGACGACGCCGATTTCGCGCCCTTGCGCCTGAGGGGCTGCGTCAGCCGCGCCGGGTGGTGCACCCGCTCGGCATAGCGCGCGACCTTGGCGCAGACCACGCCCGCCGTATAGCTGTTGGCCCGCGACCCGTGCACGCGCCCGACGCGGTCGGGCGCCTCGAGCTCGACATCGAGCGCGCAGGCGCTCGCGCAGTCATGCGGACAGACGGAATGGGCGATGTCGAGCGGCATGTGGCGGGGCCTCCTCCGGCTGCTGCCGGTTCCGGAATATAGCGGACCCTCCGCTAGTTGTGTATCGTTCCGTCCCTGACGAAGGCGTGGAACACGAACGCGAAGGTGAGGTCGTGGACCTCGTCGCGCAGCCCGTCCGGGGTCCGGCGCTGGACCACGACGTTGCCGATATCGCGGCCGGCCGCGATCTCGCGCGAATCGAGGGCGGAGTTCTGGCCGGCCGTCCAGGTGATGACGAGATCGTCGCTCACGATCCGGCCCCGATCCATCAGCAGCTTGAGCGGCCACGCTTCCCTGCCGACCTTCACGACATAGGCCAGCGGCGCTATCCCGGCTGGCATCTCGCCGCGATAGAGGAACGGAGCCGGCAGCGAGTCGTAGCCGGCATAGGGGTTGACGCCATAGGGACGCATGTTCGGGTCCTCGGGCACGAGGACGCGGCCGGACGGAAACCGGGTGCGGAACCGTTCCAGGGATTCGACGCGCGCCGGCAGAAAGCGGAGCTCGGTGCCGGTCAGTTCCCCGACGATCGCGGTTCCGGTGAACTGCTGCCACCAGCTCTCGGTCTGGCGGTCGTACATGACGAGATCGGAGTTCCTGAGCTTGCCGGTGGTCCCGAAATCCAGCACCCGGCCGCCGGCCCTGCGGTCGAACACGATCGCGGAGTTGCAGAGCGGACAGTAGGTCACCGATACCGGCAGCCCGCCGACGGTATCGTTGACGATCTCGTGCCAGATCAGGATGCGCAGGGGATAGGCCCGGGCATCGCCGCCATGGGCGAAGGAGATCACGGGCTCGGTGTCGCCGGCGCCGGAATATTCCGCGACGGGCACGAAACGCGGACTGTCGATCGACGGGATGCCGTCCTTCGGGGGACCGCCCGAGAAGATCTCCGAGAATTCGACCGACGTCCTGGAGAAGTCCGTCTTCGGCCACGAGGCCTGCCAGTACGCGGGATTGGCGTGTGCCGGGACGGCCACGCAGATCCAGGCCGCGACGGCCGCCGCCGCGGCCCGCCACGGCCGGGAGCGGAACGCCGGCCGCAAGAAAATCCTCATCGTCTGACTCCTCCCAATCGTGCCGCGCCAGCGGCGATTGTTCGCCATCGCGCGGCTCTTGGCAACGTAAATCGTGCACGCCGGCCGCGGCCGCTGGAACCGGGCCCGCGAATATGGTCACATGGCGCGGTTGCGTACGCGCAACTCATGCACAGGAGGGAAGCATGGACAGGCCGACCGGCTCATTCGTGGCCATGATCACGCCGTTCAACCGCGACGGATCGATAGACTATGGCGGGTTCCGCACGCTGCTCGACTTCCAGGAGCGCCACGGCACGAGCGCCGTGCTGATCATGGGCTCGACCGGCGAAGTGTCGATGCTGAGCACCGAGGAACGCCGGGAGATCGTCGAGGAGACGATGAAGTTCCGGACCGGTGCCATGCAGTTCTATTACGGCTGCACCGGCAACAACACGCAGACCACCATCGACCATGTGCGCCACGCCGCGGCTTCGGGCGCGGACGGCGCCATCATCGCCGCGCCGGCCTATATCTGCGCGCCGGAGAAGGACATCGAGCAGTTCTTCCTCGACGTCGCCGACGCAAGCGGCATTCCGATCGGTATCTACAACAACCCGCCGCGGGTGGCGACCGACCTGTCCGCGGAAACGATCCTGCGGCTCGCCCGCCATCCCAACATCGTGGTCAACAAGGAATCGACCGCGCGGGTGGGCCAGGTCACGAAGCTCGCCGCCGGAAATCCCGACCTGTCGCTGATGTGCTGCGATTCGCCCAACCTCGGCCTCGTCGTGCCGACCATGTCGCTCGGCGGGCACGGCACCGCCAACATGTCGGGGAACATCATCCCGGCGGAGATGGCCGTGATCTCCAGGCCCTGGAAGAGCCATGCCGACGCCGAGAACTTCCGCCGGACCTGGCTCGACATGCTGCCCATGCTCCACTTCACCTACTCCGCCATCAACCCGGTGCCGGTGAAGTCGCTGATGCGCGCGGTCGGCCTCCCGTCCGGCGACCTCCGGCGGCCGCTCACCGGGCTCGAGGGCGCGGCGCTGCAGCGCGGCCTCGACATCCTCGCCGAACTCGAACTCGACAGGGCCTACGGCTTCACCCTTGCCGCCGCCGCGGAGTGACCGCGGCCCGCTGCCGGCCGTCGCGGCAACGGCGCGCCGGCGGGCAGGGCGATGACGCCGCGGCGGCGCTATCAGGTCGCCATTGTCGGCGGCGGACCGGTCGGCCTTGCGCTCGCCACGGTGCTCGGGCTCCGGGGAATCCGCACGGCGCTGATCGAGCGCCGCCGCGAGCCGCAGCGCATACCCAAGGGCCAGAACCTCACCCAGCGCTCGATGGAGCATTTCTGGTTCTGGGGCGTCGCCGACGCCATTCGCGCCGCCCGAACCCTGCCCCCGGATTTCCCGGCGAGCGGCATCGTCGCCTATGAAAACCTCGCGGGCGACTGGTGGTACGCGCCGCCGCAGCGCGAGATCGTCAACCGCTGGTTCTTCCTCGACAACGAACGATTGCCGCAGTACCTGACCGAGGAGGTGCTGCGCGCCCGCATCGCCGCGCTTCCCGCCGTCGACGCGCGGTTCGGACGGACGGCGGCCGATGTCACGGAGGACGGGTCGGCGGCGACGGTCGCGATCTCCGGCGGCGACGGGGAACCGTGCGAGCTCGAGGCGGACTTCGTGGTCGGCTGCGACGGCAGCCATTCGCTGGTCCGCGAGCGCATCGGCGTCTCGCGGTCGGGGCGCGACTACGACCAGCTGATGGTCCTTGCCGTGTTCCGCTCGCGCGAGCTTGGAGAGCGCCTGCGGCGGTTTCCCGAACGCTCGACCTATCGCGTCATGGACCGGCGCCTCGGGGGCTACTGGCAGTTCTTCGGCAGGATCGACACCGAGGACGGCTGGTTCTTTCACGCGCCCGTGCCGCGCGGCACGACGCGGGAGGGCTATGATTTCCGCGGCCTCCTGCACAGGGCGGCGGGGTTCGGGTTCGCCTGCGAGTTCGACCATGTCGGCTTCTGGGAACTGCGCATCGAGGTTGCCGACAGCTACCGCTCCGGCCGCATCTTCATCGCCGGCGACGCCGCCCACAGCCACCCGCCCTATGGCGGTTTCGGGCTCAATAACGGGCTCGAGGACGCCGCCAATCTCGGCTGGAAACTCGCCGCCGTCCTCGAGGGCTGGGGCGGCGAGGCGCTGCTGCAGTCCTACGGCGAGGAACGCCGCCCGGTGATGAAAGACATCGTCGAACACTTCATCGCCGCCGGCATCGAGTCCGACCGCCGCTTCCTCGAACAACACGATCCCGAGCGCGACCCGGAAGCCTTTGCGCGCGCCTGGAACGGGGAGCACGCCGCCGCGGCCGCACCGCGGACCCTGTCATATGTTCCGCACTATTCCGGATCGCCGGTGGTCTGCGGCGCCGCGGACGACCGGAGCGGCGCCCGCGCCAGCCACGCCGAGGCCGCGCGGCCGGGTTATCACCTGACCCCGCGGGCGCTGTCGTCCGGACGCAACGTCTTCGAGGAGCTGGGATCGGGCTTCACGCTGCTGGCCCTCGACGCGGACGACCGGCCGGTCCGCGATATCGAGACTGCGGCCGCCGGGCTCGCGGTGCCGCTGAAGGTCGTGCGCGACAGCGGCGCGGACGCGCCGGGCGCCTACGGGGCGCGGCTAATCCTCATTCGCCCCGACCAGCATGTCGCGTGGCGCGGCGACCGGGCGCCGGACGACCCGGCCGCGCTCCTTGCAAGGGCCGCCGGACTGGCCCCGGACCGGAAAGCCGGCTGACGGCCGGTCCCGCTTCGCGGCCGCGCCTCAGGCGGCCCGGGCCGGCGCCGTCGCCCGGGCAAGCTCGGGATTGATCTCGCAGGCCTCGTCCCAGCTGATCACGTTGAAGGACTTGACGAGCTTGCCGACGCCGTCGGTCTGGGCGCACAACTGCCCGAGTTCGATGATTTCCTCCTCGGAGAAGTGGGCCTTGAGATCGTCATACACGGCATCGCTGTCGATCGCGTGCTCGCCCTGCTTGAAGAGCCTGGCGTAGCGCAGGGCGGCGCGCTCGCGGGCGTCAAAGAGCGCGCTGGTCTCGAAGTCCGGAAGAGCGAGAACCTTGTCCTCGGTGAGCCCCTGTTCCTGGGCGACCTTCGAGCGTACCGTCGAGCAGTAGCCGCACTCATGCGCCATCGAAATGAAGATCCGGCACATCTCCTTCATCACGTGGGGCAGCAGGCCCTCATAGAGAAGGGAATTCCAGTACCTGACCCAGCCCAGCCCGGCGGTCGGATGCCGCGCCATGATGCTGACGACGCGGGGATCGGGCGCCCCGGTGCGTTCCGCAGAGGCGATCATCTCGCGGATTTCCTCGGTCTTCTGCTGTTCCTCGATGTAGCCTATGCGGGGCATCTTGCTGTCTCCTGACGAAAAATACGGGCGCCGGCCGGCGCGCCGGGGAGGATGCCGCCCTTTGCCGGGCCAGGTCAAGCGCCGGAACGGCCTTTGCCCCGCGCGGGCGCCGCCGATAGACTGGCGCAATGGACGCGATCGACGCCGATGCGCTCTATGACGGCATTGCCGAGGCCGGGTCGGCGGCGGCGGCGTCATTCGACATCGGCCGCCTCGACAGGGAGTTCTACGAGGATCCCTACCCGGTGTTCCATGCGCTCCGCCGCCATGCGCCGCTCAGGACGCTGCCGGACGGCTCCCGGTTCCTGACCCGCCATGCCGATCTCGACGCGATCTACCGGAATCCGCAGCTGTTCTCTTCCGACAAGACGGTCGATTTCCGGCGCACCATGGGCGACACGCCGCTCTACGAACATCACACCACCAGCCTCGTCTTCAACGATCCGCCGCGCCATACGCGGGTGCGCAAGCGTCTCGCCCCGGCATTCACGCCGCGGGCGCTTCGCACGCTCAGGGCGAGGGTCGAGGAGGTCGTCGCCGAAGCGCTCGACGAGGTCGCGGAGATGGGGCGCTTCGATCTTCTGCACGATTTCGCGATGAAGCTCCCGATCGAGCTGATCGGCGACATGCTGGGAGTGCCGCGCGCCGACCGCCACCGGCTGTCGCCATGGGCCGTCGCCATTCTCGGCGGCCTCGAGGCCGGGCTGAGCGACGAGCAGCGCGCCGCGGGCAGCGAGGCCGTCGAGGAGTTCAAGGCCTATCTGCGCTGGCTGATCCGGGAGCGGGAACGCAACCCGCTTTCCGGCGACAGCGGCGAGGTGCTCTCCAAGCTCATCGGCCCCGACGCGGACGGCGACACGCTCTCGGAGCTTGAACTCCTGCACAACTGCATCTTCCTCCTCAACGCCGGCCACGAGACAACGGCCAACACCATCACCAACGGCGTCGACGCGCTCCTCCGCTTCCCCGCCCAGCTCGCGATGCTCAGGCGCCGCCCGGAACTGATCGGCTCCGCGATCGAGGAAATCCTGCGCTTCGAGAGCCCGGTCCAGCTCGGCAATCGCAAGCTCACCGCCGACGCCGAGATTGGCGGCGAACGGCTGGCGGAGGGCACCTATGTGTGGCTGGCGATCGGCGCCGCCAACCGCGATCCGGACATATTCGGGGATCCCGATTCCCTCGACATCACGCGGAAGCCCAACCGGCACCTTGCCTTCGGCGCCGGCATCCATGTCTGCGCCGGCATGTCGCTCGGACGCATGGAGGCAAGCGTCGCGCTCGACGGCTTCATCCGGAGGTTTGCCGAGATCGAACGCGCCGCGGAGGCGCGCCACCACATGCGCGCGCGCTTCCGGGGCTTCACCAGCTATCCGGTGCGCGCCGCGTAGGCGGCCGCGGCACCGGCGGACAGGGAGACGAAGCGATGCGCGTACTCGTGGTCTTTGCCCACCCGCTGACCGACAGCCTCAACGGCGCCCTTCACCAGGCGATCGTCGACGGGCTGCGGGACGCCGGCCATGAGGTCGACGACATGGATCTCTATGCCGAGGGTTTCAATCCGGTGCTCTCGGCCGAGGAACGGAAGAGCTATTTCGACGTCGAGGCCAACCGGGCGCGGCTCGAGGACTACGCCGCGCGGATCGCCGCCGCCGAGGGGCTGGTCTGCTGCTTTCCCGTCTGGTGCCTCGGCCCGCCGGCGATATTCAAGGGGTTCTGGGACCGGGCACTCGTCCCGGGCGTCGCCTTCCGGTTCGACGAGGGCGGCGCGCTGAAACCCGACCTCAAGCAGATCAGGCGCGCCGCGACCGTCGCCACGTACAGCCGCGGCCGCAACTCGTTCCTCTGGCTCGGCGACGGCCCGCGCCGGCTGATGACGCGCTACCTCCGGCCGTTCCTCGCCTCGGGCGCCCGGATATCGTATTTCGGGCTCTATGACCTGCAGAAGGGGGACCCGTCGAAGCCGACGCGGTTCATCGCGAAGATCCGCAACGAAATGGCGCGGTTCTGAAGGGCTCAGATCCTCTCGCTGAGCCAGATCGCAAGCCTGGATCCCGCCTTGACGGCCGCCGACAGCGCCTCGTAACCCGGCGTCTCCGCGGCCTCGTGCTCCAGCGCGGTGTCGTGATGGGCGCGCTCGTCCTCGCGGAACTGCTCGACGGTCTCGCGAAGCGGGGCCTCGTCGTCGCCCAGCGCCTCCGCCTGGCGTCCGTAATGGGCTTCGATCACCTCCTCGACGGCGACCGTGCAGGCCATCGCCGCGCGCTCTCCCATCATCGCAGTCGCCGCGCCGAGGGCGTACCCGGCGACATGCCAGACCGGCAGCAATGCCGTGGGCCGCACGCGGCGCTCCCCGACGAGCCGGTCGAATTCCGCGAGATGTTCGCGTTCCTTCTCGGCCATCTCGCGAATGACCTCGCCGGACTTCGTTCCGCCGAGCACGGCGAGCTGCCCCTCATAGATGCGCACCGCCCCGTACTCGCCGGCATGGTCGACCCGGACCATGCGCTCGACCAGCGCCTCGGCCGGCAGATCGCCCGGAAGAATGCCGTGGCGCGTATCCTTCCTTGCCATGGTCAGGACTCCTTCGCGCGCGCAAGGCGCCAGCCCGCCAGAGCGCATCCGGCAAGGAGCGCCAGTGAAGCCAGCGCGTTCCATCCCGCCATCGAGATGCCGAACAGCGACCATGCGACCTCGTCGCAGCGCACGACGGGCGCGGCGGCGAGCAGGCGGCGAAGCTCCTCGACCGTCTGCGCGTCGTTGAGCGATGCCGGTCCGGAGCAGGATGCCGGGCCGGCAACCCAGTGGAGCTCGACCCCGACATGGTAGAGCGCGATCGCCGCCCCCGCGGCGAAACAGAGTGCCGCCAGCCAGGCCAGCGCCATGCGCTCGCGCGGCGAGCGGAACCACAGTAGCGCCCCGACACCGGCGGCGATCACCACGCCGTAGGGCACCCGCTGCCAGAGGCAGAGTTCGCAGGGCTGCAGGCCGCCCCAGTACTGGCTACCGAGCGCGGCGGCAAGGGCGATCACCGATGCGGCGCCCGCCCAGAGCGGCGCCGCGTCGTCGCGAACATGGATGCCGGCAATCATCATGCGAGCGCTCCGACGATCACGAAACCACCGGCCAGCAGAATGCAGAACAGCGCGAAGACGAGCCCCAGCCGGCGCTCGACGAAATCCCGGACCGGCGGCCCGATCCAGTAGAGCAGCGCCGCGATCAGGAAGAAGCGCAACCCCCGCGCAACGACCGATGCTGCAACGAACACGGCCGGATCGAGCGCAGCGACCCCGCTGGCGATCGTGAATATCTTGTAGGGGATCGGCGTCAGACCCGCAACCAGCACGATCCATGCGCCGTACTCGTTGTAGAGCCCGGACGCGTTCGCAAATTGCGGGCCGTAGCCGTAGAACTCCACTATCTGGCGGCCGAGCCCTTCATAGAGGACGGCGCCGATGCCGTACCCGAGAAGTCCGCCGGCGACCGATGCCGCGGTGCAGACGAGCGCGATGCGCCAGGCCCGGCGCCGCGCCGCGAGCACCATCGGGATCAGCAGGACATCCGGGGGCACCGGAAAGACAAAACTCTCCGTGAACGCGACCGCGGCAAGCACCCATATCGCGTGGCGATGGGCGGCAAGGTCGATCGTCCGGTCATAGAGGCGTCTCAGCATGACGGTTTCTTGCAGCGGCGAAAGCCGGGACCGGGAGTCTGTCGGATTCGCGGGATACGGGCAAACCTGCCGATGCCGGGGATCCGTCGGTGAGTTTTCCTGGCCCGGCAGACTCCCGGGCGGACCGCATCTACCGGGTGTCTCGCGGCGTGGAACCTGTTTTGCGGTGCCGGATTCGCAACGTGGAGGTCGAGTCGACAAACGGCCGTGGACGCCGAAGCCCGTAAACCTGAGCGGGTTGACGATGTTTAGGTCATATGGGAAAATAATCAGCAATATTGACTAAAAATTGTCGAGATCGCGATATGTTGCATAGAATAAGTGTCAGCAACTTTCAATCCATACGGGATGAGGTCACGCTGGACTTCCGGGTTCCGCAAACGACGCCCGAGAGACCCTGGTTGCGCCATCCCGCTACCGGGCTGGCGTTCCGTGTTCCGACGGTAATCGCCTTCATCGGCCCCAACGGATCCGGAAAGACAACGTGGCTGCGGGCGTTAGCGAATACGATAGACTTCGCCGCACGGTCCTACGGTTATCAGCCGGGCCGCATCATTAGGTTTCCCGCCTTCGCATCGGACGAGGCCTTTCGCAAGCCCACGCGAATCGAGATCGAGTTCGACGCTCCGTGGCTGCTTTCCGGCTCGGACGAGCAGAACCGCGTATTCCGTTATACGCTGGAACTTTTCCGCAAGACGCCAGATTTCTGTCCTGACACAGTAGGCTACGAAGCACTCCATGACTTCCCGCGGGGGCGACCGCGGCGCCTGATGGAACGTCGTGGCGATCAACCGGTCTATGTGGCGAAGGACATGTCGATCAAGCCTAGCGACGAGCGCCTCTCCTCCGTTCCCGCAAATGCATCCGTCCTCTCGACCTTGTCGAGAATGGGCGTAGAGAAGTTCTCGGCGATCGTCGATAGTCTGAACCAGGTGCAGATGAACGTCTCGGCGATAGATCCGCTACACCTCAACACCGCTCAAATAACCGAATATTTTCAAGCCGCCCCCCAGATGAAGGACCGGATTTCGAATAATCTCAGGCGTTTCGATCTCGGGATCGAAGACTTGGACGTAGTGCGGTCGACTGACGGAACGCAGCACCTTCTCTTTTCTCATTCTGGTCTGGGCCTGCCTCTCCCCCTGGAAATGGAGTCGGCCGGAACGCGTCATGTCATGCGTGTTTTCCCATTTCTCGATATTGCGCTTGAGACCGCAGGCTTGGCGGTGATGGACGCACTGGACAACGACTTGCACGCCGATCTGGTGGACGAAATTCTCGGCTGGTTTCGGCGGGAAGACACGAATCCCGGGAACGCACAATTGATCTGTTCCCTGCATAGCCTTTCAGTACTCGACGATCTTGAGAAAGAAGAAGTCCTCATCGTCGAAAAAGACCGGGCAGGCGGCACTCAGGCATACGGCGTGCGGGACGTCGCAGGAGTACGGCGAAGCAGCAGTCTCCGAAAACTCTACCGCAGCGGCGCACTGGGCGGACTGCCCTCCTTCGGATGAACCGTGCCGCAGTCCCGGCATGTTCCGAAACGCGAACACATCTTCGTCGCCGCGGAGGGCGAAGGCGAACGTGCGCTCGTGCGATGGCTTCAGGAACTATGCGATGAACAGGGCATCCATCTTCATTTGGATATCGTAGTCGCCGGTGGAGGAGATACCCGCGCTGTTGTGGAGTACGCCGTCGACAGGCGGCGGCGACATACGGAATCACGAGGGCACGACAAGGCGGCGCTGGTTTTTCTCGATGCGGACAGGTTGGCACAGGATCGCGCCACTGGCCGCGATCCGGATACGGTCGAGGGTCGCGAGCACTTGCAACTCGTTTTTCTCAGGCCAAATCTCGAAGGGTTGCTGTTCCGTCTTCATCCTCACCGTGAAGCAGAATCCGTCGTGGGGAACGATGCAGGAAGGCGCCTGGAACAGCTGTGGCCGGAGTATGTCAAACCGATGCGGGCCAAGGCGCTGAGGCAACGGTTCGGCATAGGAGATCTTCAAAGAGTCGCACGGCACGACCCCGAACTCCGGAACGCCCTGACACTGTTGGGCCTCTTGCCGCGGACATAGAGCTTCGATCCGCCAGCTGGATCATTCCGGACTCATCTGGCTTCAAGGGTTCTCATGCAGAAACCCTGTCTTGTTCCGGAATGGACAAGCACCGACGCGACTTCGTTACCGCCAGCGCCACGGCCCCGACTTCGGATGCGCGTCTCGTATTGGGCAATCTTCCGGCGGCCGGAAACGGGTGCCGCACCGACAATGCGTGCCGGAACGGATACCAAAGCCTGCGCCTTCGGCGCCGCTGTTTTGCGGAAACGTCGGCACCGTTATATTGCCGCGATGGATTCCCGGACAGCGACAGCCGAGTCGCCGGAGACTTCCGGCCTTCTGGATACCGCGCGCAGCCTCGCGGAGGCAGCGCGCGGGCGCGCCCTCGCAACGGAACGCGAACGGCGGCTCCCCGTGGAGACGATAGCCGACCTCAAGGCGTCCGGGCTGGCAAGGATCCTGCAGCCGGCGCGCTGCGGCGGCCTGGAGCTTGACTTTCACGCCCATCTCGACGCGGTCGAGGAAGTGTCTCGGGGCTGCGGCTCGACAGGATGGTGCCTCGGGGTCTTCCACATCGATTCATGGCTCGCCGGCCTGTTCGCAAGAGACGTGCAGGACGACATCTACGGCGCCGATCCCGACGCGCTAGTGGCCGCCGTTCTCGATCCGCGCGGCACCGCCCGGCGCCACGGCGACGGTTACGTCCTTGAAGGCTTGTGGCCGTTCGCATCCGGTTCCGAACACGCGGACTGGGCGATACTCGGCGCACGGATACCCGACTCGGACGGCGGAGCCGGGGACGAGGCCTGCTTCGCGGTGCCGATCGCCGACGTGACCCTCCATGACGACTGGCACGTTGCCGGGCTGCGCGGCACGGGAAGCTGCAGCCTCGGCGGCGAGGCAATTTCGGTGCCGGCGCATCGCATCCTTCGGTTCCGCGACGCGGCGTTGGGCCGGAGCCCGGGCAGCAATCTACACCGCAGCGACCTCTACCGGGCGCCGCTCGTCCCCTGCCTGGCGCTCGCGCTGTGCGCGCCGGCTGTCGGCGTCGCCGGGGGCGCCATCGCCGACTTCGCGGACCATGTGTCCGACCGCACGGACCGGCACCGGCGCGGCGCGGCCGAGATCGAGAGTCCGTTGACCCACCAGGCCGTCGCCACCGCCGCCGCCAGCGTCGATACGGCGCGCGCCCTCCTCCGCCGAGCAGCTGATGACGTTCACGAGGCGGCAGGCCGCAGGGGACGGATGACGAAGAAGACGCGTGCCCGGGTGCGCATGGATTGCGCGTACGCGGTCAGGCTGTGCCGGGATGCAATCGACGAGTTGTTCCTTGCGTGCGGCGGCGCCGGACTTGCGGAGCGCAACCCGGTCCAGCGGGCCTGGCGGGACGTTTACGCCATGAGTCAGCACGCCCTTCTTCGTTTCACGCCGGACACGGAGATCTACGGCCGGACGCTGCTGGGGCTGGACCCCGGAACCGACATCCTGTAACTCCCGGCCGCGGCGGGCGCGAATGACCGGCAGGGCAAGGGCGGCGCAGTCGGGACATCTATGCCCGCCGACCCGGACTTGACCGGCGCCTCGCGGTTGGAGTACCCCTCCCGGTGCGCGGGCGTGGCGGAATTGGTAGACGCGCGGGTCTCAAAAACCCGTTCCTTTCAGGAGTGTCGGTTCGAGCCCGACCGCCCGCACCATCAGTCCTTCGGCCCGAGTTCCGAGATGCGCTCCGGAAACCGGGCCGGCCGGAAGGCCGGTCCCTCGCGCCGCTGCCCGTGCGGCGCAGGCTCTAGCTGTCGACGCACAGCAGTTCCGGCTCGCGCCCCATGAGCTTCGCCAGCACCTCGAACCGCCGCATCACGACTTCGCCGACCATGGCCCGGTCCGCCGAACCGTAGCGCAGGCGCAGGCCGGGCTTGCGCTTGCGCGCGCGCAGGGAAAACCGGTCGATGATGCCGGGTACACCGCCGGACAGCGTCCCGCCGAGGCGCACGGCCGCGCCGATTATTCGCGCCCGCCTGATCTGGTCCGCCGAGAGCAGCCGCTGCAGATCCGCGAACGCCCCGGTTCCGCTCGTGTAGCGGGCGCATACCGCTGCGGCCAGGAAAGCGCGTTCCTCGTGCGTCGCGTGCAGTCCCGGAGCGCGCAGCACCTCGGCGCGGGCATGCTCGGCGCGGTAGTCGGGATGCACGCGCCAGCCGATGTCGCTGAGCAGGCAGGCGGCATGGCGAAGCCGCCGTTCTCCGACCTCTTCTCCGGGGAACAGGTGCCGCGTCCAGCTTGTCAGTTCGCGGGGGTGTGCGGGGAACCTCGCCGCACGCCGGGCGATATCCTCGCACGCGCTGACAAGGGGATCACGTGCCCGCCGGCCGGACGGCAGTCGCGCATGAGCCAGCCCCTCGCGCAGGCCCGACGCGGAAAACACGACATCGCGCGGCTGCGCCGCTTCAAGCAGGACCCCCATGACCACGGCAGAAAGCGGCAGCAGATCGATGCGCCGTTGCGGGACGTGCTCCAGCCTGGAAAGGGCCTCCGTGCTTTGGGCTGCAAGCAATCCGACAACATTCGAAAGGGTCATGCGGGGAACGCGATAGTGGTCGATGACGCTCAGCGGATAATCGTTGTACGCCATGTGCGCGCGCGCCAGAGCGCGCCAGCTGCCACCGACTGCGTAGAGCGAGGCGCCGCTCACCTCCGCGAGCCAGGGAATCGAGGCAAGAGCCTCTTCGACCATCCCGCGTGCGAGGTCCCTCGACCCGCCTGCAGCCGCCATGAGGTTCAGCGGGCCGAGCGGTAGGGTCACCTGTTCGCCGATGGCACCATCGACCAGTCGCACCAGTTCCAGGCTGCCGCCGCCGAGATCGCCCATGAGGCCGTTGGCCGAGGGCATGCCGCTCAACACGCCGAGCGCCGCATGCTCCGCTTCTTCGGCGCCCGACAGCACGCGCACCTCCAGCCCGCACTTGCGCCGCACGGCCTTCAGGAACGCGTCGCGGTCCTCGGCATCGCGGACCGCGGCGGTCGCGACGGCTTCGACCGAGTCGACGCCCATCGCCGCGAGAAGCGCGACGAAACGCTCCAGGCTTTCGAGCGCCCGGTCGACACCGTCGGGGTGAAGCCGGCCGCTTTCGCCGAGGCCGAGGCCGAGCCCGCACATGACCGTTTCGTTGAACAGCGGCAAGGGCGAGCGGCGGAGGCCGTCGAACACCACCAGTCGAACGGAGTTGGAGCCGATATCGACCACCCCGAAAGGCGTGTATGCGAGATCGTCGATCCGGGTGGCCGAATCCGCAGCGTCCCGGGAGAGGTGTTCAACCGTCGTCGGCAATCCGCAGCCTCGCCGGTCCACCCAAGCGGCGAAGCGCACTGCCACGGCCCGACAGGCTTGGATTGGTCATGAAATACGTGTGGGCGGCAAAGCCGTCGTCGCCCGCGACCAGCCGCTCGTAGCTGCCGTCGGGGAGCATCCTCGAGCTTTGCAGATCGTCCTTCAGATTTGCGACCATGATCTGGTCGAGGATCTGGCGGTGCACGGTCTCGTTCTCGACCGGCACCAGCACCTCGCAGCGGCGGTCGAAATTGCGCGGCATCCAGTCGGCGGAGGTGATGAACACCCTGGCTTTCGGCGACGGCAGCTTGTGGCCGTTGGCAAAGCAGACAATGCGCGAATGCTCGAGAAAACGTCCGATGATGCTCTTGACGCGGATGTTTTCGGAGAGGCCGGGCACGCCGGGACGCAGGCAGCATATGCCGCGTACCACGAGCTCGATCTCGACCCCGGCTGCGCTCGCCTCGTACAGCTTGTCGATGATCGGACCATCGACCAGCGAGTTCATCTTGGCCCAGATCGCTGCCGGCCGCCCTGCCCGCGCATTGGCAATTTCCGTTTCGATCAGCTCGATGAGCGACTTGCGCAGCTCGAACGGTGCAACCGAGAGGCACTCGAAGGAATCCGGCACAGCATAGCCGGTGGTGAAATTGAACAGCCGCGCCGCGTCGCGTCCGTAGCGCTGATCGCAGGTGAAGAACGAGAGGTCGGTATAGACGCGCGCCGTCAGCGGGTGGTAGTTGCCGGTCCCGAAATGGGCATAGGTCACCAGCTTGCCGCCCTCGCGGCGCACCACGCAGGTGACCTTGGCGTGGGTCTTGAGGTTCATGAAGCCGTAGACGACATGCACCCCGGCGCGCTCGAGGGAACGCGACAGTTCGAGATTGGTCTCCTCGTCGAAACGGGCCTTGAGCTCGACCAGCGCCGTGACCGTCTTGCCCGATTCGGCAGCAGCGATCAGCGCCTTGACGATCGGCGACTCGGCCGTGGTGCGGTACAGCGTCTGCTTGATTGCCAGCACCTCGGGATCGGCCGCAGCCTGCTCGAGGAACTGGACGACCACGTCGAAGCTCTCATAGGGGTGGTGGACGACGATGTCCTTGCGCCGGATGGCGGCGAAACAGTCATTGTCGAACTCCCGGATGCGCTCGGGGAAACGCGCCCCATAGGCCGGGAAGACGAGATCGGAACGATCGCAGTCGATCATCTCGTTGAGCTGTTCCTTGCCAAGCATGCCCGACACCTCGACGATGTCCTCTGGCAAGGCCTTGACCTCGGCGATCACGAGGTCGCGGAGCGAGGCAGGCATGTCGGCACTGAGCATGAGCCGCACGACACCTCCGCGCCGGCGCTGGCGGAGCATGGTCTCGAAGAGCGCGACGAGGTCTTCGGCCTCCTCCTCATACTCGATGTCGCTATCGCGGATCAGGCGGAACGTGCCGCTTTCGACGATGCGGAAACCGGGAAACAGCCGGTCGATGAACAGTTCGACGAGGTTCTCGAGGGCGATGAAACGGATGCCGTCACCGGGCAGGCGGGTGAATCTCCGCGCCTGCAGCGGCAGCGGCACCAGGGCGAGCATCTGCCTGCCGCCGCCGACGCTTTCCAGTTCGAGAGCCAGGGAGAAGCCCCTGTTGGCGATGAACGGAAAGGGGTGCGCAGGGTCGATGGCGAGCGGCGTGAGCACCGGAAACACCTGTTCGAGGAAGTAGTTGCCGAGCCAGTCCACGTCGCCGGGCTTCAGGTCGGCCGCGGCAACCAGAGAAATGCCCGAGGCGACAAGTTCGACGCGCAGTCGCTGCCATACCGCCTCCTGCTCTTCCATGAGCCTTGAGCCGTCCGCCGACGCCTCGGTCAGCTGTTCGAGCGGCGTGCGGCCGTCGAGGCTGGGCAGCGTGATGTCGGCGTTTACCTGGCCCCTGAGGCCGGCGAGGCGCACCATGAAGAACTCGTCGAGATTGCTGGCCGAGATCGACAGGAAACGCAGCCGTTCAAGCAGCGGATGGCGCCGGTTGTCGGCCTCCTCGAGAACCCGCCAGTTGAAAGCCAGCCAGGACAGTTCGCGATTGAGGTACCGTTCTCCGGGCGCTTCCGAAGAGGTTCCGGACCCGACGCCGTGCGCTGCCGGCATATCCTCCGCGACCCCCTCGGCGGCCGTGGCGGGCGCGTCCGGCTGATCGGTCAGAACAGAGGTTTCGGTCATTCGAGGGCGCCAGAAATTCTGTCGATTCAGTCCCGGTTATACGCCACCGGAACCGCTTGGCCTCCCGTACGACCCGTCCGGAGGCCGCTTGCGGCCCGGCACGCGAATCCCAAGGCTCTGCCAGGCTCCCGTACCCTTCAACCGAAGCTGCGGAAACCCGCTACGGGACCATACTATCGGGACGGCGCCGGCCATTCAAGGAGGAACCGCAGCCCGCTATGCCGCCATCGGCAGGTTTGCACCGAGAGGGAGCGCCCTGCCGGCGCCGCGCCGGTATCGAAATCCCGATTCGTTGCCGACCGCACCCGCCGGGCCGGGCCCCGATGCGAACGGCCGGAAGACGCCGCGGGCATCTGGTATGATGATGAACCAAGGGCCACGCGGACAGGGCGCCGCCGCGGAAGGCGCGCCCTGCGGCAGCATCCGGCAACGTTCCCGGCAGTTCCCTTCCCAGCCAGCGACGAAAGACCCGGCATGAACGAAACGACGCACCACGATAGCAATCGTCCTCCGATACAGCCCGAGCCCGAGCCACCGAGCCTTTTCGGCCTCGACATGACGCTGACGGCCAACAAGGTCCGGTACGAGAAGGAACTTGACGTGCTCCAGACGCGCCTGACTGAAATCTCCCTGGCCTACAGGGGCCGGCAGCGGGCGATCATCGTCTTCGAGGGTTGGGACGCGGCCGGAAAGGGCGGGATCATTCGCCGAATGTGCTGGTCGCTCGATCCCCGCGCCTGCAAGGTGTGGCCAATTGCGGCGCCGGCGCCGCAAGACCTCGGCCACCACTATCTCCATCGTTTCTGGACGCGGCTGCCGCAGTTGGGCGAACTGGCGATCTTCGACCGCTCATGGTACGGGCGCGTCCTCGTCGAAAGGGTCGAGGGGTATGCGACCGGGCCCGAGTGGCAACGCGCCTACGCGGAGATCAACGAGTTCGAACGCATGCTGTCGGATGACGGCATCCGACTGGTCAAGATATTCCTCCACATCACGCCCGACGAACAGCTCAAGCGCTTTCGCGCCCGGTTCCGGGATCCGCTCAAGCGCTGGAAGCTCTCGGCGGAAGATCTTCGCAACAGGAGGCGCTTCAAGGACTACGAAGAGGCGATCGAGGAGATGTTCGCGAAAACGTCGACCGTCGCGTGCCCGTGGACCGTCGTTCCGGCCAATGACAAGAAATACGCCCGCCTTGCGGCGTTCGGCCGGATCGTCGACAGCCTTTCACAGGATGTCGACCTGACGCCGCAGGAACCCGACCCCGATCTCGAAAAGCGGGTGCGCAAGCTGCTGGGTCTGCGGGGCGCCAAAGGCTGACGGCGGCGGGCCGCAATCTGCCGCGCGGGCGGGGCGTGGTGTCCGCCCCAGCCCGAACCCGGCCGGTCCTGAACGCCCCGTACCGCTCAGTGGTGCTGGCGCAACTTGCGCTTGCTGCGGCGCAACTGCTTGGCGACATGTTCCGTCGCCTGGTTGAAGCTGGTGTAGGGATCGTCGGCATCGGCATGACCTTCGGCATGGATGTCGTGCCCGACATGCACGGAGATGTGGGCGCGGAAACCCGAACCTTCGCGCGAGAAGGTTACATGCGCATCCGTAGCATCCGCAAAATACTTGCCGACGCTCTCTTCCAGATGACTTTCGGCATGGTCGCGCAAGGACTGTCCTACATCCACCTGGTGTCCGTTCACGATGGTTTTCATGCTGATTCACAACCTTCTGAGTGATGTCCGATGCCCGTTCCGGCGGAAAAACCGCCTGTTTCCAGAGCCCTTCGACGATAACACCGGAGCCCGCCACCGGCAAGCCCGAATCGCCGCCCGGCCCCTGTCCGGCGCCGGTGGAGCGGCAACCGCTCAGGCCGCCGCCGGATCGGAATTGCCGGCATCGACCCTGCCGCAGCGCAATGCCGGCTCTAACCCTCCGGCGGCAAGGCGCAGGCCCGATCATAGGCGAAACGCGTATCGATGAGGCCGTTATAGGCGTAGATATCCAGTGTCGCCTCGTAGGCTTCCGGCGTGATCTCGATATGGGGCGGCCAGCAGCCCAGTTGCTGGTAGGCCCCGATGCAGCGTTCCAGCACGGCAAGGTCGATCTCCGGGAAGAACTCCTCTTCGGCGCGGGCAATCTCGGCCGCCGGCGTCTGGTTCAGCCAGAGCCGGGCCTTGCGGTAGGCGCGCGTGAAGGCTCGGGCCATCCCGGTTTCCAGCCAGTCCGGCCGGGCGCACAGGCTGGAGAAGCCGCACCGTCCGACCTGCCGCCCGACCTCGGCGACGACATGGCCGACGCCGTCTGCTTCAAGCTGCTGGGGAAACGGTCCCTGCTGCTGGACATAGGCGCCCTGGCCCTCGCGAAACGCGCGGTCGATCTCGGCGGCGTTACCCGGATGGAGCGCCCGCAGGCTGCCGTAATCGATGCCGGCCCTGTGACAGGCATACTTGAACATGGCAAGCGGCTGGCCGCTGCTGAACAGCACGACCTCCGCGCCTTCGAGCTTGCGCCAGTCGAAATCCGGATCGGGTTCCCGCCCGGTCAGCAAGAAGCCGTCCGTCTCGTTGATCTGGGCGAAATGGACAACGCCGGGATCCTCGCCCTTCGATAACGGTCCGAAAGCCTGGCTCAATGCCGACTGCACGACATGAGCCGAACCGTCCTTCAGGGCCGCGATCGCGGAGACTCCCGGCGGCGAGATCGACCAGTCCGCCTCCAGCCCCTCCTCGGCCAGAAACCCGCCGGCCATGGTCGCGATCAACGGGGAATAGAAAGCGGAAAACATGGAGAACTGGATGTCGATTCGGGTCATGGGCGGCAGCCACCTAGGAGGATTGCGGGTACCCGCCTGTTCTAGCCCGCAAGAAGCACGCCGTCCATCGGTCGCGCGGGCCGGCATGCTCACGGCAGATGCGGAACTGGTCCTCGATGGAGCCCGCCCGCCGCTGGCCGGACGAATGGCGGGCATGGAGCGCATGGCGAAGGGCCATGATCTCCGGTCTCTGGTCGGTATCGCCCGCCGACGCGCTTGAGGTTTACGCCAATCCGGCGCATATGCTCATTGTCAACTCACGCGGGAAACATCGTAATGGCCGAAACAGGCGAGACGAGGCGCGAGCGGGTTCACCTCCGCCTCGACGCCAGGAGGAAGCGCAAGCTCGAACGCGCTGCATCCTACGAAGGAACCACGGTCAGTCATTTCGTGCTGCACAGCGCCGTGGCCGAGGCCGAGCGGGTGATCGAGGCGCACGAGCGAACCGTTCTCCCGGCGACGGACTGGGACGCCTTCCACGACGCACTGCTCAACCCGCCCGCGCCGAACGCCGCGCTGAGACGGGCCGCGCGCCGTTACCGCAAGCGCATCGGTGGATGAAACACCGCTGACGGTCGAGCCGCTCCGGGTTCGCATCACCACAGCGCGCTCTTCTCCAGCAGGGAACCGTCGCTCGACCATTACATCCGCCGGCAGGCTTCCCAGGACGCCCGGCGGCGCGGCGCGCGGGTTTTCGTCGCATCGGGCAACCCGTCCGAACGAATCGCCGGCTACTACACGCGGAGCGCGGCGAGCTTCGAGAAGGACAACCTGCCGACGGAACTCGCTAGGCAGCTACCGCATTATCCCGTGCCGGCGGCCGTCATCGGACGGCGTGAACACCCTGTTGAGGCGTTCGACCTGCCCGGGATGGGCCGCGAAGCCGCCTTCGGACCCCAACCGTCGGGCCCTAATCCGGTGGAGCGAGCGCGACCAGGCCCATTCCCGTCGTCATCGGGGCGTAGTAATTGCGGTGCGCCCGACTGACCTTGTCCGGCAGCGCGCCACGCATGACCAGCCACATGATGAGCTCGACGGCCTCTGCTCCGGCCTGTTCCATGATGTCCTGATGGGTCAGCCCGACCAGCCGGTCCGGATCGGCCTCGATGCTGTCGAGGAAATCGTTGTCGAACTCCGGGTTGAGATGACCGAACCGCGCTCCGTTGAGCTGATGCGACATGCCGCCGGTGCCGAGAATCACCACCCGGGCGTCTTCGGGGTAGGCGGCAACCGCGCGGCCGATCGCCTCGCCAAGCTTCCAGCAGCGCCGCGCGGTCGGCAGGGGATGCTGAATGACATTGACCGCGATCGGTACCGTCTTCACCGGCCAGCCTTCGGCATGGTCGAAGCAGAGATGCATGGGAACCATGAAACCGTGCTCGACCGAGAGCTCCTGGCAAACCGAGATGTCGAACTCGTCATAGACGAGGGATTCGCACAGGTGCCACGAGAAGTCCGCGTCACCCGGAAAGTCCGGCAGCGGCCGGCGGCCCCAGCCTTCGTCGCCGACCGGGTAGAGCCCGGCCGCGCCGACCGCAAATGTCGGGTACTTGTCGAAGAAGAACTCCGCGCCGTGGTCGTTGTAGACCACGATCGCGATGTCGGGCTTCACCTCGTCGCGCAGCCACGCCTTGACCGGCTCGTAGGCGTCGAACAGCGGCTTCCAGGCCGGTTCCTGGGTGCGGCCCTGGTCGTAGGCGACACCGATCGAGGGGACATGCGAGGTCCCGATCCCGGCAACGATCTTTGCCATTTCAGCGTGCTCCCGATGCGTTGCGGGTCGCCAGGAACTCCTCGTAGGTCTGGCCCCGCTGGTGCGCGCCGATCTGGTACAGGCCCTGCCCGATCACCGCGCCGATCTTGATGATCATGTAGATGTTGCCGCCGTGCTCATCCATCATCGCCCGCCAGTCGCGATCCCGGATGAGCTGCTTCTCGACCTCGGTGAGGTCCGAGCGGGCCATGTAGGCCTCTTCATCGGCCTTGAACGCCTCACGGTTCTCGGCCTTGGTCATCGACATCGCGAACTTGTTCAGCCGGTAGCCCAGCCGCGACTCCGTGCTGTCGAATATCCGGGTATCGGGAATCGGCCGGTCCCTGTCGACTTGTGCTGTCATGTGTCCGTCTCCTGGCTCTGCGGCTCAATGCCGGGGGTCCGGACAACCCCCGGCGGGCTCCCGCCGGCGGAGTCTCGACGGGCCCGCGCCGGCGCGCGGCTCACTGATTGTATTTGCCGCCGTCGACATTGAAAGTCTGCCCGGTCACGAAGTCGCTGTCCTCGCTTGCCAGGTACAGAAGCATTCCGACGAGGTCTTCGGACTTCATGTCCCGCTTGATGGCGCGAGTCTGCACGGTCGGCGCGCGGGCGACATGGAGATCGGGATGATTCTCGACGCCCTCGGTCACGGTCAGGCCCGGCGCGATGCAGTTGACCATGATGTTCTTGTCCCCGAACTCCCGCGAGGCCGAACGGGTAAACGCGATGACCGCGCCCTTGGAGCTCACGTAGTGGGCCAGCCCGGGGCCGCCATAATAGAAGGTGCCCGAACTGATGTTGATGATCTTGCCCCGCTCGTTCCTGAGCATGCTGGGAACGACGGCCTTGGTGGTCTGCAGCGTGCCGCGCATGTTCACCGTCATGACCCGGTCCCATTCCTCGTTCGATATCTGCATGATCGGGGTCAGTCGCAGTTCGGCAAAAAGCGCCGCGTTGTTGACCAGGATCTCGATGGGACCGAACGCCGACTCGGCCGCCTCGACCAGTTCCGCGAGCGATCCGTCATCGGTCACGTCGGCAATCCTGCCGATGGCCGTGCCGCCGGCGCTCGTTATCTCGTCGACCACGCGGGACGGATCGGCAATATCCGAAACGACGACCTTCGCGCCTTCGGCGGCGAGCGCCTTTGCATAGGTTTCGCCGATGCCCTGGGCAGCACCGGTCACGACGGCGACCTTCCCGTCAAGTCTGCTCATTTCCATTCCTCCTGTTTTGTTCGGACCGGCCTGACGGTCCAGGTCCGGATGGTGATCCGTTTCCGCTCGTCGACTGCATTGATACAGGTCGCCGCCGCTGCGGGCCAACGCCCGTTCCGCGGGCGCGGACAGCTGTGTCCACCGCCTGAAACGCCTGCGACGACGCGCTCGGGCCGCGGGCCGGTCATCAGGCCCCCAGCATCGTGTTGGGCAGGAACATCGCGATTTCCGGGAACGCGACCAGCAGCGCGAGCATCACCGCCATCGCGAACCAGAACGGCCAGATTCCCCGGAATATCGTGCGCATCGGCACCTCCGGCGCGATCGACTTCACGACGAAGACATTGATGCCGACGGGCGGCGAGATCATGCCCATCTCGAGGACGATCACGACGATGATCCCGAACCAGATCAGATCCCACTGAAGCTGGGTCGCGAGCGCCATCACCACCGGGATGGTGAGAACGAGCATCGCGATCCCCTCGAGGAAGGTCCCGAGAAACATGTAGATCAGGATGACGACGATCAGGATGCCGACCTCGCCGATCGGCAGCGAGGTGAGAAAGGTCACCATGTCGCCGGCCAGCCCGGTGATCGACATGAACGGGATGAAGATGAAGGCGCCGATGATGATCAGAAAGACGGTCGCCGTCGCCTTCATGGTCTGCAGCACCACGGTCCGCAGCCGCGGGCCGTCAAGCGAACGCCTCTGGAGCGCGACCAGAAACGTCAGGAACGCGCCCACCGCGGACGCCTCGACGGGGGTGAAGAAGCCGGTATACATCCCGCCGATAGTGACCCCAACCACGAGGACGATCGGGATCGCGGCGGCGATCGAGCGGCGGCGCTCGCCCGGAGCCGCGCGGTCGCCGGCGGGCGCCGTTCCGGGACGCAGCCGGACGGTGATCCACACCGCGCCTATGAACAGCAGCGTCAGCACGATGCCGGGAACGACGCCGGCCATGAACAGCCGGCCGATCGACTGGTCGGTCAGCACCGCGTAGATGATCATGCCGCCCGACGGCGGGATCAGGAATCCCAGGGTGCCGCCGGCCGCGACCGCGCCGGTCGAGAGTTCGGGCGCGTACCTGTAGCGGTTCATCTCGGGCAGCGCGACGCGGCCCATCGTGACCGCGGAGGCCAGCGACGAGCCCGACAGCGCCGCGAATCCCGCACACGCCGAGATCGTCGCCGAGGCGAGGCCGCCGCGGAAATGGCCGATCCAGCTCTGGGCCGCGGCAAACAGGTCGCGCGACATGCCCGAGACGCCGGCGAGACTGCCCATGAGCACGAACATCGGGATGACGAGGAGGTTGAAGTTCGAGGCGACCTCGAAGGCCTCGCCCGACAGGTTGGACATCGCCACGTTCCAGCCCCTGGCCCACGCCTGGTCGCTGGCCATGCCAAGGCCGATGAAGCGGTTGGCCTGGGCGAAGAAGGTGCCGGCCGTGCCGACAAGGATCATCGTGAGCGCGACCGGGAACCGGAGCGCCAGAAGCCCGAACAGGGCCAGCAGCCCGATCACGCCGATGAGCGACATGCTCATCATGCTGCCCCGTCCGCCTCCGGCATCGGCGCGAGGGTCCTGCCGGCAAGCAGCAGGACCAGATCGGCAATCAGGATCGCGGCGTAGAGCGCGATCATCGCTCCCATCGCGAAGTAGAACAGTTCGTACGAGATCAGCAGCTGCTGCGTCGCTTCGCCGAATTCGCTGGCCGACGCGCCCGACCTGAACAGCCGCCAGGCCAGGATTCCGACCAGGGGGGCGGCGAGCAGCTTCATCGCGACCAGCGACCAGCGCGCGAAGGCCTTCGACATCCAGGTCTCGAATATCTCGATCTCGATATGCGCCCCGGCGCGGCCGCCATAGGGGATGGCGACCGCGACCAGGATTACGAGATTGAGGATCAGGATGTCCTCGGCCCCGAGGATCGGGTCGTTGAAGATCTTGCGCATCACAATGACGTTCCAGGACGTCAGCAGCACCATGACCGAAAGCCCGATGCCGCCGACGAGGAACGTCAGCGCCGCTATCGCCCGGTCGAGCCGGCGGAGCCAGCCCGGCCGGGTATCGCTGTCATCCATGCGCAAGGGCGGCCTAGCGGTTGATCGCCTCGTAGATCTCGCGCGCGTCCTTGATGCCGCGCTTCTCGTAGTCCGCGAACAGCACGTCCAGCCCGCGCTTGACCGCAGCATCCATCTTGGCGCGCTCCCCGGCGGACGTCTGGATCAATTTGACGCGCGCCATCTTGGGCGAACCCTGCATCATCTTCTTCGCAACCTCGTCGGCGCCGTCGAAGGATTCCGCGCCCTTGAGCGACATGGGCAGGCCCGACAGGTCGTCGATGATCTTGCGGTGCGCGGCCGACAGGCCGCGGTAGCGGTCCCTGTTCAACACGACGTAGGTGGCCTGGAACTGGGTCGGAATGTTGCCGACCACGAACTTGGCGACGTCCCAGAAGTTCCACGGCGGGGTGATGTTGTTGAACGAGGCGTAGGTCGCGTCGATCGTGCCGGTCGAAAGGCCGGTGTACATCTGCGTGACCGGCATCTGCACCGGCACCGCGCCCATCGCCTTGATGATCGGGGTCGTTATCGTCGAATAGGGGACGAGCTTCGCGCCGCGCAGCCCTTCCATGGTCGAGACGTCCCGGGTCGCGGCAATCAGGCTGCCGCCGACGGTGAACACGCCCATCGCCTTGACCGCCTTGTACTCTTGCGCGAGATAGCGCTCATAGACCCTCCACAGCCGCTTGGTCGCCTCGACGGCGTTCGTCGACTTGCCCGGCGGGATGATCAGCATCGAGCGCGGAAACAGGTTGGCGGTGTAGGCCTGGATGCCGAAGGTGATGTCGGCGACGCCTTCGACCGCGCGCTTCCACTGCTGGACGGGTCCGGCGCCGAGCTGGCCGGCGGGGAACAGCTTCATTTTCAGGCTGCCGTTGGAGCGTTTGGCGATCTCCTCGCCGAACCAGCTGAAGAGCTTGGAGTTGATGTGGTGCTGCGGCGGCATGAAGGTCGCGACGGACAGTTCTTCGGCGGCCACGGGCGCGCCCACCAGCAGGGGCGGGACAACCAGCAACGCTTTCGCGATCCGGCGGCACGTGGGGTTGGTCGGCAGCTGAGCCATGGGTTCCTCCCGGTCGGTGGCTTTGCGGCGCTGAATTCCCGACAGCAGCCGCAGGGGCCACGGATTTGATTCTGGTCAGCGAAGAGTCGTAAGCGGAATTCGGCAACGGGAAAATGACGAATTGCTAATACAACATATAGGCCTCGCCTATATCTCGCGAGGCCGAAAACGTCTTCGAATTGGGCGGCAGCCACCGGTACTCACCCGAGCGGATCAGCCTGTCGATGTGCCGGCGTATGAGTCCGAAGACCTGCCGCTCCGCTTCGGAAAGGGTCCGGGCGCGCTTCGTGTTCAGATAGAGCTGGCACCAGATGCTGGGCTTTTCGATGTCATGGCACCTCAGCTCCCCGTTCTCGATCTCCTTGTGCATGAACAGGTACGGCCCGATGAAGCCGCGCTGCCCGTTGGCGACCAGCTCCTGGCGGAGCAGCATGGAGCGAACCTCGAGCCCCCTGGTGAGCGGTACCTGCAGCTCCTTCGCGGCGCGCGGCGCGACACTGTACTTGTCGAGCGCGAGCGGCAGGTTCGCAGCAACCGCGAAAGGGACGGGATCCGGGAGGTCTCCGAAGAGTTCCGAAGTCCCGATCAGGCGCATCCGGTCGAGGTAGAGCGGCATCGATTCGAACCGTTCGTCCTGTATCGGCGCGAATGACAGGGCGCAATCGATCTCGCCGGAGGTCAGGGCAAGCGACAGGCTGTCGGTGAATTCGACGTGCACCGAAATCTCGAGGTCCGGAACGAGCGTTTCCGCGGCTTCCAGCACGCTCGACATCACGGCGATTCCGATCGAGGGGATGACGCCGATCCTCAGCGCCTGGCGCGGCGCGGTCCGCAGATGATCGATCGACTGCCCGGCGATCCCGAGGCGCCGCAGCACGTCCTGGATGTGCGAGAAGTAGATGGAGCCCGCCTCGGTCAGCTCGACGCCCCGCGAATGGCGCCGGAACAGCAGGAGGCCGAGCTCTTCCTCGAGGTTCTTGATCTGCACGCCCAGCGTCGGCTGGGACACGTTCAGGGCCTCCGCCGCAGCGGTGAAGCTGCCCTGTTCGGCGACCTTGCAGAAATAGCGGAGTTGTCTCAGCTCCATGGGCCGGAACCCGTCGCATCGCGCCGGGGCGCGGGAAGATTGAGGCTCGCCCCGGCCATAGCTCTTGTCAATGGCAAAACGACCGCAGGACCGCGACCGGATCCGCCCGGATCCGGCCTTCCCGGCGTGGCGGGAGGGCGCTCCGCACCCCACCGGTCATCGGGAGCCGGGCCCGGTCCCGAACCGTCCCTCCCGGGCAACGTCGTAGTCGTAGAACTCGGCTGCCTGACCGGCGGAGCTGTCGGCGCCCCGCCTGCTCCTCCACGCCATCTTCACGTCCCTGCGGAACCGGGCGAATGGAGAAGCCAGGTGGTTCTGCCGTGCCCGAACGCGCGAGCCGAGCTGCGCCCGGGTGGTTCGCGGCATGCGGACCCGTTCGTATTCGCCGAGCGCCGCATCCAGATCGCCGGGCGGGCACGAGATGGCTTCCGCGAGAACGCAGCCATCCTCCACGGCCATGCAGGCGCCCTGACCCAGATACGGCAACATCGGGTGCGCGGAATCGCCGAGCAGCGTCACCCGCCCCCGGGTCCACCTGTCGAGCGGGTCGCGGTCGTACAGCGCCCACTTGTAGTACTTGTCGCTGGCCTCGATCAGGCCCAGCAGGTCAGGATTCCACCTGGCGTAGGTCTCCATCAGCTCCGACCGGTCGCTTTCGTGGGTCCATGACTCTTCGGTCCAGCCATCGCTGTCGCGATGGGCGACGAAATTGACCAGGCTGCCGCCGCTGCGAACCGGATAATGCACGATATGGCCGTGCGGCCCCCACCACGCGACCATCTGGCGCGCGAAGGCCGGATCGGGAAGCGCCTCGCCGGGCACCAGGCCGCGCCAGCAGATGCAGCCCGTGAATCGCGGTTCGATATGACCGAAGATGCTGTCGCGGACCGCCGAATGAATGCCGTCCGCGCCGATCACGACATCCGCGTCAACGGATGTGCCGTCGGCAAAGTGCGCAACCGCGGTGCGGCCGCGGGTTTCGGCGCCGGTACAGTCGGCACCGAGATGGAACACGCTGTCCGGCAACTGCGCGATCAGCAGCGACAGCAGATCGGCGCGGTGCATCGTCAGGAACGACGCGCCGTAGCGCGCGGCGATATCGCCGGACCGCCTTGGCCGGGCGATCACGCGGCCGCTGCGAAAGCTGCGAATGAGCTGTTCCGCCGCCTGGAAGCCGGTTTTCAGGGCTTCGTCTTCGATCCCCAGATACCTGAACGCCTTCAGGGCGTTGGGGCTGAGATTGAGGCCCGCGCCGATTTCGCTCAGCTCGGCGGCCTTCTCGTAGACCGCGACTTCGTAACCGCGCCGATGCAGCGCAAGCGCCGCCGCAGCGCCTCCGAGCCCGCCACCGATGACGGCTATTCTGGGCACCCGCGTCAAGATCGCGAATCCGGGCTGTATTCACGGAGCGCCCGCGCATGGACCGCCAGGTCGACCACCTCGTCGAACTCCTCTTCCCTCGATCCGTCGAAACAACCCGGCAAGGCCCGAGCCATCTCGTGACATGTCCGCCACGGATCGCCCGGACATTCATGCCGGCCGGCGCAAAGACAGCTTATCCCGCGCCCCCATTGTTTCATAGTCGGATCCATGGCCGGGCGGCAGCGCCGGTTCCCCCGCTCCCGCCAACCTCGCCCGACAGCCGGCCCGTTCGCCGCACCGTTTCCCGGGCTCGTTCCCCGGCTAGCGGCACGCTCCGTTTTCGCTCTTCTTCACGGCTTCGCGGCGCGGTTTCCTTTCCGTCAGCGTTTCGAGAAACGCGACAAGATCGGCCTGTTCGCGCGCGCTCAGATCGAGGCGGCGCAGAATCCGCTCACCCCCGGCGTGCAGCCGTTCCTCGTCGATCGTCGAATAGTGGCGGACGACGTCGGCGAGCGTCCCGAGGCTGCCGGCATGCATGTAGGGCGCGGTAAGCGCCACGTTGCGCAGGCCCGGCACCCGGAACTCGCCAAAGTTGCTTTGGCGCAGGCGGACATAGCGGGTCTTGGCGGCGGTGGAGCGTTGAGCATCGTCGTTGAAGCGGCCCAGCAGGGTGTACGGGCTCCGGCGCAGTTTGCGGATGCCGCCGTGCCGGCCGGGATCGACCCGGCCGGGGTCGACGAAATGCGGCACCCCCGCATCGGCGAACTCGCCGTTGGTAAAGGTCGGGCCGAAATGGCAGAGCGCGCAGTTGCCGCGGCCGACGAACAGGCGGAGGCCGCGCTTCGCGGCGGCGGGATAGCGGGCCTGACCGGCCGCATCGCCGCCGGCCAGGGCGTCGCGGAAATCGTCGAACGGCGTGCGGGCGGTGACCTGGGTTTCGAGGAACGCCGCCAGCGCCTTGCCGAGATCGACGAAAATCCGTTCGTCATCGGTGCCGGGCGCCGCGCCGAAAGCGCGCCGGTAGCCGCAGGAAAGCTGCCGGTCGGAGCGGACCAGCCGCGCTGCGCCGCCGGGGCCGAGGCCCATTTCGCGCCCGTCGAGGAGGGGCCGCAGGTTCTGCGCCCACAGCGTGTCCTGCGCGCCGTCCCAACCGAACCAGCGGTTGAAGCGCAGGTTGAACAGGCCGGGGGCGTTGCGGTCGACGGCCCGCTGCCCGCGGCTGCGCGGCAGGCCGTCGGTCCATGCCCGGTCCGGCTGGTGGCAGGTTGCGCAGGAGACCGTGCCGGAGACCGACAGGCGCGGATCGAAGAACAGGCTCCGGCCGAAGGCGATGGCGGCCGGCTTGCTGGAAACCCGGTTGCTCGGATCGGGCCGCAAGGGCGGCGGCCATGGTCCGTGGCGCAGAATCCGGCGTCTTTCCTCGGCGGTGAAGTCGAGCGCCGACGCCGGCGCGGCGATGCCGGAAACGAGACAGAAAGCAATCGAAAGCCCCGACAGCCCGACAACCAGCCGGGCGGCGACGGACGCGCCGGAGCACCGGGGCGTCACTCCGGCGCCGTCTCGGCGACGAGCTTCTCCCGGCCCGCCGCACCGCGGACATCGAGAATCAGCTGCCAGCGCCCCGGCATGTGGAACAGCAGGCCCTCGGCCGTTCCGGACAGGCCGTTCAGGGTCACCTCGGGCCGGTAGTTCATGCCGTGCCGGTGGTCCGGCATCCAGCCGCGCACCCCGACCCGGCCGACCGGCGGCCCGCACAGATGGAAACGGACGGAAAAATGCGCGCCGACCGCGATCGGGGCGGGTTCCGGCCGCCACCATGCCGTCCACAGCTTGCCGGCGATGGCCGCGCCGTCGGGCCAACCCTCCGGACGGGCGCAGGCCGACGCCTCGCCGGCGGCGAGGACAAGCGCGAGCGCGGCCGCCAGCGCCGGTCCGCCGAGGCGCCGCCGGGCCATCGCGCTAGCGCAGTCGCGACAGGTACGGCCGGATCATCGCCTCGCCGTTCCGCCAGGCGATCTTTTCGCCGAGGCCGGGCGGCAGGTCGGTGAGCCATTGCCGGGTCCAGTCGGCGTGCTCGACGACATAATGCCAGCGCTCCGGCGTGAAGGTGTCGCTGCCCACGGTGACGCGGTCGGGGAAGGCGGCGAACAGGTCGCGCCAGTCGTCGTCGACCCGGCCGCCATGGGCGTGTTCGCTGCGGAAGGCGAGGTCGGTCCAGAGGTTGGCGTGCTTCGCGAGCATCGGGCCAACGACATCCGGGCCGGCAAAGCCGGCATGGGCCCAGAGCACCCGCGCCTCCGGCCACTGGGCGAAGATCGCGTCGACCGCGCCGGCATCCGAATGGGCGTGGAGGAGAAGATCGTGCCGGCGCGCCAGCTCGATCATGCGCCGCGGTACGGGCTTTGTGGTCTGGGCAGCGAAGAGGTGGAATTCACCGATGGCGACCCATCTGAAGCGCTCCAGGCGATCCTCGAGGAAGTCGATTACCGACGGATCGTCGACCCAGCTGCTGATTTCGCCGCGCCGGCGGTAGGGGCGCAGGCTGGGCAGGGCGAGATCCGGAGCCGCGGCGTGGAGCGCGCGGGTGCCGGCATCGCCTGAACTCGACACCAGCGCCCGCTTGAGCCCCGCTTTCTTGAGAATGGCGACGGCCTCGGCGACGGAAAACATCTCGGCGGCGTCATGGCTGAAATGGACATGGGCGTCGAAGATCGGCATCGGCGCGCCCGCGGCGCGGGCCACCGGGGGCAGCAGCGCCGCGGCGGTTGAGGCAGCGAGAAAGCGACGGCGCGAAACCATGGCAGGGCTCCTTCCTGCTGACGCCTCGCAACCCTGTCACTTCCGGCGCCGCGAGACAAGCCCGCAGGCCCCTTCCCAATCATCTCCTTAGGGATGGCGCTTCCCTGTGCAGCCCTTTCGCCAGACCCGGTGCGGGATCGATGGTGGTGACCCTTCAGGACCTCGCGCCGCTCGACGAGGTCGAGCGGCTGCGCACGGAGTTCCTCGGACTGGTGAGCCACGAGCTGCGCACGCCGCTTGCGGCGATCAAGGGAGCGGGGGTCACGCTGCTGGAGGAGCCGGCCCGTCACGACCAGGCCGAGATGCGCGATCTCGTCGCGGACCTGCTGGATGCGGGGCGCATCGACTCTGGCACGCTCTCGGTCGCGCCCGTCCCGGTGCCGGTGGCGGACCTGATCGAGGGGGCCAGGAGCGCCTTCCTGAACGGGGACAACCGGCAGGCCGTCGTCGTCGACCTGGAAGACGGACTGCCGCCGGTGATGGCGGACCGGCAGCGGTTGGTGCAGGTGCTGAACAACCCGCTGGCGAACGCCGCCCGGCATTCGCCAGCGTCTTCCGTCATCCGCGTGGCGGCGGCGCGCGAGGGCGAGCATGTCACGTTCTCGGTCGCCGATGACGGCGAAGGCGTCCCGCTTGAGTTGCTGCCGCATCCGTTCCGCAAGAATGGCGGCGGCGGCACGGCGAGCTACGGCCTGGGCCTTGTGATCTGCAAGGGGCTGGTCGAGGCGCACGGCGGGCGCATCCGGGCGGCGCGCTGGACATCGCCGCCCTTGACGCGGAATGACACTGCGGCACCAGTCGATCAGCCTCACGCAGCGCGGGTCTCGACCACGAGGTCCCGGCCGAGCGCCCGCAGGGCCTCGTGAATGCGGTTCGCGGAACTGCGGTGGCGCGGATCGAGCATCCTCCGCACGGCCCTTTCGTCGATGCCGAGACGGGCGGCCAGCGCGACGCGAGTCGTGCCGCTCTCTTTCAGCGCAACCCAGAGCGCCGCCTTCACCGCGGTATCGGCCGGCACGGAGACCGAATGCTCGCCCGCACGACGTGGGCTGGGCGCAGGAATGATATCGGTCCGGTTCATGCGTCCGGCGATGGCCTCCTCCAGCGCATCGGCCGCCTCGGTCAGTGCTTCCGCTTCGTCGGCGCCTGACGTCAGGCACTCCGGCAGATCGCGGAACGAGACGACGATCTCGTCGACTCCGGTGCGCTGCAACCGCGCGGGGTAGGTGAATCGCATGGTTGTCTCCCTTTGTCCCTAGTGAAAATCACGTCGGTCGAGGCCCAATTGACGGATCATCGAGGAAAGCAAGCCAGGCCCGATATCCTTCCGACGGTCCTTCACGATCGTGAATCGCGAGCCATAGTAGAGCGTGACATGGCTGCCCTTGCCGCGCTTGGTGTCAATACGCACCGGGACGCCTCGTTCACGGCCGATCTCGGATATCCGTTCGATGAACTCCCTGCCTTTCATGACCGGGATATAGGACATTTCTGTCCGATTTCAAGCAGCAGCGACCGGGTCGTTCCAACCGCGGTCTGTCCCTCTCCCGATTCTCAAGAGGCAGCCACCGCGCGGCGATTTGCCGTGCGGCGAGACCGCCAGGCGCGGCGCCGTCACCCGCCGTCCCGCTACGCGTCGCCGCCTGCCCCGCGCTCCCGCTCGATCCCGCGCGCCGCCGCCAGCCGGTAGCGCACCCGCGCGCGCATCCAGTCGCTCTCGTCCCACTGCTTCCCGACCTCGACCGGACCCCACCAGGCGATCGCCAGATCGCGCTGCGATGCCACCCTCGCCCGGTTCAGCGCCAGCGCCATCAGCAGTTCCCGTTCCTCGCCCGCCGCACCCACCCTGGCCGAGGGGCCGGACCGCCCGAAACGCTCCACAGCTCGGCGCGGCGTGACGCTGATGCTGCTGTGGGAGGAATGGCGGGAGACGCATCCCGACGGGATGAGTTACCCGACCTGGTGCCGCCGCTTCCGTGAGTGGCGCCAGCGGCGGGACGCCACGATGCGCCAGAACCGACATCCCGGCGAGCGGCTGTTCGTCGACTACGCCGGGATGACGGCACCGCTGCTGGTCGATGGGGCGCGCAAAAGACGCAGGTGTTCGTGGCCTCGATGGGCGTCTCGGGCCGGCTCTACGCCGAGGCGACGCTGAGCCAGAAGATCGACGACTGGTGCGCCTCGCACGTGCGCTGCTTCGAGGGGGCATGGGCCGGGCGCCGCAGGTGGTGGCCCGACAACATCAAGGCGGCGGTGAAGGACCCGTCGCGTTACGAGCCGGTCCTCAACGAGACCCACGCCGATCTGCTCGACCATTACGGGGTCCAGGGCTTCCCGGCGCGCGTCCGGCGGCCCCGGCGCAGTACCTAGCCGCAATCCGCCGCGCCGTGCCTCGAGTCGGAATTTGAGCGCGCCATGACGCTCCAGTATCGTCGCCGCGCGGGCGCCCTTGCGGAAAACCGGAAGGGAAGCGCCGCCCCACGGCCGATGATGTCTTCGAAAGACCGGAAGGAGCGTTTCGCCATGAGCGGAAACGAACAGCGCAATCTCGATACCGCCGCAAGCCTCTGCAAGGCTTGGAACGATCACGACCCGGACGCCTTCGCAGGCCACTTCGCCGAGGACGGCGTGTGGCTGCTGGCCCGCGGCACGCCTCCGGACGGCCACGTGGTAAGGGGCAGGGACGCGATCCGCGACATGTACCGGCATTACTGCGAGTCGATCGCCGACCTGCACTGCGAGGTCCGCTGCCACTGGACCAACGGCGAAGACCGGGCCTGCTCGGAATGGCACATCACCGGCACGAGGTCGAACGGCGAAATACTCGACTGGCTCGGCCTCGACCTGTGGCAGTTCGACGAGAACGGAAAGGTCGTGCGCTGCGACGTGTATTACAAGTCCGCGGGCGACATGACGGGCCAGCAGGAGGATTGACCGGGCGGCGTTCCGTGCCGGGCAGGCGGCGCGAACGCGACCCGCAGCGTTGCGCCGCGGCCCATGGCCCGCATCCCGGCACCGTTCAGCCGAGCGAGATCACGATCTTTCCGAAGTGCGCGTCCGAACCGAGCGCATGATAGGCCGACCGCGCATCGTCGAAGCCGAACACCCGGTCGATCACCGGCCGCATGCGGCTGGCGCCGATGGCCGCGTTCATGTCGCGGAACATCTCTCGACTTCCGACATAGATGCCTGACAGGCGGACCGACTTGCGGAGCAGGGGCACCACGTTCACCTCTCCCAGCGAAAGCAGGCCGATCATCCCGATGTGGCCGCCGAAACCGGTCGCGTTGATCGATTTCTGCAGGGTGCCGGGCCCGCCGACCTCGACGACGTGATCCACGCCCTGCCCGCCCGTCAGCTCCATCACCGCCTCGTCCCAGTCCGGCGTGTCGGCGTAGTTGACGGTCTCGTCCGCCCCCAGTCCGCGGGCGCGTTCCAGTTTTTCGTCGCTCTTGGAGGTCACGATGACCCGGGCGCCCATCATCTTCGCGAACTGGAGCGCGAAGATCGACACGCCGCCGGTTCCCATCACCAGCACGGTGTCGCCGGCCTTGAGGCAACCCTGCGCCACCAGCGCGTTCCACGCGGTCACGCCGGCGCAGGTGAGCGTGCCCGCCTCCTCCCACGTCAGGTGTTCGGGGATCGCCACCAAAGCGGTTTGCGGGAGGATCGCCTCTTCGGACAGCATCCCCTCCTCCGCACCGCCGAGCGCGCTGGCCATGATGGGCGCCCGCATCCGGCCCCCTTCCCAGCGCTTGAAGAAACAGCTTGCCACCCGGTCGCCCGGCCCGAACTCCGTCACGCCGTCGCCGACGGCCACCACCTCCCCCGCGGCGTCGGAGTTCGGAATGCGCGGCAGCGGCGTATTGCGTTCGCCGGGCGCGCGGACCGTGTTGAAGTCCCGGCGGTTCACGGATGACGCCTTCACCCTGAACCGCACCTCGCCGGGCCCCGGCTCGCCGATGCCGATATCGGCGAGGTTGAGGGCATCGATGCCGCCCTCGTCCTCTATCCGCCACGCTTTCATCACTGCCTCCTGGCTGTTCGCCCGATCCTGGGACGCCCCCGACTCATGAACGAGGCGGCTGGCGAACGCAACAATCCACTGATTGTCACTCGGGACTTCCTCGGTGGACGATCTTGACATCATCCCACTCGGCGATCGTACTTCACTTGACCGGAGGATTGCTTTTCCAGCGAATCTGGGTGGGCTACAATTCTCTTCAATTCGTCAGAACGCTCCAGCACGTTGGGTTTCTTCTTTGACTAAGGAATGGCATGAGCCTCTGTTCAGTGGAGTTCTGGACCGCCGTTGCAGCGTTTCTGCACGTAGCGGTCATCACGATTACCGCAATCATCGCTTGGAAATTGGCGAACAAGAGAATCAAGATTGCGGACCAAAGCAACACGATTGCGGCGAGGGACCTACGGTACCAGCGATACCATGAGGGTGCCCGTCTCTTGGGGGACCCTCAGGTGGCGGTTCGCCTCAGCGGCGCACTCGCTCTGTGGCGCTTGGCGCGGAGCTATCCGAAGGCCCATCACCTAATGGTGATGGACGCCTTCGCAGCGTATCTGAGTTATCCTGCCAGCTTTCCCAAGAGCCACCCTCAAGCGGGTAAGCACGACCCGGATAGCCCTGAAAGCGTAAAAATCATCGAGATGATCAATTGCGAAAAAAGCAAAGCCCAAAAGCGAGCCGAGCACAGGAGGGGATACCAGCTTAAATTAGCCAACGCCTCCCCTTACTGCGTCGACGAGAATGGCAAAGTGTGTTTGAAGCCCAATTGATTCAGCCATTCAACAGCCTCTGCGCCCGCTTGATTCTTCCGTTCATGGTTCCCGGCACCGTTTAGAATGTGCGCGTCGGTGCCGCGCTTACGCCGGACAGCGATATCGGCACCGACTCGGACGAGCGGATCGATTATTTCCGCAACCTCCCCTTCCGCCACAAACAGGAGTAGCTCGCCTCATCAGGCATCGCCGTCGCGATCTTGCGCCATGTCCGTGTACTCCGCGAGCGATTCGGTCGGCCCCGGTGACACCAGCCAGTAAAGACTGCCCCCCTTTAAGGACTCGAATCTCTGCGAACTCAACAGCTTAGTATAAGGTTTGATCATAGTCGATCGCGGATCGTTGCTCAGACGGTCTGCCTCTATCAGACCGGAGCGAACTCATAGGTATTAAGCTTCCGACCATGGCCGCCCTAGGATAGCTATAGACAGGCGTTAGCTAACGCACAGTTGGAGTAACGGGGAAGGCGGGCTTGCCGCTGTAGGTCGTCTCTGCGGCTTGGCGAGGCCATGTTTGGATTGAAAAAGTGACAGAGGCCATCATCATTGAATTACGCTACAGTGACAGGCATTGCTCGGACCGGCGCTGGGGATCGGACTACTGTGGCTTGCCCGCGCGCGCGAGTGTCAAGGCTTTTTCAGGCCACCTTGCCAACCCTAAATCGGCAACGTAAACGCAATTGTGTGTGCTCTGCAAACGCCACCAAAGTGCCTTCTAGCAACATACCCGACAGATCATGTGCTAGTGACACACCCTCCCGTGCACACCCTCCCGTGCACAGCCTCCCGTGCACAGCCTCCCGTGCACAGTTGACATTGACATTTCTGCACGGCAGACTCGCTGTGCGCTGGTAACGCTGTTGGAGGCAGTCGAAATCGAATTAACCAGTCTGGGTTCCTAAGTCCAAGATTGGTGACCTGCTACCCCTGCGATAGCGGAGACGGTGGGATTTGAACTCACGAGATTGGAGTCAGTCTGGCCGTTTTTAAGACCGCTACATTCAGCCACTATGCCACGCCTCCTTAGTAAGGGTGCCGATTAGGGGCTGTCGCTTTCCTTGTAGGGGTTCGGGCGACAGCCCCTCCTGTTAGTCCTCGCCCCCAGCGTCGGTCGGCCAATCCGCTGGGGGCTCGCGGCTCTTCTCATATCGTTCTCCTATCATACTCGACATATCTTACATGCTACCAATCCTTGTGTCAACCAACTGATTGGTAGAAGAGGGATAAAAATTTAAGCTCCTGCAAGACGGCTCTTGACCCGAATCGATAGTCTGCTATTTTCTATCGGTGGATTGGGGGTGAAGCATGGCAGAGAGTACCGTGAAAACGTCAAGGCAACGGGAGCGGAGCCCTGCATTCCCGGCATTCCCGTTGGAGACCGCATTGCAGCGGCTAGAGTCGTTTGAAACTCACTTCAAGCGGAGTGCGGCCCGACCCGACAACGTTGGTTCTGCATGGGGCCTCGACTCGAAACCATACATAGACCGAATTGTAGCAGCCCTGCGCTACTTCGGTCTTCTGGACTATCATGGGACCGGGAAGGAGAGGCAAATCGCCATCTCCGAAGAAGGGAGGAATTTTCTTCGCGCGCAGCAAGATGAGGTCAGGAAAGAATTGATCCAGCGGGCAGCGCTGCGCCCCAAGCAAATCCGTTTCTTTTGGGATGAATGGGGAGACGATCGACCTTCAGATGACGCTTGCCTTGATGACCTGATGTTTAATCACAGGTTTAGTAAGGCTGGAGCGAGGGATTTTCTCAAGGTCTATGACGACACTATCACCTTTGCGGAGCTTTCGAAATCTGATGAGAAGGGCCCCGCTAACCGTGAAGCAAGTGTTGACGATACTCTGGAGCGCAGTTCTGCTGATGATTTCGAGCGAAAGGATCAACCGCCCTCACGCCAACGACTTCGACGGGGCCACCATCAGGAAGGTTCTGGCATGAAGGAAGATGTGTTCGCTCTGACTGAGGGCGATGTCGTTTTGCAGTGGCCAGAGTTGCTTTCTCAGGAGAGCTTCGAAGATCTTAAGGCGTGGGCAGACATCGTGCTTCGCAAGATAGAGCGAAGGGTTGCCATGAACAAATTGATGACAACGCCCGTGGATGAGGTTTGGGACACCGAATACAGCGACGATAAAGAGGGACGTGCTGCTGAGGCGCGGGATCGAGAACGAGAAGAGCAATAGATGGACGACCAATGACGATCAGTATGCTCTGTGAAGTCCAGTCCATGCGGACGACCGCACAGTTGGGGATGTGAGCTTCAACACGGTCGCGAAGCTGCTGATCGATTCTAGAAAGATCTGTACCAACTTGCACAAGCTGTCCATCCGGTATCACGTGATACCCGCCATGCTATGCTGTACCTGCTGCGTGAACGCGACCGCTAGTCACGTCCAGTGCAAAATCCGACCGCTCAGCTCCGTCAAACAGAAGAACGTGCTGAACGTCGCCCCGGCCAACGCCAGCGACACTTGAATTTGGGCCACCTCGGACAGCGGAGCAAGCTGCCTCTATCGTGGCTGATCGGTAGTTGTGGCAGCGAATACGTGATAGCCCTCATGGATGATCTGCAGTCCCGGTTAGCGAATAGCGTCCAACTAACCATGAATGGCCACAAGGCGTATCTGGAAACCGCTGAGGACACGTTTGGCGACGATGTGGACTATAATCCAACTCATCAAGCTGTATGGCTTGGTACCGGATGCAGAGAAGCGGTACAGCCCGCCAACTTGCATCGGAGTCCGCAAGCAGTGTGTCGAAAGAAAGCCAGATCGCCAGCACGTCTCAACTGGCCACGTCAGGCACCACAACCTAGATATGCGGATAGACATGCGCCACTTCACCCAGCCGACCAATACGCTCTCCAAGAAGTTTGAGAGCCACATATACATGGTTGCCTTATACACTCTCTGCTACGGCTTTATCCATACTCACAAGATATCGAGGGTCATGCCAGCGATGGCGGCCAACTCGAGCAAGACCGTTTGGGACATGAAAGGCTTGGTGCGTATCATGGACGGCAAGCCCCGAAACCCGGTCTCCATGGTCCCTACAAAGCAGGCTGTAAATTCAAAGTGACGCACTACTAGCAAAACCCGTTGACTTCCCGAACCACGGTCGTACGGTTTGGAAACCGGATCCGTGTTCACCGCAGAGATGAGCGGTGGCGGGACAAGAATCCGGGTGCGCGATCCCGCCCTCAATGCATGACGTGTTTCAATTCCCGAACCGCCGGGCAGGCACGGCCCCGAATGCCGCCCGCTCCCGGAAGAGGTACCTGATCCCATGATCACCACGCCGCACACCGTTCCCCCCTTCACCGCCGACGGGACCGTCCTCGATCGCATTCCCGCGGACGAGACTTTCGACGGAACCTGGCCGTTCGAGCCGCGCTTCTACCGCGGCAACGGCTTCGATCAGCACTATGTCGACGAAGGGGAAGGCGACCCGATCGTTCTGCTGCATGGCGAGCCAATGTGGGGCTACCTCTATCGCAACTTCATTCCCGCGCTCTCCGCGACCCACAGGGTGATCGTCCCCGACCACATGGGCTTCGGGAAGTCGGCGACGCCGCAGGACAGGGAGTACTGTCTCAGGACCCACACCCTCAACCTCATCGGGCTTCTGGACTCCCTGGAGCTCGACAGGCCAGTCACGCTGTTCGTCCAGGACTGGGGCTGCCTCATCGGCCTCCATTACGCGCTTCGATTTCCCTCACGGATCGCCCGCATCATGATCGCATCAGGCGTTCCGATGCCGCCGACTCTCGAGCAGAAGATAGAACGCCTAGGCGGCTTCCGGCCGACGAGCGACGGGCGGATGCCCGTGGAGGCGATGGTGGCGGGCCGCCCGGAACTGAGCGGATCGCCGACGGGAACCGCGGCGGTGCCGTACAGCGCCTGGTTCCCGTGGATTCTCACCGGGCTCCCCGACGACCCCGACTATGTGTGCCCGGCGCTGGCGTCGGCGCGGAACCCGGAGCCGCGCGGGAGGACGGAGTCGGTGCTGCTGAACATGGGATCGACCGCCACACATGTCATCAGCCAGATCATGGGCGTCGAGAACAAGGCGGTCATGGACGCGACGTGGATCCGGGCCTATTCGTCGGCCTTTCCCACCATCGAGTCGAGCGTCAGCGCGCTCAACTTCCCGATGGAGGTCATGAGCCAGCTGAGCCTGTCGCCGGAAGCGGACGCGTTCCACTACGAAGCCGTGACGCCCGAGAACGTGGAAGCGGTCAGGGCGCTTCCCATATGGATGGCCGTCGGGCGCCACGACCACGCCATATCCGTCGGCAGGATCGAAGCCATCGCGGCGTCCTATGGCGGGTGCCCCTACGTGATCATCGAGAATGCCGGACACTTCGTCCAGGAGGATGCGCCCGAGACGCTGGTGGCGCTGCTGCAGATGTTCATCCAGACCACCGGAGGGGAGACGCCGCGGTTCGAGGACGCCGTCGGGGTTCCGCCTCCGGGTTCAGCGAAGTTTTGAGCCGGCGCGGAAACCGGCCCAGGCCGGCACACAGCCCCGCTCCCCCGCGGACAGGACCGACGGCGTGGTTGGCAGGCCACGCGCGACCTCTGCCGGCGAACTGAGAAGGAGACGCACCTGATGACCCCGAAACTCGGATATCTCTTGCCCACCCGCGAGCTGATCATGAACGGGAGCCCCGGGACGGCACCGCTCCTCGCTCTCGCGGCGCGTGCCGAAGCGCTCGGCTACCACTCGGTGTGGGCCGGCGATTCCCTGCTCGCCAAGCCGCGGCATGAACCCCTGACCCTTCTCGCCGGGGTCGCGGGACGCACGGAGCGCGTCACCCTGGGGACGGCGGTGCTGTTGCCGACATTGCGGAACCCGGTCCTTCTCGCCCACCAGGCCGCGACGCTCGACCAGATCAGCGAAGGCCGGCTCGTGCTCGGCGTCGGCATCGGACAGGACATCCCGCCGGTCCGGGCGGAGTTCGCGGCCGCCGGCGTGCCGTTCGAGAAGCGCGTCGGCCGCATGCTCGAGGGGTTGCGGCTGTGCCGGGCGTTGTGGAGCGGCGAGGCAGTCGACTGGGACGGACGATGGAAGGTGGACGGCGGCACGCTTGCGCCGACGCCCTGCCGGGCGGGCGGCCCGCCGATCTGGGTCGGCGGCGGGGCCCAGGCAAGCCGCGAGCGCGCCGCGCGCCTCTTCGACGGCTGGTTCCCGACCGGCCCCGAGCCGGACGCCTGGGCAGCCCAGTGGCAGGAGGTCCGGGACCTTGCCCGCGAGGCGGGACGCACCGCCGATGCCGTCGCCGGCGCGGTCTATCTCACGGTGTCGGTGGACGACGATGCCGGGCGCGCCGAACGGCGCCTCGACGACTATCTCGTGTCGTATTACAGCCAGAGCCCCGCTGCGCTGAAGATCTGGTTGACGTGTTATGCCGGCCCGTCGGAAGGCGTGGCGCAGTTGCTCGAGGCCTACGCGTCGGCCGGGGCGGACCACATCGTCCTCCGGTTTGTCGGCGACCACGACCGGCTTCTCGAGACGGCGGCCGGGATCCGCGAATCACTCGGCTGGGCCGCTGCCGCCTGAGGGCCGGGCGCTGACGGCCGGTGGCGCGCCCGTGCCGGAAGCCCCGGCGAGAGCTGGCTGATCCACCTGCCGCCCGGCGGCGGCAGGGTCCGGCGCGGCGCCTTCAGACGGCTGTCGCCGTCGCAAGACGGAAGCCCTCGTAACCTGCCATCGCGACGGCGGCGCATTTTTCCCGGTAGGACGGCATGCCGCCGATATAGGGCATGAAGACGCGCGGCTTGCCCGGAACGTTGGCCCCGAGATACCAGGAGCTGCAGGAATAGCGGAGGGTTTTCGACGCTACCGCATTCGCATGCTCGACCCAGCCGTCCTGAGCCTCGAGGCGGGCTTCCATTTCCCGGATTTTCCGGTCGCGCAGATAGCCGAGGCAATCGGCGATCCATTCCACGTGATGCTCGATGGTCGGCATCATGTTGGACAGCACGGACGGGCTGCCGGGCCCGGTGATCGTGAACAGGTTGGGAAAGCCGTTGACCATGAGGCCGAGATAGTTGCGCGGGCCGGCTTCCCAGGCCTTCCTGAGGGTCAGGCCGCCGCGGCCGCGGATATCGATCCGCGCCAAGGCGCCCGTCATGGCGTCGAAACCGGTGGCGAGGACCAGGTCGTCGAGCCGGTATTCGGCGCCTTCGGACACCACGCCTTCGGCCGTGATCCGGTCCACGCCGCCCTCGCCGAGCTGCACCAGGGAGACATTGGCGCGGTTGTAGGTGGCATAGTAGCCGGTGCCGAGAGACAGCCGCTTGCAGCCGATCACGTGATGCGGCAGCAGTTTCTCGGCGGTCTCGGGATCTTTCACGGTTTCGCGGATCTTGTCGCGGACGAACTCCTGGGCCCGCATGTTGGCCGCCTCGCTGAAGCCGAAATCGTTGTACGCGGTCAGAAAGCCGATGCCCCCGGCCTGCCAGCCCTCTTCGAGGCGCCGGCGGCATTCCTCTTCCGACACCGACAGGGCGGACTGCTCGTTCGTCATCCTGTTAAACCCGCCGAAGGTTTTCCTGGCGGCGGCCCTGATCGCCGGATAATTCGCCTTGATTTCCCTTTGTTCCGCGGCCGGCAGGGGGCGATTGAACGCCTCCACGACATAGGCGGCGGTCCTCTGGAACACCGTGAGGTGCGCCGCCTCCCTGGCGATCTCCTGAATGGCCTGCACGGCGGATGACCCGGTGCCGATCACGCCGATGCGGCGGCCGGCAAAATCGACCCGCTCGTGCGGCCATCGGCCGGTGTGGAACACCCGGCCGCCAAATTCATCGAGCCCGTCGAATTCCGGTGTGTTGGCGGCCGACAGGCATCCCGTCGCCATGATGCAGAAGCGCGCGTCGAAGACATCGCCGGTCCCGGTGGTCACGCGCCAGCTTGCCGCCGCCTCGTCGTACGCCGCCGACACGACCCGGGTTTCCAGCTGGATATCGGGCCAGAGATCGAACCGGTCGGCGACATGGTTCGCGTAACGCAGGATTTCCGGCTGGGACGGGTAACGTTCGGTCCATTCCCATTCCTGCTCGAGGTCTTCGTCGAACGCGTACGAGTAGTACATGCTCTCGACATCGCAGCGGGCACCAGGATAGCGGTTCCAGTACCAGGTGCCGCCGACGCCCGAGGCAGCATCGACCACCCGGGCCGAGAACCCCATGCCGCGCAGCTTGTGGAGCATGTAAAGCCCGGCAAATCCGGCGCCGACGATGAGCGCGTCCAGTCTTGTTTCGCTGTGCATCGGCAGTCAGCAACCCGATTTGCCGGAAATACGTGCAGCAGTCATGCGGATCCCGGCGGTTGAATCTGAGGCTTGAACATCTCGCTTCACGGGTCCGGCACGACAAACAAGATGCGGATCAGGTCGCGGTTTCGGTTTGTGGAGAAGGAAATTCTCCCCGGTATTCCGGGACATCACGATCATACGGCCCCGGGCACAGCCGGTCCAGTCCGGGACCGCCGACCGGCGGTTGCGTCCGAACGGGATTGACCTGCATTTGAAGTACAGTAAATTGACCTGATTCACTCTTGGCGATGTTGGAACTGCCATGCCCCAACAGGTTACAGCGCAATTGCCGGATCCGATGGTCGAAGCGCTGGATACAGCCGCGCAGCAGCTCGGCCGCAACCGGGCGGACGTCATCCGCCTCGCCGTAGAGCAATATCTTGAGGACTTCGACGATCTCTCCGTCACCATCCACCGGCTCCGCGATCCCGGCGATCCGGTGCTGAACTGGAAACAGGTCCGGCGTGAACTTCTCGATACGGATTAGGGAGAGCGCGGCCAGGGAGCTGGGGCTTGTCGCCAAGTCGCGCCGGACGCGCATCGTCGCGGCCATCGACCGCCTGGCCGGCACCCCTCATCTCGGAGCGCCGCTGAAGGATAACCTTCGGCGTTTGCGTCGGCTCCGGGTGGGGAACTACCGCGTCGTGTATGAAATCCGTGCCAATGAGATCGTTGTTCTGGTCATTCGCCTCGCACAGCGATGAGATGTCCGACGGAGGACGAGTTCGTGAGTCTGGCCGCGATGCCGGCCTCGGACCATCGATTGTGACCTTCAGGCCGGGAAATTTCGCTGAGCCAGACACGATTGCGGAATTCTCGGTGCAACCCCGGACAGACCGGGATTCGATGCAACCCATTGAGGTTGGGGATAGCAAGTCACGGGCTTGGAGCCGGCGGCAGCCCGGCGGCAATGCCGGCTGCCCCAAGGCCGCCAACCCGTAGGTGCAAGGAACACAGCCGGAGGTTGTTCCTCGCCGATCGCCCGGCGTTGCCTCCTGCGGGCGGGTTGCACTAAGCGTTCGGACGGATGGAAGCGGGGGCGACGGGCCCTCGAACGGGAGGAGAACCGGGATGCGTATTGCAGCAGCGGCTCTCACCTTGCTGCTGGCGGCGGCAGTGTCGGCGCCGGCGGCCTCGGCCAAGGAACTGAAGCCCAAATTCGGCAATATCGACGGGGTCTACTACACCGACGTTTCACAGGACCGCGAGGCCTGCCGGCAGGCGATCCGGAACAAGATCGCGCTCTGCCGCCAGAACACCAATTTCGAGAGCAACACGAAGAACCGGGAGTACGCCGGCTGCCTGCCGGTCTTCCGGCAGCAGGCGGAAAGCTGCGCGGTGCATTTCCGGCGCCAGATGAGCAAGTGCGACCTGTCGGGCGCGGCGCGGATAACCGACTTCACGGGCTTCAGCTGCGAGGTGACGAAGACGG
>JAJEBT010000152.1 GCA_022822405.1 Alphaproteobacteria bacterium
CGGCGCGCGCGGGCGGCGGCCGCACCCGCCGCCCTGGGGTGTATGTTGCGGTGCGCCGTCACGCGGCCCGCCGGTTCATGGCGATCAGCGCCGTAATCACCTTCGCCGCCTGACGTTCGCCGACAAAGGCGATATCGGAGACCTTGAACGTCTTTTCGAGCCAGCGGCCGAGCGATCTGTCATCGCCCTGGCCGTCCGTAAAGTCGCTCCAAAGCCGCCGGATATGCGCCACCTGTGCCGGCGTCGCCATCGCCCAACGGTGCCCGAACTGGCGCGGCCGGCCGGCCGGGCGCTTGAAGCCCAGGCGCTCGAACCGGCGGAGCACGGCGTCGAAGCTGTCATTGTCCAGGTCGCGCGAGGATCGCGCGCCCGCCTCATGCCAGAGGATCGTGTAGTAATCCTCATCGGCAAGGCCGAGCTGCTTCCGCGCGACCTGCAACATGGCGATCTGCTTCCGGCTGATCGTCATGCGCGCAATCCCGGCAGCTCGACCACTTGTTGCAGGTGAATAAGCCGAACCTCGCCCTGGCCCGCTTCGACGCGCGCGGCGTTCAAAAGGCGGCTGATGTGGCGCAGCCCGCCAACGCCGGTGCCGCGCTTCCGAAGCCACTGCCGCGCCTTGGCGTCCTTGACGCCGACATGCTCCGCGAGCGCGTCCACGTCGGCCTCCGTCGTGCTCCCGATCTCGGCTTTAGGGCCGATCCTCGAAGAGAACTGCGCGAACGCCGAGCTCTTGGTCGCATCAACGCGTTCCCGGAGCAAACGGTTCCCGGCGAATACAAGGGGTATCTCGCTTTCGTCATAGATGCAGCGCAACATGTCGAGCGCCTCTTCGCCGAGAAACTGCGCCTCATCAATAAGCAACACCGCGACGTGTTGGGCACTAAGCGCGTAGCGGATCGTCTCAACCATGCCGTATTGCGATCCGGCCGGCACTGCGCGGAGAGCATCGCAGACGATCCGCAGCGCACTCCCGAGGGAGCGGCGGGCGGTCGGGTTCATGACGCAATAGGCAGCGGCGCTATCGTCCCATGCGTAGTGTTTGAGGGTCGTTGTCTTGCCGGTTCCAGGGGCGGCGATGATCGCGCCGAGCGCTTTGGTTGCGCGCGATATGTCGATGATGTTGATCATGTCTTGTGCCGTCGGCGTGAGGCAAAACGCCTCCGTCGTTCCGGTCGCGTCGGGCAACGCAAAATCGTAAACTGCCATAGGCGTATCTCCCAAGTTGGCTTTGGGTGTTGCGTCCAGGGGCCGGGCGGGTGCGTCAATCATCCGTCCGTCCCCGTTTTCTTGTATTTTTCCAGGAAGCGATCAGCGGCCTTGCGCTGGCGCTCCCGAGAAATTCGTTCCCGTTCGTCTTTCTCGGCTCGGCGCTCCTTCGGCGTCTTCGCCAACTCGCGGCCGGTCGCCGCCATGTTCTCATCCCACTCTATCCTGCCGGCGCTTTCCGGCACCGCCTCCGGCTCCGCGGCCGCCGCGAGCTTCGCCATCTCGGCGCGCATGTCGAGCGCCGGCGCATCGGCCCGGGCGGCCCGAACCGCAACGCGCGCCCGCTTTTTGCGCCGCGCGGATTCCTCCGCGCCTGCCCGGTCGAGCGCGTCATAGGGCCGGTCGAGCTCCGCCATGCACAGGAGCCGCCCGGCATCGTCCAGGACCGGGATACCATTGAACGGCCCCGAGATCGGGACGCGCAAATGAAGCTGCTTGCCCGCCGGCAGCGCCTGTATCTCCGGCGCGGTAAAGTGCCGGCCGGCATATTGGAACTTGCCCTCCCGGACGAACCTAGTCTCGTCGCGCGCGAAGGCCGCCAAAAGCGCATGCGGGTTGATATCGACGCGCTTCCAGCCACGCTCGTTGACGGCCCGGTTGAACGCCTCGCGCGGCGATAGGCCACGAATATCGCCGTGCTGCGGGGTTGTTTCGTAAAGCGTCACGCAGTTCGCGAGATCGCGTCGGAACGCGGCTTCGCCGTGCAGATAGGGCACCGGCTCGCGGCCGACATTCTGCGTTTTCTTCGCCATTCGGTCGCCGCCGATCCAGCCATCCAGTTTAGAAAAGTAGTCACGTTCAAGAATGCGGAACGTGCCTTCAATCGGCTTTGCAGCGGCGTTGTAGGGCAGCGCGCGGCGGATCGGCGCAGCACCGTCTCCCACGGCCGGGCCATCGTCGAGCGACCGCACTTCCGTTGTCAGGCGGAAAGCGTCGCTCGCCATGTCCATGATGTTGTACTCGCCGCCGTTGTCGATATAGAGCGTCTTGGGCGCGCCCCATCCGGGGGCCTGGACCATCGCGATCAGCGCGGCGGCGACATGCTCCTGGCGGACGCCTTCGCCCTTCGCCAGGAACACCGGATAGAGGAAAACCCGCTGCGTCGCCGCGTCCAGGAACGCGATCAGCTTGGCCGTGAAGGTCGAGCCGTCCGCGCGGGGCAAGAGCACGTCCATCGGATGCACGTCGCCGAAGACGATTTCCATTGGCTCGCGGCCGGCGAAGGTGCGCCGGACGCGCGGCTGATTGTCGGCGAATTTCTTGGCGTCTTGCGCCGCGACCGCCGCCCACTGATAGCGCTGCCGGTGCCGCGTCACGAAGCGCCGCGACAGCTTGCAGGCGTCTCGCAACGCGCCGGCGTCGCCGGCGTATCCGGCCTCGATTGTCAGCTCGCGGAGCTTGTGCGAGGCGAAGCGCGCGGCCTGCCGCGGCGACAACTCCGCACTCGATACCCATAGCCGCTTGCAGTAGTGCTCGATATCGGCCGCGACGCCGGCCGCCGCGGCCGCGTCCAGGTGCGCGGCGGCGAACGCATCCCAGGCGTAAGTCACGGCCGCCTTGCGGCGGCCCCGGCGCGGCTTCCAGTTCGGCTTGATCCCGCGCCCGCCCTCGGCCTCGTATTTCGCTATCCAGCGGTAGAGTGTTCGGCGCGGTACGCCGGAGTTGGCGGCGGCGGCCTCTAGCGCCTGGCGGCGCTCCGGCGTACCGCGCGGCAGGCGCAACACCGGCGCGATGATCGCAAAGCGCTCATCGGCCGTCGCTGAACGCTTGAGCGGGGTTTTCGCCCTGCCGTAGGGGGGTACAGGGGTGGGCAAATTGGCCGTCTGCGGGGCGTTTTCGAGCGGCGGAAGACTGTCGGCCCGGACCTGCCAGGCAAGCCCGCCACGGCCGGCGGACGGCACCCGGCGGAGTACCAGCTCCGCGCCGCGCCAGCGCTGGCCGGTCTCGGCCGCGCGGAACGCGAGTCGCACCGCCCGCGCCGAGACGCCATAGACGGCGGCGACGGCCGCCGCGTCAAGCCAGTCCGGGGAACCGCCCGACATGCGATCAGTCCTCGGCGGCGTCCGCTTCGGCCAAGTCCTGTATGATCGCTTCCGCCTCGGCTCCGAGCCTTCTGTAGGTCGCGGCCACGGCGTCATCATGCGCCTTTGTCGCCGCGGGCTGGACCGTCTCCCGGACGTCGGCCCCGTACAGTTCCATGTCTTGCCGGAACTCGTTCTTGGCCGCTTGGTCCAATTCGCCGTCCGGGATCGGTGTGTTCCGCGTGAAAGCCTCCTGATGCTCCGTCAGAACCTTGTTGTACGCCGCGGCCCCGGCCTCATTGGCGAGCTTCTGCATCGTCGCGATATCCGCGTGGTAGGCTTGGTCAACAATGTCCTCGATCACCTTGCCCGGCGACGGAACGGACGTTCTGATGCCGTTCATGCGCAAGATTGCGCTTCGGATTTTGCGGATCGCGTTCAGCTTCCGAGTGCCCTCATCTGTCAAGAGCACTCGTACCTTTTTCGGCCTGGCCATGTCGGCACCCCTCCGTTTCACATCTATGGCCATAAAGGCCACAATCGGCTTGTTACGCCATTTTAGACCAATTACGGCTGCACTGGCAACCCATCCGTCGAAAAGTTTTAAAGCTGCGCCGACCGGCCAGGCAAATTGGCAGCGATTGCGGCAGCGCCGCGCCATTGGCCGTCGCTGGCCGGCATGGTAGGTTTGCGGGATGACGGCCCCGGACCTGCTTCCTACATTGCAGCGCGTCGCCGGCTTGGCGCGCGACCTAGACGCGACGGCGCGGAAGCCGGACGCGAGCCCGGCGGCCGGTGCCGAGGCGATCTTGGCGGAGCTGACAGGCGCGGGGCCGGATTATCAATGGCGGAACGCCGTAGGGCCTGACGCGGCCGCCGTCGTATGCTTGGCGAAGTCGGTTCGGGTGTTGGCCGCGATGCTGGCGGCGGGCGAAGGCGTCACGCTTTCGATTGCCGGGATATTGGATGACCTGTCGGGGGAAGCGCCGGCCGATCCTCGCGCGGCGTCGGGGGAGCGCTTCTGTCTCGGCTGCGGGGTCTACTTCAGGAGCTTAAGCGCCGCAAACAGGCTATGCGATCAATGCGCGCCAGCGGCGCTTGTTACGGACGACACGCCAGGCGGCACCTTGTCGCCGAGGTAGCGCCATGCCCCCGGTCCCTCCGTCCCCCCTTTTCTATGCCCTTCGGGCCGGGTTTTCATCCGACCATATCCGACCATGTCCCGGAAAATCCCACCGATGGCACTCAGTGCCAAAGCGTTTGGGCCTGTGCACCGGCGGAGCCTTGACAGACTGCCCGTCCGTCTCATATTGTGACGTGTCACGCGTGACATGTCACGGATCGGCAAGCCGTGGAGGGTCGTTTGGCCGAAGGACGCACGGGCCGGCCGCTCAGCGCGGCCGACCGCAAGCGGCGCCAGCGCGAGCGCCTGCAGCGGGCGGGGCTGAGCGCCGTCGAGATCTGGGTGCCGCCCGAACACCGGCCCGCGGCGCGCCGCTTCGAGCGCCTGCTTCGTCTCGGCATCGTTCCTCCGCTGCCGGCCGCCCGGAACATCGACGCGAAAGGAGATCATGCGATGGACCTCAACCTGCTGCGTAAGACGCTGGACGGTTATACGTCCGAAAACGGTTTTTCATTCAGTACGATAGAGTTGGAAGGCGAGGGTGAGCTCGAAGTCGTGGTCGAGGATCGCGACGAGTTTCCGATCCTGGTTTCGGCCGACGACGAACAGGTGCTCTGCATCACCTATTTGTGGAGCGACGGCGAAATCAGGCCCGACCGCCGCACCGAGCTCCTGACGGCGCTCCTCGAGATGAACGTGCCGCTGCCGCTGTCGTCGTTCGGCAAGGTGGGCGACCGCTATGTCATCTTCGGCGCGCTCGCAGCGAGCGCCTCGGTCGAGGATCTGGTGACCGAACTGGAAACGCTGAGCGACAATACCCTCGAGGCGCTCGAGGCCGTTGCCGGCTACCTGAACTAGCCCGACAGGCAGGGAGAGATACGATGGCAATCTTGGCAAAACTGTTCACGGCGATGCGCGGCGCCGCCACCGAGGCCGGCGAGGCGGTCGTCGACAACCAGGCGCTGAGAATCCTCGACCAGGAAATGCGCGATGCCGACAAGGAGCTGAACGAGGCCAAGGCGCAGCTCGTCGAGGTGATGGCGCAGAAGCGCGGGGTCGAGCGCGAGATCGAGAAGCTGCGCGGACAGGTCTCGGAGCACGAGGCGTACGCGATGAAGGCGCTCGACAAGGGCGACGAGAGCCTTGCCTCCGACGTTGCCGAGCGCATCGCCGAGTTCGAGGAGGAGCTCGGGCTGCAGGAACAGGCGCTCGCCCAGTACGATTCGGGCGTCAACCAGCTCAAGCGCAGCATCAAGGCCACCGAGCGCAATATCGCGGCGATGCGCCGCCAGGTGTCGATGGTCAAGGCGACCGAGCGCGTGCAGAAGGCGAGCTCGGCGGCCAATGCCCGGTTCTCGGGCAGCAACACCGCGATGTCGTCGGCGACCGAATCGCTTGAGCGGATCAAGCGCCGCCAGCAGCAGCGCGCCGACCAGGCGGAGGCGGCGTCCCAGCTGGCTGCCGACAGCGAGGGCGCCGGTCTGGAGAAACGCCTGCGCGACGCCGGCATCGTGAGCGGCGAGCGGTCGGGCTCGGCCGTGCTCGACCGTCTCCGGGCCAAGCGGGACGGCTGATGTTCGGACGGCTGTTCGGCCGGCGCGAGGAGCCGGAGGACGCCGCTCCGCCCGCCGCGCATGCCTGGGACCTGCGTCCAGGCAGCTTCCTGCGGCTCGGCTTCGTCGCGCCCGAAGGCCTCGCACGGGCCGAACTCGAAGTCCGTGGCGTCCACGCCCTCGACCTCTCCGGCAGCGTACGCCGGGTGCTGACCGTCGAGGCGCTGGCGCTCGGGCGGCTGCTCATGTGGCATGGCGAGCGCGGCGCGGTGGCGATGGGCCGGCCCGTGGACCGGCCGGACGTCGAGCGCCTGTTCGACCTCGGCGAGTTCGCCCGTCTGTTCGATCTCGACGGTGCTGGGAACCTGGTGCTCAACCGGATCGCGGAGCCCGCGGATTTCGCAGGCTGGACGGCGCCGGTCTACCGCCAGGAGGCCGCCCACGAGGCCTTCCGCCGGGAGGCCGATCCGCTCTCGGGCGAGTCCGGTGCGGGCGCCGGGCAGGCCTTCGACTTCTACCGCCTCGTCGACGACCGGCGCCGCCATGCGCTGGAAGCCTACGTGCATGACGGCGGGCGCACCGACGTCGTCGTGGCGGCGCTGCTCGACGAATCCGTGGTCGAGGAGATCTGGTCGGGCTGAGCCGGGAACTTCCGGCGCGCGGCGGCAGATTCCGCCTCGCGGGACCGCGCTCCGGCGCCGAGCGCTTGAACCGCCCGGCCTTAGCTGATATCCATCGGCGGAGCGGGATGTCGGGACGGTCTATGCCGGGCAGGATCAAGGACAGGAAGAAGGTTCCGGTCTACTGTTACCAGTGCGTGGCAGGGCCCGACCTCATGCGCGTCGAGGTCGAGGATGGCGTTGCGACCCGCGTCGAATCCAATTACAGCATCACCGATGACCATCCGGGCGGCGGCCGCGTCTGCGTCAAGGCCTACGGCCTGATCCAGAAGACCTACAACCCGAATCGCGTTCGCTCGCCGATGAAGCGGACCAACCCGAAGAAGGGGCGCGAAGAGGATCCGGGATTCGTCCCGATTTCCTGGGACGAGGCGCTCGATACGGTCGCCGGGCGGATGCGCGAGATGCGTGCCCGGGGCCTCAAGGACGAGAACGGGTTTCCGCGCCTCGCCGTGTCCTTCGGGGGCGGCGGCACGCCGACCCAGTACATGGGCACGTTTCCGGCCTTCCTGTCGGCCTGGGGCGACGTCGATCTTGGATTCGGCGGTGGCCAGGGCGTGAAATGCTACCATTCGGAGCATCTCTACGGCGAGCTTTGGCACCGCGCCTTCATCGTCTCTCCCGACACGCCGTACTGCAACTACGTCATCAACTGCGGCAACAACGTCGAGGCCTCGGGTGGCGTCGCCGGCGTCTGGCGGCAGGCCGACGCGCGCGTACGCGGCCTCAAGCGGGTGCAGGTCGAGCCGCATCTGTCGATCACCGGCGCGCTGTCGGCCGAATGGATACCGATCAAGCCCAAGACCGACGCCGCCTTCCTCTATGCGCTCGTCCATCGCATGATCTGCGAGCGCGACTGGCGGGAGACCTGCGACGTCGAAGCGCTGAAGGAGATCACGACGTCGCCCTATCTCGTCGGGCCCAACGGCTATTACCTGCGCGACCCGGAGACGCGGAAGCCGCTGATCTGGGACGCCGGCGCCGGCGCCGCCAGGACTTGGGATTCGGAGATCTCGGACGCCGCGCTCGACGGCGTGTACGCGGTGACCGGAATCGAGGACGGCCCCGACGGGCAGGTCTGGACGCACGCGAACGTGGAAGCGCGGCCGGCCTTCAGCCTCCTGCTCGACCACATGGCCGGATTCACGCCGGAATGGGCAGAGGCCGAGTGCGACGTCCCGGCCGATCGGATCCGCCGCGTGGCCGACGAATATGTCGCCCATGCCTGCATCGGCGAGACCTGCGAGATCGAGGGTGTCGAGATGCCGTTCCGGCCAGTCGCGGTCATGCTGGGCAAGGGCGTCAACAACGGCTGGGGCGGGTACCAGACCTGCTGGGCGCGGACCCTGCTCGCCACCCTGGTCGGTGCGCTCGAGGTGCCGGGCGGCACTCTCGGCACGGCAGTCAAGCTCAACCGGCCCGCCTATTCGCGGCTCAAGACGGTGCGCGGGACCGATGACGGGATCATGGACTACCCGTTCAATCCCACCAGCAGCGAGGAATGGCTGGCTGCGCCGCACATCCGCAACGGTTACCGGACTCTGGTTCCGCTGGCCGCCAACTCCGCCTGGTCGCCGGCGCTCGGCCCGGCCCATCTGCCGTGGCTCTTCCAGAAGAAGAACCCCGACAACTGGCCGACCCAGTCCAAGCCGGAGATGTGGATCAACTACCGCACCAACCCTGCGATCTCGTCGTGGAACGCGCCCGAGGTGGCGGAGCGGATCGCGGAGTTTCCCTTCACGGTTTCGTTCGCCTACACGCGTGACGAGACCAACCACATGGCCGACATCCTGCTGCCCGACTGCACCGATCTCGAGAGCCTCCAGCTCATCCAGATCGGATCGACGAAGTTCACCGAGCAGTACTGGAAGCATCAGGGCTGGGCGATCCGCCAGCCCGTGGTCGAACCGCAGGTCGACGCGCGCGATCTCACCGATATCGCGACCGCGCTCGCCGAACGCACCGGGCTTCTCGAACCCTACAACGAGGCGATCAACCGCGGCGCCGCCGGCGCGCGGCTGCGCACGGACGGTGGCTACGACTACGCCGTGGATCCTGCCGTGGCGCACCCGGGCGAGGCGATATGGGACGCGGTCTGCAAGGCGGCGAGCCACGACCTCACGGACGGCGAGGAGGTGCGCGACCTCGGCTGGTTTCGAGAGAACGGCTTTCTGCTTCGACCGTTCCCGCAGCTCGAGTGGTACCTCTATCCCGCGCTCAGGGAGAAGAATCTTCGCTTCGAGATGCCGTACCAGGAACGCATCCTGCGCCACGGCGCCCAGCTCGCCAACCGCCTGCACGAGAGCGGCATCGAATGGTGGGAGGCGCAGCTCGAGGAATACGAGCCGCTGCCCGGCTACAGGCGGTTTCCCGAGATCTGGGCCGACCATGTCAGGGAGTCCGGGCACGATCCGGACGACTATCCGTTCTTCGCCCTCACCGCACGATCCATGCAGTATTCCTGGGGCGCCAACGTTGGCATACCGCTGATCAACGAGGTTGCTGGCAACATCGCCGGCCACAAGGGCGTCATTATCAATCGCACCCGTGCGCGCACCCTGGGTATCGCCGAAGGCGATCCGGTGGAGATCGAATCGGTGACCGGGATCACGTGCGGCCATGCCGTGCTGCGCGAGGGAATCCGCCCCGACACGGTCCTGATGATCGGACAGTTCGATCACTGGGCGACGCCGTACGCGAAGGACCTGAACCTCCCGAGCCTCAACTCGGTGACTTCGCTGTCGCTGTCGCTGACCGATGCAACGGGATCGAGCGCTGATCTCGCGCGGGTCAGGATCCGCAAGGTTCCGGGCAAGAGACGCGCGGCATGATCCGGTCCGATCCGGCAGCGGTTCGCGATGTCTGAGGAAAGCGCGGCGGCGGAAGGGCGCGGCGCCGGGGAATCCGGGCCGGACCCCCGGTGGGGCATGGTGGTTGATCTCAACCGGTGCGTCGGCTGCCAGACCTGCACGATCGCCTGCAAGCACGCCAACGACACGCCGCCAGGGGTGCAGTGGCGGCGGGTGCTCGATGTCGAGTGCGGCACGTTTCCCGATGTCGAGCGGCTGTTCATGGTGGTCGGCTGCCAGCACTGCGCCGAGCCGCCCTGCGTGCCCGTCTGCCCCACCGGCGCGACCCGTCAGCGCGCCGACGGGCTCGTGACCATGGACTATGACACCTGCATCGGCTGCGCGTACTGCGCCGTCGCCTGCCCCTACCAGGCGCGCACCATCACCCATGACCGGGAGTGGTTCTACGGCGAGAAGACGGTTCAGGAGGAACACGTCTATCACGACGAGCGCGTCGGGGTCGCGACCAAGTGCACCTTCTGCGTCGAGCGTCTCGACGAGGCACGCGAGGAGGGCAAGGTGCCGGGCGTCGATCTGGAATACACCCCGGCCTGTTCCTCGGCCTGCATCGCCCAGGCGATACATTTCGGGGACTTCAACGACCCTGGAAGCAACGTTTCGCTGCTCGCGTTGGAGAACAGTTCCTTCCAGATGCACGAGGAACTCGGGACCGACCCGCAAATCAGGTATCTCTACGAGGTGCCCAACAGCATGCCCGGCCGCGAACCGGACGAGGACGACGCCGACGATGCGGCGCTCAGCGACCCCGGCAATGCGCTGGCCGGCCGGCGCCAGGAATTCTGGGACTGGCGCGCAGCGATGAATTTCACGCTGGGGGGGATGTCGAGCGGTCTCGCGGTCGTCGCGACGGCGGCGCATTTCCACGCCGGCCTGGCCGGCACGGTGCTGGTGTGGCTCTACGTCATGGCCGCAGCAATCATGGCGGCGGGGCTGTTCTGCGTGTTTCTCGAGATTGGCCGCAAGTTCCGCTTCCTCCGGGTTCTCATGCGTCCGCAGACGTCCTGGATGACGCGCGAGACCTACGCCGTCGCGGTCTTCTATCCGGCGGTGGCAGCCGACTGCCTGTGGCCGCACCCGGTCCTTCATCTGGCGGTGGGGCTCTCCGCCCTCGTGTTTCTCTATTGTCAGGCGCGCATCCTGCATGCGGCACGCGGGATTCCGGCCTGGCGGGCAGGGCTGATGCCGACGATGCTGATCATGACCGGCCTTCTTGAGGGTGCGGGCCTGCTTGCAGCTGCTGCTGCTGTGTTTCCGGCCGTGGTAACGCTGTCGGCGCCGTCTCTCGCCATCTCCGGCATCGTCCTCGCTGTCCTCAACGCCGTTCTGTGGCAACGCTATGTTGCCGATGCGGAGCGCAGCGGCATTCCACCGCTTTCGCGCGCCGAACTGCGGCGGATCACTCCGGCAATGCGCGTTGTCGGACATCTGGCGCCGCTCGTCCTGTTCGCATTCTGGATTTCCGCTGCCAATCCAGCCGTTCTTCTGGGTGCCGGGATTTGCGCCGTTGCTGGCGGCGTGCTCTGGAAATTCGTGGTGATCATTCGCGCCTGTCATCAGCAGGGCTTCGCATTGCCGAAGATGCCGCGGCGCGGTTCCGGCCAGCGGGCGGCGCCGGCGCGGATGGGCCTGTAGAGGGGCTCCACGATTTCCGGCCTCCAAGTTGTGTCGAATATTCTCTGCAAATTCGGTCGTGGCATGGGTGTCCGATGTTGCGGTTGCCGTCCTGGCGGGCAGTAGAACGTGGACAGACATCTGAAGGGTAAGTGATGATTGTTGGTGGTTTCCGGCGCACATGGTCGTCCTTGTGCGTCACGTGCCTTGTAGTTCTATTGAGCCTGACGGGCGCAACGGCCTTCGCCAAGGACGTCGCGGGCGGCGCGTCGTTAAATTTGGGGAACATCGACTTTCCCAACTCCGGTGCGCCTGAGGCTCAGACGGCGTTCCTCACAGGCGTCAAGGCGTTGCACAGTTTCGAGTTCAACGATGCTGGCGCGGCGTTCCGTGAAGCACAGGCGATCGACCCGGGATTCGCCCTCGCCTATTGGGGCGAGGCGCTGAGCCATAACTTTCCCTTGTGGGCGGAGCAGGATCGGGAAGCGGCCCTTGCGGTGCTGGGCCGCTATGGACCCACGCCGGAGGCGCGGGCGGCGAGGACGCCGCTAGGACTGGAACGAGGCTTGATGGAAGCGGCGGATGTGCTCTACGGCTCCGGCAACAAGCTGTCCAGAGACTTCGCCTATTCCGAGGCGATGCGGCGCCTCTACGAGACGCATCCGGACGACGACGAAGTTGCCACGCTGTACGCGCTATCCCTGCTTGGAACCTTGCGGCGCGGGGACAAGGGGCTTACGCGCCGAGTGCGTGCCGGCGCGGTCGCCATGCAGGTTTTCGCCCGCAGCCCCAACCATCCGGGCGCCGCGCATTACATCATTCATGCGTTCGACGACCCGGAGCATGCCATCCTGGCGTTGCCGGCTGCGAGGGCGTACGCGCAAATCGCGCCGGCGGCACCGCACGCGCTGCACATGCCCTCGCATATCTTCGTGCAGTTGGGGATGTGGGAAGAGGTGGTGGCATCGAACAGCGTCAGTTACAAGGCTGCGCTCGAGCAGATCGAGCGCAAGGGAGCCGAGCGGGGACGCTCCGAGGCCCATGCCTTGCAGTGGTACCACTACGGGCAGCTGCAGCTCGGCAACGAGCAGCGGGCGCGGTGGGCGCTCGATGAGGCAATGCGGACGCTGGAGAGGTTTCCGACTCCTCGGGTCCGCGAAAGGATGTTGGCCATCCTTTCGCGGCATATACTGGAAACGGAACGCTGGTCGGAGTTCGACGACCGTATTCTCAGCGATGCGGATCGCGATCACTCGGCGCTTCAGCTGGTGGCTGGGCTCTCTGCCGCATATGGCGGCGATATCGAGAGGGCGGCGACCGCGTTGGCCAACATCAGGGATGCGCGCCGGCGGTGGCTGGGCGAGGAGTCGGGGGCGTATCGCGCCGCATGGCGGGCGAGCATTGCCGCCATCGACGAAAAGGTGCTGGAGGCAGGAATGGCGTTGGCTCGGGGCGACCATGCCGGGGCCGAGGCGGTTCTCGAGGAGGCGACGGTTCTCGAAGGAAAACTCAACCCACCGACCGGAGCTCCGTTTCCGATGAAATCGGCATACGAGATGTACGGAGAGTTCTTGTTGGCGAGGGACCGCAAGGAAGAGGCGGCGGTGCAGTTCACAAAGTCGCTGCGGCGCATGGCGAACCGCTCCCGATCGGTGCGGGGTCTGGAACGCGCACGTTAGTGCTCCTCGGGGCGGGGGAAACTGTGTCGAGTCGAACCACCTGGCTGCGGTGACCGGTTCGGCTCCCGCGATATGCGCAGGATGAGTCTCCGATGACCAGGGTCCCGGCTGGTCGCGACGCGGCTGCGAGCGTGGGGTCGGAAAGCGATACGGGCCAACGACAGAACTCCCCGAGCCACCGGGGGCAGCGTTTGGGGCCTGATGGCGTAGCCGGCCAGCACGCCGTCAATGGCTCCGATGTTCCCGTTGCCGTCCCTGACGACTGCCATGCGCGTTGCCCGGACCCTCTCCAGCTTGTGTCCCGGCCCCGAAGCAGGAGCAGTTTCCGTATCATTGCTTTAGTGCATTGTAGTGACTGGAAAAAATTTGCGTCCTCCAGCCTGAAAGACAGGATTCGTGGAACCAGTCATCAACCCGAATACGAAATTTCAAGTTAGTACAGGATCCGGTCCATAAGGTGGCAGAGCTGATTCCGGACAATATTGCAGCCGATAACTTTAGCCGATAGACCTTCACTAGATTGCGAACTACTCCGGGTGACATCCGCACATCCGGTGCCACTTCTTGGACGGCAAGGATTCGAGAGAAACAGTGAGGGCGGAGAAGCTTTTTTCCAGATGCGTTTCGGTCGATCTCGAAGTCGATCCGACCACCGGCCGGATTTACAGTTTTGCGGCCGTCCGTCCGGTAACGAGCGGCACCTGCAGCTATCGTGGCGGCGACCTTGGGAAGGCACTGCTCGCGCTGGATGCGTATTCCTCTGGCGCGGACTTCGTGCTCGGCCACAACGTGATCCAGCACGACCTGCCCTGTCTGCAGGAGGCGAATGCCGGACTGCAGATCCTGACGAAACCGCCAATCGACACGCTCCGGCTCAATCCACTCGCCTTTCCCCGCAATCCCTACCACCGCTTGGTCAAGCACTACAAAGACGGACGGCTACAGGCCGGGAATGCCAGCGACCCCGAAATTGACGCCGGGCTCGTCCTGACCCTTCTGCGAAACCAGCTCGCCGAGTTGCGAAAGCTCGCGGGAGCCGATCCCGACCTCCTCTCCGCCCTCCATTGGCTCGCCACATCGAATGAAAACCCGCGGGGCTTCGACGCGGTCTTCCAGTCGGTGAGGGATGCGCCCAGGCCCGGTGTGCGGGAGGCTCAGCGAGCCATCCGGAACGTTCTCGCCGGGCGAGCCTGCACCCACCAGATCGAGCTGGCGATCCCGGAAGCCCAGCGAACCGGCTGGTCGCTCGCCTACGCACTCTCCTGGATTTCGGTAGCCGGCGAGAACTCCGTCATGCCACCCTGGGTCCGACACCAGTTTCCCGAGGCCGGTGCGGTCGTCCGAAGGCTCCGCGATACGTCCTGCACGGATCCCGCCTGCGTGTGGTGTCGGTCCTGGAGCGACCCGGTGAGACTGCTCGAGCAGTGGTTCGGCTTCGCGGGGTTCCGGCCGAAGCCGACCGGCGAGGACGGACGCTCCCTGCAGGAGACCATTGTCGCGGCGGCGCTCGCCAAGTCCTCTGTTCTTGGCATCCTCCCGACCGGCACCGGCAAGTCGCTCTGCTATCAGCTGCCGGCGCTGGCCGGCTACCACCGGACCGGCGCGCTCACGGTCGTCATCTCGCCGCTCGTTGCGCTCATGGCCGACCAGGTCGCGAGCCTGAATCGGCAGGGCATCTCGTCCTGCGTCACCGTCAACGGCCTCCTGTCTCTGCCCGAGCGGCACGACGCGCTCGACCGGGTCCGCCTCGGCGATGCCTCGATGCTGCTGATCTCGCCGGAGCAGCTCAGAAACCCCTCGGTGCGGTCCATCCTGGAACAGCGGGAAGTGGGTTACTGGGTCGTCGACGAAGCGCACTGCGTCTCCAAGTGGGGGCACGATTTCCGGCCGGACTACCGGTACATCGCCCGTTTCATCCGGGAGTATTCGGGAAACGGCGAACCGGCTCCGCTGATCTGCCTGACCGCGACGGCCAAGCCTGGCGTCATCGACGACATCTGCGAGCATTTCGAGGAGAGGCTGGGCGTCGATCTCCAGCGGATCGATGGCGGCGCGCACCGGGACAATCTCTCGTTCGAGGTCATCGAGACCGACAGGACCGGCAAGCTGGGCGACATCGTCGCGGTTCTCGAGGACGCGCTGCCCGCGGAAGGCGCCTCGGGCGCGATCGTCTATTGCGCGACGAGAAGCGCGACCGAGCGGGTATCGGACTTCCTCAAGGAAAAGGGCTACGCCGCTGGCCACTACCATGCGGGCCTGAAGCCGGAAGCCAAGCTGGAGACGCAGGAGCAATTCGCCAGCGGCACGCTCCGGGTCATCGCGGCCACCAACGCCTTCGGCATGGGGATCGACAAGTCCGACATCCGCCTCGTCGTTCACGCCGACATCCCGGGCTCGATCGAGAACTACGTCCAGGAGGCCGGGCGCGCCGGGCGCGACGGGGAGTCCGCCCGCTGCGTCCTGCTCTACAGCAACGACGATATCGAGAAGCAGTTCACGCTCTCGGCGCGTTCGCGTCTCGACAAGCAGGAGATCGGCGCGATCCTGAAGTCCTTGCGGCGCCTCGGTCGGCGATCGAAACGGGAAGGCGAGGTGATCGCCACGCCGGGCGAGATCGTCAAGGAGGACGCGGACGGCGACTTCGGACGGGACAGGGACACCGAGGATACCCGGGTGAAGATCGCCGTCTCGTGGCTCGAAGAGGCGGTGCTGCTCAAGCGCGACGAGAACTTCGTGCGGGTGTTTCCTTCGTCATTGAAGATCCGGACCATCGACGAAGCGCGCACGCGGATTGAAGCCGCCGATACCACCCCGGCCTACCGGACCAAGCTTCTCCGGCTCGTACGCAGCCTGCTGGATTCGCCGCCCGACCGTGGCATCTCGACCGACGAGCTCTGTGGCGAGTCCGGCCTGACGCCGGCGCGGCTGCGCAAGGCGCTCAACTTTCTCGAAGCGCTCGGGATCGCCTCCAACGACACCGCGATCACGGTCTTCATCCATCTCGCCGTGGAAGACTCCTCCAGCAAACGCCTTGCCGAGGCTTCCGATCTCGAGGGAGATCTGCTCGACCAGTTCCGGGAGCTCGCGCCGGACCTCGAGCCGGGCGAGCTGTCCACTCTCAACCTCAGGCTCGCCTCGCAGCAGCTCCGGGATGCGGGTCACACGACGGTCCGACCCGACATCGTGGAGAAGCTGATTCGCGGGATTGCGCGGGACGGTCGGGAAGATGCGGAGGGCATTACCAGCTTCCAGGTCCGCAAGATGGACCGCCAGCATCTTTCTCTCCGCCTGCAGCGCGGCTGGGACAAGCTCACGCTTACCTCCCGGCTCCGTCGTCGGGCCGCTTCCGTGCTGCTTGCCTCGCTCACCGGTTCCGCGCCGCCGAACGCCCGCGGCAAGGACGTGCAGGTCGCAACCACGCTCGGCACTCTGATCTCGGCGCTAACGAGCGACCTTGAGTTGGTGCAGGAGATCACCGACCCCTCGGGCCTTCTCGACCATGCCCTGCTGTGGCTCCACGAGCAGGGAGCGGTGACGCTGGGTCGGGGGCTCACCATCTTCCGTCCGGCGATCACCGTCCGCCTCGAGCCAGGCAGCCGGACATTTACCGAGACCGACTTCCAGCCGCTCCACATCCACTATGACGAGCAGACGCTCCAGACCCATATCATGGCGGCCTATGCGGAACGCGGCCTGGACTCGATGGGCGATGCGCGCCGTCTGAGGGATGACTATTTCACGCTCGACCGGCAGGCGTTCGTCGAGCGGTGGCTGCCCCGCAGCGCGGCCGCACTGCGCCGTCAGACCACGCCTGAATCGTGGCGCGCCATCGTCGAATCCCTTGGAAACGCCCGGCAGACCCGGATCGTTGCCGACGATCGTGAACAGACCAGTGTGCTGGTGCTGGCTGGTCCAGGTTCCGGCAAGACGCGCGTCCTTGTGCACCGCATCGCCTACCTGATCCGGGTCCGCAGGCAGGATCCGCAGGGCATTCTCGCACTCGTCTACAACCGCCACGCCGCGATCGAGATACGACGCCGGCTTGTAGATCTTCTCGGTGACGATGCCCGAGGCGTGACGGTATCCACCTGTCACGGCCTGGCGATGCGCCTGGTCGGGGCAAGCTTCGCCGGGCAGTCCGGCGACATCTCGGAGGGAGACTTCGACAAGATCCTCAAGCAAGCGGTCTCGCTGTTGAGGGGCGATGGCCTGTCCCGTGACGAAGCCGAAGCGCAGCGCGATACGCTGATCGAGGGTTACCGCTGGATACTGGTCGACGAGTATCAGGATATCGGAGCAGAGGAGTACGAGCTGATCGCTGCTATCGCCGGACGGTCGGCCGAGGACGAGGACAGCCGCCTCAGCCTCTTTGCTGTGGGCGATGACGACCAGAACATCTATGGCTTCAGGGGCGCGTCCGTCGCATTCATCAGGCGTTTCGAGGAGGACTATGCGGCTCGCCCGGTCCATCTCATCGAAAACTATCGCTCGACGGCAAACATCATCGACACCGCAAATTTGCTCATCGCGCCGGCCACGGGCCGCATGAAGGCCGGTCACGACATCGTCGTGAACCGAAGCCGGCGGAGAGAACGTCCCGGGGGCGATCTTGAACGGCTCGACCCCATCGGGAGCGGTCGGGTGCAGATCCTGCGGGCGCCCAATGACGAAGCCATCCAAGCCGTCCTGGCGGTGAGCGAGCTGGAGCGCCTGTCTCGGCGGATCCCCAACTGGAGCTGGGATAAGGCGGCGGTGATCGCCCGCAACTGGCGTCAACTGGGACCGGTCCGGAGCTATTGCGAGACGCATGACATCCCGGTCCAGGCCGCGTCCGACGATCCACCGAATGTGTGGCGCCTGCGTGAGACACAGAGCCTGGTCGACTGGCTCAGGGGGCGGACCGGTTCCCTCGTCCTGGCCGGCGACATTGCGGGCTGGATCGATCGACAGCCGATCGGGCACTGGTGGTCACTCCTCAGGGAGGGCCTTGACGAACTGTTTCATGAGCTAGGTGATCGCGAGACCGACCGCATGGACGTGATCGAGTGGCTCGCCGAATGGGGCCGTGATGCCCGGAAGCGCCAGACCGGCCTGTTGCTTCTGTCAGCACACCGGGCGAAGGGCCTCGAGTTCGACGATGTGGTCATTCTGGACGGAGGCTGGGACCGGCCTTCGAACGGCGAAAACGGGGACGCCGAGCGTCGGCTCTACTACGTCGCAATGACGCGCGCCCGGCGCAGTCTGGCACTTGTTTCGATGGGAAACCACCATCCCTTCATCGACAATTTGGATGGACCGGCGGTAACCCATCGCTCCCCGAGCGTGAACGGTCGCGATGTGGCGGATTGCAGCAGGATCTACCGTACGCTCAACCCGTCAGAGGTCGACCTAGACTTCGCCGGGCGGCGGGCCAACGGTCGTCGGACCCTTCAGGCCCTCGACAATATCGCCGCCGGTGACCCGGTTGGCCTGAAACAAGACGGCGACCGCTGGCTGATCGTTGACCGGCACAACGTTGCGATTGGCCGCCTGGCCAGGAAGTTCGAGCCGCCCAAGGGCGCCACCTTCGTCGAAGGCAGCGTCCATGCAATCATCATGCGATATCGGTCCGACTCTACAGAGAGCTTCCAACCGCAACTCCGCCAGCAACGGTGGAGTGTCGCGCTTCCTGAGCTGGTCTATACCCTCTAGAGTGTGCCATTACACGTCGATTATCAGGATCCGGGCAGACCGGTATACTGGATTCCCCGACGGGCGACGTCCTGTCCCCCGAATTCGATCAAGGAGCCTGGATTTCATGAAGACCGCCGTCCGCCTCGCCTGTCTCACCCTCGTGCTCGCGCTTGGCGCCTGCTCCAGCGGTGGCGAGCGGGCTTCTCACCGCCCGACGAGCTTTGACGGCGAGGTGCTGCGCATTGCGATTCCGCGCGCGGACGGCCGAACGGAGCGCTTCTCAAGCCTCCGCGACGAGTGGAGTTCCTGGTCCTGGTTTCCCTTCATGCCCAACCACTCGGGCCGGCGCTGGACCATGGGCAGGTCCGACCGGGATGGCGTCTCGATCGCCTACGCCCTGGTGAGCTGGGACAATGATGACCCGACCGATTACCTGTCGGCCGGGTTCTGGATGCGCTTCGACGGCGCGCGGACGACGCGGCGCCTCAACCCGGCGGACGCCAAGATCGTCCCTTTCATCGACGGGCTGGAGTTGGATGCGCACGTCCCACCCGACCTCCCGGTCTCGGGCACGGCGAACTATGTCGGAAGTGCCGGCGGGGTCTTCCGTTACCGCCCTGCGGGCGCGGAGCCGCTGGCGGAGGAGTTCACGGCGACGATGACGTTGCAGGCGGATTTCGCAGCCGGCACCGTCGCCGGCTGCATCGGCTGCGTCGGTGATATCGCGCTCGAGCGCGAGCACCTGTACGCGATTCTCGGCTGGCGGCGAGGCGAGGCGGTCGAGCACTCGCCCACCGACTACGAGATCCGCTTCGCGCCGACCGCGATCGGCGGGACCGGAGAGTTTGCGGGCGCCTCCGTCGCGGTGACCCACCCGGACCGTGCCGTCGTCCGATCCCACGGATCCTGGTCCGGGCGTTTCTCCAGCCGACCCGCCGGGGACGGAACCCCGCGGCTTGCCGCCGGCCACGCCAGCGCTGCCTTGGCAGAGGCCGATGGCGGCGAGGGCAGATTCGATTCGATCTTTACTGCCCTGCACCCGACCCTGCTGCCACAGCCCCCTCCGAAAGAACCCGACCCCGGATCCTGAACCGGGCGACTGCCGCGCTAAGGCCTGCATGACTTGTCGGTTCCAGTTGTGGAAGCAGGATGTCGGGCCTTCGCGAGCCCAATCAAAGCGCCGGCACCGGGTTTGACCGTGCGGCGTCCCGGCCTGTCAGGTTCGATTCCACCCCTATCGTCGACTTGATCCCGACCGGTTGGAACTCACGGCCGCCAGAGGCGGGCGCCGCCCTGCGAACCCCGCCGCCTACGGCCCGGTTGCCGATTGCCTGCAGGAGGCCGACAGTTATTCACCTCCTGCAAAACATAGAGTGGTGGAAATGGTGTGGGGCCTACCGGACCGTCGCAGCAGCCAGCGTCCTGGGCCGTCTCGCGAGGTGCGACTCGAACGTGCGGGTGGCTTCCTCCCACGACCGCGTACGGGCCGCCTCGACGCAGTGCGCGGGATCGAGAGCCAGCGCCTTGCGCACTGCCCCCGCCAGATCCTCGTCCAGAATGCCGGTCCGCCCGTGCTCGACGACATCGATCGGTCCGGTGACGGGGAACGCAGCGACCGGCACCCCGCACGCCATCGCTTCCAACATGACCAGCCCGAACGTGTCGGTTCGGCTCGGAAAGACGAACACGTCCGCCGCAGCCATGTGGCGTGCGAGCTCGGTCCCGAATTTCTCGCCCAGGAAGCGCACTTCCGGATAGCGCGCCCGCAGCCGCCCGAGATCGGGACCGTCGCCGACGACCACCTTGGTGCCGTCGAGATCGAGCCCGAGAAAGGCATCGAGGTTCTTTTCCACCGAGACCCGCCCGACGAACAGGGACACCGGGCGTTCGGCGTCGATCGCATCCTTTGGGCCCGGCCGGAACAGCCCGGCGTCGACCCCCCGCGCCCACAAGGCAAGGCCGGAGAAGCCGCGCCCTGCAAGCCTGTCGCGCTGGCCCGGGGTCGGCACCATGGTGCGCACCGCCGGGCCGTGGAACCGGCGGAGATAGGCGTATGTCCAGGCGATTGGAACCGGCGCGCGCGCGCGGATGTATTCGGGGAACTGCGTATGGAAGGAGGTGGTGAACGGGAACCGGTTGACGAAGCACCAGCGCCGCGCCGCGTGGCCAATGGGGCCTTCGGTTGCGATGTGGAGGCAGTCGGGTTGGAAGGATTCGATCGCTGCCCGCACGCCGCGTCCAGGGCAGACCGCGATCCTGATGGACGGGTAGGTGGGGCACGGCACCGAGCGGAACCCCGCCGGCGTCACAAGCTTCACGGCGTGCCCGAACGTCTCCAGCGTCTCGGCGGTCTTGCCGAGCGTACGCACCACGCCGTTGACCTGCGGGCGCGCCGCGTCGGTGGCGATGACGATTCGCATCAGGCCGCCGCCGCGGTCTCGAGGTACTTGTGCGAAGCAACGGTATCGGACCAGTGCAGCACCTCGAAGGCGCCGTCGGGATGCTCGACAAGCGCGGTGCAGCTCTCGACCCAATCCCCGCAGTTGCAGTAGAGCACGTCGCCGATGGTGCTGATCTCGGCTCGGTGGATATGGCCGCAGATCACCCCGTCCACGCCGAGGCGCGATGCTTCGTAAGCCACTGCCCGTTCGAAATTGCTGATGTAGCGGGTCGCGTTCTTCACCTTGTGCTTGAGAAAGGCGGACAGCGACCAGTATGGAAAGCCGAGCTTGCGGCGTACGTAATTGGTCAGGCGATTGGCCCGCAGCAGCCACTCGTACATTGCCGAGCCGATGAGCGCGAGCGCCTTTGAGCTGCGCACGACGGCGTCGAACTGATCGCCGTGGAGGACAAGGAACCGCCGCCCGTCCGCCCGTTCATGCACCGCCTTGTCGGCGATCGAGATGTTGCCGAACGCCATGCCGTCATAGTCGCGCAGGAGCTCGTCGTGGTTTCCCGGCACGAAAATAACCTTCGTTCCGTACTTCGCCTTGCCGAGAATGGTGCGGACCACGTCGTTATGCGCCTGCGGCCAGAACGGCCGCTTCTTCATCGACCAGATGTCGATGATGTCGCCGACGAGGTACAGGTACTCGCACTCGGTCGACCGCAGGAAACTGAGGAGGTATTCCGCGCTGCACCCGCGAAAGCCGAGATGCACGTCGGAGATACAAACGGTCCGGTAACGCCGCCGGTCGAAACCCAAGCCACCGCTCCGATGCGACCGACCCAGCGTCGGCCGATGCCAATAATCGGCACCGGTCATGACACCGGCATGACCGATAGCGTTAACTTTTGTGACACAATCGCGGCCTATATTCCGCACGGTTGAGGTTGAAGGGAGGCCGGCATGACTTCGCCGCAGCAAGGGAAGAGTCCGCACAAGAGCAAGGCGGGAGTGGTCCGGATATGGCGCGCGCTATTCTATTCGTTCGCGGGGCTGACCAGCGCGTTCCGCCACGAATCCGCGTTCCGCCAGGAGCTTGTATTGGCAGCGGTCCTGATCGCGGTCGCGGTGGCGTTGCCGGCGAGCCTCGTCCAGATGGCGCTGTTGATCAACTCCGTGCTGCTTGTCCTTGTCGTCGAACTGCTCAACTCCGCTGTGGAAGCGACCGTCGACCGTATCTCCTTCGATGATCACGCGCTTGCCAAGCAGGCCAAGGACATCGGCAGCGCCGCGGTCTTCGTAAGCCTGGTGGGTTGCGCGGTGACGTGGGGGCTGGTGCTCTTTGGCATTTTCGGCTGATCGGCGGGCGCTGGCCTGGCTACTCCGCCGCCTCGGGACGAGGGAATGGTGCTATCCGCCGCCCGGTGGCTCTGCTCGGTAGGGTGTCCGCCGAGGCTCACCGCGTCGCCGACATCGTCGAAGATCCCGTTGAGCATCCCGTCATCGCCATCACCCCGATCAGGCAGCCGTCGGAGCGAGAAGGGCCCGACATCGATGATCGCGATCGACATGCGTCCCGCCTCCACCGGGAACAGACCATCTGGTACGATGAGGATAGATCGTGCGCGATCTCGATCAAAAACGCCCTTGCCGGAGGAGACCATGCCCACGGTTGCGATTGTCGGGGCGAGCCGGGGGATAGGCCTCGGGCTTGTCGAGCGCTACGCGGAGAAGGGTTGGCGGGTGCACGCGACGACGCGGACCCCGGGCGAGCCAGGTGCGCTCGGCACGGTGGCAGGCGATGTGGTGGTTCATGGGCTGGAGGTAACCGATGCCAGTGGGCGCCGGGCGTTCCGCGACGCGCTGGGCGACGAGGCGATCGACGTCTTGATCCACAACGCGGGCGTCTACGGCGACGGGATGTCCGCCGCCGAGGTGAACCGCATCAACGCGGAGGCGCCGATCGAGACCGCCGAGGTGTTGATGAATGCCGTGGTTCGAAGCGAGCAGCGCAAGATCGCGCTGATCACCAGCACGATGGGCGCGCGCCGGGGCTCGCGCCGCGGCCTCGGCAAGTACGGCGAATCCAAGGCGGCGCTCAACGACCGGTTCCGCACGCTCGCCGACGGCTGGCGCAAGCGGGGCTGCCTCGCGGTCGTCATTCATCCGGGCTGGGTCCGTACCGACATGGGCGGCCGCAACGCCACGCTCTCGGTAGTGGAGAGCGCACACGGAATCTACGACGTCATGGCTGACCTTGACGAATCCCGGCATGGCCGATTCTGGAACTGGGACGGGCGTGAACACCCTTGGTAGGGGGCTTGCCCTGTCGCCGGAGCCTTGCCCCGCTTCTGTCGCGCATCGTTGACCGTATGGAAGGCCACTACCCCGATGGCCGCGCCAAGGTCTGGAAGTTTGTGCTTGGCTCCGGCGGTACGAGCGATATCGAGGCGCGTTTCAGCGGGCCGGATCCGGTCGTTCTGCGCCGGCTGGCCGGTCAGGCGAAGGAGGTCTACGCACGGGAGGGGGCGCTCGGAATCCAGGATGACTGGGGAGAGATGGTCAAGGTGGTCCGTCCGCGTATTAACGAACGCAACGCGCGCCGCGCCGGCCTGTTGCAGGGCGATATCTCGAGAGCGATCGCGTCCCACTTCGACGGATCGCTCATCGGGGTGTTTCGCGAGGGAGACGAACTGCGCCCGATTGTCTTGCGGCCCGTCGCTGCGGAACGCAGCCGGATCGAGTAAATCCGCCAAATGCATGTCTTCAGCCAGCTTGCGGGACGCTATGTCCCGATCTAGCAGGTCGCTGACGGTTTCGACCTGGTCCTCGAGAACGCCAAGGTAAGGCGGTTCAACCGAACTTCCGCCATAACGGCGCAGGCGGGCTATGCGCTCAGCCTGACCGGCATGTTGATCAAGAACGCGATCGTCCTGATCGACGAGACGGATTCTTCGATCTCGGAAGGAAAGGCGCGCATGGACACGGTGGTTGATGCAGCCGTCAGCCGTGTACGCCCGGTCAGCCTCGGCATGCTGACCACGGTGCTGGGCGTCACGCCCCTGATCTGGGACCCGTTCTTCAACAGCCTGGCGGTGGTCATAATCTGCGGGCTCAGCTCTGCCACGGCGCTCACCCTGATTGTAGTGCCAGTCCTCTGCGCGATATTCTTCCGCATCCAGGAAGACGAGGTATCGTTTCGCCTGCACCCAGAAAATGGTGCAGACGGGCAACGTTCCGGGAAGTCCGCGCCGGAGCCCGGAAGCCGGGTGACTGCAACCGGGCGTGCTCCTGCTATACGGGCCCGGAACTCAGGGCCCGGGCTTCGGATCCGCCGCGGAGGCGGTGAGCCCGAGTGCTCCGTCCCGAGCAGTTCCAGGAAGCCATTCGGCATCCGGCCGGCGCGCGTGACGACGCGATGATAGCGGGCTTCAGCAGGAATACGGACTGGGCAGTGCCGAAGAACCGCGAACCGGTTTCACGATCCGCCACTCCCGCGACGCAGCGAGCCGGAGCGGCAGTCAGTCCCAGATTTCTTCCCAGGTGCCCTGCGTTGCGGCCTTCGAATATTCTGTTGCGCGGTTTTCGAAGAAGTTGGTGTGCTCCATGCCGTTGATCATTTCGTCCATCCACGGCAGCGGGTTCTTCTCGATGCGGTATATCGGCTGGAGTCCGAGTTGGGAAAGGCGGCGGTCGGCGATGTAGCGGATATACTGCTTGACCTCTTTCCCTTCGAGGCCTTCGACCCCTCCCATCTCGAAGGCGAGATCGATGAATGCGTCCTCGTGCTCGACCATTTCGGAGCAGATGACGTAAAGCGAACGCTGCAGATCCTCGGTCCAGATCTCGCGATTTTCCGAGATGAAGGTATGGAAGAGCTTGATGATCGATTCGGTATGCAGGGACTCGTCGCGCACCGACCAGGAAACGATCTGGCCCATGCCCTTCATCTTGTTGAAGCGGGGAAAGTTCATCAGGATGGCGAAGCTCGCAAAGAGCTGAAGGCCCTCAGTGAAGCCGCCGAACACGGCTAGGGTACGAGCGATATTTTCGTCGGTGTCGACATCGAACTTCTGCATGTAGTCGAACTTGTCCTTCATCTCCTTGTAGTGAAGGAAAGCCTGGTATTCGGTCTCCGGCATGCCGATGGTGTCGAGCAGATGCGAATAGGCAGCGATGTGGATCGTCTCCATGTTCGAAAACGCCGACAGCATCATCTGCACTTCGGTGGGCTGGAAGACGCGCGAATAGCGCTTCATGTAGCAGTTGTTCACCTCGATGTCGGACTGCGTGAAGAACCGGAATATCTGCGTGAGAAGATTGCGTTCCGCGTCCGAGAGCTTGTTGTGCCAGTCCTTCACGTCGTCGGCGAGCGGAACTTCTTCAGGAAGCCAGTGGACACGCTGCTGGGTCAGCCAGGCATCGTAGGCCCAAGGATAGCGGAACGGCTTGTATACCGGGTTGAACTCCAATAGCGACATGACGGCAGACAGCTCCTTGTCCTGAGGGAGGCCCGTTCCCGGGAATGTTCCGGCGGTCGCCGGATCACTGGCAGCTAAGGCATTCCTCGTAGGCGTTGTCGTTCTGGCCTTGTGCCGCGAGCGGCAGCGGTTCTTCGTACCCGTTCGTCGGCGCGGCGTCGCCATTGACCCCGTTTCCGTTTCCGTTCACGGGAACGGCAACGCTGGTAACGGACTCCGAGGCGTGGCTCTCGGCGCGGGCGACCGACCGCGAGCGGCAGTAGTAAAGCGACTTGACGCCCTTCTCCCAGGCCCGCCAGTGCACCTCGTGAAGCGTCTTCTTGTGCACGTCGGCGGGCAGGAAGATGTTGAGCGACTGCGACTGGCAGATGAATCCCGCGCGATCTCCCGCATGGTCGATCAGCCACCGCTGATCGATTTCAAAGGCGGTCTTGAACACGTCCTTCTCATCGTCTGTCAGGAAATCGAGATGCTGGACCGATCCCTCCCTGACCGTGATCGACGACCATGTGTCGTCATCGTCATGACCTTTTTCGGCGAGCAGCTGCTTGAGGAACTTGTTGCGCACCTGGAACGATCCGGAGAGGGTCTTGTGGGTATAGGCGTTGGCGGCGTTGGGCTCGATTCCGGGAGACGAGCCGCCGCAGATGATCGAGATCGACGCGGTCGGCGCGATCGCGAGCTTGTTGGAGAACCGGTCCTTCATGCCGTAATCGAGAGCGTCGGGACAGGGCCCGCGCTCTTCGCCGAGCAGCAGGGACGCGCTGTCGGCCTGTTCCCTGATGTGCTTGAACATCCGCTTGTTCCAGACCTTCGCCATTACCGATTCGATGGGGACGGACTGGCTCTGCAGGAAGGAATGAAAGCCCATGACGCCGAGGCCGACGGAACGCTCGCGCATGGCGGCGTAGCTTGCCCGGTCCATGCTCGCGGGCGCCCGCTCGATGAAATCTGTGAGGACGTTGTCGAGAAACCGCATCACGTCCTCGATGAACGTCGGGTGGTCTTGCCAGTCGAGAAAGCGCTCGAGATTGAGGGATGACAGACAGCAGACGGCGGTGCGTTCCTCGCCGTCCTTGTCGGTTCCGGTCGGAAGTGTGATCTCGCTGCACAGGTTCGACATCTTGACGTCGAGGCCGGCGAGCTTGTGGTGTTCGGGAACCGCCCGGTTCACGTGATCGATGAAGATGAAATAGGGCTCGCCGGTCTCGATCCGCGTCGACAGCAGCCGGATCCAAAGGGCGCGTGCCGGCATCTTGCGGATGATCGCGTTGTCCTTCGGGCTCTTCAGCGCCCATTCCTCGTCGTTCTCGACCGCGCGCATGAATTCGTCGGTGAGGATGATGCCATGGTGCAGGTTGAGCGCCTTGCGGTTCGGATCGCCGCCGGTCGGGCGGCGGATTTCTATGAACTCCTCGATCTCGGGATGGTCGATCCGGATATAGATTGCCGCCGAGCCGCGCCGGAGCGAGCCTTGGGAAATCGCCAGGGTCAGGGAATCCATGACCCGGATGAACGGGATGATTCCGGACGTCTTTCCGTTGGAGCCGACGCGCTCGCCGATCGAACGCAGGTTGCCCCAGTACGATCCTATGCCGCCACCGAGCGCGGCAAGCCAGACGTTTTCGTTCCAGAGGTCGACGATGCCGTTGAGGCTGTCCGACGCCTCGTTGAGAAAACACGAGATCGGGAGGCCGCGTTCGGTACCGCCGTTGGACAGCACCGGCGTCGACGGCATGAACCAGAGATTGGAGATGTAGTCGTACAGGCGCTGGGCGTGTGCTGAGTCGTCGGCGAAATGGCATGCCACGCGTGCAAACAGATCCTGGCATTCCTCGCCCGGCAGAAGGTAGCGATCAGCCAGTACGGCCTTTCCAAAATCGGTCAGATTGGCGTCGCGGTCGCGGTCGATGCGTACGGTGATGCCTCTTTTCGACTGAAAGATGTCATGTGTCTTGTGAACGAGATCCAGCACGCCTCTTCCTCCTGTCGGGTGACCGATGCGGTCAATGCCTCCTGCCGTGTCCAGCCACTATTGCCCGCACCCGTCGGTGAACCCTGACTGCCGGGAAGCGGTTGCGCCTTCGCCGAAGGCTTCCCGGGCCTCTTCGGCGATTGAGCCCGTCCCGAAAATGTTCTGCCTCAGAGCGTCGGCAGCCCACTTTCCGAACACGAAACACCACACCGAATACACAGATCGTAACCCAACATCTAGGGGACTGTCAACAATCTAATACCAGATAACGGAGTTCTCTCAAATTGGTGCAGTGTTGATCCACAGGCCGCCCGAAAGCCTTGACGGATAACGCCGAAACCGTTTCTCCGTCGTCCTGTGGACAGTGTGGATATCCCGATGCCGACGGCTGGCCGGGGAGTGATTCGCATGCCTCATCCGCCGGGCTCCCGCCCCGTGGCAACGAATCGCTCGAAAGCGGCAAGCGTCTCCTCCGATACGTGATGCTCGATGCCTTCGGCGTCGGCGCGCGCCGTCTCTTCGCGCACGCCGAGCGCCGCAAGGAACTCGACGACCAGCTGGTGTCGTCGCCGGGAAGCCTCGGCGATGCGCCGTCCTTCGTCGGTGAGGAAGATCGCGCGGTAGGGTTCGGTCTCGATCCATCCCGCTTCCCGGAGACGGCCGACCATGCGCGCCACCGTGGGGCTGGTGACGCCGAGGCGCCGGGCGATGTCGACGGACCTGGCTTCGCCCGTAGCGTCGATCAGGTCGGCGATGAGCTCGACATAGTCCTCCATCACCTCGGTCTGGCGCGCGGCCCGGACCTGGCGATGATGATCGGCCTGGTCGTCGGGCTCCGGAAGGACCGGCGCCACGGGCGGGCGTATGTCGGTGGCGTCTATCTTGAGCTTTCCAGGCATCCGGTCGCCATGATTCCCAACGGCATTTCCCCGGCCGCCGCCCTGCGGACCCACATCGTCCGGACCGCAATCCCGGACGGAACACGCCAGTACTCCTGCGTCCGTCATCCTACCACAGTTTTCCCCGCCTGCAGCATTCGCGCTTCCTTTTCGCGTGGGCCATGGCAGTTCCATCGCCACGCAGAAACAGCGGTGATCTGGTGTATCATGGGGCCCATTCGTCAGGAGGAACACATGCTGCTCGAAGGATCCTGTCACTGTGGCGCCGTAAAATTCACGGTCGATTCCGATACTCCGTATCCGTACAACCGCTGCTACTGCAGCATCTGCCGCAAGACCGCCGGGGGCGGCGGTTATGTGATCAACATCATGGGTAATGCGGATACGCTGAAGGTCGAGGGGCGGGAGAACATCTCCATCTATCGTTCGGCCAGCAACGACCGTGGCGCCTATGACGAGGACGGGCTCAGCGGCGCGCATCGCCACTTTTGCTCAAAATGCGGTTCCGCGCTGTGGATCTGGGGAGAAGCCTATCCGGACTGGATCTATCCGTTTGCCTCGGCAATCGATACGCCGCTTCCGCAACCACCCGAGAACACCCATCTCATGCTGGCCTACAAGGCATCATGGGTCGATCCGCAACGTGGCGAACGAGATGCCGTGTTCGAGCAGTACCCGGATACCGGGATTGCCGACTGGCATCGCAGCCGGAACCTCTTCGGACAGTCCTGAAGCGGTCGGCTGACGCCGCTTGCCGGAACATGGTCGGGCGCGCACAGGACGCGGCCGCGGGCTCGGGCGGCCGACCCGCCGGGCCGGAGGCCGGTCTTGCCGGAAACAAGCTTTTCTGCTTCGGGCTCGGCTACAGCGCGATGGCGCTTGGCCGCCGCCTGGATGCGTCGGCCTGGCAGGTCGGCGGCACCTGTCGCAGCGGTGACAGGCGCAGGGCTCTCGAGGTGCTGGGCCTCGATGCCGCGGTTTTCGACGGAACCGCCCCGATGGTTCCGCTGCTGGCGCTGACCGGGGCGACCCATGTGCTGGTTTCCGTGCCGCCAGATGCCGGCGGCGACCCGGTCCTGAAATGGCACGCGGACACGCTCGCCGCCACCGATGGGCTTCGGTGGGTCGGATACTTCTCTACCACCGGCGTCTATGGCGATTACGGCGGTGGCTGGGTCGACGAGGAATCGGAACTCCGTGCGACCAGCGATCGGGGCCAGCGTCGGATCGCTGCCGAACGTGCCTGGCTGGAGTGGGGGCGGGCGCACGGCGTCGCAGTGCATGTGTTCCGGCTGGCGGGCATCTACGGTCCCGGACGATCGGCGATAGATCAGGTCCGGCGGGGAACTGCGCGCCGGATCATCAAGGCCGGACACCTTTTCTCGCGGATCCATGTGGAGGACATCGCGACGGTTCTCGAGGCCTCTATCGCCCGGCCCGACGGTGGCACCGTCTACAACGTCTGCGATGACGAGCCCGCGGCGTCGGCCGATGTGGTCGCCTATGCCTGCATGCTGCTCGGTGTGGAGCCCCCGGCGGGGGTCCCGTTTGCCGAAGCGGAACTGTCACCGATGGCGAAGAGTTTCTGGGCCGACAACCGGCGGGTCCGTAATGACCGCATCAAGGCGGAGCTGGGCGCAACGCTCGCGTTTCCGAACTACCGCAGCGGACTTCGTGCCATTGCAGGGCTTTGAGCTTGCTGCCGGACGGCGACCGGCGCCTGCGCGATCAGCCGTCCGCAGCGGGCGCCGTTCCCAGGCATCCGTTCCGGGTTATCATTCGACCTTGAGGGCGAGATCGTCGACCACCCGTTCGAGCCGGGCGAGGTCCTGATCCCGCGACAGCCGGTGGTCGCCATCCTTGACCAGGAGCATCTGCACGTCATCCGAAAGCAGCTGTTCGGCGATTCTCGCCGAAGTCATCCACGGCACGGCTACATCCTTCATGCCGTGGATCAGCGTTACGGGACAATGAACCGGGATCCGGCGCCGCAGCAGCAGGCGGTTCCGGCCGTCTTCTATCAGCACTTTGGTCACCGGCCGCGACTCGCCGCCCTCGTCGGGAAGCCTGCAGTATCCGAGACGGTCGAGTTCTTCGCGCTCCAGCGCGCCGAGGCGGTTCCATATCAGGTCCTCGGTGAAATCCGGTGCGGCCGCGACCCCGGCGAGGGCGGCGATGCGTTCCGGCCGGGCGAGCGCCGCCAGCAGCATGATCCAGCCGCCCATCGACGAGCCGACCAGGATCTGGGGACCCTCCGTGCATGCGTCCAGCACCGCAAGCGTGTCTTCGGTCCACAGGCCGATGGTGCCGTCGGAGAACTGGCCCGACGACTCGCCGGTTCCCTGGTAGTCGAAGCGCACGAATGAGCGGCCGGTTTGCCGGCAATGCCGTTCGAGGCAGGTTGCCTTGGCGCCGAGCATGTCCGACATGTAGCCGCAGAGAAAGACGACTCCGGGCGTGCGGCCGTCGAGTTTCCTGTAGGCGAGTTCCCGGCCGCCCGGCCGCGGCAGCTTCCGTGGCGGATCTTCCGGCGTCGTTTCCATGATTTCTCCAGCGGTCCCTGCGGTTGCGCGCGCAGGCCGAATATATCCGCCGCTCACATGAAACGGGAGTGGGGGCATGTGCGGTGCCGGCACTCGAAGCCCGGGGCCGCGAATCAGACGGCTGGGCCGGCCCGCGGCGCTTATTTCTCCGCGAGCAACAGCGCCAGCTCGCCAAGGCCGATCACCTCAACCCCGTCGCCCTTGGGATACCGGTCGACGCCCGAATGCACGACGAAGGAACGCTCCGGGTCGAGGTCTTCCCGTGCGTGGTGGAAGCCTCTGTCGAGCTTCGGCGCGAGGCCCCGCTTGATTTCGATCGCCCAGAGGCTTCCGCCTGGCATCTCCAGCACCAAGTCGATTTCGGCGCCGGCCGCCGTTCGGTAGAAGGACGCCTTTGCCCGCTCGGGTGCCGCGCGAAGCAGGTTTTCCAGTACGAATCCTTCCCAGCTCCCACCTGCGACAGGATGGCCCAGCACCGCATCCCTGTCGTCAAGGCCGAGCAGCGCATGGACGATGCCGCTGTCGCGCACATAAACCTTAGGAGACTTCACCAGACGCTTGCCGACATTGGCATGGCAGGGAGGCAGGCGCCGGACCAGCAGGAGACCGACAAGCAGGTCGAGATAGCGGGCTACCGTCTTGCCGTCGACGCCGAGGCCACGCGCGAGTTGAGCTGCGTTGAGCGTGCCGCCTTGCACATGGGCCAGCATGGTCCAGAAGCGGCGCAAGGTTTCCGCTGGCACGCGCGGCCCGAGTTGCGGGATGTCGCGTTCGAGGTATGTACGGATGAAATTCTCTCGCCAGATCACGCTGGCTCCGTCGTCAGGAGCGAGAAAGCTCTCCGGGAATCCGCCCCTGATCCAGAGTTTCTCGCGTGCATCGCGATCGATTTCGAGCACATCGAATGGCTCCAACTCGACATAGGCGATGCGACCAGCCAGTGATTCGCCCGATTGCTTGAGGAGCTCGATCGACGCCGAGCCCAGCAACAGGAAGCGGCCCGAGCGGATGCCGCGGCGGCGCCCTCTGTCAATGAGGCCGCGGAGTGCCTGGAACAATTCAGGCATTCTCTGGACCTCGTCGAGAATTACCAGCCTGTCTTCGTGCTCCGACAGATAAAGGGCGGCATCGGCCAGCTTCTCGCGGTCCGCTACGTCCTCGAGGTCGAGATAGACGCTTGGTCGCTCTTCGGCTACGGTCATGGCCAGTGTGGTCTTGCCTGCTTGGCGCGGTCCGAGCAGGACTACCGCCGGGAACTGGTCCAGCCGGGAGCGAACGACCTGGGATTTCTGGCGCGGTATCATCCTTGCAATTATGGCACACTTTGCCGGATATACAAGGATATCCGGGAAGCAGCCATAGCCAGCCCTGACGCACGGCCGTTGTGGCAGGTCGACGGCATGCGTTGACGAGGGCCGGACGACCTGTTGTCATGCGGCACCTGTCCTGGTCAGGCGGCCAGGCTTCTTGGCTGGCGGAAAGGCGAGACTGATGACCCGATCGACCCCGACCCAGGACACGGGGACCGCTTACGGTCGCGGGCTGCAGACGCACGATCCCGAAATAACCGAAGTCGGTCCCGGCACCCCCTGCGGCGAACTGATGCGCCGCTACTGGCACCCGGTCGAACTGTCAAGCCGCTTGGGCAGGCGGCCACGCGAAATCCGGGTGCTGGGCGAAGACCTGATCCTGTTCCGGGACCTTTGCGGCCGTCCGGGCCTGATTACGCCCCGCTGCATTCATCGCGGAGCGCCGATGTCCTTCGCCAAGGTCGAGGAAGCGGGTATCCGCTGTCCCTATCATGGCTGGTTGTTCGACACCCGGGGCCGCTGCCTCGACCAGCCCTGTGAAGTCGACAAGCCGGCCTTCCGGGAGCGCTGCCGGCAGCCCTGGTATCCCGTGGAAGAGCGCTACGGGCTGGTGTTCGCCTATCTGGGGCCGCCGGAGAAGAAACCCGTCCTGCCCCGCTGGGCGCCGTTCGAGGATTTGCCGCCCACCGAGAAGATCGTGCCCGACGCGGCGAGCTTCAGTGTGGGAGGCGACGAGACGGAGGAACTCATTCCGTGGAACTGGTTGCAGGATTGGGAGAACACCATGGACCCGTTCCACGTGGTGATCCTGCATACCGCGTTTTCCGGGCCGCAATTCAACCCGGACATGGCGGTGATGCCGCATGTCGAATGGGAATACACGCCGCTCGGGATGCAGTACTCGGCTCACCGCAGGTTCGCCGACGGGCAGGAAATGGACCGGATCACCCACGTCATGTTCCCGAGTCTCCGCAGCGTCCCGAACATCCAGCTGAGCCATGGAATAGCGGAGAGCATGGGTTGGCTGGTTCCTGTCGACGACGCCAGCCACCGGACGTTTCACATCACACGGATGCCGCTTGACTTCGAGGGTGTGCCGCTGGTCACCGCGCCGGTCCTCGAGAAGAAGTGGTCCGAGATGACCGAGGACGAGCGCTGGATCGCCCCGGGAGACTGGGAGATACAGAAGGGTCAGGGATCGATCACCCTGCACAGCGAGGAGCGCCTCGCGTCGAGCGACACAGGCGTCGTCATGCTTCGCCGGCAGCTTCGCGAGCAGATCCGGCTGGTGCGGGACGGTGGCGATCCGATCGGCGTCCATTTCGATCCGGAGGCGCCGCCCTACTGGATCGGTGCCGGAAACTTCTACCGCGACCGGGCGGCTATCGGAGGTTAGCGCCGCACTGCAAGACCGGCGCTTCGGTCGGCGTGCGAATCCGGCCTCACATCGTTGCGGGGGCTCGGCGCAGGCCGGAAACGGGGGCTCCCAGACGGCCCGGTACCCCGGCAGCGCCGGAGGAATGACGAGGCGGTCATGGATCTTCTCCCGCGTTACCACCCGGTCCGTTGTTTCCGCGGGGCGCATGGCAATAACGGGTTTCCAGCCGATCCCGCCAAGGAGCGTCCGATGTCCGTCGTCCTGCCTCGCTACGATCCTGTCGGCAGTCTCTTTCACCTCGCCGATCTCATGACGGCATGACAGCGGGAAGCAGGGTTGCTTCCCTGCGCTCATTTCGGGAATCGGCCACTTGGCGGGTTCGGCGCGGTACGGACGGTTGCCTTCTGTGAGCAAGTTGACTTTGGCGGAAAGCTGGCGGCAAGGTAGCGTGCTGTGTTAGGGGGAACCGGCCCCGATCGGGCGCGACCGTGCCTTGGCTGATTGTCGATGATGGAAGTTCCCGGGCCTTCGTGTCGGTTTCCAAGACTCGTCATCAATCAGGTAAAGCGGACGGAGATCCGGATGGCTCATTGGAAAAGCTTCCGTGGCTGGATGGCATTCGACAGGCTGGACGAGGGAGTCGGGCTCACGAGGGCGTTCACGATCGGATATCGGTTCACCGATGATCGCGCTGACCCATGGACTCGCCGCTTCAACAGGTTCAAGGAGAAGAACCGCACGGCGTTACTCGGCGGCGCTGCGGTGATGAGTGGTGCCGTGCCCCGCCTTGTGAGTGGCCTTCGGCTGGATCCGGCAAGTACGGTTTTCGTCCCTGCGCTGTCGTCGCGGGAGACCATCGCATCCGACGCCGGCGTGCTCTGGCGTCTGGCCCGTCTCTGCGCGCGTGCCGCGCAGGTGCAGTTCGTTGGGGATGCCGTCACGAAGAAGGTTCATGAGCCTTTGCATATGTATCGCAACGTCGGCAGAAGGCACGAAATACTCAGCGGCGCGGATTTCAGGTCGAAAAAGATCGCAGCGGATAGCATCCTGATTTTCGATGACTTCATAACGCGCGGAGCCACGCTGTCACACATCGCGCAAGCCATGCAGGAATCCAATCAACAGGCCAAAATCTATGGCGTTGCTCTCGCGAAGACGGACCGGCGCTCATTTTGGCAGAGTAGGGGCCTCGAGATCTCGAATGACCATGTTCCGGAGCAATGGGATAGTATGTGGAGAGAGGGAATAGAAAGCGAAAGGCGATGACGGGCGAATCTGGACCTGATGCTGCTACCACGAGCGTGTCGTTGACTGCGGTTGCCCTTCTTGCGCTCATGAGGCTGAAGGGTGTGGGGCGTGTGAGGGCGCTGCAGATCGTTGACCGGCCGATGAGCGGGACAGACTTCGGGAATTGCCGTGAAATCCTGATGTCCCGGCTGGCTTCAGCATATCCTCGCCCCGTGCCGCGCAGCGAGATCTGCGACGCCTGGATGAAGAGCGAAGAGCAGCTCGACCGGGCGGGGGCGATCGGGGTTCAGGTGATATCGTTCCACGATGAGGCATATCCGGAACGCCTGCGCGAGATCCCCGATCCGCCTGCGGTTCTGTTCGTGAAAGGCGACTTGCGGGCGTTGCACGCGATAAAGGGCTTGGCGATTGTAGGAACACGTGAACCGACCTCTTTCGGAAGGGAGGTGGCGCAGAGATCCGGACGAGCGACCGCCGAGGCGGGATATATGGTCGTGAGCGGCTTGGCCCACGGGTGTGATACCCACGCGCATGAAGGCTGTCTGGAAGCCCGGGGCACTGGAGTGGCGGTGCTGGCGCATGGCCTCGACAAGGTCTATCCGGCGGCCAACCGCGGCCTCGCCGAGCGGCTCCTGGAGTATGGTGGCTGCCTGACGAGCGAGTATCCGGTTGGCGCCGCCCCGGCGCGATCGGCGTTTGCTGAACGCGACCGGATACAGAGCGGCCTGGCCGATGGGGTGCTCGTCATTGAAACCGATGTCGAGGGCGGAACGATGCATACCGTGCGCTTCGCCGGCGATCAGAGGCGGCCGCTAGCTTGTATCGACCATCCGAAGCGTTTTTTCTCGGAAGACAAGACGAAGGGTAACCGAAAACTCATAGATGAGGGGCGCGCGAGCCCGATTCCGGACGGTGCCGCGCTCATAGGATTCCTGAATGACCTGCAGTCGGTGACGTCTGCAGAACCGCACCTGGAATCACGCGAGGAGATCGACAGTCCGCAGAGGTCCTTCGCGTTCTAGCATGATCATCTTCGACTTTGATCTCACGCTGGTTGACACCGAGGCCGTGGAGGCCCTGCGGACGGCGCGGCGATGGAGGGCCGTCATGGACCGGGTGTCGGAGTTGGAGGTCTATGATGGCGTTCATGAATTGCTGGCCGATCTGCATGCCCGCGGCCAGATGCTTGCGATCGTGACGAAAAGCCCCGACATGATCCCGCGATTTTTCCTCGAACGGCATCGATGGCCGATCGACATCATTGTGGGTTACCATCAGGTAAAGAGACGGAAACCCGACCCGGAGGCCTTGCTCCTGGCTATGCGAGAGGCCGGCGCTGCGCCCGCCGACACGTTCCATGTCGGCGATCAAGCCGAGGATACGGAAGCTTCCCGGGCCGCCAACGTAATGGCGCTTGGCGCCGGTTGGGGGCTGGCCGACACCGGTGCTCTTGAGGCGTCGAGCCCGGACCGTCTGTTCATGTCCGTCGGGGAATTGCGGGAATTTCTTTTGCACGTGCTCTGATTGTCGCCGGCCGTTGTTCCTGCCCGTTGCTCGCGGACAGCGATGGGCGCGGCACGCCTCGGGACGGCCGAAACGCGGTGCCAGGGAATTTGGGCTCGGTCAGATCGCTCGGTCCGAGTTGACCGAACATGCAACGCCCTCGGCATTCGAACCGGCACAGGATTCTGCATCGAAGGCAGGCAGCACGCTGCATTCGACAAGATTGCGCAAATGCTGATCTTGGCGCCGGCTGCCTGATTGGGCCCGCGGCCCGGTCCGTGGCCGGCGTCGGCGAATCACCATCGGCTAGGTCGCCCCGCGAGTCCGGTTCCAGGCGGCCGGACGAAGCCGGGCGCCTGCATGGAGGTCAGGGCGAAATCGCCCGGCGGCAAGAATCCGGCGCCGGCTCGCCTGACCGCGCGGTGAGCGCCGGCGTCAGCGGCCCTCGACCCGCATCTCCTCGGGCACGATGCGGCCGTTCTCGACGATCGTCTCGCCGTCGAGAGTAAGCGTGCAGCCCTTGAGCGGGATGTCGATGTGGCACAGCGTGTCGTTGTCGCCGCCGACTTCGGTGTTGGGGCCGGTCGAAAACAGGACGTTGCCGTAAAACGCGCGCCCATCCATGCCCATCGATTGCGCCGCGGCCGGATCGGTGCCCATGAAGTCCCAGCGCGCCCGGGCGTCGAGGCCCCAGCCGATATGCGAGATCGCGTAGGCGCGGGGGTCGTCGTAACCCGCCATGAAGCTGCGCATCAGCTCGGCGTCGAGCCCGTCGCCGGCGATGTCGGTGATCATGCCGCTTTCGACCGTGAGCGTGATCGGGTCGACGACATAGCGCATCGTCGGCAGCAGCAACTGGTCGCCGGTGTCGATCACCACCGTCCCGTTGACGCCGGCCTCCTCCGCGGCGGTGTAGAGGAAAACGCCCGGCCAGTGGTCCCAACGCCCCGGCCGGTCGGTGTAGCCGTATTGCTCGGCGGTCCGGTAGCCGCCGAGCCGGTAGGTGACGTCAGTGCCGCCGGGCGAGGTGATGCGCAACTCCTTCGCCTTGGCCAGCCTTCTGGAGCCGGCCTCGACGCGGCGCCGGTCGTCGGGGTTCGACACCATGCGTTGCAGCACCTCGATCGGTTCGATCACCAGCAGCATGCGTGGGCCGGCATCGGTGATTTCCGTCTGCTCCTTCGACCACAACAAGCCGACCAGATCGATTACCATGTCGACGCTCTTCAGCGCCGCCATTGCAGGCCCGTTGCCCTGCAGCGAGTTGCCCGGACCGAAGAAGCTTCCGGGTTTCTTCTTGATGTTGACCTGGAATGCGTCGGCGTCGAGCTCGGCCGCGGCGGCGAGGAACGCCGTCGCGTGTCCGGCCCGGACATCGCCTTCGGAGAGCACGGCGAGGCTGGTTCCCGGACCCACGCCGCAAAGCTCGAGCTCTTTTCTGAACAACGCCACCACGTCCATATCCGCAGCCATCGTTCCCTCCGCGTTTGCCGCCCGTTGCGGGCCCGGAAAAAACGCTATCACCTGCGGTTCCGGGCGGCAAGAAGAGCGCGTATCGATCCGCTTCCGGCCGCGTTCGTCGATGACTGTTTCGTCTTGTGCGAAGGGTGGCTGCCGCATATCCGTCGACGGCGGGAGACTCCCGTGCAAGGGCGGCGCAAGAAAGCTTGAGGCGGCGGGAGAGCGGGGTTGGGCGGGCCTGTTCCCGTTTCATGTCACCCGGGCGCGGGTCTGGTATTTCAGGTCGCACCAGAGTTCTTGCGCGATCACGGTTTCGAGGGTTTCGGCGGCTGCGAGCACATCCGCCTCGTCGATGTAGAGGGGTGTGAAGCCGAAGCGCATGATGTCCGGCGCGCGGAAGTCCCCGATCACACCCCGGTCGATCAGCGCCTGCATCGCGGGATAGCTGTGCTCGAAGGTGAAGGAAACCTGCGAGCCGCGTTCGGCCGAGTTGCGCGGCGAGGCAAGCGCTAGGCCGGGGCAGCGGGCCTCGACCTCGGTAATGAACAGTTCCGAGAGCGCAATTGAGGCCGCACGAATGTCCGCCATGTCAACGCCTTCCCACACGTCCAGTGCCCGGTCCAGAATGGCGAGCTGCACGATGGGCGGCGTGCCGACCCGGAGCCGCTCGGTTGACATGGCGGGGCGGTAGTTGAGCTCCATGGCGAAGGGCGCATCGTGGCCGAGCCAGCCGGCGAGTGCCGGCTCTACCGCCTCGATGATGTCCGGGCGGACATAGATGAAGGCCGGGGCGCCGGGCCCGCCGTTCAGGTATTTGTAGGTGCAGCCGACGGCGAACTCGGCTCGGCACCCGGCCATATCTATCGGTACCGCGCCGGCGCTGTGGGCGAGGTCCCAGATCATCACCGCGCCTGCGGCGTGGGCGGCCTGCGTGACCGCGCCCATGTCGTGCATCCGCCCGGTGCGGTAGTCGACCTGCGTCAGCATGACCGCCGCCACCTCGTCGGTGATGCGGTCCGGCAGGTTCTCGGGAGCCGGCGTGCGCAGCTCGTAGTTCTTGCCGATCGTGCGGATCAGCCCTTCGGCCATATAGAGGTCGGATGGGAAGTTTCCCGAGTCCGAGAGGATCACCCTGCGTTCGGGACGCATCTTCAGGGCTGCGGCCAGCGCCTGATAGACCTTTATCGACAGCGTGTCGCCGGTCGTGACGGAGCCCTCCGGCGCGCCGACCAGCGGGGCGATCCGGTCGCCCACATGCTGCGGTAACGCCATCCAGCCGGCAGTGTTCCACGCCCGGATAAGTTCGCGCCCCCATTCCCTGCCGATCACGGTCTGCGAGCGCTCGAGGGCACCCTTCGGCAGCGGCCCGAGCGAGTTGCCGTCCAGATAGATCACCCCTTCAGGAAGGTCGAAAAGTTCTTTCCTGGGAAGCGTCCGGGACATGGCTCAGAGGTCGCCGCGCAGATGCCAGAGTTCGGGAAACAGCTCGACGTCCAGCATCCGGCGCAGATAGGGCACGCCGGAGGTGCCGCCGGTGCCACGCTTCGAGCCGATCACCCGTTCCACCGTGGTGACATGGTTGAAACGCCAGCGGCGGAAATAATCCTCCAGATCGACCAGCTTTTCGCCGAGTTCGTAGAGCGTCCAGTATTCGTCGGTGTTTTCGTAAACGATTTTCCATCTTGCCTGGACTTCCGGCACGGCCTGGCGGGGCGTGTCGAGGCTGGGCGTGGGCAGGGCGGCTGTCGAGCCGTCGACAGTGCTGAACAGCAGGCGGAGGACCTCATCGTAAAAGCTCGGCCGTGCCAGTTCGTCCGAGAGCATCCTGTGGATTTCCGGCACGTGTTCGTGGGGCTTCAGCATGTTCACGTTCCGGTTGCCCAGCACATACTCGATCATCCGGTATTGCCAGGACTGCATGCCCGACGACGGTCCGAGTGCCTCCCGGAACCGCGTATAGTCAGCTGGCGTCATGGTGCGCAGCACGTCCCACGCGCTGTTGAGCTGCTCGAAAATGCGGCTGACCCGCGCCAGCATCTTGAAGACCTGCGCCGTACGGTCCTTGCGCAACTCTTCCCGCGCCGCAACCAGCTCGTGAATGGCGAGCTTCATCCAGAGCTCGCTCGTCTGGTGCTGGATGACGAACAGCATCTCGTCATGCGCGTCGCTGAGGGGCTGCTGCTGCTCGAGCAGGCGATCCAGCTTCAGATAGTCGCCATAGGACATCTCGTCGGCGAAGTCCGTCTTCGCGCCGTCAGCGCTCGGATCGTAAGCCTCTCCGGTCATCACCTTTCCCCGACCCTGGACTTTCATGTCCGGTTATAGCCGGGACTGGCCATCCTGTCGTCGTGCCGGGAGCGAGCTTCGGCGCCGATCATGACAAACACGACAACATGATCAGATGATCTCTCTACAAGTCATCAAGAGCATGGGGGTGTCGATGTTTGCCGCAGGGCAAAGCGGGTGAGTTGTAGATTGATGCCAGCCGCTTCGCGACTACACGGATGTCATGAACCTGTTCGGCATAGTTCCGGCTTGCGACGCCGATTTCGTAGCGGCGCTCGGGTGACAGGATCAGTTCCTCCAGCACTCCCTGTATGGTTTCCGGGTTTGCATTCACGATCGGAAACCCTTCCGGGTAAGTATCGATAAGTTCGGGAGTGATGTAGCAGATCACCGGTTTGCCGAGCGCCATCGCCTCGCACGCGAAAACCCCGTGCGAGCCGATGGTGAGCTGATCCACGATGATGTCGGCCTCGGCATATATCCGTTTCGCCTCTGAATGGGGCATATTCTCGACCGTGACGTAATCGAAGGACAATCCTGCCTTCTTGAGCGCCTCGACGGCGCGTTCGACATGGAGGGTGCCCTTGACCGTCCGGTTGCTGGGAGCGTGGACGACCTTCGGGCGGCGCGTTTCCGGATCGGGATATGCCGGCGTCCAGGCTTCGGTGTCGACGCGCTGGCGGACGACATGGATGGCCCTGAAATACGTCTTCAGGAAGATGTCCGAAGCATTGTCGGACATGATCACCTCGTCTGTCATTTCCGACCAGAAACGCAGCCGCCGAATCTGACTCCGAGACTTGTCCGAACTGTCGCCCACAAAAAACCTGTTGCGCGCGGCCTCGATTCGGGCAATCCGGATGTCGCTGCCCCAGAATTCGACGAAGAACGGGCGGCCGAGGCGCCGGAGGTGACGGACGTCGAGTCCGCCGGGCAAGCAGGGCGACTTGTGATAGTGGAAGATGTCGTACTCGCGGAGCCAGTGCCCGAACCGAAAGGGGTTGCGGGTCCGCCGCAACCCGGGAATGGATGCGAAGCATGGGTTGATGTCGACAGGGTAGCCGAACGGATGCACCTTGCTCACGTTGGCGGCGTCGTATCCGATCGCGCGCAGGCCCTTTGCGGTCAGGTGGACCTGCCCCGCGATCTCAGTCGGAAGCTGGAGTATCCTCACCGCGTCCCCGTTTCGGCGCCGGTAAGTTCCTCGTAGACGGCCAGCGTGCGCGCAACCATGGTGTCGAGCGTGAACTCGGGATCGAGTTCGGCGCGGATGTCGCCATAGCGCGTGCTGCGCGCAAGGACGATCTTCTCGGCGAGGTCGTTCGGATCCCCGGTGCGAATGACGAAACCGTTCCTGCCATCGACCACCAGGTGGGAGAGCCCCTCGAAAGTTGTCGCGAGTACGGGTGTTCCCATGGCGAGCGATTCGGTGACAGTCCGCCCGACATTGCCCATTTTGAGCGAGGCATTGACCGTAAGGTCGCTGAGCGCGCAGATCTCCGGAATGCGGGATTGGTGGTCCGCGAACACGACGCGCTCTTCGACGCCTTCTGTCACGGCAAGAGCGCAGAGGCGATCGGCGTAGCCGGTTTTTGATCGGTGGATACCGCCGACGATCAGCGCCGTCAGGTCGGGAACCCGATCCTTCAGCAGGGCAACCGCGCGGATGAGGCTCTCGAAATCCTTCACTTCGGACAGGCGTCCGATGCCGGTCACGACATGTCTGCCCTCCAGCCCGTGGCGTCGGCGGAAGGCGGCGATGAAGTCGTGATCGACCCGTGCCGGGTCAAAGACCTTGGTGTCGACGCCGCGCTGGATCACCCGGATCTTTTCGGGCGGTGTCTGGTAGTTGGCGACAATATGGTCCCGCACAACCTCGCTCACGGCAATGACGCGGTCGCCGTAGGTCATGACCTTGCTGTAGGCGCTGACACTGTTCAGGCCGTGGACAGTGGTCACGAACGGGATCGCGAGCGGGCGGTTCGCAAGCAGCGTCAACCAAGCTGGAACGCGGCTGCGGGCGTGGACGATGTCCGGACCGAGCCCGCGGAACAGCCTGCGCAATCCGATCACCCGCGCGGCTGCGCTCAAAGGGTTCTTGCCGGCGACGTCGAAGGCTACATGGCGGCCGCCGTCTGCGTCGATCTGTGCGGCATGCCGACCGCCACGGCTGACCACGATACTGTCGATGCCGCGTGCGGCAAACTCGCGGTTGAGTTCGATCGTCCCTCGCTCGACGCCGCCCTCATCGAGCTCGGGCAGCAACTGGACGACCCGCATCCCCCTCACACCCTGCCTGTCGCCCGAAACGGTGTGCCGTGCCCCTTCGTATGACTTGGGATATCGCGGTTGACGAAGCTGTTGGCGCCGATCACCACATGATCGCCGATGGTGACGCCCAGGGTGACGATGGCGTTGGGGCCGATATAGCAGTGATTGCCGATGGTCACATCGCCCTTGGCGAGGGGGCCGCCGCCTACGGTGCGGTCGACGGTGTCATGGGTATATATCTGAACGCCCGCGCTTATGTCGCAGTGATCGCCGATGGTGAGCGTTCCGCCCGAACCGTCGAGGATCGCGTTGGGGCCGACAAAGACGTTGTGCCCGACGACCACGTCATCGAACACGAGCGCCGAATCGTAGATCGAACTGCCTTCACCGAAACCAAGGAAGCGCGCCTTTTCCCAGCGGTCTCCGACATATTCGCCGAACGGCAGGGTGCGCCGGTAGCGATCGCGAAGCGCTGCCCGGGCGTTCACGAAAAACTGCCGGATGGTGCTGTCAGCCATTTTCGATCAGCGACTTGAGCGTGGCCGCGACATGCAGGACTTCGTCGTCGCGGAGGCCGGTGTGGAGCGGCAGCACGAGGCCCGACCGGTAGAGACGCGAGGCGTTGGGAAAGGCGTCCGCTTCATGGCCGTATTTCGCAGCGAAATAACCCAGCTCATGCAGCGCCTGGGCGCCGAGATTGGCCTCGATTCCGGCGGCACGGAGTTCCTCGATCACCGCGAGCCGGTCAAGCCCATCGTCGAGGACGACCATGTAGCTCTGCCACGAATGACCGTCATCGGGCTCCGGGAGCGCGAGGCCCGGGGTACCGGCGAGCAGGTAGGCGTAGCGGGCGGCCAAGTCGCGGCGCCGCGCGACTGCGGGCCCGAACCTCTCGATCTGGCCGAGCGCCAGCGCCGCCTGAAAATCGGTCAGGCGATAGTTGAGCCCGGCGGCCGTGAAGTCGGCCAAGCCGTCCCGCGCCTCGATCCCGTGATTGCGGAGGCGGCGCACGCGTTCGACCAGCTCCGGATCGCGGACCAGCACGCATCCGCCCTCGCCGGTCGTCACGGCCTTGCGCGGATGGAACGAGAAGCAGGCTGCATCCGCGTGCGCGCCGACATGGACGCCCTCGTGCATCGAGCCCAGTGCGCAACACGCATCCTCGATCACCGCCATTCCACGCCCCCGCGCCAGCGCCGCGATTGCGGTCATCGGCGCCGGATAGCCGAATTCGTCGACTGCGATGACGGCCCTGACAGCATCTTCCCGGTGCCCTTGCAGGGCCGCGGCCATGCCTTCGGGGGTCAGCACGTATGTGCCTGGATCGACATCACACAGCACGGTCCGCGCGCCCAGCGCCTCGACCACGTTGGCGGTCGCGGGAAACGTGAAGGCGGGAACCAGGACCGCGTCGCCCGGCCCGATGCCGAGCGCCATCAGCGCGGTATGGAGTGCCGCAGTCCCCGAAGATACCGCGGCGCACGTCCCGAACCCGGCGAACCCGGCGATCGCGTCCTCGAGCGCCGCGACGTTCGGCCCCTGGACCAGCATGCCGGACCGCAGCACCGCGGCGCAGCGCTCTATGTCCTGCTCGCTGATATCGGGCGCGGCGAGCCTGATCACAGGCGGTGCTCCCTATACCACTCCGCGGTTCGGTGGATACCCTCCTCGAGGTCCACCTTGGCGCGGAAACCCAGGATCTCGAGGGACTTGCCGGCCTCGGGAATGCGGAGTTCGACGTCCGCCGACAGCGCGGCGCCGAAAGTGATCTCCGATGACGATCCCAGGACACGGCAGACCGTTTCCGCCAAGCCGTAGATCGTCGTTACCGCGCGGGCGTTGCCTATATTGAAGGACTGGCCCACCGCGCCCGCCTTTTCGAGTGCCAGCATGAGCGCGTCAATCACGTCGTCGACATAGCACCAGGCGCGGATTTGCGTGCCATCGCCGTGGATGGTGATCGGCTCGCCCGCGAGCGCGCGGCGGATGAACACCTGGATCGCTCCTTCGCCGGTCTGGCCGGGGCCGTAGACGTTGAACGGCCGGACGGTCACGGCGGGAAGACCGTGCTGGTTGTGATAGGCGTGGGCCAGATGCTCGCCCGCGAGCTTGCTGACGGCGTAGACCCAGCGCGCCTCGCCGGCGGACCCGGCAACCGTCGGCATCGATTCGTCTGCCCGGTATGCCATCGGCCCGAACACTTCCGAAGTCGAGAAATCCAGCACGCGGCTGTCCACCCCGGCCTCGTGGGCCGCCCGGAGCACATTTGCGGTCCCGATCATGTTGACCTCCATGGTCCGGACCGGATCCTTCACCACGGTGTCTATCCCGGCGATTGCCGCTGCGTGAACGACGATGTTCCTGCCTTCGGTTGCGCGCCGGACGGCGTCGAAATCCATGACGTCGCCTTCGACCAGCTGCACATCGGGATGTTCGAGAATGTTCGAGAACCGCGCCGTGTTGCGGTCGAGATTGTCAAACAGCGTTATCTCGTTGCCGCCGCAAAGCCGGGCCGCCAGGGTCGAACCGATGAAGCCCGCCCCGCCGGTGATCAGGATGCGCTGGCTGCTGATCGCCATCGACGGGCTCCGCGCTGCTTCAGTGGCTGCCGGTGCCGAGGACTGTGTCAATGACGCGGTCCTGGTCCGCAGCCTCCAGATAGGGGTGCATCGGCAGGCTGATCACCCGGCCGGCTGCAGCATCGCTTGCCGGCAACTCCGCGTCCGGGTCGGCAACCGCCGGCTGGCGGTTGAGGGGAAGGGGATAATGCACCGCGGATGGAATGCCGGCTGCCGACAGCGCCTCGCGGATGGCATCGCGATTATCGGTTGCAACGGTGTACTGGCCAAAGACGCTGAGATTGTGTGGCGCAATTCGCGGCACCGCGATGTCGGGCCGTTCAGCAAGGCCCGCTCCATAGCGTCCGGCAACCGTCTGGCGCAAGGCGATCTCGTCGTCGAGCACATCGAGCTTGGCGAGCAGGATCGCTGCCTGGAGCGTATCCAGCCTGCTGTTCACGCCGATCCTGGAATGATGGTAACGCTGGCTCTGGCCGTGGTGCGCGATCAGCCTCAGCCTGTCCGCAAGCCCTTCATTGTCGGTGAAGATCGCTCCGCCGTCGCCGTAGCATCCGAGCGGCTTGGAGGGAAAGAAGCTCGTGCAGCCAATGTCCGACAACCCGCAGGAGCGCTTTCCCCTGTACGTTGCGCCGAAACTCTGGGCAGCGTCCTCGATGACAGGCACGTCACAGCGCCGGGCGATCGCATTGATTGCGTCGAATTCGGCGCACTGGCCGTAAAGCGACACCGCGATGACGGCCCTGGTGTTCGGGCCGATGGCGTCCTCAAGCCTGTCCGGATCTAGGTTGTAGGTTTCGGGGTCGATATCGACATAGACCGGCGTCGCTCCGAGCACCGCCGCCGCTTCGGCGGTGGCGATGAAGGTGAATGCCGGGGTGATGACCTCGTCGCCGGGTCCGACACCGAGGGCCATCAGCGCGATCTGGAGCGCGTCCGTGCCGTTGCCGCAGGTGATGCAGTGGCCAACACCGGCATAGTCGGCGAGCCTTTCTTCAAGCTCGCTTACCTCCGGTCCCATGACATAGCGTCCGTGGGCTAGAACGGCGGCGATCCGGGCGTCGATTTCGATCTTGATGCGGGCCTGCTGGGCGGCAAGGTCGATGAACTCCATGACCGGAAACTAGACCGCAGGTCGAAAATTGTAAAACGGACGGCGACGCTGTTCGCCAGTCCCCGGCGGCGAGTCCCGGCCTGCCGTTCCCCGGGTTTCGAAAGGGGTTTATATCCGATAGTGCCCAAGCGCCGATTTGCAAAAGTCCGCGCCGCCGAATTTCCTAGTCCGTCAGGGCTGCATCCAACATAGCCTTGGCAAGATCCACAGAATCAGCAGTGCATCCCAAATGCGATGAAGATCATGTTCATTCTCCCGAGACAAGCCGTGGTCAATCTCGAAGGTTTCGCGGAACTTCTCGTCCAGGAGTTCCGCAAATGCCTTTCGCTTCTGGCGAGGCCCTGTATCAGATGAGCGAAAACATTCTTCAACGCACGCTGTAATCGCAAAGTGAGAGGTCGCAACAGCAGTCGGGGTAAAGAATTTCGTAGTTTCGTCCGTGAGAACTTCTCTTTCTCGAGGGTTGTGGGGCTGCGTCAAAATCTCTATGCCCAAAAGCGAACCTCAACTTTTTGCACCCTTCCAACAAGCCAACGGCACCAAGTTCGCATCCTCCATGATCGCTCAAACCAAGTTCCGACAAGTTGCCGGTGGCGCTTCCTGAAGATCCTCTGCGTCGCTTTCGTCCTCGAAGCTGCAATGTCCGATCCTTCACCGCTGTGACGGACAAGGGCCGGGACTGCCTGCAACGGTTTCAGGAGCCGCGCGTAGGGCGACTTCACAAGATGAAACAGCAGGAGATCGATCGGCATCAGCATATCCTGCCGGGCGGACAGAATGAGCTCCGCGGCGGCTCGATCAATCAAATAGCCCGCGGCGCCAGCGTGCGCCATCGCAATCCGTCGAAGCTCATTGCCGGCGGGATTGGTGCCCTCGATGCGTCCAAGGAGACGGTGCTTTTCCTTCACCACATCCAGCTTGATCAGGCGTGCATCGTCCGGCCACCACGATGTAGACCGCAGCACCTTGGGCAGGGCACTCGATAGTTCGGCGTCATCCTCAAGTATCAAGGCCGCCGGAGCGCGCGTTTTCAGGAACTCCTGCAACGCCGCGCAATGGCTTTGCAGGCATGCCTCCTCTCCGGCGCTGATATGCCCCGCCGTGATGATTCCTTCGGCGTCAATGGCGCTGATGCGCGTGACTTGAATACCCAAATGGGAGCATTGTTCTGATATGGTCGCCCAACGATCCGGCCGTCGATCAAGGTTGATGACATAGGCCGGAAGCATGGCGTTATCAGTAGTCGGCGATCCACGGTGCCGGGCGCGTACGGCGATGCAGTTTCCTGGCGCGGAACCCCGGTAGCGCTTCATCAGGATCGGGCCGGCCATGAAACACCAGAATGCGGGTGTCTGGCGGAAGGGACGGCTGCCGCACCAGGTTGAACGGAAAGCCGGGCACCGCATGCCGCTTGAAGCTCCGCGCCCATTCATCCGGCCACCAGTATTTTTCACCGAGGGCGTACGTCAGATAGGTCTGCGGCGGCGCGAAATTCGCCAGCGCCCAATCGCGCTCGGAGTAGAACTTGTCGATCACAAACTGCATCGTGTTCGCGCGCCAGCGCACGATGGACGAATTCCCGACGTTCGGACGCCTCTTGAAGATTTGCTGGCCCTGCTTCCAGTTGTGGATGATGCAGCGCTTCCCCGGCATGAAGTCGAAGAAACAGTCAATGCCTCCGATGATCAGGATGTCGAGGTCGAGGAACAGGCAATCACCCTCTATCCCCGGCTGATCGTCGGCGAAAAACCCCAGCTTCAGCCAAGTGGTCCTTTGGTGGCTTTCGGGCAGCTCGATCTCCGGCAGGGGCCGCGTTTCGATCCCGGGGTCCAGGCCGGACTCATTGTCGGTGAAGCAGAAGAATTTGAACTCGTGATGGAGATTCGCGCTGACGCCGCGAAAGAGCCGGTTGACGAATTCGGGGCCGTAACGGTCGCCCCACTTCAATGTGAGGACGCTGATTGGACAGTCGCGGGTCATTGTCGCCTTCGCCGTGCCGTTGACGGCACCGGCGGGCGCCGGGCCGTGCGACTGCCAGCGCGAAAGCGTGCGTGGAGTCCCGCCTATTCGCCAGGCGCAGGGAGCTACCCCGTGCCGGGTCAAGGGCTGTTCTATTCAGCGGGCGACCCGACAGAGCGGGACGCGCCAGTAGTCGCAGGAACGAGGATAGGATAGCTTCGAGCCATAAGTCAAGAAGTTGACCTGAGGCGCGGCATAGGTAGGTAAGGTAGGTTGGGCCATCAAAAAGAGAGCAAGACGACCAAGGACAAGGCCCCGGCGCGAGCCTACCAAGCGGATCTGCGCGTCGGGCCACCGCCCGAGGACGCCAGCACAAAAGAGCTATGGACGCGCGGGCACTCGTTCGTTAAAGGCGTGTTCAGCAGCGCTGGCGTGAAAAAACCGAAACCGGCCTCAAAATAAATCCGGACCGCGCTGATTTGGGTCCAGCGGCCCGTCGCCCGTTTGGGCACTATCCGACATAAGCCGCTTTCGAAAGCGCGTCCCGTTCGCATATGGGCGATGCGGTACGTTAACCGGCGCGAACTGGCCCACGAAATTCGCCGGGACGGCGCATTGCCCAGCCTACGCGGCGATCAGGCGGTGAAAATGGTGCGATCCTGCGCTCGCATCTTCGGTGCATCCTGTCGGCACGCCGGCATCATGCCGAGGGCTCGGGGCGGGTGGCGGCGGAGCCTGCCAACCGGGCCGCTTGCTTGCAGGAGGCGGGGAATTTCTGTATCTGGATCGAGATCGCAGTGTGCCGGCTGATCTTGTCACCAACGGTCAAGGCGTAACCAGGAATTCGGGCGGCCCATGGACAGGACAGCGAAACCGGAAGCGCTCCAAGGACTTATCGAGAAGTTTGAAGATCGAACTGCGCGGGTCGGCATACTTGGGCTTGGCTATGTCGGCATTCCGCTCGCTATCGCGATCGCACGCGAGGGATTTCCGGTTCTCGGATTCGACATCCTCAAGGAACGCACGGAGCAGATCAATCGTGGCGAGAGCCCGATAAAGCACTTCTCCGACGAAGACATCGCGGAGATCTTGGCCGCGGGCTTCGAGGCGACCACCGAATTCAACCGAAGCGGTGAATGCGACGCCCTCATCATCTGCGTACCAACGCCACTCTACGGTTCGCGGGAACCGGACCTGAGCTTCGTCAGAGCGACCATGGATGTCATCGCACCGCATTTTCGGGCCGGCCAGTTGCTTTCGCTCGAAAGCACGACATGGCCCGGCACGACACGGGAGGTGTTGCTGCCCTATGTCGAGGGTGCCGGCCGTATGGCTGGCGAGGATTTCTTCCTGGTTTATTCCCCCGAGCGCGAAGATCCCGGCAACAGCGAGTTCACGACGCGGACGATCCCCAAGGTGGCCGGCGGCCTCACCGAAAACTGCCTTGCCGCCGGCCTTGCCCTTTACAGCGCCTTTGTCGACACGGTGGTGTCGGTGAGTTCCACGGAAGCAGCAGAACTGGTCAAGCTCGTCGAGAACATCTACAGGGCCGTCAATATCGGCCTTGCCAACGAGATGAAGATTGTCGCGGATGCGATGGCGCTCGACATATTCGAGGTCATCGACGCCGCGAAAACCAAGCCGTTCGGCTTCGATGCATATTATCCGGGGCCAGGAATCGGCGGGCACTGCATTCCGGTGGATCCGTTCTACCTAACCTGGAAAGCGCGCGAATTCGGGATACATACCCGCTTCATAGAGTTGGCTGGCGAGATCAATGCCTCGATGCCGCAATACGTGGTCGACAAGCTCGTCGAGGCCCTGAACGCAGCCGGCAAGCCGCTGAACGGTGCCCGGGTGCTGGTTCTTGGCGTCGCCTACAAGCGTGACATGGACGACATGCGCGAGAGCCCGTCGGTCCTCGTCATGGAACGGCTGCGTGACCGAGGCGCGGACGTCGACTATTCGGATCCGAACGTGCCTGTCTTCCCGGCGATGCGCAGCCACCGGTTCGACCTCGCATCGGTCGAATTGACGGCGGAAAACATCGCCCGGTATGACGCAGTAATGCTGCTGACGGACCACAGCGACTTCGACTACGAGCTGATTCGCCGGAATTCCGCCGTCCTCGTCGATACCCGCGGCAAGTTCCACAGGGACGGCGGCGTGGTGCGCGCATGACTGCGAACTTTGCTCTCATTGGCGCGGCCGGATATGTCGCGCCCCGCCATCTCAAGGCGATCCGGGAGACCGGCGGCACGCTGTGTGCTGCGCTTGACGTGAGCGACAGTGTCGGCGTACTCGACAGCTACTTCCCCGAAGCCGCCTTCTTCACCGACATTGCCCGATTCGAGGATCATCTCCGCCACCTGGAAGGGCAGGGCGATAGCGTCGATTTCGTCAGCGTCTGTTCCCCCAACCATCTCCACAAGGCGCATGTCAGCCTCGCACTGGATCTCGGTGCCGACGTCATCTGCGAGAAACCGCTGGTCCTCGACATTGCCGATCTCGATTGGCTGGCGGCCCGGGAGAGGGAATCGGGGCGCCGGGTCAACACCGTCCTGCAGTTGCGGCTGCACCCGTCGATACTGGCGCTCCGCGATCGGGTTGCTGCTGGCCCGGAGGACCGTGTGCACGACGTCGACCTCGGCTACTTCACGGCCCGCGGACCGTGGTATCACGCGTCCTGGAAGGGGGATGTGGACAAGTCCGGCGGGATTGCAACCAACATCGGCGTGCACTTTCTCGACATGTTGCACTTCGTCTTCGGACGGGTCCGCGAGAACATCGTTCATTACCGCGGAGAGGAGGCCGCCGCCGGCTATCTCGAGTTCGACAGGGCGCGAGTGCGCTGGCTCCTCTCCATAAACCGCGCCCATCTGCCGCCCGGGACACCCGACGGGCAGACCACGTTCCGCCGGCTGACACTTGATGGCGAGGAGGTTGATTTCACGTCGGGATTCGCAGATTTGCACACGGAGAGCTACCGCGATGTCCTGGACGGCGGCGGCTTCGGTATCATTGACGTTCGCCCGTCCGTCGAGATCGTGAGCGCAATGCGACATGCTCCGGTCGAGTCCGGAAGGGGAGAGCGGCACCCCGATCTCGAAAGAATACTCGCGAAATGATCCACGAGAACGCCTTTGTGCACGAGAGCGCATGGATCGACGAGCCGGTCACGATCGGCGCGGGAACCAGGATATGGCATTTTGTCCATCTTCTGCCACACACCGTCATCGGCGCGGACTGCGTGCTCGGCCAGAATGTCATGGCCGGTCCGCGCGTCTCGATCGGCGATGGCTGCAAGATCCAGAACAATGTCTCGATCTATGAGGGTGTGACGCTCGAAGAGAACGTGTTCTGCGGCCCCTCATGCGTATTCACCAACGTGCTGCTGCCCCGGGCACATGTCGAGCGTAAGGACGAATTCGCCGCGACCCTTGTCAGGGGCGGCGCCACCATCGGGGCCAATGCAACCGTGGTCTGCGGCAACACGCTCGGTGCTTACTCGATGATCGCGGCGGGTGCCGTGGTCACCCGTGATGTTCCGGATTTCGCGCTGGTGGCCGGCATTCCGGCAAGACGGATCGGCTGGGTCAGCCGGTCGGGCGAGCGGCTCGGCCAGGATTTGGTCTGCCCTCGCACCGGCGAGCGCTACGCGGAGAGGGGCGGGCGCTTGGCGCCGCTTGAAGGCAAAGATTCAGCTTGAACCTCCGGGCGCGGGGCGTATTATCGCCGCCGATCTGGCAGGAACGTCTCCCGCCGACGCTGCGGCCCGGGCGGACTTTCCCGGGTCGGCGGCGGGCCGGCGCGGACGGCAGATGCTCCCTTCCCACAAGCAGTCGCCGCGGGAGAGTTGCGGACGACGAAACAGGCATGGCGTACAGGCATGAGTAGCAGCGCGATAAACATCACCTTGCCGGACGGCAGCGTGAAGACCTTCGATGGTCCCGTTACCGGTGCGGCCGTCGCCGCCGGCATCGGGCCGGGGCTTGCAAAGGCCGCGATCGCCGTCGAGATCGCCGGCGAGGTCTTCGACCTCGAGCGGCCGATTGCGAGCGACAGCGAGGTCCGCATCATCACCAGGAAGTCCGACGAGGCTCTCGAACTGATCCGCCATGACGCCGCGCACGTCATGGCGCAGGCGGTGCAGGAGCTCTACCCGGGAACGCAGGTAACGATCGGGCCGGCGATCGAGCACGGCTTCTACTACGACTTCGCTCGCGATACGCCGTTCACCACGGACGATCTCGAAGGGATCGAGGCGCGGATGCGCGAGATCATCGATCGCGACCAGGACTTCGTTCGCGAGGAATGGGACAGGGACGACGCGGTTCGCCACTTCGAAGGCGAAGGCGAGGCCTACAAGGCTGAAATCATCCGCGACCTGCCGGCGGACGAGCCGATCTCGGTCTATCGCCAGGGCGACTGGCTCGACCTCTGCCGCGGCCCCCATTTGCCGTCGACCGGGCATGTCGGCAGCGGCTTCAAGCTCCTCAAGGTCGCCGGCGCCTACTGGCGCGGGGATTCGCGAAACGAGATGCTGCAGCGCATCTACGGCACCGCGTGGCGCGACGAGAAGGAGTTGAAGGCACACCTTCACCGCCTCGAGGAGGCGGAGCGTCGCGACCACCGCCGGCTCGGGCGTGAACTCGGGCTGTTCCACTTCCAGGAGGAAGCCGCAGGCAGCGTCTTCTGGCATCCCAAGGGCTGGATGCTCTACCGCACGCTCGAGACCTACATCCGCCGTCGTCTCGCCGACGCCGGCTATCAGGAGGTGAAGACGCCGCAGCTGATCGACCGTGCACTATGGGAGGATTCGGGGCACTGGGAGAAGTTCCGTGAGCACATGTTCACCGCCGAATCCGAAGACGGCCGCGTGCTTGCGCTGAAGCCGATGAACTGCCCGGGCCATGTCCAGATCTTCCGCCAGGGCATCACCAGCTACCGCGACCTTCCGTTCCGCATGGCGGAGTTCGGTTCCTGTCACCGCAACGAGCCGTCGGGCGCGCTCCACGGCCTGATGCGGGTGCGCGCGTTCACCCAGGACGACGCGCACATCTTCTGCACCGAAGATCAGATCACCAGCGAGACCGCTGCGTTCTGCGATCTGCTGATGAGTGTCTATGGCGATTGCGGATTCACCGACGTCACAGTGAAGTTCGCTGACCGTCCGCCGGTGCGCGCCGGCGAGGACGAGGTATGGGACCGTGCCGAGGCGGCGCTCCTCGAAGCCGTCGAAACGGCCGGGCTCGCCTACACGCTGAACCCGGGCGAGGGCGCGTTCTACGGACCCAAGCTCGAGTTCGTGCTCCGCGACGCCATTGGGCGGGACTGGCAGTGCGGAACCCTCCAGGTCGATTTCGTGCTGCCGGAGCGGCTCGACGCGTCCTATGTCAGCGAAGCCGGCGAGAAGCGCCGGCCGGTCATGCTGCACCGCGCCATCCTCGGCTCGTTCGAGCGCTTCATCGGCATCCTGATCGAGCACTATGCCGGGCGCCTTCCCATGTGGCTCGCACCCGTGCAGGTCGTCGTCGCCACCATCACCTCCGACGCCGAAGGCTGGGCGGGCGAAGTCGTGCGGGCGCTCCGCGACGCCGGTATGCGCGCGCGGTCCGACATCCGCAACGAGAAGATCAATTTCAAGGTGCGCGAGCACAGCGTCGCCAAGGTCCCCGTCATGCTGGTCGTCGGCCGGCGCGAGGCCGACGCGGGCACCGTCGCCTGGCGGACGCTTGCCGGCGGCAAGCAGGAGGTGCTTGCCTTGGAAGATGCCGTCGCTAGACTTGTGGACGAGGGCAGCAGTCCGGCGCTATGATACGGCGAAACCGCTTCGTGTCCGCCGCACTGGCCGACAGTTGACTATTCAAGGAGAAAATCGATCGCACGACCCCCCCTGACCGAGCCGCCCGTGAGGGACGACCGGCTCGTGAACGACTCGATCCAGGCGCCGGAGGTGCGCCTCATAGATGCCGCCGGCGAACAGGTAGGTGTCGTTTCCCGCGAAGCAGCGCTCGAACAAGCCGCCAACAGCGGGCTGGATCTGGTCATCGTTGCCGTCAATGCCGAACCGCCGGTCTGCAAGATCATGGATTACGGCAAATTCAAGTATGACGAGCAGAAAAAACGGAACGAGGCCCGGAAGAAGCAAAAGACGATTGACGTCAAGGAAGTGAAGCTTCGCCCCGGGATCGATACCCACGACTACGAGATCAAGATGCGGTCGATGAAGAAATTTCTCGACGAGGGCGACAAGGTGAAGGTCACCATGCGCTTCCGCGGCCGCGAAATGGTGCACCAGGACATCGGCGCGAGGGTGCTCGACCGGGTGCGGGAGGATCTCGACGGGCGCGTCAAGATCGAGCAGTTCCCCAAGATCGAAGGCCGCCAGATGGTGATGGTGCTGGCGCCGCGCTGATGGCGGCTCCGGTTCGGCGCCGGGCGCTGGCGCCGGCCGCCGCTAGCTGTCGGCGGAACTGTCAGGGGCCGGTACGTAGACGAACCTGCGGCCGCAATACGGGCACTCGATCTCGCCATCCTCCAGCGTAAGGAAGATCCTCGGATGCCCGAGCACGCCGTCGCCGTCGCAGGCGACCCTCCGGGCCGCGGTCTCGACGGTCTCCAGAGGGATGAATGCTGTCGCCATGATCCCGTTGTTCCCCGTAAATCCCCTTGCCGGAAGCCGACGGCGCGTGCCTTCGTCCGCGCTGTGCCACCGCCCGCATCGTCATGCGGCGGTGAGGATAACCGATTCCGCGGGCCGGCAAAAGACGCTGCCGCGGCGACGGCGGCATGATCTTGGCCTGTGGCGGCGGCTGGCGGGCTTCGGCGCGTGATGGCGTCCCGGCCCGCCAACGGCGCGGGGCCGCGGCAGGGCTGCTGCTCGTCCTCGCGGTCCTGGCCGGCTGCGCCGCGCCGCAGGCCGTCCCGCCGCCGCCGCTTGCAGCGCCGCGGATGACAGACGATCGCATCCTTGCCGGCGATGGCGCTGTCCTGCCGCTGCGCCGCTGGATGCCTGAAGGCCGGCCGCGCGCCGTCATCGTCGCGCTCCACGGCTTCAACGACTATTCGAAGGCCTTCGAGGATCCCGCGTCATACTGGATGTCGCAGGGTATCGCGACCTACGCCTACGACCAGCGCGGTTTCGGCCGCGGTCCGCAGCGCGGACTCTGGGCGGGCCACGATGTCCTGGCAGCAGATGCCGCCACCGCTGTCTCGCTCGTGCGCGACCGCCATCCCGGCGTGCCGGTCCATGTCCTTGGCGAGAGCATGGGTGGGGCTGTTGCCATGATCGCGACCGCGACAGGACTCCTCGAGGCCGACGGGCTGATCCTGGTGGCGCCCGCTGTCGGCGGTCCGCACTACCTCGGGCCGGTGCTTCGGGGTTTGCTGTGGTTCGCGTCGTGCACGGTCCCGTGGTTTCCGGTCACCGCCGAGGGGCTGAGCATCCGCGCCTCCGACAATGCCGGGATGCTGCGCCAGCTCGGACAGGATCCGCTGGTGATCAAGCAGACCCGGATCGCCACTGTCGAGGGGCTGGTGCAAGCGATGGACGCGGCGCAGGCGGCTGCGGAGCGCCTCCACATTCCTGCGCTGCTGCTCTACGGGTCGCGGGACGAACTGGTGCTATCAAGGCCGTTTCGCGATGCAGTGGCCGCCCTTCCCCCGGAAGCCGGTCACCGGACGGCGATCTACAAGTCCGGCTGGCACATGCTACTCCGGGACCTTGAAGCGAAGACCGTGCATGACGATATCGCGGCGTGGATCGCGGATCGTCGCCTTCCCCTGCCTTCCGGCGCCGACCGCGTATGGCAGGGGAAGTGAGACGCGCAGCGGTTCGCGTGAGCCGGACCGTACAGGACGCGCGGCCTTTTCGGGCGGGGCTGTCCGGCGCGTTCCGGCAGTCAGCTTGATACTCGGCGGTGGCGGCGCCCGACGCACCGCGAAGGCGCCGCTTGCTGCCGCGGCTGTCGGGCTCTATGTTTGGCGCGTCCCGGAAGGGCGGCACAGGGGTTCAAGGCACCCGTAGCTCAGTTGGATAGAGCGCTGGCCTCCGAAGCCAGAGGTCACAGGTTCGAATCCTGTCGGGTGCGCCATTTCCGGAACCGGTGCCGCGCCGCCGCTTGCGGACAACGCCGCGGACGGCGGCGCGGCACCGGAGTTCTTGCCACGGGGCGTGCCTGCGTGAGCCGGAGCAGGGCGCGGCGACAGGGGAGGCGGCAATGGAGACCGAGACCGAAGTCGTCGAGTTTACTGGCGGCGAGAAGGTGCTCGATCGGACGGTACGGGCAATGGCGCTCGTGGCCGGGGCCAGCCTCATGTGGCTGATGCTGCTGGTCTGTTATTCGGTGCTGATGCGCAGGGTCTTCAACGCTCCTCCGCTCGGCGGCACCGACCTCGCGTCGGTCAGCCTCGTGCCAGTCGCCTTCCTCGGCTTCGCCTATTGCGGCTGGACGGGCGGGCATATCGCGGTCGACGTGATTTCGGCGCTCGGACGCCCCGGCCTCACCCGCTGGACGGATGTCGTCGTGCGGCTGTTATCCGCTGTCCTCCTCGGCATGCTGACCTGGCGGTGCATCGTGCTGCTTGTCGACGCCATGGAAATCGGCGAGGCGACGGAACTCATCGAGGTCCCGCATTCCCCGTTCATTGGCATCATGATCTTCGGATCGGCGGTGTTCGCGCTGACTTTCGCCGTGATGGCGAGGAGGGCGTGGCGCGGCCTGCCCAACGCACCTTCTCCGTGAGCGCCACGCCTTGAGTCCCACCTGGACAGGAATTATCGGCCTTCTGGCGCTGTTCGTGCTGCTCGGCATGCGCATGCCGGTGGCGGTCGTGATGACGCTGCTCGGGATCATCGGCATCTGGGTGCTCAACAGCTGGAGCGCGGCGATGTCGACGCTCGCTGACGAGGCGTGGGTCATCGTTTCCAACTACGAGTTCATCGTCATTCCCCTGTTCATCCTCATGGGGAACTTCGCTTCGATCTCCGGCATGAGCCGTGACCTCTACACGGCCGCCTATTCTTGCCTCGGCCACTGGCGCGGCGGTCTTGCCTCGGCGACGATTGCTGCCTGCGCCGGCTTCGCGGCCCTGTCAGGGTCTTCGGTCGCCTCGGCCGTGACCATGGGGCGCGTTTCGCTTCCCGAGATGCGGCGCTACAAGTACTCCAACCGTCTCGCCACCGGCGCGATCGCGGCCGGCGGCACCCTCGGCATCCTGATCCCGCCGAGCACCGGCTTCATCATCTATGCGATCCTCGTGGAGGAGTCGATTGGACGGCTGTTCCTCGCGGGCGTGCTGCCCGGCCTGCTCCTGACCGTGCTGTTCATGATCCAGATTGCGATCATGACGCGCCTCAATCCGGAACTCGGTCCGGCCGGGCCGCGTTCGAACTATCGCGAGCGGGCCGCGTCCATCGCCCAGGCCGGACCTATGATCGTGATCGTGCTGATCACCATCGGGGGGATCTACACCGGCATCTTCACGCCGACCGAGGCGGCCGCCGTCGGAGCGATGCTGGCCTTCCTGCTGGCGCTGACCCGTCGGCGGGTCACCGGCGAATCGATGTCGAAGGTGCTCCTGCAGACGGTCCGCACGACGGGACTGGCCTTCTTCATCCTGATCGGGGCGCACATCTTCAACCCGTTCATGGCGCTGACCGAGATTCCGTCCGACCTCGCAGCCCTTCTGATCGGCGCCGAGTTGCCGCGCACCGTCATCATGCTGATCATCATGGCGGCCTATGTTGTTCTCGGGACTTTTCTCGAGGGTTTCGCCATGCTGGTGCTCACGCTGCCGATCGTGCACCCGCTGATCGTTGAACTCGGATACGACTCGATCTGGTTCGGCGTGGTTGTCGTCATCGTCATTGAGATGGGCCTGATCAGCCCGCCGGTTGGCGTGAACGTCTTTGTCGTGAAGGGGATCGCCGAGGATGTGCCGCTGCGGGAGATCTTTGCCGGCATCGTGCCGTTCTGGATCGCGATGATGGTCTGCCTCCTGATACTCCTCGCCTTTCCCGAGATCGCGCTGTTCCTGCCCGACACCATGATCGAATCGTTTGACTGAGGCCCCCGAGCACCGGCCTGATGCAAGTCCCGTCATGGAAGAGGAGCTTGCGACACATCATTGCGGGTAGATAGGTGTCAGCGACGGCGCCAGACATCGGCGTGACTCGGAGTTTTGACTTCTGCGAATTCCGTCCCGTCGCGATCCCGTGCGGTCCATCCGGTGCGGGATAGGCTGCTGCCTCCGCTCCATGGCTCGCTTGGCGCGGGAAATCGCGTTCAAGAAGACCGGTCCGAGGCGGCGCGAACCTCAATGCGCTTGGCTTCCGTATCTCCGCACCAGATTGCATCACTGTCACCGTTCTGGAGCCGGCATTGACAGTCCTGCAGGCGCATAGCAAACTTTCGCCGGACGCGGTGCGCTGCAGGCCTCCGATCCGTCCCGCCGTTTCAATCAAGGGGATGCCCGATGACTAGACTCATGACTTCGATGATCGCCGCGTTTCTTGTCCTTGCCGGCCCATCGCTCGCAGTTGCCGCCGACCTCAAGGTGGCGTTCTTTCCCGGGCCGAAGCACCCGATCAACGCACGCATGCTGGCGCCGTGGGCTGACGGCATAAACGCCCAGAAGGCCGGCCTGCAAGTGAAGATCTTCGTTGCCGGCAAGCTGGGCAAGGGCCCGGCCAAGCAGTTCAAGCGCGCGCTTGATCGCGTTGCCGATGCCTCGTTCGGGCTGCAGGGATACACGTCGAAACAGTTCCGCGCGACCACGCTCGTCGAACTTGCGAATATCATGACGAGCGCCAAGCATGGTACCAGCGCGCTGAACGCTGCCTACGCGAAATCCGAAGCGCTCCGCAAGGAATATTCTAGGGTGAAGGTGCTGGCGCTCTGGACCATCGATCCGCCGATCATCATGACCAAGAACAAGCCGATCAAGACGGTGGCCGACCTCAAGGGCCTGAAGCTGCGTACGCCGTCGCAGATGTCGGCGCGCTCGATCAAGGCGCTGGGCGCTGTTCCCGTGCCGATGCCGATCACCAAGCTTTACAACGCCCTTGCCCGCGGCACCGTGGACGGGGTTCTGGTCTCTCCGACCGTGCTGCACACCTTCAAGATCAAGGAGGTCACGCGGCATTTCGCTCATGGCGTTCCGTTCGGCTCGTCGCCGATGTTCATCGTGATGAACCGGGACAGCTGGAACGAACTGTCGCCCGCCCACAAAGACATCGTCACCAAGTCCGTGGGGACGAACTGGGGCAAAGTCGGCGGCCGGATCTATGACGAGGAGCATGCCAAGGGCATGAAGTTCCTCGCCGGATCGAAGGCGCACAGCCTCATCAAGCTGCCGGACGCCGAAGTTCGCAAGGCGCTGGGGATGCTCGCCAAGCTCGAACAGGAAGTTATCGCTGAATGGGAGAAGCAGGGCATTCCGGCGACGGAAATTCTCAAGATCATGCGTGCTGCCGGCGCCTGACGCCGGCGACCGGGAAGATCCCCTCAGAGAAGGGGGTCTTCCCGGCCCAAGGGTAGACGGAATGCTCTACGCTATATATGGCGTTGACGGGCCTGACGCCGACCGCATACGCGCCGAAAACCGCGAGGCGCATTTCGCCTATCTCGAGCGCTACAGAGATATCCTCGTGCTCGGCGGGGCGACTCTTGCCGACGACAGCGATGCCCGGACCGGCAGCCTCCTGATCATCAACGTCCGGTCGCGCGCCGAGGCCGACGCGTTCGCGGCGGCGGAACCGTTCAACAGGGCCGGCCTGTTTCGCGAGCGCGTGGTTACCCGCATGCGCCGGGGGCAATGGAATCCCGATGCCGCGCCGGCGACCGCGGAAGGCGACTGAACGACGGATTGCTAAGGCGAGGTGGGTGCCGCGCGGCATCAACCCGTGCGTCGTCGTCACCTCGCTGAGCCCGACCGTCATCGACCGGCGGACCGTCTACGAGACGGTCTACTGCGCCAGAGACGAGATGGAAAACCGCGTCATGGAGCGCCAACTCGACCTCTTCGCCGACCGTACCTCCGCAACCGCGCCATGCGTGGCAACCAGCTCCGGCTGTTGACACAACAGCGGGAACTCCGTCGCATGCATGCGGCGGGCGAGTATTCCATCAGCGATCTGTCCGAACTCTTCTCAGTCTCAAGACCGACTGCTTATCGTACCCTCAATCGGCGCCGATCTGCATAGATTCCGCACCCTGCCTGAATCAGCCTCTGAAACGTAATCCTACGAACAGACCTTTTGACGGTGCCCACTGAGACAGGACGCTGGCGGGGATGGAAGCTCTTTCCCGGGCCGCCGGCCGACAGCGAGGTGAGACCGTGAACGACGAACTCGACAGGCTGGGGAAGGCGCTCGGCGCCGACACGCCGCGGCCCGTGCATGGGGACCGCGAACGGGCGTGCGGCGCGGCGATGACCGCGTTCGACAGTCACCGCCAAGGAAGCCGGCGCGGGGTGCGTCGGAAGGAGTATGAATGCTTCGCATCCTGGCTGAGGAGACTGCCGATGCCCCTGTCCCGATCCTGCCTGGCGTTTGTCGGCGTCGCCGCTGTCCTGATCGTTGCCGGCGGCATCGGTTACGAGAACTTCCTGGTCCCGGAGCCGGACAAGGTGGTGACGAGCACGGAACCTCTCGCGCGCCGTGCCGACCCTGAGGTGCTGGCGCTGCTCGAGAATCCCGACAAATTAGCCGGGCTGATGCGCTTCAACAAGAAAGGAGCACCTGGGGATACGGATCCGGCCGGGAAGTCGGAGCGCGAGTTCGCCCCGCCTTTGCTCGCCCACCCGGTCGGGAAAGTCCCGGAGTTCCCCGGCGCAGACGCCGAGGGCGAGCGGATGGAGCAGGAGCCGGGAAAGAACCCCGACAACGTGGAGATGTCGTCGGACTTCCGATCGTTGCTCATGGGCCTGCTATTGACGACTGAAAATCGAGAGCTGGCATCGAACTACAAGAAGTGGAAGGCGCAGGGAATCGCGGATTATCGTTTCTGGCTGAAGGCGGTCTGCTATTGCGAGCTGGTACAGGGGGGGCCGCTCGTCGTCGACGTTCGACAGGGAAAGGTCGTGAAGGCGACCTACATCGAGAGCGGACGGCCTGTCCCACCGGACGACCTACGCTGGATTCCGACAGTCGAGGACCTTTTCGTCAAAATTGCTGGGGCCGTTGGCCACCCGAAAATCGAAGTCGAAGCCATCTATCACGACCGGTCGGGTTATCCCACCTTCACCGCAACGGAACATGTAATCGCAACGGATACCTTCGCGAGCTATTCGATCGAACGGCTGGACATCTTGGAATGATGATTTTGGCAAGGCCCGGCAGTGGCAGAAGGATCCTCGGCCGGACGAGAAGGGAGACACCGTGAAGCCAAGGCGACCTCGATAAAAGAAGCGCATTCCGCCTTCGATTTCGACATCGACCCACATGCGGATTGCGACACGATCTGCGCTCCGCCGGATTCGGACGATCGCCCATACCGGAGGCAGCGTTTGCTCCTGACCGCGCGCTGAAGCGGCGCTGAAGAAGCCGTGGTAGCGATCGCGAGCTTGCTCAGGAGCCGCCGTCGGCTCGGGGTCGGCGTTTCAGAAATCGAGATCGGTGTAGTGGGGGGGCGGCGGCTGGCCCGGCAAGCGGTCCGCCAGGATCGCCCGGAACGACGGGCGTGACTTGATGCGTGCGTACCACTCCTTGACCACAGGGTAATCGGCCCATGGAACGTCGTCGAGATAGTCGAGGCAGGACAGGTGCGCGCTTGCAGCGATGTCCGAGGCCGAGAACACCTCACCTGCCAGCCATTTTCTTCGGTCGAGCAGCGACGTGGCGTATTCCAGATGGCGGTGGATGTTCTCATGGCCGCTGTGGATCGACCGCGAATCCGGAGATCCCTGGCCGAGCTGGTGCTTGAGAACCTTCTCACCGACCAGGCAACGGGTGACCTCCTCGTTGAAACTGCCGGCGAACCAGCCGATCAACCGCCGGATCTCGGCGCGCGCCGTCGCCGTGCCCGGATAGAGCGCGGGAACGGGGTGCTCCTCATCCAGATATTCGGCGATCGCTGCGGCATCCGACAAGGTCATTCCCTCGTCGTCCGTGAGAATCGGCACATCGCCGACCGGAGTCCCGGCAAAGCCTTCCGAATCCCGTCTCGAAAGGCCCTGCGGGCGAAGTTCGAAGTCCAGAGCCTTCTCCCCGAGGACGATCCGGATTTTGCGGCAGGGCGCGGACAGCGGCAGGTGATGCAGCGTGTACATGATCGCAATCTAGCCGGATCGGAATGCTTCGGAAACAGCCGCCTGGAAGCTCTCCGAACCCGGCACGCCACCGGCGCCTCCTTGCTTTCCGCGCACCGGCGGTTCTGAAAGATCGCGGACAGCGGTTGCCGCCCGGGGACGCTCGGCGTACTATTTCGGCGCGCTGCGGGTCCGCGGCGGCCCCCCGATGGATGTGATCCTCATTTCCGACATGCCCGAGCCCGCAATCAAGGTCGAGAAGCTCACGAAGCACTTCGGTGAAATCGTCGCGGTCGACGGCGTGAGTTTCGAGGTTCCCGAAGGCAGCGTGGTGGGGCTCCTCGGCGGTAACGGCGCGGGCAAGACCACGACGATCTCGATGCTGCTCGGGCTGCTGACGCCGACGTCCGGATTCGTCAGCGTGCTCGGCGTCGACATGTGGAAGGACCGCTACAGGATCCTCTCGCAGATCAATTTCTCATCGCCCTACGTCGACCTGCCCAAGCGCCTGACGAGTCGCGAGAACCTTCTCGTCTATGCCCGGCTCTATGGCCTTCCGCGGCCAGCCCGGCGGGTAACGGAACTGGCGGACGACCTCGCCATCGGCGACTTCATGGAACGGCCGTTCGGCGAACTGTCGTCGGGCCAGAAGACCCGCGTGTCGCTCGCCAAGTCGCTCCTCAACGAGCCGCGGCTGCTGTTGCTCGACGAGCCCACGGCGTCGCTTGACCCCGACGCCGCGGACTGGGTGCGCGGCTATCTGGGCGATTTTCGCAAGCGGCATGGAGGCACCATCCTGCTTGCATCGCACAACATGGTCGAGGTCGAACGCATGTGTGACGACGTGCTGATGATGAAGGCGGGGCGCATCGTCGATCACAACACGCCGACAGCGCTTCTCGCCCGATACGGGCGGGCAAATCTCGAAGACGTGTTTCTCGACATTGCACGGGACCGCAATGCGGGCGCCGCGGCAACCGCTTCATGATCCCGCTCCTAGCCGGTCCCCCCGGCCGTTTGTTTTCGCCCGCACGCATCGTCGCTATGGCGCTACGCTATTTCTACCTGCTGCGTGGCTCCTGGCCACGCATCGTAGAACTCGGCTATTGGCCGACCATGCAGATGCTCATCTGGGGCTTCATGTCCCAGTTCCTCGCCGACCACTCCGAATGGTTCATGCGCGCCGGCGGCATCTTGATCGGCGCGGTGCTGCTCTGGGATATCATGTTCCGGTCGAACATCGGCGTGACCATCTCGTTTCTCGAGGAGATGTGGTCCCGCAATCTCGGCCAACTCTTCGCGAGCCCGCTACGGCCCTACGAATGGGCCGTGTCCCTGCTCGTCATCAGCGGCATCCGGACGGTGATCGGCGTGGTTCCGGCGGCGCTGCTTGCCATACCGCTCTATCACTACTCGATCTTCGACATGGGCTTCGCCCTCATCGCGTTCTTTGTGAACCTCCTGATCTTCGGATCTGCCGTCGGGCTCGCGGTGTCGGGGCTGATCCTGCGCTTCGGGCTCGGAGCCGAGAGCCTTGCCTGGGCCGCAATATTCGCCGTCGCCCCGCTCAGCGGCATCTACTATCCGATCGCGACCCTGCCGGATTGGCTGCAGCCGGTTGCGCTGGCACTGCCGTCGGCGCATGTATTCGAGGGCATGCGGGCGGCCGCCATCGACGGCGTGTTCCTGCTCGACAGGTTCGCCTGGTCGGTGGGGCTCAACGTCGTCTTCCTCGCCGTCGGGATCGGCGCGTTCCTCTTCGCGTTCAGCCTGGCCCGCCGCCGGGGACAGCTGATGCAGATGGGTGAATAGGCGGACGGGAGGCACCAGTGACGGGAACACCGGACAGAGACGGCGGGACGGCCGGATGGGATCGTGAGGCCGACCTCGTGGTGGCCGGCGCCGGACCGGCCGGCATGGCCGCGGCGCTCGCCGGCGCGATCGAGGGCCTCGCTGTTCTCGTCTGCGAGAAGTCGGCACAGACCGGCGGTACCGGCGCGACGTCGGCGGGCACGCTCTGGATTCCCGCCAACAGCCAGGGACGCGAAGCCGGCTTTACGGACTCGGCTGCTGACGGCGCGCGGTATCTCGAAGCCGTCGCCGGCCGGCCCGGCGACGATGTTGCCGCGCTGCGCGAGGCCTATTTCAGGGACGGGCCCGGAATCATCGACTACTTCACGGAGCATTCCGAGCTGCGTTTCGTCGCTTGCGGTACCCATCCCGACTACCGCAACAACCAGCCAGGCGCTGCGGTTGACGGCCGGGCGATAGTGCCCGAACTGTTCGACGGGCGGCTGCTCGGCGCCGAGTTCGAACGCGTGCGGCCACCGATCGAGGAGTTCATGCTGTTGGGCGGCATGATGGTCAGCAAGGAGGACATCGGGCTGCTGGTCAAACGTTACCGGACGCCGGGCGGCCTTGTTCACGCGGCGCGTCTCCTCGCCCGCTATGTTCTTGACCGCCTGCGCTACCGCCGCGGCACCCGGTTGACGATGGGAAACGCCCTCGTCGGGCGCCTCTATTACAGCCTCCGCAAGCGCAACGTGCCGGTGCTGTTCGAGACCGCCGTCGTCGACCTCGTCCGCGAAGACGGGAGCGTCGCCGGTGTCGTGATCGAGGATGGAAATTGCAGGTCCCGCATCCGTGCGAGAAAGGGCGTCGTTCTCGCGACTGGCGGTTTCGCGCGCAGCGAGAAATTTCGCGAGATGTTCATGCCCGAAGCGGCGCGGCCGAGATCCATGGCCGTCGGCGAATGTACGGGCGACGGGCTCGGCATGGCGACCGCTGTCGGCGGGCATATCCGCACGGACGGGCACGGGTCGAGTTCGTTCTGGTCGCCGGTGTCGGTGACAAGAAGGTCCGATGGCAGCGAGGGACTGTTTCCGCACCTTTCGCTGGACCGCGCCAAGCCCGGGCTGATCGCCGTCAACTCGGCGGGACGGCGGTTCGTCAACGAGGCGGTGTCCTACCATGATTTCGTGGAGGCCATGTACCGTTCGCACGAGATCATCGACACCATGCCCGCCTGGCTGGTCTGTGATGCGGCCTTCGTGCGGAGCTACGGGCTCGGCGCCATCCATCCGGGGACGCGAAACCTCCGACCGTTCGCCGACAGCGGTTACATCACGCTGTCCCCGACTCTCGACGGTCTTGCCGCAGCAATCGGTGTCGACGGTGCCGGGCTCGCGGACACCGTGACGCGCCACAACCGCTTCGCCAAGGACGGGTCGGATCCCGACTTCGGCAAGGGCGACGACGCGTTCAACCGCTTCAACGGCGATTCCGGCCACGCGCCCAACCCATGCCTCGGCCCCATCGCGAGTCCACCCTATGTTGCGGTGGCGGTATGGCCGGCCGAGATCGGCTGCAGCATCGGCCTTGCGACGACGCCGGACGGCGAGGTGCTCGACGCGGAGGGCCTCGCGATCCCCGGCCTCTACGCCTGCGGCAACGACATGTCGTCGATGATGAGCGGCAATTACCCGGGACCCGGAATCACGCTTGGGCCGGCCTTTGTCTTCGGCTACCGGGCGGCTCGGCATGCGGCCGCCCGCACGGGCGCCTGAAGACGGGCGGCGGCCGAGGACGGTCAGTGACGATGCCATGAACGTTGATCCGGTCACGCTCGCCGTCATCAAGGGGCGTCTTGAACAGATCTCGGACGAGATGGACGCCGCGCTGTTCAGGGCAGCCTTCAGCCCGGTCATTGCCGAGGCGCGGGACGCGTCGCACGGCATCTACGAGGCCGGGACCGGGGACACGCTCATCCAGGGCAAGGAGGGCTTGCCCATCTTCGTGGGCGTCATGTCGTTTGCCGTCAAGGCCGCCATCGCGCGGGCGAAGGACGCAGGCGAGATACGCGACGGCGATCTCTGGATCTTCAACGATCCCTATGTCGGCGGCACCCACCTTTCCGACTTCAAGATCGTGCGCCCCTATTTCCGCGGCGGCCGGCTGTTCTGCTGGCTCGCGTCGGTGGCGCACTGGCACGATGTCGGCGGCGGCGTCCCCGGCAACTACAACCCGTCCGCCACCGACTGCTTCCAGGAAGGGTTCGTGCTCCCTCCGGTCAGGCTTGCCGAGGGCGGTGTTCTGCGCGATGACATCGTGGACGTCGTTACCGCCAACAGCCGCCTCCCGGGGAGCTCCTACGGTGATCTGATGGGCCAGCTGAATTCCCTCGATCTCGGCGCGCGGCGTCTCGGGGATCTGCTCGACGAGTACGGCGACGAGACTGTCGACCGCGTCTTCGCCGAACTCAAGCGCCGCTCGGCGCAGCAGATGCGGAGCCTGATCTCCGATCTGCCCGATGGCGTGTATTCGGCCGAGGACTTCCTCGACAATGACGGCATAGAAGACGAGCCCCTCCGGGTGGCGCTCGACCTGACCATCGCCGGCGACCGCCTGGTCTTCGATTTCTCGCGATCGGCGGGGTCCTGTTCGGGGCCGGTGAACATCTCCGAGACGACGGCCATCGCCGCGACCTATGTTGCGCTCAAGCACGTGTTCCGCGACGTACCTGCCAATGGCGGGGTGCTAGAACCGATCACGTTCGAAATCCCGCCGGGCAAGCTGCTGTCCGCGGTCGCGCCACGCCCCGTCGGTGGCTACACGGAAACCATCCTGCGGCTGATCGACATCGTGTTCGCTGCCTTCGCCGAAGCCGATCCGAAGATCGCGCCGGCCAACGGTTTCGGCACCATAAACGCGGTTTCGATCAACGGCCGCCACCCCGGCGAAGCGCGTCCGTGGGTGTTCTTCTCGTTCTTCGGCGGCGGCCTTGGTGCGCATTCGGACGGCGACGGACTCACGCACGGCAACGGCTCGATCTCGATGGCCACGATTCCGCCCGCGGAAATCCTCGAGGCGGCGCAGCCGGTGATGTTCACGGAGTGGGGGCTGCGTCCCGATTCGGCGGGGCCGGGCCGGAACCGGGGCGGCTTCGGGGCAATCTACGAGATCGAACTGCTGGCCGACCGGGCGACCGGGTTCGTGTTCGGGGAGCGCGGGCGGTTCCCCCCGAAGGGTATCGCCGGCGGCGGCGATGGCGCCATGGATGTCGTGACCTACACCCAGGGCGGTAAGATGCATGCGCCGGCGATGACGTCGAAGGCCGTCGGCATACGGCTCGGGGCAGGGGACCGGATCCGCATCGAATCCCCGGGCGGCGGCGGGTTCGGGCCGGCCTCGGAGCGGGACGCCGGCGAGGTTGCCGCGGACGTCCGCGAAGGTCTCGTGAGTGTTGCCGGGGCCGGGGAGTTCTACGGCGTCGTTGTCGACAGGCACGGAAACGTCGATGTTCCGGCCACGAACTCGCGCCGTCGTGCGATGAAGGCCCCATGACCGGGGCGGTCGCGGGCGTCGATGTCGGCGGGACCTTCACCGACGTCTTCTGGCTTGACGAGGACTCCGGGCGGTATCGTGTTGCGAAGGTGCGGTCGACCCCCGACGACCAGTCGCGGGGTTTCATGCGCGGGCTCGAGGAGGCCGGCGGGCTCTCGGCCCTTGCGACGGTCGTGCACGGCACCACGGTCGGCACCAACGCGCTCCTCCAGCGCAAGGGCGCGCCGACCGGCCTGATCACGACCGCAGGTTTTCGCGACGTGCTGGAAATGCGCCGTCGCGACCGTCCCGAGATTTGGGGACTGAGGGGCTCCTACCTGCCGGTCATCCCGCGCCGGCACCGGCGGGAGGTTGCCGAGCGCACGCTGGCCGACGGTTCGATCCGTATCGCCGTCGATCCCGATTCGGTCCGTGCGATGGCGCAGGAACTGCTCGATGCCGGTGACGAGTCGCTGGCGATAATGTTCATCAACTCCTACGCGAACCCGGCCAACGAGGAGGCTGCGCTCGAGGCCGCCCGCACCGTGTGGCCGAATGACCACATCACGATTTCCAGCCGCATTCTTCCCGAGTTACGCGAGTTCGAGCGGGTTTCCACGACGGCGCTGAACGCGGCCCTGCGGCCGGTCATCGGGGATTATCTCGGAGATCTCCGGACCTCGCTCCATGCCGGGAATTTCGGGGGCGATGTCCTTATCGTGCAGTCGAACGGCGGCGTGATGAGCGTCGAGACGGCACGGGAGATACCGGTGCGGACGGCGTTGTCGGGCCCGGCCGCCGGCGTCATTGCCGGCGCCAGGATCGCGGCGGCAGCCGGAATCCCGAACGTTGTCACCTGCGACATGGGCGGCACCAGCTTCGACGTTGCGCTCGTCGCGGACGGGGAGTGCGCGTTGGCGGCCCAGACATCGATCGATTTCGGGCTGGTCGTGCGCACCCCGATGATCGAGATCACGACCATCGGCGCCGGTGGCGGCTCGATCGCGCGGGTCAATCGGGGCGGCATTCTCGAGGTTGGTCCGGAAAGCGCGGGGGCCGATCCGGGGCCGGCCTGCTACGGCCGGGGCAACGGCCGGCCGACCGTCACGGACGCGAACCTGCTCCTTGGGCGGATCAATGCCCGCCGCCCGATCGGTGGCGGGACAGAGGCGCTGGACCTCGATGCGGCGCGCGCCGCGGTGAGGTCCCATGTCGGAGAACCGCTGGGTCTTGACGAGATGGCGGCTGCGGAAGCCATCGTGCGGGTCGCGAACTCGCGCATGGCGGGCGCCATCCGGCTGGTCTCGATCGAGCGCGGGCACGATCCCCGCAAGTTCACCGCCATGCCGTTCGGCGGCGGCGGTGCGCTGCACGCCGGTGCGCTGATCGACGAGGTGGGGCTCGCCGGAGCTCTCGTTCCGCGTTTTCCCGGCGTGACGAGCGCGCTCGGCTGCGTCATCGCGGACATGCGGCATGATTTCGTGCAAACCGTCAACTCCCCGCTAGATTCTCTTGATTCGACATCACTTTTTGCGCGGGCCGACGGGCTGGCGGAAGAAGGTTGCCGCCGTCTGGAGGCCGCGGGCATCGTCCTGGAGAAGCTCGACCGGGTCGTTGAGCTCGACATGATGTATGTTGGCCAGACCCATGCCGTCGCCGTTCCCGTCGCTCCTGGCGGCATGGACATCGACGGCATTCGCTCCGCCTTCCGGGAGAGCTACCGTCGTGAATACGGGCGGACGCTCGACAACCTCCCGGCGAGGGTGATGAATCTGCGGGTGTCGGTCATCGGCACGCGGCCGCCAATCGACCTTTCACTGTTGGCGCCATCCCCGGAGGGTACGCTCGAAGCAGCGGAACGCGAGGGTAGGAACGTGTATGTCGGCGGCGGCTGGCTGCCGGCGCGGGTGTTCGACAGGCTTGCCTTGCCGGCGGGTGCGGAGATTCCGGGGCCGGCCATACTGGAGCAGCCTGATGCGACGACGTTCATCGAGCCGGAACTGATCGGGCGGGTGGACCGTTTCGGGAATGTGGTGATCGGACGTCGGCGCGGCTGAGCACGATCCGCGCGCTCAATTCCGGTTCTCGTACTGCTCCAGGCCTTCGATCGCGTCGAGATCCTCGGCCCGGCCGCGTAGTTCGATGACGTTGCGGTCGGGATCCCTCACGAAGACCGACACATGGCCTCCGCGTCCGAACATGACCGGCCCCCCTGGGTGATCGTGATGCCGTTCTCCTTGAGGAGCCTGATGGTGTCGGCCACCGAAGATACCCGGAGCGCGAGATGCGTCATGCCTGCGTATTTGGTGTCGACATCCATGAGGATGTTGCTCCCGTCATGTTCGGGTGCGGCATTGACAACCAGATTGATCTCGACGTTCTGGGTGTTGCGGATGATGATCACCGGATCGAAGGTGACCCGCTTCTCGACCTTGAAACCCAACACCTCGTAGAAGGCCAGCGCGCGCTCGGCGTCCGCGACCCGGATGCCGACATGGTCGACCTGCTCGATGCCGATCGTTTCCGTCATGTGCCACTCCTCTCGACCGCCGGGGCGCCGGTTCCGGCGGGCTTCAGCGTTTCGCGCCCGCGCAGAATGTCCGACATGCGTTCGGCAAACATGATTATCGGCGCGTTGATGTTCCCGCCCACCATGTCGGGGAAGACCGAGCCGTCGATCACGCGAAGGTTCTCGGCGCCCCGGACACGCAGTTCGGGGTCGACAACAGCCGCTTCGTCGCTGTCCGGGCCCATCTTGCAGGTGCCGAGCGGATGATGCGCAGTCCACGCCGTGCGTTTGATGAAATCGTCGAGTGGTTCGTTCGCCGGCTGGATTTCGCGTCCGCGGAATTCATCGAGCGTTTTCTGGCGCGCGATCTCCCGCACGATCCCGATGCCGTCGCGGAGCGTCTGCCAGTCCTCCGGTTCGGTCAGGAAGTTCTGGTGGATCTGCATGTGATCGGCGGGATTGGCCGATCTCAGCGTCAGTTCGCCGACGCTCTTGGGGTGCAGCAGGACCGGCCGCACCATGAAGGCGTCGTTCGGCTTGCGCCGGAGGCCGGGGAACCAGGGTTGGGATTCGGGCGGAATGAAGCGCGCGAGCAGCTGAATGTCGGGCTGCGCGAGTCCGTCCTTCGAATGGATGAAACCCGTGAGCGGGCCCGGCATCTCGGTGGCGAATCCGGTGCCGAAGAAGTACGCGCGGGCCATGGCGAGCGCGATCCGGTCGTAGCGCAGAAGCCCGACGAACGGGCCGTCGCCGTTGCGCTCGTATTCGACGCCGACCGAGAGGTGGTCCTGGAGGTTGCGGCCCACGCCCTTCGAGTCGATCACCGTATCGATACCGTGCGCCTTCAGGCGGTCGCTGTCACCGATCCCCGACAGCATCAGCAGTTGCGGCGAGTTTATGACTCCGCCCGAGAGGATGACCTCGCGCTCCGCCCGCGCCACCGTCGTGCCGCGGCCTCCGGTGGAATACTCGACGCCCGTCGCCCTGGTGCCCTCGAGAACGACGCGATGCGCCAGCGCCCGCGTCACCACGGTCAGGTTGGCGCGCTTCATCGCCGGGCGCAGATAGGCGACCGCGGCGCTGCACCGGCGGCCGTTGCGGATGGTCGACTGGAACGTGCCGAGGCCTTCGTTGGTTGCGCCGTTATAGTCGGTCGTGGTTCCGTATCCGGCCGATTCGCCGGCGGCGAGCCACGCCGCCAGCAGTGGATCGGGATACTTGTTCTCTATCGTCGTCAGCGGGCCTCCCGAGCCACGATAGTCGTCTTCACCGCCTTCCCAGTCCTCCGATTTCCGGAAATACGGCAGGCACTCGGCATAGGACCAGCCCGTGCACCCGTTCCGGCTCCAGCGGTCATAGTCCTCGCGGTGGCCGCGCACATAGCCCATGGCGTTGATCGACGAAGAGCCGCCGAGCACCTTGCCGCGGGCGCACTCGACCTCGCGCCCGTCGAACTGGGCCTCGGGCTCCGTGAAATAGCCCCAGTCAAACAGCCGCTCGAACAGAATCTTGCCCCAGCCGAGAGGGATCGTGATGTAGGGATGGCGGTCGCTGCCGCCGGCCTCGATGACCAGCACCCGGGTGTCCGGATCCTCGGTCAGGCGGTTGGCAAGCGTGCAGCCGGCCGAGCCGGCGCCGACGATCACGTAGTCATAGCTGTTGCCGTTGCTCATCGTGCTCCCTCTTTCCGTGCCCCTTACGCAGCGCGCAGCCGCGACGTCATTCTGGCCCGTGCTGCGGCTGCCGTCCAGCACCGGGCGCAGGACACGGCCGCGCCGCGGTGCCTCGCCGGCGCGTGAACCCGGATCCGGCCCATGATGATCGTTCGGCCGCGATATCGGCCGGAAGCAGCAGCGGGCGCGGATACGGCCCGAGGGGCCGGCTTCAGCGGCGCTGCCCCGTGTCCTTGAGGCCGCGTAGCGCCTCTTCGGCCGCCCTGGTGTCGGCGATGCCAGCCTTGCGGTCGACCGGGACCGTTTCCTTCTGGCTGGCCTTCGGGAGCTTCTCGAACGGGTAGACGGCGATCTTGTCGTTTCCCGCCGACGTGTCGCGGTCGAGGGTGAGGTCCCTGGCGTTGGTCTTGCCGCTTTGCATCGCCCGGCCGTGCTTTTTCGCCGTCTCCAGGTCGAGCCACCACTTGCCGGCCACGTTGCGCCGGCCGAAGCCCATCTTGTCGTCGAGCCAGATCAGGAACCGGCGCGACCAGGGGAGACGAATCGCGGCCCACATCGCAAGCCGGTGCTGCAGCAACCCTTCCTTGTTCCAGGGACACATCTTCATGCACCTGCCGCAGGAGGAGCCCTTGAGGTTCGTGACCCGGTACTTGGTGCATTTCTCGACGTCGGGCTTCCAGGTCTCGTAGCCGTTGTAGAGCACCTTCTCCCCGTAGGGGATGGCCTGGGCCGGACATTCGCGGGCGCACTTCATGCACTTGGCGCAGAAGTCCTGCAGCCCGAAGTCGATCGGCTTGTCGACCGTCATCGGAAGGTTGGTCGTGATTATCGCCGTCTTGTGGCGCGGCCCGACGAACGGGTTGAGCACGAGCTCGCCGATGCGGCTCATTTCGCCAAGCCCGGCCAGCAACATCAGCGGAATCTGCAGCACGTCGCCGTCGGCATTGGAATGCGCCTGCGCCTCGTAGCCCAGCCGGCGGATGTAGTCGGCGACGACGACCGAGATCGTCGAGCCCTTGAGATAGGCACGGTAGCTCTGGGCGCCCGAGATCCAGTCATCGCCCGAAGACGCCTCGAGGGTCTCCCAGCGCTGGTCGACGACCACGACGATGGCGTATTTGTGCCTCGCCTCTATGGGCTTGCCGTCCATGTCGTGGCTGTACCAGGCCCATTCCGGGCACTCGCAGATGCCGACGATGTCAGCATCGAGGAAGTGGCAGAGCGCCTTGATGTGCTTCGCCATTTCCTCGGGATCGGAGGGAATCTCGGCGGGTTCGGCATAGGGCTCGCCCCGGTGGGTGGGGACCTGGGTCCAGTGCACATGGCCCATCGCGGCGTTGAGCGGGTTCTTGGTGATGAAACGGCGTATCTCCTTGCCGGCTGTCGGTCCGAGGTCGCCGAAAAAGGCGCGCACGAAGAATCCGGCCCGTTTCGGAACCCGTTCTATGCCGTCGGTGATCAGTGTCGTCGGCCGGTCGACCCGGGGGATCTTCTCCATCGGGAAGCGGCCCATGTGGAGTGGCCGTCCGCGCCGTGAGAATATGCCCAGCACTGCTGACCTCCCGCGTACCGCTTCAGGGCAGGCGCACGACCGGATCGTCGCTTCGTGCGCGTCGATCGAGGAAGCGCGCGAGCGCTTCCCTGAAATAGGGATGGCCGACCGACTCCATCACGTTCTGGAT
>JAJEBT010000117.1 GCA_022822405.1 Alphaproteobacteria bacterium
CCGCCCTCGCCGAGATCCGCCATGCCGCGCAGGCTGCGCTGGACGCCTGGCCCGAGGCCAGGGCGGCGGTGCTGTTCGGGTCGCGCGCCCGCGGCAACCACCGCTCGGACAGCGACTGGGACGTCGCCTTCATCGTCAGGGGCGACGGGGAGCGGCTCGAGAGCATCCCCTCCGGCGTGCCGTTCTCCGTCCCGGGAGTCCAGCGCAGCCACTACGTGAACGAGATCGCGGTCCCGGAGCGGCTCGTCGAGCGCAAGGCGCTTTGCATCGGCCATGTCGGTCGGGGGATCGTCATCGACGGCATGATACTTGCGGGGGATTGGACCAGGCCGACGGTCGAGGGGGAGCCTTTCATGGAAACAGAGAACTACGACAGATCGATAGGGACGTCGATCGACATGATTGAGGTAGCAGTGAACGCCTTGGCCAATTTGGGGCAGCAGGATGGCTGGGAACAGAGTCTCAGAAGAGCCGACAGATTCGTCGCCTGCACTGCCGACGCGGCCGAACATTTGGCCAAGGCGGTCATGGGACGGCACGGCCTTGACGCCCGCCACAGCCATGACCTGCATCGCCTCGCGGACCAGGCACGGAACGCGGGCCACGATGCGCTGGCGGAGGACTTCCGCCGCATGAACGGCGCGACGAGGACAGATCATGTCGCCAGGTACGACGGCGCCACGAAGAAAAGCCTTGCCCGCGCGATCGCGAGGCTGCCCGTTGTCCTCGATCTCATGCGAAAGGAACTGGCCGACATTCCGGAAAGCTTCCTCGATCCGGAACGCGCAGGCCGGCTTGCGGACACTGCCGCCAGTCTCCTCTCGAACGGGGCCGGCAGCCTCCGCGACGCGATCCAACGCGACGGAACGGACATGCAGCCGCCCGAGCCATATGGATGGCTGAAGCCCCTGATCGAGTCGCGGGAGCCGTTCGCATCGACGCTCGACGCGACGGCAGACGCGCTCCGCAAGGGCAGCAGGGTGCCGGACAAGGATCTCCAGGACAGGGAACTGCAAGGCGCGAATTCCGGCTGTTGACCGACGCTCGCGAGCACGACGCTGCAGGATCTTTCCGCGAGAGCGTGACCCAAGGGGGGCCGGAATGAGAAAGCTGATCACGACCGCAGATCACCTGAAGGCGTATTCCCGCGGTGAGATCTCGTCCCGGGACGCGATTAACGGCATCGGTGCGTCCGGGTATCGCGAACTCCTGGAGGTGATGTGCGAATGCGGCGTTCCGCTGCCGCGCGGCAACGGGCAGGAAAGGGAGGTCGCGGCCGAAGTCGAGGACGTGGTGCCCCTGCTGAAGCGGCAGCTCGATCTTGTCGCGGAACGTCCATGATACGGATGGTCATCCCTGACAGCGGTCCGCTGATCTCCTTCGGCAAGATCGATCGCATGGATCTCATTGACCGGTTCAAGTGCCCGATCATCATTACCGACGTTGTTCAGATGGAAGTCACCGACGGTCCGGATGACGCCACCGACGCAAGGGTTCTCTCCGACTGGATGGAACGCGGCGGGAACCGGATTCATGTCGCCGAAACCACCTACGGGCAGCTCCTGAAACAGAACCGCCAGCTGCTTGACATGGTTCCCGAGGATCGCCGCGAACCGATCGCCCGCCAGTTCAAGCGGAAGAACGCGGGAGAGCTTTCCATCCTCGAGTTCGCCACCGAGATCAGGACGTCGATGTCCGACAATGACACGACGCTCGTGCTGTTCGAAGACAACGGGGTGCGCAGCATCCCGTTCGGAGATCACGTCCACATGATGTCGAACTGGTCCTTCGCCAGATCCCTGGAGAATATGGGCGTGATCCCTTCAGCAGACGCCCTGTTCGACCAGATCGAGGCGGCCGGGAGGAACGCTCCAAGGGCCCTTCGAAAGGGAGCCCGAGGGAAGCTAGGGAGCGTTGACGCAGGTCTACGTCACCGTCGAGACATTCAGGAACCCGCACGCAAGGTACCACTCCGGCCCTGCGTCCTACCACAGCTTGGACGGGGATGTCGTGCAAGCCAAGACTCCGGTGCGGCAGGGGCGGCGCGAGGACATGGAACTGCAGCTGGCTTGCGCCCTGACGAAACGCACGGCCCCTTCCGGGGACGACGACCATTTTCACCGCAAGCTCGGCAAGACGGTGCGTGACTCGCTTGCAGCGGCAGGCAAGGCCGAAGGAGTGTCCCGCGAGGCCGCCGACGAGCTTGCCACGAAGATCGCCAGAGCGCGGGCGGAAGCCGACGTTCGCGTGAAGCTGACGCGTGAATTCAGTGACTCTACGCATTTCGAGTTCAGGGCCCGTTTCGAAGGCCACCCGCGATTCTCGCGCGGCGACATGCTCCGCCCTTATGACGCCGCCATCCAGGAGTGGATTGCCGCCCTTGACCGCACCCCGCCGGTTCCTGACGATCTCGAACGGATCGTCGCAAGGGCCGCAGTCGCCACGGCCGGAACCGGTAACGAGGGCACGGCCGGGAAGATGGTGAAGGCGCTGAAATGCGGGACGGTGCCTGACGCCGAGGACATTCGGGCAAGGCGGAGGGCATTGCTGGCAGACCTC
>JAJEBT010000107.1 GCA_022822405.1 Alphaproteobacteria bacterium
GGAAGCCTTGCGGCCGGGCGGCTGGCACTGCGAGATCGGCAAGGTCGACATCTACGCCGACAGCGCTCTCGGTCTGCGAGTCTTCCGCAAGAACCTGCGCTTCGCCGCCCTCGACCTCGACCGCCTGATGGTCGACGATCCGCTGCTCTCGCGCGAGCTTTCCGAGGCCTGCCTCGATCTGCTGGAGCGCGGCGTGGTACCGCCGTTGCCGGTGACCGTCTTCCCTTACAGCGACTACGCAAAGGCGCTCCGCCTCATGACCTCGGGCCAGCACCAGGGCAAGCTGGTCCTGAAGGCACCGTCGGCGTCTCACCATCCGGACTTCCCGATCGACGACCGGCGGCCGCTGCTGGACCCCGAGGCAACCTATCTCGTGACCGGCGGCCTGGGCGGCTTCGGCCAGCGGCTCCTGCCCTACCTCGTGACAGCCGGTGCCCGCCACCTCACCCTGATGGACCGCGACCCCGAACGCCGCCGCACCGAGTATTGGCTGCGTCAGTCCACGACCCTGACGGTCATAGGGAAGGGGGTCGAGATCGATCTGGTGCAGGGCGACGTTGCGGAGGAGGCGGACGTCCGCCGCTGCGTCGCCAACGTGAAGAAACCGCTCAAGGGCGTGTTCCATCTGGCCGGCACACTGGACGATTGCATGCTGGCGGATCTGACGGCTGATTCCGTCGCCCGGGTGTTCGCGCCCAAGGCCGGGGGCGCGCTCAATCTCCACCGTGCCACCGCCGGCCTGGCCCTCGATCACTTCGTCATGGTGTCGTCCACGTCGTCGACCTTCGGCAACCCGGGGCAGATCAACTACAGTGCCGCCAACGCGTTTGTCGACGGCCTCGCGGCCTGCCGCCGCCGCCACGGGCTTCCGGCCTTGTCCTACAACCTCGCGGCGGTGGCCGACGCCGGCATGGCCGCGCGCAACCTTGGCGTGTTGCGCCTGATGCGGGCAGCCGGCATGCCGCCTGTGAGCAGCTACTTCGCCATCGCCAACCTCGACTACGCCCTGCGCAGGATGGGCGACAGCGACCACCTGATCACCGCGCTCTTCAAGCGCGTCCTGTGGAGCGTCGAGTCCGCCGATTACATGCGTACCGGCCGCCTGATTGGCAATCAGGACGCATTCAAGGTCGGCTCCGACGAGCAACTGACGGTCGATGGCGTCATGGCCCAGATTGCCGCGAAGGTCGCCGAGCTGTGCGGTCACGACGAGGGCGGTCTGGAGGAGCCCCTTTCCAGCTTCGGCCTCAACTCCATCTCCGTCGCCGAGCTGGGGGCGTTCATTCAGAGCGAGTTCAGCTTCCAGGCGAGCGCGCTCGAGCTGATGACCACGGCTTCGTGCCAGTCGCTGGCCCACGCAATCGTTTTTGGAGCGCAAGGCGACGAGGAGGAGGAAGCCGAGGGGGGCGGGGGTCCAACCAGGGACGCGCCGCACATGGCGCGGCGCCGCGTTCGCCGCAAACCCTCCGAATTTGCCAGCCCGCCCGAGGACCATTTTCCGCCGGCTCCTTGTTCCGGAAAGAGCGCCACCAACGCTCTGCCCGTGCGGTAGCGCGGTTCTGCGCCGGGAGAGCGGGCTCCGCATCGGTATTGTGAATACCTAAGGTAAGGCAGCATGGCCGAACCACGTGCCACCAACCCGGCGGTGCCGCCGCTTGTCGGCGAGTTGCCGCCGCAATGTCGCAGAGACGTCGATACGCTGCGTCGATTCGTCCATTCGACGGTCTCGCGCGAGGCTCCGGCCGAGGCTGTACCGCCAAACGACTTTCGAGAAGTTCTGCTGACCGGAGCGACCGGTTTCATGGGGAGATTCTGTCTGCGGGAGCTCCTGCGCCAGAACGAGCGGCTGACGGTGCACTGCCTGGTGCGCGCCGAGAGCGCGGAGCACGGAATCGAACGGATACGCGATTCCCTGGAGCAGGCCGAAATCTGGGAGGACGAATTTGCGCCGCGCCTCCGCGCGGTGCCCGGCGACACTTGCACCGACCGATTCGGTCTGAGCGAAGGCGTGTTCGAGGACCTTTCCCGGCGGATCGATGCGGTCTACCACCTCGCCGCGGACGTGCGCCTCATCTTGTCCTACGCCGATATACGAGAGGTGAACGCGCTCGGGCTTCGCTCCGTGCTCCAGTTGTGCCTGCGTACCCGCTACAAGCATCTCTTCTACGTCTCCACCTTGGGAATTTTCCCTGAGTATTTTTGCAATTTCGGGGGGGAGTTCAGCCGAAACCGCATCGACGATCAGATGCAACCCGACCTCGCTGACATGAAGAAGACCTTTCCACTCGGCGCCATCGGGTACCCGTGGAGCAAGCTGGTGGCCGAGCAATGCGTGCTGTTCGCGAAGGCGGCCGGTGTGCCGGCCGCGATTTTTCGCGTGCCGCAGATGGGATTCTCCAGCACCGGGGATACGCGGGGAAGCGATTTTCGGACCCGCCTGTTTGTTGCGGCAACACAAGTCGGAAAGGCTCCGCAGGGTTTTTCCATGCAAGGGAATTCCGAGCCGGTCGATACCGTCAGTGAGATTTGCGTCGCGATCTCTCTGAACCCTGACCGGCGTTTCACGATTTACCACCTTTGCGATCCGCAACCGCCGTACGCTGATTTTGAAGTTGCCGATTTCGGATTCTATTGGGAAAGCGTTTCCTACCAGGCCTTCAGGCGTGCGTGCCAGGCGGTTGGCGAGAACTCTCCGATGCATGGGCAGTGGGTGCTGGTCGATCATTTTGCGCCCTACTGGTTCAGCGAGGACAAGACCGGCCGCACGCTGCCGATCAGCGATGGCGCCATTCGAGAGGACTGTCCGCGCCCGATCAAATGGCCGAACATGTTGATCGGGCACGCGCGCTCCTACGACTGGATCAGGCGCCATCGGGACCAATGGCCCTTCCCGCTCCCGCGGGGCCGCCTGGATTTCGATTGCCTCATCGGGCAGGCGAGGGTCTACGCCGACCGCATGGGGGTCCCCTTCGAGCGGACCTATCCCGCCTGGATGCGTGCCGGGCTAGAGCAGCACGTGCAGGCGCTGCAATCGCCCGAAGCGGGGCTGCGCAAGAGACAGCTCAGTCATGTCATCTACGGACTGACACGGACTCTGCGCAACAACGCGGCGCTCGTCCGCGAACGGCAACTGCACCCCGAGATCGCGCGGCAGCAGATCGCGCGGCCGGTCTTCATCGTCGGCATCAACCGGACCGGCACAACCTTTCTGCATCGCCTGCTGTCGCGCGACAGACGGTTCTGGGCCTTGCGGCGCTACGAGTTGACGGAGCCGGTGCTGGCCTCGGGCCAGTACGCCACGGTGGCGGGCACTGCCGACGATCCCCGCCCGGCCTACGTGGACGAGCTGATGAGGGGGGCGGGGGTCGTCGCCGCGCTGACCGAGATGCACCGCATCGACGTGGAGGAGCCCGAGGAGGACTTCATGCTCCTCATGCTCGCCTTTGCGACCTGGGTGCTCCTCGTCGCGCACCACGTGCCGGCGTATGGCCGTTGGCTGTCCGAGACGGGCTCCCGCCATGCCTATGCGCATCACCGGCAGGTCATGCAGAACTTCACCTGGCAGCGCCGGCAGCGCGAGCCGGGCGCGAGGAGGCAGTGGCTGCAGAAGATGTCCTTCCATCTCATGGAACTGGAGGTGCTGCTGGAGACCTACCCCGATGCGATCTTCATCCAGACCCATCGCGAGCCCACGCAGTTCATGGCGTCCTGGAACAGCATTGTTGAACGGATACGCTCCATTACCATGGATCCGCGTCCGAGACCTGATGCCGGCGCCGAGCAGTTGTCCATCATGAGTGGAATGCTCAACAACGCGATGCGGTTCCGGGAGTCCCGCCCGGAGTTGGAGCAACGCTGGGTCGACGTGAGCTATGTCGATCTGGTGGAGAATCCGATGGCAGTCGTGCGCCACATCTACGAGCGTCTCGGCTGGCGGCTCGAGCCCGAGGCACGGAACGAGATGGAGGATTGGCTCTCACTCCAGGCGGAGCAACGTCGCGGCGAACCAC
>JAJEBT010000118.1 GCA_022822405.1 Alphaproteobacteria bacterium
CGTGCGGGCCGCGCGCGGCCGCGGTCTTTGCCGCCTCCTCGGCGACCCTGCACGGTCCCCGGGCCCGGTTCGCCGACGCCGTCCTGGCCGATACGCGCGCGCACGCCGCAGGCATCGGCGCCCCCGCCGCGGCGCTCGACGAACACCCCCGGCTCGCCGTCCCGGCGTTCGACCCCGCCGTGGACAATCCCATCGGCTGGGTGCGGGACGTGGAACCGCGCCGCGCGGTCCTGGGGGACGTGCGCAGGCTCCCCTCGACCGTGCCGGGCGACCGGCGGGTTTGCGCAGCCGACCGCGCGGCGCTGCGCCACTGCCATCACGTCGCCGATACCGCCGGGTTCCACGCCGACGCCGCGCAACGCGCCGGCACGCTGGCGCGGATCGCCGCCCTGGGCGTGCCGGTGCGGCTCGCCGACCGGGACCCGGCGCTGCGGACCCGGCTCGGCGATGCGCTGTACCGCCTGATGCGCGCCGACGGGTCCGGGGCGCCGTGGCGCGCCGGCGCGCGGGAACGGGAACGGCTCGGCATCGCCCAGCGGCGCGAGGCGCTCCGCACCCACTCGCTGCGCGCCCGGGCGCGGCAGGTCTGCGCCGCGGCCGGGACGCCCGCGCCCCCGCTGCCTCTCGTCTCGGTCACGCTCGCGACCCGCCGGGCGGACTGCCTGGCCGCGGCGGTGGCCCACGTCGCGCGCCAGACCTACCCGCGCCTGGAACTCGTGCTGGCGCTTCACGGCCCCGGATTCTCCAGCGGCCGGGTCGACGCTGCGCTCGCCGGGTTCCCTCACCCGCTCAAGGTGTTGCGCCTCGACGCGGCCCTTCCGCTCGGCGCGGTGCTTCGGACCGCGGCGGAGGAGGCCGGCGGCGCCCTGCTGACCAAGATGGACGACGATGACCTCTACGGCCCCGAACACCTGTGGGACCTGGTGCTGGCGCACGAGTACTCCGGCGCCACGCTGGTGGGCAAGTTTCCGGCCACGGTCTATCTCGCGCGCGCGGACAAGACCCTGCGCCGCCGGGCCACCCCGGCGGAGACGTGGTCAAGGAGCATTGGCGGCGGCGCGCTGCTGCTCGGCCGGGCGGACCTGGCCCGCGCCGGCGGCTGGCGCCCCCTGCCGCGGCACGTGGACGCGGCCCTGATCGAGGACGTCACGCGCACCGGCGGCACCGTGTACCGCACCCACGACGCCGGCCTCCTGGCGGTGCGCCACGAAGCGGGCCACACCTGGGAAGCTGCGGACGAGGTCTTTCTCGCCGGCGCCGAGACCGTGCGCGAGGGCTTCCGGCCGGAACTTGCCGACATCGCCGAGGCCATCGCCCCCCCGCCGTGCGCGTTGCGGGCCGCTGCGCAACCCGCCGTTCGCCCCGGCCGGGGTTCGCGCGCGGCGTCCGTGGAGGAGGGGCCGTGACCGGCACGCCAAAAACCGGAGAACCGGCAGCCGCCTCGCCAACGGCCCCGGTACGGCCCGGCATCCTGGTCACCGGGGGCGCCGGCTACATCGGCAGCCACCTCGTCGCCCGACTGCTGGCGGCGGGCGAGGACGTCGTGGTGCTGGACGACCTCCGCAACGGTTGCCGGGCCGCGGCGGTCCGGGCGGCGTTTCACCGCGGCGACATTCGCGACCGGGCGCTGCTGAATGCCATCGTGCGGCTGCGCCGGATCGGCACGATCGTGCACCTGGCCGCCTCCACGAGCGTGGCCGAGTCCATGGCCGATCCCGCCGCGTACTACCGCAACAACGCCGGCGGCACGGCCATTCTGCTCGAATGCGCGGCGAAAAACGGTATCCGGCACTTCCTGTTCGCCTCCTCCGCCGCGGTGTACGGCGGCGCCGGCAACGGGCCGTGCCGGGAGGACGCCCCGGCCGAACCGGCCAACCCCTACGGCCGCTCCAAACGGATGTCCGAACACCTGCTCGCAAACATCGGTGCGGCGTCGGGGATGCGCCACGTCGTCCTTCGCTGTTTCAACGTGGCCGGCGCCGCCCCGGCCGGCGCGCCCGGGCCTCGGGGCCGGGCGTCGGGGCACCTGTTCAACATCGCCTGCGAGGCCGCCGCGGGCCGCCGCGACAGGATCGACATCCACGGCGTGGACTACCCGACGCCGGACGGCACCTGCATCCGGGATTACGTGCACGTCGAGGACGTGGCCGCGGCCCATGTCGCCGCGCTCAGGTACCTGCGCGCCGGGGGCGCGTCCGTCACCCTGAATTGCGGGCGCGGCGAGGGCACCAGCGTGCGCCAGGCGATCGCGGCGGTGGAACGCGCCGCGGGCAGGACGCTGCCCGTGCGCGAAGCCGCCCGGCGCCCGGGCGACGCGCCCGCGACCGTTGCCTGCACGGACCGGATCCGGCGCGTACTCGATTGGCGCCCGCAGCACGACAGCCTGGATCTCATCGCCCGCTCCGCGCTCGCCGGGGAGCGCCCGCTCCCGAACCCCCAAGAAGCAGGACGCGGCGCGGCGCGGGACAGGACATGATCTCCCACCGCTACCGCTGCATCTACGTCAAGATGCCCAAGTGCGCCAGCTCCTCCGTGCTGCAGTGGCTGCTCACGTGCGCGCGCGGGCGCTATACCGACCGGCCGTCCTGGTACCCCGGACCGCTGGAATACCGTATCGTGCCGACGGCCACCGCCATCGAGCTATACCCGGGGTATTTTACGTTCACCTTCCTGCGCAACCCCTACCGGCGATTCCTTTCCCTCTACGGGCACGCCCACCGGCTGGTCCGCGCCGGCGCCCCGGAACAGCCCGCGTCCTACGGAACGACCCTTCTGGAGTTCGCCGAGCTCTGCCGGGACCTGCTCGCCTCCACGCGCGGGCTTTGGGGCTCCGAGGCGCTTCGATTCCGCGCCCGCCATGCCGCGCACCGCTTCGGCCCCCTCGGCATCCCGCTGCGGGACCTGAGGTTCCTCACCTGCCATGCCCGCCCGCAGGTGGACTTCCTGCCCGACTGCAGCCGCGGCCGGCTCTTCGGCGTGTCCCTCACCCACCCCGCGCCACTGTCGTTCATCGGCGCGGTCGAGCGCCTGGACGAGGACGTCCGGCGCCTGCAGGCGCATCTCGGCCTGCCGCGCACGGGCGTGCCCCGGCACAACGTCTCCGGCGCCGCGCCCGGGCTCCTCGATGCGCTGCGCCGCGACACCGCCACCCGCCGCCTCATCGAGCGGATCTACGCCGAGGACTTCGCGTTCGCGGGTTATCCGCCGGGCGACGTGCTAGGGCGCGCCGCCACCCGCCGCCGGGAGGCGCCGCCAAAGACGCCCCGGCGCGCCGAGCGCGTCCCGCCGGCCCGGCGAATGCGCCGCGCGCTGCTGCGCCTCGCCCACACCGAAATCGCGCTGGAGGCGCGCATCGTGCGCACGCCGCCGGTGCGGCGCGTGCTGGCGCCGCTGTCGCGGTGGCGGCGGAACCTGCCGTTGTTTCGGGCCGGCCCGTAGGACCCCATGGGCCCTCCCGCCTGCCCGCAAGGGCGTATCCTCCCCGCCCGCAAGGGCGCATCCCGGCAGCCGAGCCGTTACGGCCGGGACGAATTCGCCGCACCGGCAAGAGGCAACAGGTAACGCTCGTAGATGCGCTCGCTGCGCCTTATGCCATCCATCAGCCCGCCGGCGTCAAGCGCCGCGAGCACGCCGGGCTTGCGGCCGCCCGGCGAGACGTTCCTGCGTCCGAGGCGCGCCTGCACGAACGCCACGATATCCGGATCGTAGCCGAGTTCCCCGCCCATCAGCGCGCACAGGTCCCCGGTGAGGGAGTCGAAACGCAGAAAGTGGTCGCAGCGCAGGTCGCGCCGATACCGCCCGCTCGCGAAGTACGCCCGAAACGCCTCCCCGGGCAGTCCGAACACCCGGGCCGGATCCTCGAACAGCAGGCCGATGGCCCGCACGGTAAGGAACCCGGCCGGGGCGGGGAAGATGTCCTGTCCCGTCCAGCGCCTCAGCAGGCACTCGGCCCGGACCGTGCGGTTGAACCACACGAAAAACTCGACGGAGACGTGCCCGGCGGCGTCCGGACCGGCCCGCCCGGCGCGGAACCGCTCTAGGAATTCGTGCCGGCGCCTGCGCAGCACGGCCCGCAGGTCCGGATCGCGGGGACGCCGCCCGCCGTGCGCCAGGTGCCGGATCGCTTGGACCAGCATGCTCCGGGGCATCGAGCGCGTATAGTAGAGGTACTGGGATGCGTACCAGCTCCTGACCTCGCGCAGCGTGCACAGCGTGGGGCGGGCACGCAGCGCCTCGGGCCAGGCGCCGTAGCCGGCGTGGCGGTCCCGCAACGCCGGGCTCAGGTTGCCGTAGCGAAGGCCGAGGCGCTTCAGCGCCCCCAAAACCCCGATTTCGAGGCTGCTGGGCATGCGCAGCCGCCGCAGCCGGCACGCGCGGCGAAGCTGGAGCCAGTCCGCGGCGGCAAAGAAACGGTCCGTGTAGGTCGTGCCGGTCTTGGGCAGATGAAGGCAGACCGAGGCTCTGGGCATGGCGGGGCTTGTCAGGCGCGCCCGTACCGGGCCGCGGCCGATGTAGTTCGGTGGCGCTGGCGCCGGGCCCGGCACCGCCACTGCCCGGGCGCCGCGCCGTTCATGCGCGCCGCGCCGCCGGACGCAGGACCTTGCCCGCGCAGGCGAGCAGCAGCTTCGCGTCGAGCCAGGGACTCATCCGCTCGATGTAGAGCGTGTCGTAGCGCAGCTTGCGCCGCGGCGGGCAATGATACGGCGCGCGCGCCTGGGCGAGCCCGGCGATGCCCGGCCGCACCCGCAGCCGCCCATCGAACTCCGGCGTGACGCGCCCGATGCGCGCGGCCAGCGCCGGGCGTTCGGGCCTCGGCCCCACCAGGCTCATCTGCCCGAGCAGCACGTTCACCGCCTGCGGCAGCTCGTCCAGGTGCAGCCGGCGCAGCACCGCGCCGGTACGCGTGGCGCGCGGCTCGTGCGGCGCCGCCCACACGGGCCCCGTGGCCGCCTCGGCGTCCACGGCCATGGTGCGGAACTTCCACATCGCGAACGGAACCCCGCCGTGCCCCAGGCGCCGTTGCCGGTACAGCACCGGGCCGCCGTCCTCGAGCCGGATGGCGCAGGCGATCGCCGCGCACAGCAGCGCCCAGACCGGCGCCAGCGCCACGCCCGCGCAGCCGAGCACCGTCAGATCGAACGCCCGCTTGTACGCCCCCCGGACCGGAGTTTCCCGCCGAGACGCGCCGCCGGCCTTTTGCGAAACGGGCCAGGCCCCGGCGCGCCGCCTAACCGCGCCAGCATTCACGACCGTAACCCTTCGATCTCGAAAAACATGAGTATTCCCATGAATTTGCAGGATGGATTTTACGCCATGCGGCAGGTGACTTCGAACGCCGCCGCCCTGGCGCCGCATCGCGCCGCCGCGCCTTGACCGGTGCGGCGCCTGCGTCGAAAATTCTTCAGAACATTGGGCGCTCCCGAATCGGATGCTGGAGGATTCCGGATGATTTCGAAGGCACTGAAGATCCTGCTCGCCGGGCTCGCGGCGGCGGTGCTCTACTTCGTACTGGGCGTTCCCGGCCTGGCGCTCGCGGCGCTGGCGGGCGTGGGTTACCTGTGGACCCGGCGCACCCGCCCGATGCGATGGTCCGAGGCGCTGTTCCACGCCCTCGCGGTGATCCTGATCGTGATCGGTTTCTACCTCTCGCTCGGCCTCGGCCTGCAGGTCGACCCGGCCTACGGAAACATCGGGCTGGCCCTCGTGGCGTTGCTGACCGGCGCCTATGTCTATTTCGGATGGGTCCGGAGGAAACGCCCCGACCCACCCGATTGAGCGATTCCTTTCCGGCCGAGCGAATCTTTCGGACCCGCAGGGCACCGGGCGTGTTCCGCGTGCCGCAGGCGCTGCCGGGGAACCGGACCTCCGAGTCGACTACCTCCCGGACCCTCGCGGCCCGCCCACCGGGCACAACACCGCGACCGGCGCCGCAAGGCTGACCGACGCTCACAGGCTCCCTCCAAAAAGAACACTCAAAACCCTCCCCGGGGATGGCGCGAAACGTCGAAGGTTTCTCTAGACTTCCCGGGTGCTTGCCAGATCGGTGACGGACTTACTGTGGGCGGCCAAACGGCGAGGATTTCGCCCCGACCTCTTGTTGCAGGTCATCCGAGATGATTTAAACGGCTATGGAAACAGGGTTTGGGCTGAAACGTCAAGCGAATCCGCATCGGACGCGCGGCTCGACGCTGGCGAATAGCGAATGCCCGTTCCCCCTCCTTTGGGGGGGCTGCTCCAACTCCGCCAAACCGGAGCGACACCCGGCTCGCCCTCGGCCGCGCAGTTCGACCTCGCAGCCGAACGCCACCCCCGCCAGCGCGCCCCAGTGATAGTCGGTGTCCTGCCATGGCCCGCGGTACAACATGAATCTCCGGGGCATCCTTTCGGACGCCGGAATCTTGCTTCCGATCAAGTCAGCTATTGGGAGCGAAATTGCGGCGAGCAAGTACAGCGCCGTGCCGACTCCGGTGTGCGCGCCTGTCCCTGCACACTGCCGCGCGGGGCGCTGGCGCGCGGCAGCACTGTTACTGTGCCTCGCCTATCAGCCGGCCTGGACCCAAGTTTCCTCGCTGAGCGTGACCGAAACCGTCACCGGAAACTCGTTGCCGCTGACGCCTGCGGTTACCTTCGATGATGAAGGATTCGTCAATTCTGCAGAATTTGCCACGATCATCGAGCCCGAAGTTGACGCCGCAACCGTGGTTGTCGTAACCGCAACCGGTTCAGCGTCTTTTCTTGATGGAAACGACAACGCACTGACCGATGCCGACAGCGTCGCGGCAGGATTTCAGTTGACATCGCTCGCCTATGGTCGCAACACGATCAAAATAAAAACAACAAACGTAAACAACGAAAACCTTGAACATAACTATACCCTGACAATCTGGCGCGCCCGCACGCCCTTGTTCTGCAAACGCACGACGCAGGTGAGGGACGTCATCGTGGGGCGGGTCAGCGGAGTCGATCACTGCGCGAACATCACCGCCCGCCATCTTGCGCAAATTACGTGGCTGACGATTGACTCACTGAGCGTCACTGCGTTGCGCTCCGGCGACTTCGCCGGACTCAGCGAGCTTAGCTCCTTGGGACTAATCAACAACGACATCCGGAGCTTTCCTGCGAACCTGTTCGACGACCTCGCCGGGCTGGAGACATTAGTCATTAGACAAATAAACCGCTATTCGCATTGACGGCCGGGGTGTTCGACAATCTCTCCGCGTTGACAGGGCTGCAGGTAAACAATGTGGAAGGCCCTCTCCCGTCTGACCTTTTCGAAGACCTAACAAACCTGAACGTGCTGAAGCTAGATGCGAGCAGCTCCAGCCCCAACCTTCTATCCGCCGGCCTGTTCGACCCGCTCTCCTCGCTTGAAAGCCTGAACGTCGATAACGTATCAATTCTGCCGCCCGGCATTTTCGACCGTCTCGCCCGGCTGAATTTCCTCTCGCTCTGCGATGGCACCACCGGCAATTTCCCCGACGGTCTTTTCCGTCGCCTCGCTGCGCTGCGAACCCTGGAAATGTGCGGTCTGGACGACTTTCGATCCCTGCGCGCCGGAACCTTCGACGGACTGTCCGGACTGCAGGATCTACTGATATACAGCAACGCCTCATTCCAATCCCTTCCCGCGGGCATCTTCGACGACTTGCGCGCGCTCCGTAACTTGTGGTTGTTGAATAACCAACTGCGGACCCTTGCCGACAACGTGTTCCAGCATCTCGCATCAATCGAGACCATCGATCTGGGTTGGAACCCCGGTACGGAGATGTTCGTGCCCGAGGCCGAAGCCGGGTGGAACCAAAACGTCTCTGCCGGCGCACCGGTGAAGCTTCGCGGCTCGACCTCCGGTCCCTGGGGCTCGAACGTGACCGTGGCGTGGACTCAGACCGAAGGCCCGACCGTCACCCTGCGCGACGCCAATACACTGACCCCGTCGTTCACCGCGCCGGGCACTGACGCCTTCGATGAGGCGCTGGAATTCACGCTGAGTGTCATCGCGGTGAATTGCGGTCCCGGTGACGCTGACTATAATTGCTACACGGACGAACCGGCCACCCTCACCGCCACCGACACGGTGGAGGTGACGCGCTCGCCCGTGCCGGCGATCGCGTTCCGGGGCGCGAGCGTGTACGACGGGGTGCCGGAGGACACGACCGCAATACTGGAGTTTTCCGAGGCCGCGGGCACCGTCGTGCTGACGGCTTTCATGGACGCGCCTCAGGCGGAGACGGTGACCGTGCCCTGGGAAACGGTGGATTACACCGCGGTCTCCCCGGGCGACTTCGCAGCTGCGCAGGGCACGCTGAGCTTCGCTCCCGGGGAGACGGAAAAGACGATTTCGCTGAGCATCGTGGACGATGCGGACGAGGAAGCGAGGATCGGCGACAGTTGGGAGTCGTTCCAGGTCAGCCTGCACGGCGGCAGCGCCTACCGGCTGCCGCACGGCGGAGGCGTGGGCATCGCGCTGATCGACAACGACGGGGCGAACCGGGGCGGCGGCTCCGGAGGTGGCAGCTCGGGGGGTGGCGGGGACGCCGGCAACAACCCAGTGCCACCGGAGACTCCTCCAGTGAGTACGCCCACTGACCCTGAAGCGCCACCCTCGGTCACGCTGTCGCTCGACCCGGACACCATTGGCGAGAATGGCGGAACCAGCCGCATCGCCGCGACGCTGTCCCGGGCGCTTTCCGAGCCGATCGAGGTTTCCATCGCCGCCGAACCGCTCGATCCGGCCGTGGCGGCCGATTTCATGCTCACGGGCACAACCCTTACCTTCCCGGCCGGCGACACAACCTCCACCGGAGCGGTCACCGTCACCGCGGTGGACAACGACGTGCACGCCCCGGACAAGCAGGTGCGCATATCGGGCGCCGTCACCGGCGAGGGCGTGACGCCACCGGAGCCCGTGATCCTGACCATCGAAGAGGACGACGAGCCGCCCACCGCGCTGACGCTGAGCCTGGAGCCCGCCACCGTTTCGGAGGGCGCCGGACCCACCGAGGTCACCGTCACCGCGACGTTCGCCGACGGCGCGCGCTCCGAATCCACCGCGCTCGACATCGCCCTTTCGGCGCCCGAGGGCGTTGCCGCCGCCGTGGCCGGCGAGGACTTCGCGGAGGTCCCCGGCTTCACGCTCACCGTCCCGCCCGGCCAATCCTCCGGGACCGCCACCTTCACCTTCGAACCGCTGCAGGACGCCGTGCACGAGGGACCCGAGGCAGTGAACGTAGAGGCGTCTTCTGCGGACCTCGAACTCGACACCGGCGAGCCCCCCGCGCTGACCATCGGGGACGACGACGAGCCGCCGACGGCCGTGACGCTCAGCGTGGAGCCTCCCACCGTGTCCGAGGACGCCGGACCCACCGAGGTCACCGTGACCGCCCGGTTCGCCGACGGGCTCCGATCGGCGCCCACGCCCCTTTCCGTCGCCGTCGCCGCGCCGCAGGGCCCCGGGGCGGCCACCGCGCGCGCCGATTACACGGACGTTGCCCCCGTTACCCTCACCATCCCGTCTGCCGCGTCCGCGGGCACGGCCACGTTCATCCTCCAACCGCTCCAGGACCGGATCCACGAGGGGCCGGAGACACTTCTGCTGGAGGCCGCCGCGGAGGACCCCGCCCTGCGGTTGGACCCGATCGAGCCGCCCGAACTCACCCTGAACGACGACGATCCCCCGCCCGAGCCCGTGATCACCGTGGACACCGAGGCCATCCCCGAGGGCGTCGGCAGCGCCGAGGTGACGGTGACCACGGGCGAGGGTTCCACGTTCCCCGTCCCGACGACCGTCGAACTGGAGTGGTCCGGCACCGCGTCGCGCGGCGAGGACTACAACGTCGACGCCGTCACGCTGACGCTGCCGGCGGGCGTGGGGCTTGAGCCCACCCGCGTCACCGTCACGATAACCGCGCCGGACGACGCGCTGGACGAGCCGGACGAGACCGTGATGCTGGTTGCCTCGATCGGCGGGGCGCCCGCCGGCGAGCCGGTAGCGGTCACCGTGATCGACGACGATACCGCCGGCATCGAACTGGACTCCGATGAGCTCGTTCTCGAGGAAGGCGGAGCGGGCGAGTACACGGTGGTGCTGACATCGCAGCCGTTCGGAGAGGCGACGATCGACCTGGCGGCCTCAACCGGCGGCGTGCTGGAAATCGAGCCCGCGCGCCTCGCGTTCGACGCCTCCAACTGGGACCGCCCGAGGACCGTGCGGGTCAGCGCGCTTCGCGACGACGACCCCTACGACGCAGCGGTCCAGCTGGATCACCGCGCCACCGGAGGCGGCTACGACGGCCTGGCGGCGTCGATCGGGGTGAGCGTCGCCGACCGCTACGTGACGTTGCCGCGCCTGAGCGTCGCCGACGCCACCGCGTCGGAGACCGACGGGCGGATTGCGTTCGAACTCAGCCTGAACCGTCCGGCCTACGTGGATGTGCAGCTGCGCTACGCCACCGCCGACGGCACGGCGAAGGCGGGCGAGGACTACGAGGCGGCCTCGGGCACGGCCACGATCGCCGAGGGCGAACTCACCGCGCGGGTGGAGGTGCCGTTGCTGGCGGACGTGTTCGCCGAAGCGACGGAGCATTTCACGCTGCACATCAGCGGCGTGCGCAACGCCGAACTCCCCGACGCTGGCGCCCGGGGGGAAATCCGCGACGAGCCGGCGCTGGCGTCCGAGTGGCTTGCGCGGTTCGGGCGCCTGTCCGGCAGCCGCGTGATGGAGGCGATCGAACAGCAGGTGTTCGCCCCCAGGGACCGCGCGAGCGCGGTTACCCTCGCCGGACGCCGGGTCACCGGCGGGGCGCCCGCGGGCGTCCTGGCCGGTCTGGACGGACCGCACGGTCCCGATGGCGCGGGTACCTCGTTCGGCGGCCTCAGCGCAGGCAGCCTCGGATCGGCCGCTAACGCTCCGGCGCATTTCTCCGCGCCGGGCTTCGGCGGGTTCGGGTACCCGGGCGAGCGCCCCTGGGCCGGCGCCGGGGCGTTCGGCGGGAACGCCGTGCCCGGCCACTTCTCCGGCGCCGCCGCGCCCTTGGCTTCGACGACCGTGAGCGGCCTGGACCTGCTGGCCAATTCGGCGTTTCTGCTCAACGCCGGTCCGGGCGCAGCCAACGGCATCTCCGTGTGGGGTCAGGGCGACTACACCCGCTTCGACCATCTCGGGGAGGGCCTGCAGACCTCGGGCGATGCGGCCAGCGTCACCGTCGGCGCGGACTTCGCCTGCCAGCGCTGCCTGCTCGGCATCGCGCTGTCGCACACCTCGGCCGAGGCCGGTTTCGGCGCCGGCGCCGATCGCGGCGGACAACTGGAATCGACATTGACCGGCCTTTACCCGTACTTCGGCTACCGGCTCACCGAGCGGGTTTCGACGTGGGGCCTGGCCGGACAGGGCCGCGGCGAACTCGTCGCTTCGCCCGCCCCGGACGCGCCCGCCCGGCGCACGGATATCGAGAACGACCTGGCCGGCTTCGGCGTGCGCGGCGAACTGCTCTCCGGCCGCGCCGGACGCGCCGGGTTCGCGCTGGCGCTCAACGCCGACGCGCTGTCCTCGCGCACCCGCTCGGAGAGGGCCGAGGACATCCTGGAAGCCGAGGGCGACTACCGGCGCCTGCGCCTGGGGCTTGAAGGCTCCTGGACCCGCAGCCTCGGCGAGAACGGCTCGCTCCGCTCGAGCCTGGAACTGGCCGCCCGCGACGATGCCGGGGACGCCGAAAACGGCCTCGGGGTGGAATTGTCGGGCGCGCTCGACGTGCTCGGCCTGGCGCCGGGGTTGAGCCTGAACCTGGGCGTACGCGGCCTGCTATCGCACGAGGTCGAGTCGTACGAGGAGTGGGGCGTGACGGGCGGCCTGCGCTACGACCCCGATGCCGGGAGCGAGGCCGGCCCGCGGGTGTCGCTGATCCATTCCTGGGGTACAGCGGGCGCCGGCGCCGGCGGACAGTCGCGCCGGGCGCTTTTGCGCGACGGGCCCGCCCGGGCCCTTGCGTCGGCGCCCGCGCCTCGCGCGCAACGCCTGGATGCCTCCTTCGCCTGGGGGTTCGAGACCGGCGCCGGCGCCGCAATCCCCTGGCTGCGCGTGGGCTCCGGCGGGCATTCGGGGCGCGACTACCGCCTCGGCCTGACCGCCGCGACCGCGAGAGGCGCCCCGACGGTCGAGTTCGGCGAATCGGCCCGGGGGCGCGACTTGCGTCTCGGCTGGGCATTCACGCTGCGTTGCCGCGTGCGGATGAATGTCGAACTGATGCGCACCGCCGGGCGGCTCGGCGGCCTGGACGACAACGGGTTCCGGATCGGTTTCGGTTCGCTGGCGGGCGGGGGCTGTGCGGCGCCGGCGGCCTTCAGCCCTTCGCCAGGGCGCGGAATCGGCCTGCAATGAGCAGGCGAAAAGGCAGCCATCATGACGCACGAGAGACAGGATACGGGCTCCGCGGCACCCGCAACCCCCTTGTCCGCGCTGCTCGTTGTCCATGAATTCGCGGCGCTTCGAATCGACGCCTTGACCCAGGACGCATTGCCGCACTCAACTGCCCGTTCTTCCGCAAAACCGTCCGGCTCCCGCCCCTGACCCTCGCCGACCACGTGTTCCTCTTCGACGGGCGATCCGGGTACATCGTCCTGCGGGTTGATCTGTCGGTCCACGCCCGGTTTGGTTTCATCGGTCGGTATAATCGGCAACATGACCTCTACCGAACATCGAATCGCCGCCCGGCTGAGGCAAGTCCGTCCCAACCTGCGCCTGGCAATGTTGTTCGGCTCTGTGGCCGAGGGGAGAGGGGGGGTTGAAAGCGATGTGGATCTCGGGCTACTGGGCGAAGGCCCGCTCGAAATGGACACGATTCTCGAAATCGCCGGGACCGTCGGCGATTTGACGGGCCGGCGGATCGACATCGTGGACCTGCACGACGTACCGCAGCCGATCACGGGCTACGTGCTGCAAGGCAAGCGATTGCCCGGGTCGGACGAGTGTTTCGCAAGCCTGTGTACACGCCATCTGATCGAGCGCGAAGGCTTCGGCCGGGTGCGCGAAAGGGAAGTGGCCCGGCGGGTCGAAGAATGGATCGGGTAATCGTCCAGGCAAAGCTCGACACATTGCGGTATCGCGTCGATCGAGTCGAGGCGTGCGTTCCCGAACGGTACGAGGACTTGATTGAAAATCCCGACGCTTCCTGCGACATTGCAGTCTGCTGTCCTTCGCACCCGTTATCTGACATATCCGTTCATGCCAAGCGCCGTATATAATCCCAACCCGAGCCCACGGTTTGTGGTGTGGCGTCTAGTCGCTACGTAGTCTTTCGGTGGCAATCACGGAGATCGCGATGACTGTAACGGTCCAGATCGAGATGGACGAGCAACTCAGGGACAAGGCCGCCAGAAATCTGGCCAGCAACGGCCTCACAATAGATGAGGCCATGCACATCGTCCTGGTCCAGGCAGCCGCCGGGCGTGCCTTCGATGTTGGACCGCTGGCGCCCAATCGGACCACTATCGACGCTATAAACGCTGCGCGCCGAGGCGAACTCGTGGAGTTGGGAAGCCCCGAAGAAGCTATTACCGAACTGAATATGCCTGACTGAAATGCCCGCATTTGTATACAATTTGCGCCCGGTGTTGATCTTTCCGGCTTGGTGTACACGCTGACGAGCATTGCAGACGAGCACCGCGCCCGTTTCGGCCAGGGGGACGTCCAGTGAGAACGACCTCCCGCACCACGCAATTTCGCCGCGACTTCAAACGTCTGAAGAGAGGCCCGCACGCCAACCATATCGACGACACGCTTTCCGGCGCGCTGAACCTGCTTGCGACCGATACGCCCCTGCCTCCTCGCTTTCGCGATCACCCGATGAAGGGCGAGCTAAACGATTGCAGGGACTGTCACCTGCGCGGTGGCCTTGTTCTTATCTACAGGAAGCGTGGAGACGGCGCTCTGGAGCTTATTCGAATAGGCACCCACGCCATGCTGGAGCTGTGACCGCGCATCGCGCCAGACACCGCACAACTCGTCCTCGGTACCGGCAAAACGTCCACAAACGATTCAACACGTAATTGAAATTACGAAATCGCCACTGACTAGAAACAATTGGCACCGCCTGCAACTGGACTACCGCGAAATTTTCGATCCAGCCATGCCAAACGCTCTCCACGGTGCCCTGAAATTAACAGACAGATTCCATCCGCGAGCTCGCCACCACGCTCCACAAGCAGATCGGTACTTCCGTTCGGTGGCGCGCCCTCCATTTGTCAATCGGCGTTGAAAATTGACCCACTATCGGCGTCCAAAATTGACCCACCCAAATGGGGTTCAAGTGACGGTGTCGGGGTCTCGCGAGCCGGACTTATCCACGCCTTGTGCACGGACCCGCGTGCCTCGAACACACTGGCGGGGCGGTGTGCAAGGGGTGGGTAAGTCCGGCCGGTAACTGCGCGTCTTGTCCGGATCGGACGGGCCGGGTCTGGCGGATCAGGATCGGTTCTTGAACCGCCAGCTCTCGTTGCCTGTCTCCACGATATCGCAATGATGCGTGAGGCGGTCCAGCAGCGCCGTGGTCATCTTCGCATCGCCGAACACGCTGGGCCATTCCCCGTCCTGGCGGATCACGATCCGGTCGGCGTACGCGCACACGTCCACCGTGCGGCCCACGGCTCGAGACTCCACGCTGTACTGGTTGCGATCGAAGCGCACCAGGCACGTCTTGGATACCGCCGCGGGCACCGCATGGAACCCGTCGAACGCTCCGAGGTAATCCATCAGGTACGCCCGCTCGGCCTCGTACACCTCCCACACCGTCTTGTCCCTGATCGTGGGATGACGGCGCCGCTTCGCCTCCGCGATGCACTGATCCTCGAGCCGCGCGTTGATCTCCGCGTAACTGCGCCCGCGCGGGCGCGGCACGAACATCCGGCCGCGCACGTGCCCCACCTGGCTCTCCACCTGGCCCTTCTCCCAACCGGCCCCGGGCGTGCACGCCACCGGTTCGACCAGATGATGCGAACACATCTGAAGGAACCGCCGGTTGTAGGCGCGCGCCTTGCCGACGAACACCGTCTGCACCGCTGTCTTCATGTTGTCGTAGATGCCGCGCCGGCACACCCCGCCGAAAAACCGGAAGCTGCGCTCGTGCGCCTCGAACACCATCTCCTGGCCTTCCCGGGGGAAAATCTGAACCAGGAACAGCCGGCTGTGGCACAACCGCATGTGTGCCGCCTTGACCCGGGTGGTCGTGCCGGCCACCACCGCGTACTCGTGGCTCCAGTCGAACTGGTAGGCCTCCCCGGGATCGAAGACCAACGGCACATAGGCTTGCGAGCCCGACCTGCAATGCCGCCGACGCCAGGACGTGGCGTATCGGCGTACCGCGTCGTAGCCGCCCTCATAACCCCGGGCCTGCAACCGCTCGAACATCCGCACCAGCGACAAACGATCCCGCCGGCGCTTGCCCCGGTTGGACTCCAACAACTCCACCAGCTCCCCGACCCAGGGTCCCAGCTTCGGCAGCGGCTGCACCGAACGCTCGTAAACGAAGGCCGTCACATCCCCGCGGATCGCCTTGCGAACCGTGTTCCGAGACAACTTCAACTCCCGCGCAATCCGCCGGATCGACTTGCCCCGGTCCAGATGCTCCCGGCGTATCCGTGCAATCGTCTCCACTACCAGCATCTCCCCTCACCTCGTCGATCCATACAACGAGGCGAGTTGAATCGCTCATCTTGGGGTGGGTCAATTTTGGACGCCGATCACCCCGCTAGTGGGTCACTATTGCACGCCGTTTAACAGTTTGGTCCTTTTGGGACGCCAGACGGCACGCGAATGCAGCGAATGGATGATCCAATTCCCCGGCCAGCCTTCGATTGGGTTCAGCGGTATCCATCGGATACACTATTTTGCTTGATATGATCGAGAAATCGCTTCCTTGTTTTGGGTTGTTGGCCGTCACTGGGCGGTGAAATCGAACATGACGAACAAACGCATAAGGGCACGGGCCCGGCCGATCCTGATGCAGGAAATCGCGGACATTGCCGGCGTCTCCAAGTCCACCGTCTCCCGAGCACTATCGGCGAGCCCACTGATCTCCCACAAGACCCGGGAAACTATTCTGAAGATCGCCCGGCAAGAAGGCTACCGACTCAACAAAAAAGCGCGAAATTTTCGCTCCAGTTCCACATTGACCATCGCAGTGGTCGTAGCGGAGCCCAATCGAAAGGAATGGTCGTTTACCGATCCGTTTTTTTTG
>JAJEBT010000082.1 GCA_022822405.1 Alphaproteobacteria bacterium
ATCACCGGCAACCTCGTTGACAAAGCTCGCCAACTCGGCATTCCTGTCATGAGCATCCCGTCAGCCGCATGACGGCGATGCCTGCCCACTACGAGCCGATCGCTGCATCTGCTGCGATCGGCTCCCCTTTTTTCGCCGTGGCTCCTCGCGCATCGCGGCTCGGCGCATCCGCGCCTGCGCCGCTCGCGCTCGAACGGCCAACCCTCCCGGACGCGGCCTCGGCATCGCCGCCGTCACGGTGCTGCGCACCGTCAACGGACGCTCGCCTCATGGCAGTGAGACCGACCGCGGTGACGTCCGCGCGGCCCTCGCCCGCGCTCCAGCTTCACGTCGCCGTCGCCGACCGGTGTACCGGCGCGTGCATCGGTCTCGCCATTTCGCTTGTGACGACAACGATGGCGAAGCTGCGACCGACAGTGCAGCCGTTGTCGCTGTGCTGAACTTTACCGCCGCGAGACGAACTGCGAGACCCCCGTGCAGGCTCCCCGTCAGTGCCGTCGCCGATGGCGACGAGCGCCGTGACACCTCGCCGGACATTGGTGCAGCCGGGCCTGAACGGCCCGGCGTCACCACGCCCGACACTCGCGACCAACATGGTGATCGACCCACTGCGCCGCTCGCGATCGCGAGCTTCTGCACTTCGTCCCGGTTGCCGTCCGGCCAACCGTCGCCTGGTCGCCGCGGTCGCACGACCGCCTGCCGCAGACTATCCTCCCCGCCTTCGAATCAGGGCTGGCCCTGACCCCTCTTCTCGCCCCCCTCAAGTCCCGGCTCTACGGCGGAGCCGCTTTAACCCTCACACCCCACGCGCCTGAAGGCGCAAAGCTATTCTGAGGCGACATAGCCTGTCATGGCCGGACACGAGAGGACAGAATTGTAGCGAATCCACAGGCGGCGGCGTTGGAACGAGCGAATCACATTGAAATACGGCCCCTAGCCACCTGATTAGACGCATGTCTTGACAGGCAGAAATACATTGAAATACGAAGGCGCTTTGCGAATCCAACTGGCGCGTAGTTCATTGAAACACGCGACTTGAAGGGACTGACAGGGCGACACAGGTCCGCAATCCGGAGCACGAAAGGGTGAACGCCCAGCGAGACCGCCCGGCGGGAGAACGCTATCGTGACGAACAAGAGCAAGACAACACCCCGCTCCAAGACCCAAGTCGACGAAAAATCGACCAGGACTCGCTCGCCGCGGACCATCAGATTCACAGATGCCGAGTGGGCGAAGGTCCAGCGCGCCGCAGCAGCAGCCAACATTTCGACGGCCACCTTCGCGCGAAACGCCGTCCTGAACGCCTTAGTCGAACCCACGGAGGCCTCGGACGGCGCCCTTCCGCCCGGCCTGCTCGAGCTGGTCAAGCGCACTTATCGCAGCGCCTACATCCTTTCGACGCTCAAGCGGGACGACATGATCCGCGAAGGGCGGCAGGAACAACTCGAACGTACGGTTCAGGCAGCCCGCGATGCCGAGGCTCACGTCCTGGGCGACGCGTCCGAGTAGGTCGTAGTACCCGCCACCTCAGCCTCTCGGCACGGCATTCGTCGGAGCGCTTGACGGCGGCAAGCGCACCGAGCAGATGTTCGTTGTCGACCGGCACGGCCATACGGCCGGAATGCACAGGCTATTCGCGATCCGGAGGATATCTCGAGCCCGGAGCATCATGGCTTGGGACAACTCGAAAGGACGCCGTCATAAGAGTCCGTGAGACAGATTCCTTGGCGCTGTCGGCGCTGCCCGCTGCGGCGATGGCGACAGAGACGGTGCTGATTGATATCGGCGCATTGCCATCCCAAATACGTCTACGCTGTCGCGGATATCATATCTCTGGCCGTTTCGCCGTCGAGCAAGCCGGCTGTTGTCTTGCTCGACCTTGAGGAAGGCGAGGTCGTGCCGCCTCATGCTACCGAGAGCGGTTTGCGCCTGCTGACGGTGATTTCGAGTACGATGTCCTGGGGCGATGGCAGCGAGGTCGACGAGACGAAGGAAACCGTCTGTCCACCCGGAAGTGTGCTGACCATCCCCGCCAAGCTCGACCATTGGCTGGCCGCGCAGCGAACCGGTTCGCATTCAACTGATCCTGCTCGATGAAGAAGCCTTGGTTCCAGGAATGCTGGAACAGATGAAGTAAAGGCGGTCCCGCCGGCTCAGTATGGTCGCTGCTCGCCCAGGGTCGGCCTTGCGAGCAACGGCACAGCAGCATCTCGCCTGATCGTCACTGATCGCCTATCGGCGATAGATGCTGATGAGCCGCGCAACCAGAAGGGCTATGTAAAGTACGCCGGCGACCGCCTCCAGCGACGTCCAAATCCGCGCCACAGCGGTCACCGGACGGATGTCGCCGTAGCCCAGGGTCGTCAGCGTCGTGAGGCTGAAGTATAAGAAATCGTTCCAGCTGACCGACGCGCCCGTTCCCGTCAGATCGAATGAACCCGGCATCAGAGTCTCGATGAACCGATACGACACTCCCCACACGACTCCGATCAGCAGATAGACAGCCACCGCTCCGCAGAGCGTGTCGAAATCGGCTTCCCTGACTGCGATGATCCGACGAAGCATCGGGCCGAGCGCGTACATAAGGAGGCAGATCGCCAGACCGTCCGAGATCAGGACCGTGACATCTCCCGCGAACGGCCTAGCCCATATCACTACGGCCCACGCGATGGCCAACCCTGTCGCGGCGAGCAGGCTGGCTTTGCGGTTGCTCGCCACATAGGCCGAGGCGGCCAGAAGAAGAGAAAACAGGGTCAGAAGGACTGCCCGGCCCACGGCGGCCTCCTCCGCTACAGGTCCGAGGATGACCAGAAGCAGCAGAGCTGCGAGCAACCCGGAGAAGCGAAAACGCCCGAAAAGCCTATTGTTGATACTCATCACCAAGACCGTGCGAAGAGACGGGGAGTCAGATTGAGCAGCCTCGTCGAACGACTCACGGTGCCCGTCAGCGGTTCCGGTCGCAACGGCCCATCGCCCCCGTCGACCCCGATTGTCCCAGCAAATGGACCGCTGTATGGATCACGGTCTCGAGCCGGTGCGTCGCACCTTCTTTCATTGCAAACAGTTTGAGGCCGATGAAGCCGCCGACAGCACCCGTCACTGCGGAAATGAAGCGCAGCACCTGCTTCTGCCTCAAGGGCATGTGTCTTCTGTGAAGAGGTTACGCCGTCGGCGCATCTGCTCATCGCGCGGCACTGTCGAGGGAATCGAAGCAAGTCTGATTGGATCTTCAAGGCTGTTCTGCGAACGGGCTCATGCTGCTGCACAGGCGCGGTGATACGGGCGAGAATTGCGGACTAGGCTCTGGGCGGCAGACGTGGCTCGCTTTCGCCCCAGCCGACACGGCCGTCGGTGGACAGCATTACCGCAATGGGCCGCGTACGCGGGAAGTAAGCGAAGACGATCATCGCGATCACGGTGATGGGCACGCAGAGGAACATCCCCGGTATACCCCAGATCGAGCCCCACACCGCGAGCGAGACCAGCGTCGCGAAGGGACTGATGTTGAGCGAGGAGCCCATCAGCATCGGCTCCAGGAAGTTACCGATGAAGACTTGGACCACGGCGAGGCTCGGTGTGACGATGAGGAAGGGCAAGAAGGTGTCGAACTGCACCAGCGCCAGCAGTGCTGGAAAGATGATGCCGAGCAGCGAGCCGATGGTCGGGATGTAGTTGAGCAGGAAGATGATGACCGCCCAGAAGCCGGCGAAGTCGACCCCGACGGCCGCCAGAACGACGTAACCAAGGCTCGCCGTGAGCGCACTGGTGAAGGTCTTGATCCAGAGGTAGTTCTGAATCTCACGGGTCATTTGGCTGAGGATGCTGCGCACCCGTTCCTCCCGCTCCCGGTTCGGGAAAAGCGCCTTCATCTTGCGGTCGAAGCTACCCTGCTCGACGAACAGGAAGAGCACGTAGATCAGGATCAACCCGGCTTCGCCGGCAATCTCGGTCAGCGTTGCAGCAATACTGCTGACCACGACCCTGAAGTCGATGCGATCGAGGAGGTCAGTCAGATTGGGCGTCTTTTCGAGGCCGAAGCGTGCGGCCACCTCGCCGATCAGGCGCTGGAGATTGGCCTGATAGGTGGGGATAGCATCGACCACGGCACTGAAGTTGCCGCTCACCATCTCGGCCAGCGACATGACCGCCGCGACGACGGCGAGCACCGTGAGCGTGAGCGCGCCCCAGCGCGGCGGGTGAACGCCGCGTATGCTGAGCCTCATTACCCCGCGCGCAATCGCGTTGATCAGGTACCAGGCCATGACGGCGATGGCGATCGGGATCAGGATGTTCCGCCCGGAGACGAGAAGGTAAATGGTGAGGGCGGCGATACCGGCCGAGGCGGCGAAGAGGATGGGTCTTGGCTGCATGACGGCTGGACTTCCTGAGCGCTCCCGGCATTGTTGGGCCGGGCCGGACAACGGTCAACCAGCCGGAACTGGAATGGAAACGCGCAGTCGGTGCATCCTCGTCCAAGGTCTCGCCTCGTGGTCGTTCATATAAACTCCGAACTGTTTCCCGAAATCCGTGCCGATGACACTCTTGCTCACATCGAAAAGGAGAGTTCCGAGGAGCTCGGCGAGGCCTCCCGCAAACGCACCGCGGAACTAACACGAGCGCGAGCGTGTTGAGCTGACAGTCGTTGCGCTTCCGCTTGGGCGCCGGAACCCGAAAAGCGGCGAGGCGGTGTCGATCTTGGATTGTGCCGTGTGGTTTTCCTGACCTCGCAAGTTCTGAAGCCACGGGTCGCCTCGTCCATGCAGGACGTGGTTGGCAGCGGCCCGAACACTCGGGACAGACCTGAGGCCGGGCAAGGCGGGTGAGAGCGGGGATTCCTGATCCGATGATGGGGCAACGCCGAAGATCGCGCAGGCGGTGCGGACGAGCGTGCTGCATCCCTGAGTAGGTGGAAGCCGATCGGCGGACGCACCTCGCCTGTAGGGTTGCCCTGCAACTGTTGTGACATTCCCGCTCGCGGGCTCCGTCCCGATAAGGTCCGGCACTATTCCGATGCCGCACGTCGGGTTGGGGCAAACCCCTCGTTCACCGATCTCGAATACTGGCACGGGCTGGTGGATCACGACGTGAATCCCATGAGAAGGCGCAACCGAAAGATTGGTGCATGAGCACCAGATGCCGTTGCCTATCTCGCTGACAACACCGGTCGTAGTCGCCTGCATGTTCGTCAGGTCCCCACGTCCACGATGGCCACCACCGGGCCATCGCCCTGCGGCCCCTGGTGCATCGCATCGACCGAGACGAACACGGCGGGATCGCCGATCGCCGCCGCCGCGACGCCGCCGACCGCGCCCTTGGAATGGCGGTGATGGTGGACGTCGGAGTCGTCCAGCATGATCTGGCGGCGCCCGCGCAGCCGGGCGGTGCGGTCGGCCTCGCACTTGATGAAGCAGTTCACCAGCTTGCCGCCGAGATCGGCGGCGCGCGGGCGCTCCGGCAGGTCGAGGCCGGCATTGCGGATGCCGTCGTAGATGCCGTCGATGTCGAGCGCGTCCTGCATCACGCCGTGGCCGATACGGAAGCGCCCGCCGGCCCCCGGCGCATTGCCGAAGAGGACGATCTGCCCGCGCTCGAGCTCCACGCCGGACGAGCACGAGGCGACCGAAGAGTAGAGATCGAGATTGCGGCAGATTTCGTCCGCCCTGGGCATGGTCACCTCGCCGAGCGCGACGGCGATGCCGAGGCCGGTGGTGCCGTTGGAGACCCCCATGGATTCGTGAACCTCGCAGGCCACGGTCTCGCCCCGCCCGTGGGCCTCCCGAACGGTGTCGATGGTGAGCAACGGCGTCTTGGTCTGCACGTAGTGGACGTCCGCCGGTTCGCCGATCCCCGCGTCTGCCATCGCCGCGCGCACGCCGTCCGCGATCTTCTCCACCATCGCGGGCCGGCCGATGTCCTCGGGCAGGATCGGCACGCTCATGGCGGTCCCCATGGCGAGGCGCAGCGCGTCCGCCGGCCCGGTCTCGTCGTTGCTGGCGAAGACGGTCGCATGGGGGGTAATCACGCCGTCGCAGCCGCCGGACCAGACCATGGGGATCTCGCCGACTTCCGCCTCGCTGCGCGTGCCGTGCTTGAGCAGGACGCCGCGGAAGGCGGTATCCGACAGGATGCGGGTGAAGTCGTTGACCCCGCCGTTGCCCTCCGTCTTGCCGATCACGGCCACGACCTCATCCGCCGCCATGCGGCCTGACGCGATCAGCTCCTCCAGGCCCGAGGCGTCCGAGACCGACTTGATCTCGATCTTCGCAACGTCGATGGCCATGCCTCTCTCCCTCGCAGCTCTCAGGTCCAGGCCGTGCGCCGCTGTGTCACGGTCTCGGCGACCACCTGGCCGCGCTTGATGACGTGGGTGCGGTCCGCCCGCCTGGTCAGCGCCTCCAGCGGGTCGGCCGCGTCGATGATGACGAGATCGGCGACGCAGCCGGGGTCCGCCCCGTAGTCTTCCAGCCCCATGGTGCGGGCGGCAGTGCCGGTCTGCATATCGAACACCGTCTCGATCTCGTGCGGGCGACTCATGTGCGCGGCGTGGCTCGCGAGGAACGTCACCTCCAGCGGGTCCCCGCGCCCGAACGGGTAGAAGGGATCGCGGATGCAGTCCTGCCCGCAGGAGACGTTGACGCCGGCCTCCAGCAGCTCCTTCACGCGGGTGATGCCGCGCCGCTTGGGCTGCACGTCCCCCCGCCCCTGGAGCATGAGGTTGGTCGCCGGGTTCACGATCATGTGGATGCCGGCGTTGCGCACCAGCCCGATCACCCGGTTGGCGTAGCTCTCCTCATAGCCCGCCAGCGCGCAAGTGTGGCCGGCGGTGACGCGCCCCTGCCAGCCGTGTTCCATGGTCTGCTCGGCCAGCACTTCGAGCGTCTTGGCGTCGGGATCGTCGGTCTCGTCCACGTGCATGTCGATGTCGGCGTCGTGGTGCTTCGCGATTTCGAAGGCCAAAGCGATGTGCCGCGCACTGTCGGCTGGCGAGTTCTCGTTGAAGGGCATGCCGCCCACCAGGTCGGCGCCGGCCTCCATCGCCTGCCACATCAGGTCGTCGGTGCCCTTGTCCTTGAAGATGCCTTCCTGCGGGAAGGCGACGATCTGAATGTCGGCAATGTCGCGGGTGCGCTCGCGCGCTTCGACCACGCCTTCCAGCGGGCAAAGGCCGCCGATGCTGTCCACATCGACATGGCTGCAGAAGCGCGTGACTCCGTGGGCGACGGCCGTGCGGATGGTCCGTATTGCGCGCGCGGCGATCTCGTCGACCGTGTAGGCGCGCTTGCGGGCCCAGATGATCTCGATGGCCTCGTCGAGGGTGCCGGAGCGGTTGGGCCTGACGTCGTCGTTGATCTGCGCCTTGTCGAGGTGGATGTGCGGCTCCAGAAAGCCTGCGACGCAGAGGCGCCCGCCGGCATCGATGGTGCGCGCCGCCGCAGCCGCACCGCCCGGAGGCGCGTCGACGAAGCGGCCGCCCTGGGCGAAGAGGTCGCGCGGCGCATCCTCCCGCCAGAGACGCGCGCCTGTGATCGCGAGGTCGACCCGGTCGTCCGTCATCGTTCACTCCTTCCCGGCTTTCCGGCGCCCCCCTGCTTGCCGACTTGCAAATCTACCTCCACCTTCGGCTCACCAGCGGTGATCTTGACCGCAATAAGGCGGTTCCGCGTTTCCTCCCGGCCGAGCGCCGCCATGATGGCGAAGATGCCTTTGGCGACACGTGGGAGTCAGTCGACGCCGCATGAAACGGCCGGGTGACTGTGTTCAAGCAGACCTCTCCTCCAGGAGAAGCCACTATACCAAGCCGGAACGGGCTTGCTTTACCCCTCGAATACCGAGGCGCGTCGGATGCCGAAGCGCCCGATTGCCGGGCTGTGTCCATGCCGCTACGGTCGCGCTGCACAGGACACCGCGCTCGGACCGATCGCATCGGGAGACTCGACACGCATGAGGGCATCGCGCCTGAATCAGGTCCTGCACTCGGTGGCGGATGCTGGCCGCGAGTTGCTGCGCCGTGGCGCGCCTGGGGCAAGGCCGCACAGGCAATCGCCGCACGCGCTCTGCGAAGCCCTGCTGTCGACACGGGGCGAGGCGTCGGGCACGGCACTCGCCCGTGACGTCGCAGATGCCTATCGCGCGATGACGCATGTGGAGAAACGTGCCTTCTTCTCAATGCTCGCCGCCGACTATGGACCGGACCCGACGGCGATCCACGCAGCCGGCGATGCCTACAGGTCGGCTCCCGGTTTCGAGACGCTCATGGAGCTGAGCGCGGCGATCGACCCGCCGCGCCAGAAACTGTTCCGCCGAATCAACATGGCACCGGAGGGAACGGCGACCATCGTGGCCATGCGCAAGGACCTTCTTGAGCTGCTGCCGGACGATGTGCAGCTCAGGGCGGTAGATGCCGATCTCGTGCACCTGCTCGCCTCATGGTTCAACCGGGGCTTCCTCCGTCTCAGGCAGATCGACTGGGAGAGCCCTGCCGCGCTGCTGCAGAAGATCATGGCCTACGAGAGCGTGCACGCGATGGCGGGCTGGGACGAGCTCAGGCGCCGTCTTGCCGGCGACCGGAGATGCTTCGCCTTCTTCCACCCGGCGCTTGCGGACGAGCCGCTGATATTCGTGGAGGTGGCGCTGACTCGTGGAATGGCAAGCGCCGTGCAGCCATTGCTCGCCGACGGCGGCGATGTCCTCGACCCGCGGGAGGCGGATACGGCGGTCTTCTACGCGATCAACAACTGCCAGGCGGGGCTTGTGGGAATTTCGTTCGGGAACTTCCTCATCAAGCAGGTCGTGGTCGAGCTCGCCTACGAGCTGCCCAACCTCAAGACCTTCGCCACTCTCTCGCCCATACCCGGATTCCGCGCATGGCTCGCGTCGCTCGACAAGAATGCCAGCACAGCAGTGTCGACGGACGAGACCGAGGCGATGGCACGCCTCTCGATGCCGGGCTGGCACCGGGACGAGGAGGTCGCGGAGCGCATGCGGGAGCCTCTGACGCGCCTGTGCGCACGTTATCTCCAGGAGACCGGCCCCGGCGGCCGCTCCCTGAACCCTGTCGCCCGCTTTCACTTGCGCAACGGCGCACGTCTCGAACGGATCAACTGGCTCGGCGACGTATCCGCCAAGGGGCTGTCGGAGTCTGCGGGCCTGCTGGTCAACTACCTGTACGACCCCAGGGCGATCGAGCGCAATCACGAGGGCTACGTGAAGGAGGGAAGGATCGCGGCCTCCCCCGAGATCAGGCGTCTGCTCAGATAGCCGTCGGCACGATTCTTGCAACCTCGCCGGCCACGGCCAGGAGTCCAACCGTTTGGCCTGTACGCAGGTTGAAGCCGCGGGTCTGGAGATCTGTCGATGAATCGGGGTTGCGTCGTGCGCCTGAGCTCGCCGCAGGGTTGGCCTGCATAATCGTGATTTCCAGGTGCCGTGTACGTCGTCGCCGGCCCGTATCGGACCGAACATGGATGCCGAAGTGCGGGTTATGAATCGCCGGTAATCTGCACGCCGAATGAACTGCTGGAGGCCGACCATGGATAAACCAACCGACTGACCCGATCATCTTCGAAGTGAGGACCGTGCGCGACGCACATGCGGCCCGCTTCGATTACGACATCGCGGCGATCTTCCGGGACATCCGGGCGATGCAGGAAAGATCGGGACGAGAGTTCGTCCTCTACCCTGCTTGCGCGGCTTTTGCTACGGATGCCGTATCGCCGAAGCACGCGCGGATTACCTGACGCTGGAATTGGGCGCTTGTAACCTACAAACTGTTGGGAGTGTGCCTTGACTGCCAGCCCGGAGGCTCCATGAGAAGGCTTGCCGCAACGCTGACCCCGGTTCTGCTGTTTTGTGCATCCGCGTTCGGTGATGACACGGCACCGGAGAGGCTCCGCATCGGCGTCGATCCCGCTTATCCGCCGTTCAGCGACATCGACGAAGTGGGCCGGCTCATCGGCTTCGACATCGATATCGCGCTTGCGCTCTGCGTGCGCATGGAAGCCGAGTGCACGTTCGTCCGCCAGGAATGGGAGGGGTTGATCCCGGAACTGCTGGCCGGCTCGTTCGACGCCATCGTCTCCAGCATGTCGATCACCGAGAAGCGCCGGCGCCTGGTGGCGTTTACCGAACGCTATTACAGCAGCGGCGTTCGCTTCGTGGCCCGGAAAGGCTCGGACTTCGATCCCGAAGACCCGGCAGGCAGGACCGTCGCCGCGATGCGCGCGACGATCGCCTCGGACTGGCTCGAAGACAACCGGTCGAGGTTTGCGGACATAAGACTGTACGCCGACCAGGAGGCACTCGATCGGGCGCTGATCGAAGGCCGCGTGGACGCGGTGTTCGGCGACGCGCTCGGCTTCTGGAAGTGGCTCAACAGCCCCGAGGGCGCGGGCTTCGCATACGCGGGCGCCACCTATCGCCTTGACGAAGGCATCGGGATTGCCGTCCGCAAGGAGGACGAGGCGCTGCGGCAGCGCCTGAACCGGGCACTTCGGGCCATCCTTGCCGAAGGAACCTACAAGCAGATCAACGCAAGGTATTTTCCGTTCGACATCTACTGAGTGCTGCTCAAGGAAACCATGACTGCTCCGCGAGAGCGTCCTGAGCGGACTTCGGCGCTTCGGTCGCAGCAAGAGTGTCATGGCGGTAGTGAAAATCCGCCGGCCGTTTTGGATCCCCGACGGAGCCGAAGCTGATCAAGCTCACCGGCGCGTTCGGTGAACTCGGCAAAGCGTTGCAGGCCCGTTCCGAGTAGCGGTCGCGACAAGGAGCGGAGGTTCCGGCGAGGTTCGCGCTATTCCGGCTCACGGTATTGGAGGGGTTGTGGGGGCCCTCGGGCGCAACCGCGAGCAATCGCGCGCGATGTAGTGGAGGTGAATGGCAGCCAGACTCCCGCAGCGGCGACGGATACCCGGCTGCGCTACCGCTGGGAAGGGGACGCGCTCGGCACCGTCGATTGCGGCGTTTAGCCGCGGGTCGACGCCGCCGCGAACCCAGGAGGTAACCAGCGAACGCGAGACGCTGTCCGGCGAGATATAAGGGATGCGCATGCCTCACGGACTTACCGGGGGTGCAGGGTAAAGATGCCGAGGGCACCGTCCTCCACCTGGGTACGATCGGTGAGCATTGGCAAGTAGCGACCGTCGCGCCAGGGCTCGGCGAAGTCCTCGTAATGCGAGGAAAGCGGGTTGCCCGACTGGCCCGTGCTGACGATGAACACCGAGCGCTCAAGGTCTCCAAGGTCGTACACCGCGCGGTAGCCGGCGCCGTGGTTCTGAGCGAAAGGTGCCTCCGGATCGCTCACGTCGAAGCCACCGGCCTTTACCGTGTCCTTCTCTCCGCCGCTCGGCAGCCGCACCTCGAACCATGACCCGATGGCGGGAACCTCGCCGAGAATGCGGTGCTTCATGTGCACCGCGTGGGCCTCGCCCCAGCGCCACGCGCTCATGTCCCGGCCATAGTCCGCGGAAAGGAACGCCAGTGCCCCGTCAAGAGCTCCTGAGACGGCCTCCGCACAGCCTTCCTGTTCTTGGGTCGTCACCACGTCGCACCAAGCCTTGCGCAGGGTGAGCACGCGGTGGATCGTCTCGGGCCGGATCTTCCAGTAGTCCTCGAACGCCTCGCCGAGCTCGTCGGCGAAGAGAACACGCATCAGCGCGCGCAGCCATGCCATGTAGATCAATGGCTCGGGACGGTCGCGCGACATGACGCGATCCCACCCCTCCAGCATGGCGACGGCGAGGCGTGAGTGATCGCTCGACGGCTCGACCAGAGGAAGCAGGACCGGCAGCAGCCTCACCGCCGAAAGCGAGTAGAGGTCCTGCTGGATCGTGGCGAAGCTCGCCACGTCGTGCGAAGCCCGCGCGTCGAGCAATGCATCGATCCGCTGCGCGCGGTACGGCGGAGCCCATACATCGGTCAGGTAATGCGGATAGTCGAGGGGAACGATCCGGTTGTTGGCGCTCACGACCCTGCCCGACTGCGGGTTATAGGCGCGGGGAAGATCCCCGAAGGGGACCCAGCCAACCCAGTCGTGTGCGCCGGTCCAGCCCGGCGCCGGCATGTGTCCCTGGCCGGAGGCCCGGATCGGCACACGTCCCGGTGCAATATAGCCGATGTTGCCCTCCCGGTCCGCGAACACGATGGTCTGCTGCGGAACGGTCGCGTCCCGCAGAGCCTCGACGAAGCCGTCCCAATCCTCTGCGGCAGGCGCACGCACCAGGGCCTCGGCCGTGCGGTCGTCCTCGGCCAGCGCCGTCCAGGCGAAGGCCAGCACATGTCCTTCCTCCAGGAACTGCGTGCTCTCCTCCACCACGTCGGAGATCACCGGTCCGTGGCGGGTCTCGCGAACGACAAGCTCGACCGTGTCTTCGCCTCTGACGGCGATGCTCTCGGTGCGAACCTCGAAGGGCAAGCTCCCCTCGGGCGCGAGGTAACGGCCGGGATCGCCGGGGTCGAGCCGCTCTATGAAGAGATCCTGCACATCGGAGCCAGTGTTGGTGAAGCCCCAGGCGAAGTGCCGGTTGCGACCGAGCAGCGGGAATGGGAGGCCGGGAAGAGTGGCGCCGACGATCTCGAACTCGGGCGTCGAGACATGAGCCAGGTACCACACACCCGGTATCTCCAGACGCA
>JAJEBT010000221.1 GCA_022822405.1 Alphaproteobacteria bacterium
CGCACCCGGCCAGGATCAGGCTGGCGGCGTACATCTCGGGTATATGGAAAATGTACTGATTGTTCAGGATGAGCTAGCCGATGCCGGAATCGGCGCCGATCATCTCTGCCGCAACGAGGACCAGGAACGCATAGGACGCGCCGAGCCTGATGCCGGTCATGGTCGTCGGCAGGGCCGAAGGCAGGGCCACCTTGAAGAACAGGTGGCGCCGCCCGGCGCCGAGCGTGCGGGCGGCCTTGACCAGCCTGACATCGACATTCTGCGCGCCGCTGATCGTGTTCAGCAGGATCGGCCAGAGCGCAGCCCAGAGGACGATCGCGACCTGGGACCGGATACCCAGGCCCAGGAAAAGCAGAAACACCGGCAGCATGGCAAGCGGCGGCAATTGCCGCAAAAACTCGATCACCGGACTGAGGGCGCGCGAGAACGACTTTACGAAGCCGATGATCAGCCCGAGCGGGATGCCGACCGCGATGGCGAGCGCAAGGCCGATACCGCCCCGTTCGAGGCTCGACCCGAGATGGGGAAATATCTCGCCGCTGGTGAAATAGGTAACGGCGACCGCCAGCGCCTTCGACGGCGGCGCGAGCAGCGAAACGCTGACCCAGCCGAGTTGCGCCACCACCTCCCACAGCAGGAACACCGAAAAAATGGGCAGGCTGGAGACCAGGACCAAGCCCAGCATTCCCGACGGCTTCTTCCAGCCCAGGAACGGCAGCCGCCAGACGCGCGGGCGCGCTTCGTCGAGCGTCTGCCCGACATGCATTCCGGTCGTCTGACGGTCGTCGGCCTGTAACATCGTCCGCGGGGTGCGGTCGCGGTCTCCTCTCGCGGAACCGGTGTCAGCAGCCCGGGTTGAAGCGGTTCGTAAACCATCCGGCGGGCTTGACGCTTCCGGCCTTGATTGCGCCCAGGTCAGTGAGAATCCTGATCCAGTCGGCCGCCGCCCCGGCATCGATGCAGCCGCCCTTGGCGAACTTGGGAATCAGCAGGAGATTCTCGGGCAGGCCGGTCCGCTTCGCGATGATTTTCTTGGCCGCCTCCGGGTTCTTGTCGATGAACGCCATCGCGTCCTTCATCCCGGCGACGAACGCCCGCACGATGTCGGGATTCTTCTCGGTGTATTCCGTGGTGAAGGTGTAAGCCGAATACAGCCTGGCCGAAGGCGGCAAGGCGTCGTTGTCCTTGGCGAGCAGGTGCAGCTTGCCGGGATTCTTCCGGGTGCAGGCGATGTAGAACAGGCTGTACAGTGCAACGGCATCGACCTGCTTGGTAAGCAGCGCCTCGCACATCGACGGGAGCGGAACCGTCAGGCGCCGCACTTTGGAAAGATCTTGCCCGGCGCCCTTGACGAACCCGGCCAGGATATAGTCGGCGTAGGACCCGGCATTGTGGATCCCCACCGTCTTGCCGATCAGGTCCTTGGCGGACGTGACCCCGCTCCCGGCGAGGGAATAGAGCCGGAAATCGCCGTCGGTGGAAATGATACCGGCCAGCACCGTCGTTATCTTTGCGCCGCCGGCCAGAGCCTGGATCGTCGGCGGTGCGCCCCATCCCTGGCCCGTCGGCACATGGCCGGCGATCATCGCCTGCATGCCGCGGACCCCGTGGCCGACCTGCTTCACCAGCTCGACGTCCAGGTTGTACTTCTTGAAGAACCCTTGATCCTTCGCGATCTGCTCGGGCGAGAAGTAGGGCACCATGAGCATCTTGAACGGCGTCAGCTTCTTCAGCTTGGCGTCCTGCGCGCCGGCCGGACCGCCGGCCAGCAGAAGCGCGCCGGCCAGAGCCGGCAAAGCGAACCTCACGACCCTCCGGCACCGCGACAGTGCATGGTTCCGATAAGCAGACATGGAATACCCTCCCTCCTCGATCGTGTTTCCGCTGCTGCGGCTGCCCCGGATGCGGCTCGGAGCAATCTGAAAAATACATTATACACTAGTCCGACTCAGGAGACACGGCACGAAAAAAGTTCGCCCAGAAAAAAGTTCGACCCGTCAACGGCGCGCTCATGGCGCTTCCGGCACGCGCCGCGCCGTCATTGGCAATTTTTCGCTATATCCTTTCCCGAAGGCTCCTGTCCGTGACGGCACGCCGGCCCGGTCGCCGCCGGGTTCGAGCACCGCGACAAGGCTGGAATTGGACCGATCGACATGTCAGATGCACAGATGGAAAACGCCGGCGGACAGTGGCGCCTCGAAGGCGATGTCCTGGCGGAACGGCCGACCGTCTTCCGGGATAACCTGCTGGACGGCCAGGTGTTCCTCGTCACCGGCGGCGGCACCGGCATGGGCCGCGTAATGACGTTCCTGCTCGCGCGGCTCGGCGCCCGGGTCGTGATCTGCGGCCGGCGCGAAACGGTCCTGCAGACGGTCCGGGACGAGGTCGCCGGGACGGTCGGCGGCATGGTGCACCCGGTGCCGATGTCGATCAGGGAGCCCGATGCCGTCGAGCGGCTCATGGACGAGACCTTCTCGAAATTCGGCCGCCTCGATGCGCTGGTCAACAATGCGGGCGGCCAGTTCTTCCAGGACGCGATCGACTATAGCCACAAGGGCTGGCAGACGGTCGTCGATCTCAACCTGAACGGCACCTGGTACATGATGCAGGCCGCCGCACGGCAATGGCGCGACCGGGAGACGCCGGGCAGCATCGTCAGCATCGTCGCCGTGGTCTCGCGCGGCCTGCCCCAGATCGCCCACACCTGCGCCGCGCGGGCGGGCGTGATCGGGCTGACGCGGAGCCTGGCCGTGGAATGGGCGCCCCTTAACATCCGGGTCAACTGCATCGCGCCGGGGTCGATATCAACCGAAGGGCTCGCGGTTTATCCGCCGGAGGCGAGCGCCCGGTTCCGCGACGCCAATCCGCTGCGCCGCCTCGGCGATCCGTGGGACATCGCCGAGGGCGTGGTCTACCTTTCCGCCTCAAGCGGGAATTTCATCACGGGTGAGCTGCTGGCGATTGACGGCGGATTTCAGATGTGGGGCAATCCCTGGCCGGGCGGCGTGCCGGATCATTTCAACGTCGTCTGACCGCCGCCGGGGAATCGCGCAGTGTCTGGGAAACATATGCCCACTCCAAATCGGCGTGCAATATTACAGCCCCTCGCCGAACGGCAAGCCGCCGCTGGCGTTGCTGTGCCTGAGACGGTGAAGCGTTGATTCCAGCAGTCCGGGTGTGGTGCGGCAGGTCGGTCTCCGGCAAAGCCTGGAAACTCCCTGCAAGTTTGGGAAAGGTCTACTATGCGCGTGCCGATCTCCCTACCCGGGCGTGGACACAGCGTGTGAATACGCGAAAGCAACTGACAGGCCGCTTTCGCCAAACGGCGCCGAGAGCCACTGAAGCACTGCCGGATTTCGCAAAAATCCTGTATTCGACTTGATGACCGGTTCTGGGCTCTCCGCTTTGGTACGTCGCGAAGAAGTCAATTTATCCCAATATTACAATACACTATAAGATTGGCACAAAAATCTCTCCGGCTTTCGGCCGGGGCGGAGTGGAGAAACCTGGCGAGCGCTCCGTCCACGCCACAGGGCTGTGCCTCTGCCCGGCCTCCGTCGCCGGCCGGATTTCTCCGCTACGCGGCTGACGCCGCTTCGGTCGAAATGACGGGGAGAGAGATACGCTTCGGTCGAGATGACGAGGGGTACGCCTGATCGGAATGACGGGCGAGGGGCGGGGCGGAGAGGCGGCGGATCGGGCGCCGCCGGGCCGCAGCGGGCGCACTTCGGGCGTTGGCAAAAGCACATATAGCGTACAAAATCGGGATGTCAAGAAATAATATCGAATTCCGGAAAATATTTTTTCGCGCTCCGATCCCGCGCCGCCGGAGTCCTCTGCGGAACCCGGCCGGT
>JAJEBT010000212.1 GCA_022822405.1 Alphaproteobacteria bacterium
ACATGCCCGCACTATAAGAGCTCCAGCACAGGAAAGCCAGCAAAAACCGTCACAAACCTGCATGCACCAGCCCGAGCCTCGGCAACACCGAGAGGCCGTCAGGAAAAATCCAACCAGAATCTTAGCGTGGGAAAACCCTGCTGTGTGCCGCCCGAGCAGGGCCGTGTCGGGATGCGCAGGACGATCATTGACCATGTTCAGGGGGTGAGATTCCCGCCGATGCTCCCGGTGATCCGTGTGGCGGTGTTTTGGATCGAGTCTCGAGCGAGATGCCCGAATCGGGTAGTCATGTCGACCAGCGCACGAATCCCACATTGTGGGTGAAACAGTCACGGTCTGAGATTTCCGCATATCAAGCGGAAAACCAGCATGTTTCATGACCGGCGATCCACCCGATCAGGCTACGTGAGCGGTTGGCTCTCCACCGGTCGAACGATTTTCACCGTCGGCGACGCCGAGCAGGCGCCCGGCGTCGGGTATCGCGCGTTCGCGGATCCCGGATCTTGCGGAACGGTTACAGCGTCGCAAGGCTTTGCCCGACCTGCGGGAGGACTTCTGTGTCGTCGTCCCGTCGCTTTGCGAGGTGATTGGCCGGTCCTGCCTTGACGCCGGAGCGCGCTTGGGCAAGGTTTTACGGGGGCCGATAACGCGGCCGGAACCTGGGAGCACGGCGATGTATGACGGCACGGAACCGGATTTCGGTAAACTGATCGGACCGGGGCGGGTTCACCGCAGCGTCTACACCGATCCCGCCATCTTCGAGATCGAGATGGAACGCCTTTTCGGGAGGGCATGGGTCTTCGTCGGCCACGACAGCCAGATCCCGGAGCCCGGGGACTACATCACGACGAAGATCGGCCGTCAGCCCGTCATCCTGATCCGCCACGGCGACGGCAAGCCGTATGTGCTCCTGAACCGCTGCGCCCATCGTGGCGCCAAGGTTTGCAATGAGGCCTGCGGCAACGCGAAGCGCCTGGTCTGCCTCTATCACGGCTGGAGCTACGACACCGACGGGACGCTTCTCGGAGTGACCATGCCGGAGGGCAGCGCGCGGGACTTCGATGTCGCCGAGTTCGGGCTCGCGCGCGCGCCGCGCATCGCGGCCTATCGGGGCTTCATCTTCGCCAGCCTGTCGGCTGAAGGGGCTGGGTTCGACGAGTTCCTCGGCCCGATGAAGGCGAACATCGACGATCTCGTGGATCGTGCGCCCGACGGCGAGATCCTGCTCGACGCCGGCCGCCACCGCTACAGCTATCGCGGCAACTGGAAGCTCCAGATCGAGAACGTGCTCGACTCCTACCATGTGCCGTTCAGCCACGCCTCGACCGTCAACGAGAAGGGCGAGCAGTTCTCGCGGCGCGAGGGTGACGAGAAGGGCGCCAAGGTCGTCGAGGGGAGCGGCAAGAAGGACTCCAAGACATCGGATGCCTGGAAGGGGCGGCGCTCCTATGTCGTGGATTTCGGGCATGGCTGGACGAGCAAGACGGACCTCAACGACAAGGGGCGCACGAGCCCGGCCTGGGACGCCTACAGGAAGGCGCTGGCGGCCAAGGTCGGCGAGGACCGGATGGAGGAGATCCTGACGCCGCAGTTCCACAACTCGCTGCTCTATCCGAACTGTTCCGTCATGGGACTCAACATCCATGTCCGCGTCGTCCATCCCGTCGCCGTCGACCGCACCGAGGTCGTCGTCTACCCGATCCGCCTCAAGGGTGCGCCCGACGAGATGAACTTCCGCAACATCCGTCTGCTCAATGTCACCCACTCGGGGGCGTCGTTCGTGCAGACCGACGACCTCGAATCCTTCCGCCGCACCCAGGAGGGGCTGCACAGCCTGCAGTCGGACTGGGTCGACATCTCGCGCGGGCTCGGCGAGGAGGAAGCCGACCGGCGCTACAACGCGACGTCGGAATCCGCCATGCACGAGATGGCGGTGCGCGCCCAGTACAAGGCCTGGCTTCACTACATGTCCGGCGGAACCTGATGGGCGCCGCAAACGCGGACCTCTTCGCGCTCCCGGAGACGTCGCTCCCGGGCGGCGTGCCGGGGATCGACCGCGAGCCCTTCGAACTCTTTCTCATCCATGAGGCGCGCCTTCTCGACGATCGCAGGTTCGAGGACTGGATGGCGCTGTTCACCGAGGACGGGCTCTACTGGGTGCCCGCCGAGGCCGGCCAGAAGGATCCCTGGCAGAGCGCATCGCTGTTCTTTGACGACCGCGACCTCATGGGAACGCGCATCGCGCGCCTGCGCCATCCCCGGATCCACGTCCAGACGCCGCCGTCACGGACGAACCACGTCGTCGCCAACGTGATCGTCGAGGAGGCAGATGAGGATGCCGGCCGCTATCTCGTGAGTTCGTCATCCTGGGTTGCCGAGTACCGGCTCGACCAGCAGCGCGTCTTCGCGGCGCGGCAGTACCACCGCCTCGAGCGCGACGGCGGGAGTTTCCGGATCGCGCTCAAGCGCGTCCATCTGATCAACTGCGATTCCGCCTTCGAGGCGATGGCGGTCCCGATCTGAAGCCCGGCCCCCGGCCATTGCCGGGCGCGCCGCTACAGGATGAATTTCGAGAGGTCGGCGTCCTTCGCGAGGTCAGCGACATTGGCGCGCACAAGTTCGGCGTCGATTTTCACCGTCTCCCCGCTCCGGTCCGAGGCCGTGAACGAGATCTCCTCCAGCAGCCGCTCCATCACCGTCTGCAGCCGCCGGGCGCCGATATTCTCCACCGTCCGGTTGATCTCGGCCGTCAGCGCGGCGAGCGCGTCGATGGCGTCGTCGGTGAACTCGAGGGTTACCTCCTCGGTCGCCATCAGCGCCGTGTACTGGCGGATCAGGTTGGTCTCGGGCTCGGTGAGGATGCGCCGGAAATCCGCCTCGTTGAGCGCCTTGAGCTCGACCCGGATGGGAAGCCGCCCCTGAAGCTCGGGCAGCAGGTCGGCCGGCTTGGCGAGGTGGAACGCACCCGACGCGACGAACAGGATGTGATCGGTCTTCACGGTGCCGTGCTTGGTCGGCACCGTGGTACCCTCGATCAGGGGCAGCAGGTCGCGCTGCACACCCTCGCGGCTGACGTCGGCGCCGACGCGGCCGTCCGAGCGCGCGCAGATCTTGTCGATCTCGTCGAGGAAGACGATCCCGTTCTGCTCGACGGCGTCGATGGCGGTGCGGACGACGAGGTCGTCGTCGAGGAGCTTGTCGCTCTCCTCCTCGATCAGGATCTCGTGGCTGTCGGCAACGGTCATCTTCTTGGGCTTGGCCTGGTTGCCGAAGGCCTTGCCGAGCATGTCGTTGAGGTTGATCATCCCCATCTGGGCGCCCGGCATGCCCGGGATCTCGAAGGTCGGCAGGCCGCCGCCGCCCGAGTCGGTGATCTCGATCTCGATCTCCCGGTCGTCGAGCTCGCCGCCGCGGAGCATGTCGCGGAACTTGCGGCGCGTGGCCTCGTTGGCGTTGGCGCCGACAAGCGCGTCGAGGACCCGTTCCTCGGCCGCAAGCTCGGCGCGCGCGGTGACCTCCTTGCGCATGCGGTCGCGGGTCATCTGGATGGCGATCTCGACAAGGTCGCGGACGATCGATTCGACGTCGCGGCCGACATAGCCGACCTCGGTGAACTTGGTCGCCTCGACCTTGAGGAACGGCGCCTGGGCGAGGCGCGCAAGGCGCCGCGAGATCTCGGTCTTGCCGACGCCGGTGGGCCCGATCATCAGGATGTTCTTCGGCAGCACTTCCTCGCGCAGGCTGTCGTCGAGCTGTTGGCGCCGCCAGCGGTTGCGCAGCGCGACCGCGACGGCGCGCTTGGCATCGTTCTGGCCGACGATGTAGCGGTCGAGTTCGGAGACGATTTCACGGGGAGAGAAGTTGGTCACGGATCAGAGGCTTTCGATGACGACGTTGCGGTTGGTGTAAATACAGATATCCGCCGCCACTTCCATGGCGCGGCGCGCGATTTCCTCGGCGTCGAGATCGTCCTGGCCGACGAGCGCGCGCGCCGCGGCGAGCGCGTAGGCGCCGCCGGAGCCGATGCCGATCAGCCCCTCCTCGGGCTCGAGCACGTCGCCGGTGCCGGTCAGCACCAGCGAGACATCGCTGTCCGCGACTGCCATCATCGCCTCGAGGCGGCGCAGGTAGCGGTCCGTGCGCCAGTCCTTCGCAAGCTCGACGCAGGCCCGTGTGAGCTGTCCGGGATGCTGTTCGAGCTTGCCCTCGAGGCGCTCGAAGAGCGTGAAGGCGTCGGCCGTCGCGCCGGCGAACCCGGCGAGGACGGAATCGTCGCCGAGGCGGCGCACCTTCTTCGCGTTGGACTTCATGACGGTGTTGCCGAAGGTCACCTGGCCGTCGCCGGCAACTACGACGCGGCCGCCCTTGCGTACCGACAGGATGGTGGTGCCGTGCCAGGTCGGGGGCGTTGTTTCGGTCATGCTGCCTTCCGTAACAATTGCCGCCGCCGTGGTTCCGGTTTCGCGCCGCCGGGAGCAGCCGGTCTTCGCCGGCTGTGCGCTGCAGGGGCGTCGGGCCGCGTGCGGGACCTCTTCGCAGGGCTGAGGCGGCGGGCCCCGAACCGGAGACCCGGCCCGGATCCCGATGCGCGGGCGCAGCTTATAGCATTAACCGGGGCCTGCTCATATTGGCAAAGACGCGTCCGACCTGCTACAAGGCGCCCTGCACAGCCGCCCGGAACAGGCCCGCGGACCTGCGGAAAAGCCGGTTCCGCGACTGCCGGGCACCTCCGGATTGTTTCTGCCGCGGACAGCATGCGAGATGCGCAAGGCCAACGTCACAAGAAAGACCAAGGAGACCGAGATCGAGGTCGGCGTGAACCTCGACGGGGACGGCAACTACGATGTTGCGACCGGCATCGGCTTTCTTGACCACATGCTCGAACAGCTGGCGCGCCACAGCCTGATGGACCTCGAGGTGCGGGCGAAGGGCGATCTCCACATCGACTTTCACCACACGACCGAGGACACGGGCATCGCGGTCGGCCAGGCGGTGCGCAAGGCGCTCGGCGAGAGCCGCGGTATCGTGCGCTTCGCCAGCGCGCTGATACCGATGGACGAGACACTGACCCGCGTCGCCATCGACGTCTCGAACCGTCCCTATCTGATCTGGAAGGTCGCGTTCTCGCGGCCGAAACTCGGCGAGATGGATACCGAGCTCTTCAAGGAGTGGTTCCAGGCCTTTGCCCAGAACGCCGGGGTGACGCTGCATGTCGAGAACCTCTATGGCGAGAACAATCACCATATCGTCGAGTCCTGCTTCAAGGGGCTCGCGAGGGCATTAAGGACGGCGGTCGAGATCGATCCGCGCGCCGCCGGCTCCATCCCCTCGACCAAGGGCACCCTGGACGACTAGGAGACGGCGCCGCGCGCGGTGCGCGGCCCGGGGCTCGTGCCACCCGGCGTTCCGGGGCCTGGCTGCGGCGCATTGCGCCGGTCCTGTGCCCGGCCGCCGCCTAAAGAGGCGCGGGCGGTGGCAGGGCCCACGGAAAGGATGATCGATGGACGTTGCCGTGATCGACTACGGGTCGGGCAATCTGAGGTCGGCCGCGAAGGCGCTCGAACGCGCCGCCCGCGAACGCGGTCTCGACGCCGCGATCGAGGTCACCGGGCAGGCCGCGGCGCTCGACCGGGCCGACCGGATCGTGTTGCCGGGCGTCGGCGCCTTCGGCGACTGCGCCCGCGGGCTCGGCGCGCTTTCCGGCATGGTCAAGGCGCTCGAGCGCAATGTCCGGGAGCGCGGGAAGCCCTTTCTCGGGATCTGCGTCGGCATGCAGCTGATGGCCGACCGCGGCATCGAGCACGGCGTCCATGACGGGCTCGGCTGGATCCCCGGCGAGGTGCGCCCGCTGCCCGCCGGCGGCCCGCGGCTGAAGATCCCGCACATGGGGTGGAACGCGGTGGAGGCGTCGGCGGGTGCTGCCGCACATCCGGTGGTTGCCGGCCTCGGCGCGTCCGCGCACGCTTATTTCGTGCACAGCTATGCGATATACTGCGAGCAGGACAGCGATATCCTCGCCACGGCCGAACACGGCGACCGGTTTCCGGCAATCGTCGGGCGCGCCAACATGGTCGGAACCCAGTTTCACCCCGAAAAGAGCCAGGCCGCCGGTCTCCGGTTTCTGGGGGATTTCCTGGCATGGCAGCCGGCGTGGCGCGGAGAGGGGAGTCCGGATGACCAAGGCAAAGACCGCAGTAGAGCCCCTTGAGGAGATCTCGGACGAGGATCTCGAGGATCTCTGCGACGCGGCCGAATCCTCGATCGTCGACGGCGGCGGGTTCGGCTGGCTGACGCCGCCGCCACGCGCGATGCTCGGGCGCTATTTCCGGGGCGTGGTGCTTGTGCCCGAGCGGCATCTCTTCGTCGGCCGGCTCGACGGCCGGATCGCCGCCTCGGCCCAACTCCAGGAGCCGCCGCGGAACAACGAGGCGCAGGCGCATATCGCGACCCTGACGGCGCTGTTCGTCGCGCCGTGGGCGCGCGGCCGCGGCATCTCTCCGAAGCTCGCGTCGGTGGTCGAGGATAAGGCGCGGAAGCTCGGCTACCACATCCTCCAGCTCGATCTCCGCGCCACTCAGACGGCGGCCATCAACCTCTATGAGCAGCTCGGCTTCGAGCGCTGGGGCACCAATCCCCAGTACGCCCTCGTCGACGGGGAGACCGTGCCCGGCCACTACTATTCCAAGCGCCTTCGCCCGGCCCCGCGGCGGCGCGCCCGGGCCCGCCCCGCGAAATGATCCTGTTCCCGGCGATCGACCTCAAGGACGGAGCCTGCGTCCGCCTCGTGCGCGGCGACATGGGCAAGGCCACCGTCTTCAACGAGGATCCGGCCGCGCAGGCGCAGGAGTTCGAGGCGGCAGGGTTCGAATGGCTCCATGTCGTCGACCTCAACGGCGCCTTTGCAGGCCGTCCGGTGAACCGGGACGCCGTCCGTGCCATCATTGGCGCCACGACGATGCCGGTGCAACTCGGCGGCGGCATCCGCGACCGCGAGACGGTCGAGGCCTGGCTCGAGGCGGGCGTGGCGCGGGTCATTCTCGGCACTGCGGCGGTCCGTGATCCGGAGTTCGCGCGCGACGTCTGCGCGCGCTTTCCCGGGCGCGTTGTGATCGGCATCGACGGGCGCGGCGGGCGTGCCGCCGTCGAGGGCTGGGCCGAGACCTCCGAGATCAAGGTGCACGAGCTTGCGCTTCACTTCGAGGACGCCGGAGCGGCCGCCATCGTCTATACTGATATCGACCGCGACGGCGCCCTCGAGGGGCTGAACGTTGAGGCCACGGTGGCGCTCGCGCGGCGCATCGACACGCCGGTGATCGCCTCGGGCGGCGTGCGCGGCCCCGCGGATCTCGAGGCGATCGCCGGGCACGCCGACGCCGGCATCGAGGGCGTGATCGCGGGGCGCGCGATCTATGACGGGCGTATCGACGCGGCCGCGGCGCTGGCTCTGATGCGGGGGGTATGAGCGTGCTCAAGGCACGCATCATCCCGTGTCTCGACGTCAAGGACGGCCGCACCGTCAAGGGCGTCAACTTCGTCGACCTGGTTGATGCCGGCGACCCGGTCGAGCAGGCGCGCTTTTACGACGCCGGGGGTGCCGACGAGCTCTGTTTCCTCGACATCACGGCGAGCCACGAGAATCGTGACACTATTCATGACGTGGTGGCTCGGACCGCCGAGCAGTGCTTCATGCCGCTCACCGTCGGTGGCGGGGTGCGCACGGTCGCCGACATCCGGAAGCTCCTGCTCTCCGGCGCCGACAAGGTCTCGATCAACACCGCCGCCGTCCACCGCCCCGAATTCGTCGCCGAGGCGGCCGAGAAGTTCGGCGCCCAGTGCATCGTCGTCGCCATCGACGCCAAGGCCACGGGTCCGGGCAAGTGGGAGATCTTCACCCATGGCGGGCGCCGGCCGACCGGCATCGACGCGGTCGAGTGGGCGCGGCGCATGACGGCGCTCGGCGCCGGCGAGATCCTGCTCACCTCGATGGATCGGGACGGCACGCGGCAGGGTTTCGACATCCCGCTGACGCGCGCGATCTCGGACGCAATCACGGCGCCGGTGATCGCGTCAGGCGGCGTCGGCACGCTCGATCATCTCGCCGAGGGAATCCTCGAGGGGCACGCGTCGGCGGTGCTTGCGGCTTCGATATTTCATTTCGGGGAGCACACGATTCTCGAGGCGCGGGCGCACCTGGCGGCAAGCGGCGTCGCCGTGCGGCCGCTCGATGGCGACGCGGCGTAGGCGCTACCGCTTGCCGGCTCGAGTTCCGTGGCCGTCCTCTCTACGATTTTCCCGAAGTGCGTCAGGGCCCCGCCCGCTCCCCCGAGCTGACCGCGCTCGGACAGGCCCGGAGCGCGATGGCTCCGTCGCGATGCGGAAGCGTTTGCGGTTTTAGGGGACGGCCGCTCGGCGCTGCCGTCCCGTTACCGGTTGTGAATCGAGTGGTTAAGGCCGTAGCGGTGCGGAACTGTTCGGGCTGGTGTCCTGCGAGGCTGCGGTGTTTTGCTGCTTGGGCCTTCGGTGGGTTGTCTTCCGGGGCGTCTACTGCTCGAGGACGGTCTCGAAGCCCTCGAACTCGGGGTGGCCGAGATAGAGATTACGCCGGGCACCGGCTCCGGCGTGGGCCTTTCTGAACACTTCGGATTGCGTCCACGCCTCGAAGGATTCGCGATCCTGCCAGGTCGAGTGTGAGGCGTAGAGCGTATGGTCCTCCGCTTCCGGCCCCTTCAGGAGGCGGAATCCGGCGAAACCGGGAACGCCTTCGAGATGGGAGTTCCGTTCGGACCACAGCCGTTCGAAGTCGTCTTCGCATCCGCGCACGATGCGGAACCGGTTCATCGCGATAAACATGCTGTCCGTTCCCGTCTTTTGCGGCGTCCGTCCCGGACCGCCGCCCGGCCACGGTTATGCCACAGCCGGGCGGCATGGCGAAAGGCCTTGCGGAACGTGGGCTGCCCGCGGCTGGCCGTTCTGCCGGGATGCGCCGGCGCGGTTCAGCGCCGCGCCGGCCTTGTCCCATGTCTGGTCCGGGATCCTGTTGACCCGGCGGCCGACGTCGCCTATCACTTCGGCCGTTATGCAGGGAACGGCTTCGATCTCGACGAATCGGTGGTGGCGCTCCGCTTGAAGCGGCGGTGGGCATCTCCTGTGTGACATGTGCGGCTGCCGGGGTCCGGGCAGCCGTTTTCTTTTCCGGAAATTGCATGGCTCGGCGCCCGGCCACCCCGGCGAGCGGGGACAGGCGGGAAGGGAACGTCATGACGTGTGCAACGGAACCGGAAGTATTCACCACGGCGGGCGGCGTGAAGGTGTCCTGCGAGATCGCGCCGGAAACCTACGAGGACGCCCGCATGATCCTGGTCGAGCGGCTCGACAGCCGGCGCGGCGTGCTGCTGTCCTCTGATTTCGAGTATCCCGGCCGCTATACCCGCTGGGACATGGGCTTTTTCGACCCGGCGCTGGAGATCTCGGCCTCGGGCCGGCTGGCGCGGGTTGCCCTGTTCGGCCAGCGCGGCGAGGCTCTTGTCGACGCGCTGGCCAGGAAGATCCCGGAATGGGATTTCGTCGCCCGCCACGAAGTTCTCAGCGACGGCTTCTGGGTGGAGATCCGGCCGCCTGCCGGCCGCTTCCCCGAGGAGGAGCGCAGCCGCCAGCCGTCCGTGTTCTCGCTGGTGCGCGAGATCCTGCATTTCCTGAGAGCGCCCGAACAGGAGCGTTTCCTCGGCCTCTACGGCGCCTTCGGCTACAACCTCGCCTTCCAGTTCGAACCCCTGGTGCGGAAGCAGAATGTCGACGCCAACCAGCGCGATCTCGTGCTCTATCTACCGGACAGGATCCTCGTGGTCGACCATCAGCGCCGCGAGGCAACCTGGAGGAACTACGACTTCGAGATCGACGGCGCCTCGACCGCCGGCCTTGGGCGTTCCGGGCCGGGCGAGGCCTTCTGCTTCGCGCCGTCCGGCGAGACCGAGAGCGATCACGCCCCCGGCGAGTACGCCGAGACCGTGCGCCGGGCGAAGGAGCGTTTCAGGGCCGGCGACCTGTTCGAGGCCGTGCCCGGCGTCAACACTTGGCGGCCGGTGGCCGATCCGCCGTCGGTGATATTCAGGCGCCTGATGAAGGCCAATCCCGCGCCCTACGGCTTCTTCATGAATCTCGGCGAGCAGGAATATCTCGTCGGCGCCTCGCCGGAGATGTTCGTGCGGGTCGAGGGCAGGCGGGTCGAGACCTGCCCGATCTCGGGCACCATCCGGCGCGGCGGGGATCCGATTGCCGACGCCCGCCAGATCCAGGCCCTGCTGAACTCGAAAAAGGACGAATCCGAACTGACGATGTGCACCGACGTCGACCGCAACGACAAGTCGCGCATCTGCGAGCCGGGCTCGGTCAAGGTCATCGGGCGACGCCAGATCGAGATGTATTCGCGGCTGATCCACACGGTCGACCATGTCGAGGGTGCGCTCCGCAAGGAGTTCGACGCGCTCGACGCCTTCCTCTCCCACGCCTGGGCGGTGACGGTCACCGGCGCCCCGAAGAAATGGGCGATGCAGTTTATCGAGGACCATGAGCGCTCGCCCCGGCGGTGGTACGGCGGCGCGGTCGGGGCAGCGTTCGCCAACGGCAACCTGAACACCGGGCTGACGCTCCGGACGATCCAGTTCCAGGACGGCGTCGCCTCGGTGAGAGCCGGCGCGACGCTTCTTTTCGATTCGGACCCTGACGAGGAGGAGGACGAGATTCGCGTCAAGGCCTCCGCGTTCGTCGATGTGCTCGCGGAGCGCGAGGAGGCGCCAGCGTTGGAGGTGGATGCCAGCGCGGGCGTCGGGGAGGGGCTCGACATCCTCCTGGTCGATCACGAGGATTCCTTCGTTCACACACTCGCGAACTATTTCCGCCAGACGGGGGCGTCGGTGGAGACGCTGCGCTTCGGCTTCGACCTCGGTCTACTCGACAAGCGCCGTCCCGGCCTGGTGGTCCTTTCGCCGGGTCCGGGCGAGCCGGGGGATTTCGGGGTGGCGGACACGGTCGGTGCTTGCGTGGAGCGCGGCATACCGCTGTTTGGCGTCTGCTTGGGGCTGCAGGGGATTGCGGAGTATTTCGGGGCGGAACTGAAGGTTCTTGACTATCCTGTGCACGGCCAGCCGTCCGAGATCGAGGCCGTCGAGACGCCGCTGTTCGAAGGGCTGCCGCGGCGCTACGCGATCGGCCGCTATCATTCGCTCTATGTCGAGCGAGATGCTGCGCCAGATGAGCTTGAGGTGATTGCTTGGACCGATGATGGGGTTACCATGGCGCTGCAGCACCAGACATTTCCCGTTTGGGCCGTGCAATTCCATCCTGAATCAATCCTTAATCTTGAGGTAAATCGAGGCTTCACGTTAATCCGAAACGTCATCAAGCTCGCGGTTGCCGCTGACTATGGGGTCGAACGGGATTAATATTTTATATCCCGATTTATTACTTACACTAATTCCAATAATGCATCCCCGTTTCTTGATCACCGACTCATCAGCTAGAATTTTTTTGCTTTTTTTGTCACATTGGCGTTGGCACGGGCCTCTTGAAATTGAAATTCTTGGCTGGTAAATGAAATGGTGTATCGGGCGTCGTCGCGGTATTGGCGATATGGGAGTGAACTAGAACCATGACCATGAATCGATCTCTGGTTCCCCACGGTCGGTGTGCAGCATTAGCATCTTCTGGATGAAGTGAAACGAGCTGTAAAGTCTCGGCTGGACTAGAAGTGTGAGATGCGACCTCTACGAGGGGCTGGCGATCAGGCTGGGGCGAACTAAGACGGGAGGACTGCACAGTGCCAGATAGGACTTACTGCTTGCAGGGGCCGTTTGAGATTCCGCGTACTGATGATCTGCTGCAGGTTGACCGAACACAGCTAAAGAAATTTTGGCAAGCGGCAGAGGAAGCGAATAGCGGGATAGCAACGGCGAGCGGTTGCTACATCTTCAGTATTCGGGCAAGGAGAGGAGCAAAGCCGTGGTATGTCGGTCAAGCGAAGGCAACATTCAAGCAGGAGTGTTTCAGACCCCACAAACTGCTCCGTTACAACGAGGTGATCAATAGGAACCAAGGAAGGCCAACGCTGTTCCTTCTGGCGCGAATGACGCCGGGAGGGAAATTCGTGAAAAGATTAGGGAAGAAAGAGGCTGACTGGGTGGAGAGCCTGCTGATTCGCCAGTGTTTAAGCGCGAACAGGGATCTGGTCAATGTAAGTGGAACCGCGTTCGCCACCGAGGTCGTGATACCTGGGTTGCTCAGAAATCCTCCGGGCAATCCTCGAAGTGAGGTAAGTGAATTGCGGAATCTTCTCAACCTCCAGTGATCGGTAAAGCCACGCAAGGTTATGACGGCCTGATCGATAACCGGATAAACCTCAAATCAGCAGCCAAGCGGTGCGAAAACGAGAGTTCACATTGCATGATATTCTTTGATCGCATTTCTTAGGAGAGCGAATATGGCACCAAGAAACAAGCGAACCAAAGCATGCATACTTGAAGATGTAAAATCGCTCGCGATCGAATATTATGAGACTACCGGACGCCCGCTCGGTGTAACCGGAGAGATTGCAGAGTTCGAGGCGGCGACAAAGCTGAACTTGGAACTTGCAGATGCTAGAACAGCTGGTTATGACGCTACGCGTGAAGCGGGGGGCTGTAATGAGAAAATCCAGATAAAGGGGAGGCGGATTGCGGGTGAGGGCTCGCTTTATAAAGGCCGTGTCTCAAAGATCGATCTTAACCAACCGTTCGATTTTGTGGTCTTAGTTCTCATGAACGACAGTTACGAGACGAAGGAAATCTGGGAAGCTCCACGCGATAAGGTCGAGAATCGCCTATCGGTTCCCGGCTCAAGAGCTCGCAACGAGCGGGGGTCCTTGGGTATCTCCCAATTCAGATCGATTGCCAAACGATTGTGGCCGTTGCAGTAGGCTGACGTGGATGTTAATGCCGATCGCGATGCTAATTTCTCAACTTTCAGATGCGCGATATTGACACTTCTGCGGTCGTGAGCCCTTTCGGCAGAAGCGAGTTCTGGACTGCTTTCCGGTGCGAACACAGCGTGTGGCCTCTCTCCGGCGCTCGGTCGAAGGCCGGCTCAAACAGAGGATCGGTGCGCAGGGGGTTGCAGTGTCAGCATCTTTTCAGCCACAACGCGACAAGGCTCCGGCGGACTCCGACTAGGCCGTGGAGGAGTCCACCAGCAACGGAGAGGAGATGACCATGATCACAGGTCTTGCAAAACATTATCTTGCCCTTGATCCGATTTGGCAAACAGAATTCTACAGGCCCTGCGAAATGATTCCGTTGCGGGATCATATGAGACGTGTGTACTATGCAGCTGAGGGGCTATTGGATTTGGGCCACTCCTCCGAGTGGATCCAATGGCAAGTCGCTAGCAATTATCTTTTTCTTGCTGCCTCGTTGAATGATCTGTCGGCAGACACAGACATTGATGGCAGCAGCATGTGGTGCAATCCCGCTGCAGAGTTCGAATATTCACACAGCGAAACAGTCGAGAAACATCTTGCAGGCTTTATCGTCTTCAACATGGTGTGGACTGCATACGAGGCAACTGTAAAGGTCGCGAGCCTACCCTACGGAATGAACGAACCTGCTGGCGCGCGCGGGAAAAAACTACTCGAAGAGCTGATTGGTGGAGGACATTTTCCTTATCTCCGCCAAGCAGTTTTTGAGGCATTAATTCTAAAGAGTGGTTTTAAATTAAGTGATAGGTGTCAACGTGAGATCGATAAACTGATCAATTTAGGTTTTTTCTCTGCTCTTGGAGCCGAATATCTACGCGAGTTTCGTAATGCTCTTGTTCACGGAGATCTAAATAAACCTCTACCCACAGATTGGGGCGGACGGTCCAGATTTCGCTCTGACGACGATCCGGCCATACGTCAGTTCCATGCCAATATCCGTGTAGCCTTGCTCCTGATTCAAATTCTGATGCGAAGCACTGTAAACGTCGACGACGAACTCTCTGCTGGGCTCTCATCTCCTCAGCCAGCCGAGACCCTGCTCACGCAACTGCACTGCAAACTCCGAGACCAAAATGGGCAACTTGAGTTGCCTTTTCAGGATGCCCCTCTGATTATGGGCGAGGATGAAGATTTATTCTATTTATATTAGTATAAGACGTCTTACATGAAAATCAAAAACTTTCTTTTTGAACAGGTTGATCCAATTGTGATGTGAAAAAGAAGAGCCAACAGGACATAGAAACTGCCCACCAAAAAAGAGAGTGTTTGCGGTGTGCGCCGAGCTTGCCCGAACTTTTCTGCCGTTAAGGAAAATATTTCATTTTCCAGATTACAGATTTATGATCGTTGATACTTTTCCATGAGCCATTTTTTCCTTTTCTATCGGGAATACGAACTTTTTCGCACTTCGGCGTCCACTCAGCTCCCACCTTAACGCGAATCTCGGAAAACGCCTTATCGACGGTACCTCCGCACTGGTACAAGGCCTCCATGAATTGAGCATGCACTTTTGCAATAACCTTCGGATCTTGGAACATATTGGGATCTTTCGATACGATCACAGCAGGTCTTGTACCTCCGTGGTTTGAGGCTTCAGCTTTTCTCCCGACCCGACCAGCTCGGGATCATGGTCAAATCACGCCAGAATCTGCACCCGCCATCAAGAAGGTGCTGAGCGTCTGCCAGCCGACATGAATACCATGGCAGATTGCGTTCAGGTTTCGGTCGAGCAATGGCTTGCGTTTTCCTTGCGGGTGCGCCCGCCCAACGACGATAGTTATGCCGATATCGGCATAATTCCCGCACTGGTGGTAGCAGCCAGGGCGGGGCTATAGAGGTAACGATATGGTCTGAAGCACTCTGGTGACAAAGGGCCGCATTGGCGGCTCAGCAATCATGCGGGCCGGAACGCGAGTGAGCGCCGAACAGGCCTTGATACGGGCATTCCTTGATGCGGTGGGGCAGTTTCCGTTAAACAGTTCAAGGAGATTCGCAGACAACTCCGACGAGGGTTTCCGCGAAATGAGGGTCGACGAATGGCACCTGTGCAAAGCAGAGTTCCCTTTCTCCCTCCAACTTTGCCAGCATATGGCCTTTGCCGAGCAGGTGTTCCGCGCCTTTGTCGCCCAGTGAGATTTCGGACGTTCCTTCGGAGTCAACGCGAAGGATGAGGCGATTCCCTAAATTCGCGCGAAGCTGCATCGGCATAACCGAGGCGTCCGGTCTTTGCGCGGCGAAAACAAGGTAGATGCCCGCAGCTCTGGCCTTGACCCCCAGTCTCTGGACGACCGACGTGACCGATTCCTTATAGTCATCCACCAACATCCATTCAGCGAATTCGTCGTGAATAAGCCAAATCGTCGGGAGGCGCTGATCGGGAGTAACCTTTGCGTTGTAGGCGGCCAGATTTGGGACGCGGATTTCCTTGAAGCACACATAGCGCCGGTCCATCTCGGCAACGAGTTCCGCGAGCCGATGTGAAGCCGTTTCCTGATCATCAATGATGCCGCCCTCCAAGTGCGGGAGATCTTCGAAGACAAAATAGTCGACGCCTTGCTTTGGGTCGATCAGGAGGATCTTGGCTTGCTCGGGTGTATTGGTCGCTGTGATCCCGAGGATGATGTTCTGCATCAGTACCGATTTACCACTTCCGGTGCTACCGGCAATCAGGGTATGAGGGGCATGTTGGTGGCCGGGGGAGAGAAATAGCCGGCTACCGTCGTTCTCACGCACGCCAATCAGGATGTCCTGGTTTCCCCACTTCGTGGTTGCCGGCCTCCAAAAACTCCAGAGCTGCTGAATATTCACAACCTCTCTTTCGGGTCTCTCGACTGCAACCACGACCGCACCGGGCTCAGGGCGGACAGAAATCACGTTCAGTCCATATGTGGTGAGGAGTTCTGAGCGTCGGCGGAGCACCTGGTCGACTGTCATGTTGGCACTCCCGGCGAACTTCAGTAGCGCACTGTTCGGGGTCATTGCCGATTCAAGAAGCTTGGCCTGCATCTGAATCTGCTGCAGTGCGCTCTTCGTTGCGGTCGCCAGTCGCGTGAGCCACTCGCGCTGGTCATCTTGATCCGCTTTCTTGAATGACGTTGAGAGCAGTTGTCTGATAGATGGATAGGCCCATCCGTCCACTTCATCTGGCACATCCGGTTGCGCGTCGGGCTGGACCTTGCTTGTCGTTTTTGAATCTGACGCTGGACTTTGTGGGGCCTCCGGAAAGCTGGTGTCCGGAGCAGGCGGCGGCGGGCGTGTCGGGTGTGTGCTGACGGGCATATCCGTCCCGCTGGCACCGGGCGGTTTCCATTCCGACTCCTGCACCAGGTAGTCGGCGCCCGCTTGGCGGCGTTGGTCGCGGGTGTCATGGTTTCGCCAGTATGCTTGGAGAAGCTTCTTCAATTCCGGACGGCCATAGGTTTCCTGAAACGCGTTCGGAGCCTCTGGAACCTCGCTGACGTCAGTGCAATCCGCATGGTCACCAGCTGTCGGAACGAATATGTGGGAGTAACCTCGGATATCGAACTCGCAATGCCCTTCCCTGATGGCTCGCCGCCATTCGCCGAGATCGATACCACTAGCCGCCGGGAGGCGAATTCCATCCAATACTAAGTCGGACAGGCGTGCTAACCAAGATTCTCGCTCAAAATGCTCAGAGTCCCCGAAGATAGCGTCGTTCAACCGACGAATCGTATCGCGCAGTTGCTTTTGGGACTCCTTTCGCTTTGCGGCAAGGTTTTCCAGTTCAATATACTTGGCTTCTGTAATGACCAAATTAACTCTAAGTTTTTTCTCAACTTTTTCTTGAATACTTATAGCGAGAAGATCTGCGATTTGTTGTTCCCGCTGTCCCATCCAAGAGGAATAATCATCAAGAAAATACCAACCGCAATGCTCATCGTTATCCAACTCCTGCTTAACCAAGTGCCTGCTCAGTACAACGCCGATCAGCTCGCTCGCACTTTGTCCACGTTTGGCAGCGCGTAGAACGATATCTCCAGATACGTCATTTGCATCTTCGGTAAGTCGTTCAGCCAAACCTTGAAGGTCTTCATCGGATAGATCTAGACCGAGCACGCGGAGTCGGTGGAGTACCATCGACCGCAACAAACCGAGCGGTGCACGTGAGGAGATTATGAGGTTGCGTCCCTGGGTTGCAGATTGCTTGTACCGAATGACGCGGACACCTTGGTTGAAGAGCTGTCGTCTGTCCATCAGCTCATCGAAATTAACGACCCAGTTTCCGAGATCGTGCGTTTCCTGGAAAATTCGGGCTGTACGTGCGTCTCTGAAATTGAGTTGACGAACTGGCAGCAGTCGGCGCTGCGGATTTCCGTCCCAGTCGCCGTGGAACATTGTAGCTACAGCGGTCAGATAAGACCAACCCTCAGCGCTTTGAACCGGGCAACACAGAAAAACCGCGGATTTGAGATCGTCGGCCGCTGCCGGGCGGCGTCGGGACCAACGGGACGGTAAGAGTGTCCGGAATTCTGCCGGATCAGCGGACTCTGGATACCAAGCAATTTGCGCATGCCGTGATATGACATCCTGCGAGAAAACAATGTCGTAGGGGCAGCTGTCTTGCGGATCTGGAGATGGGGCCTGATCCGCTATCACGGATATTCGGAGTTTCGCCATAAAGTCTTGCGTGGCCTCGCTGGCACTATAGGCATCAGCAGTGGTATCGGAGCGCAAAATGGATTGATACACGTTGCGAAGGCGTTGGGCATCTGTATGGCGGAGAAGGACCTGACATCGCGTTTCGTTATCGTCTTCATGGATCCTCCCGACCTTCTCGACGACGGCTTGGGGAAGACGGCCGGAATCGCAATTGAACAACACGACCGACATGTTGGCGCGCTCGTGAGGGTGAAGTCTCAGGTAACGCCGGATGAGGTCGAGAACGCAGGCGCTTCCTTCCGCCGGGCTGTCGTTGGTTTCGTCGTTTCCTTCGGATTCGAGGACGGGTGGTTCGTGCAGGCTATAGTCTTGAACGACATCGCTAAGGGACAGTAGGCGAGGGCTGGCCTCAGTCCAGATCACGGCGATTTCAGGGTAGAGCGGATGAGTCAGATCCTGATCTAGGTCCCTGAAAAAAAGACGCGTGTCTCCGGCGAGTTCCCTAGCACTCAGCAGCCGGTTAATGAGTTCCGAAACCAGTTCCGCTTTACGCCAAATTGCAGCGAGGCGGAGAGGATGCCAAGGCGTGACGATGGCGGCCGGTGCCCCTCCGTCGACTGGCGCGGTTCCGATCTGCAGAATCGGCTTCAGCAGAAGGTCGCGATTTCGGTCACCTTTCGCAAGCGAGACTATCGCTTCAAGGAGTGCGGCATATGCTACGAGTTGCTCCAGATTGGTGGCATTTCCGACGCCCTTCTCGGCAAACTCTTCGATGGCTCGGCTAAAGGCATCCTCAAAAGCGTCAAACCGAGAGCGGAGCTGATCAACTGTGTCATGAGTGAGCAGACCTCCCGCGAGAGAATCTGAGAGGTTCTTGCGCCACTGCTTGGCGATATCCCGATCTGGCTTGTAGACAGGGATGAAGGAGCCTCTATCCCGGTCATATGCTGGGACGAATGTCTTCACATCAGAGAGATCGACCGTTCTGGCCTTCGTCTTGGCTCCGGCGAATTCACGTGCAGCGCGGCAGGCAATGAATGGGTGCTGTGTCAAACGCTGCCAGTCATCAGCAAGCTGGCAGGCGGCTGAACTTGGTTCATACTGCCAGACGAGTTGCGCGGAGCAGGTCTGAATGTCTCCGGTGTCGGTCTCCGTTTCCAGTTCCAGGGTGAATTTCAGCTGCAAAGCTGTCCTGGCGACCGATCGATTGAGGTTCTTTCCGCCCTTCACGCGCCAACCTTCCACGAGCTTCGGAAAATCGAAAAGGTCTCCGACCGTCCACGTCACTTGACGACTGAACAGGCGCCTCAGACCGGAGTAGCGGTGCGCAAAGTAGAGGCCTGCTTGCACATTCAGTTCGCGAAGATCGCGCTTCGTCGCACGATCGCACCGGATGTGAAGCTTGCGGTTGCCGCCATCTGGAGCGCGGTTGAGGAGAGGCTCCATAGCGGTTGCAATACCAGATAGAAGATCGACGGTTTCGATCGGCCGGCCAAAGATGAAGCGATCCCAAGCCGCTTTGAGTTTGCGGTCTTCTTTCAGCTCATGCCGGTGAGCTTCGAAGAAGTTGAAATCCTCTTCTTCCGCCCCTGTTGTCTTTCTCTTTGTGAGAAGTACTAAGTATTCGCCATCGTCATCCGAAAGAAGATTGGGCTCGCGCTCGTCATAGAAATCGAGAGTTGCCTGCCCCAAGTTAAACCTTTCACGCTGCAGACCGTCAAAGAGCGGCTTGATTTCTTCCCACTCGCATTCGGCGAGTTTGGCGGCTTGGATGTTCCAGCCACTCGAAGCAACAGTGAATTCTTTAATAACTTCATGATGAATATCAGGTATGCCGTCGCGAACTCGATTGAATGCAGCAGTCAGCTCGTCTTCGGTGAGGAAGAGTTGATTGGGTCTCTGTTTGAGCAAGAGGCACCCCCGCCGACGCTGCGCGGTCGTAAAGTGGGTGCGCCAGACCGATGGCCACGTTCGCTGTCGCTCCTTGATGATGTTGAAATAGTAACTATCGCGCGGCAAACGCAGCGCGGGAAGCGCGGTGCCCAAGGCAAACAATACTGGGTGGCCTTCGGCCTGGATGGCCTCTCGCGTCCGGAGAACATAGGTCGCGAACTGGTGAAGAGAGACCACTCGGAGATCGCGGAGACCGGTAAGAGCCCTCTCCCACCATCGGCGATGATCTTCGGACAGATGCAACCCGTCGGAGACTGTTTGAATCCAGAGGTCAATCCGATCAAGTAGCTCAGACGGGCTTAGACGGGCGATTTCATTGAACGAGGCTTCTTCGGAATATTCACCTCCCGCGAGAAGGAAGGCGTCTTTCGGGCAGGTCGCATTGCGGAAGTAGGTCGCGGGATAGTCGGTCAGGACCTCTTTGGGCAGGCCGTGGCAGCCGACATGGCTCGCAGGCAGTTTGATCTCGATAATGGGGTCCAGATAGGAATCGGCGAGCACCGCTTGGGCAATGGCTGCCGTATGGTCAGCGCTGAAATCGAGCAGGAAGCGGCTGGTGCCCTGCTCCGCCTCATCAGCTTTCCCTGAGAGTTCTTCGCGGAGTATTGCTGCGGCTATGGCACCGACCAGTTCGCGTACATTCATGAGACCGCCCTCCGAAGCGGATTTTCGACGTATGCACACGCATCGGAGAGTCGGCGCAGCATGCCTAGCGTACGCAGCCGGCTTTCAAGCCTCTCGGAGTTGGCTTGAAAGGCGCGTTTGTCGATTTCCTCGGAAGTCAGAACCTGCTGCGCTTCACGTTCCCCGAAAACGAAGCCATAGCGCTTAAACAGAAGCGAAAGGAACTGGCCATACTCCATGCGGCTGGGCACGTTCGCTAGGATTAGCGCTTTGAGAAGCTCATCCGTTGGGGCATAGCGCAGGCGATTGGTGCCGCGGCGCGATACCAAGCCGACGCCACCGCCAAAACTCCGGTGGACCGCTCCAACATGCCGACGATGGCGCTGTAGTGCTGCTCGTCGGAGTTCCTTAATTAGCTCTTCGGGTTCCGCAGGGCCGTCATAGTCATCCTCGTCTTGAGGCCAGCGGGCGTGATCGCGCGCGAGTTGGCGGCAAGTGGCGAATGCGGCAGGGTCAGTGGACGCCGTCTTCCATTCCTCGGTACGGCCAAGTTCGCGAACGTACTCATCGACAGCACGTGCAGGGAGTTCATTGTTGCGCAGGTAGCTCATCACCGAGAGCTCGCGCACCAGCGTCTTGCGAGGCGCGACAACCTCGCACACGAACGTGGGACGCTGGTCCCGGCAAAGTGCCGCAGCCGTTGTCAATTGATAAAGGGCCAAGTGCAGGGTTCCCAGAGTGACAAGATGCGGGTAGGCATCGAACCTTGGCAACTGGAGCTCGAAGATGTTTAGCCAATCGCGACCCAAGGCGTCGTAAGTAGGATGGGCTTCATAGGGCAGATAGGTGTCTCCCCTATGCTGCAGGTCATCAGGTATGTCAGGCTGCATGAGAGCGATAAGTTCATCACACTGGTCCCTCCGTTCGAGAGCAGAAGCAAGATGATGCCGCAAGGAAGGAGCGTGCGGGGATCGCGTAAGCATCAGGTAAAGAAGCTCGCCGGTCCGGCCGAAATAGATGTACTCGCGGCTTACGGAACTTCCCCGGACATTGAGATCTTCGTAAATCGAATGGCTTCCGAACGGAAAGGAAAAGCGCGAGCTCCAGCGCTTGTTTGATTCGCTCTCTATCGTCGACGAGCGGAGCATATCGACGAGGGAGGCGAACTCATGGAAGGAATGAAAGCGGCCTCGCAGATAAGTGAAATTCCGCTCTGGTACTCCTTGGGCGTTGTCCTCCATCCAATTCAGCCACTGTCTCCAGGCTACTTCATTGTCTGCATTTTGCTCGGCGATCTGGAAGATTATCTCATTGTTGTAGAGAATGTTCCGAAGATAGAGATGTTTATTCGGCCGATACCTCAGTGGGTGGCGGCGACCCTGGTCGTCAAAAAGCCGGCCCTCCCGGTGGCACGCTTCGGCAACCGTCAGAAACTCAAGGAAAATGAGCCACGGACTCTGGGCGTCCCATAGTCGGTGACCCCAGATCTCCTCGTCCACCCACATATTGGTGTCGGGGTGGTCGTTAGGGTTGGGTCGCGGAAGTCGGACCATGTCGTCAAGCACGGCTGACCTCCAAGACCTTGTCGACAGGGTTTCCGGATGCGTCTAGGCTCAATCGATGAAATGTCAGGCCGGATTGATCCACGTCGTCGGGGGAGAACAGAATCTGATTGACAACAGATAGCAACGCGCTCTTGAAGGCGAGGATGTCTTCATAGCATTCGCGAGAGAAATTACCGGGCAGCGCGCCGTCCCCGACGCGCATCAGGAACTCATAGCGGGTCAGGTTGAGGCGAAGCGAACGACGAGTGCCGTCTGGCAAATACACGTCGAGAGACGGGAATTGGTTTCGGAGAGTGGCGTCGACCCTCTCGGCTCGTCCTCCCCGTGGAGCTACTGTGATGCGGTCTGCGAGAAGTTCGCTGATCCGAGCTCCGGAGAGGGATAGACTGGTCGCCAAGAGGAGATCACGTTCGGTCTCCACGAGCATGCCGGTAAAGATACGATTGAGCCCCTTTACCAAGCGTCCGATGATCCGGCTGGAGACGCGCTCACCATCTCCAAGAGGTCCAGCTACTTCCGACAGGTACTCGCCAGCGCACGTGAACACCGAAAGATCCCATAATCTTAATTCTGCCGCCAGTTCGTCCGGAATCTTGAAGAACAGACCACGGCGCTGCTCGGTCAACAATTCTACGAAAACATGACGATCGTCGGTCGTTGCTTCTGGTGTTTCAATGTACTCTCGCTGGGCAGATCGGAAGTGCTCAGTGTTCCCGTAAAAGGTGTCGGCCCCGATGAGAAGATCGAAATATTCTTTCAGCGCGTCGTCCTGAGAACCGAAGATCAGGATATTGTCGATTCTGTTCGTTGTCTCATGACCGATCCCGAATCGGCCAAGATAATCGAAAATCTCGAGCGACTCCCGTTTGGTGTTGCTCAAGTTCGCGCCGAACAGATTGCTATAGAGGCTGGATCGGTGTCTCGTCCCCTTACTCAGGACGTCACGTATATCTCGCGGCCGTAGAAGCCGGTCGCGAGCTTCCGCATGACCCAAGACGGCGTTTGTGAGCAGCATGAGTACGCGGCGGATCGGAGTGTGCAGCTCGTTGAAGTCACAGAGCCGGAACAAAGAGCGCAGGCGCGATCGGACGAGCGGTGTTTTTAGTAGTTCGTAGTTCTTGCGGATTGGACAATCCGGGCCAAAAAATCCATCGTCTTCCGTGTCTGCATAACAGTCCTGCCAGCCTTCATGGTTTAGGAATGCGTCCAGTGAGAGGTCAAGGACTGTGGCGCTTTCCACCCGGCTCAGGTTGAAGAAGGCCAGCCTGGCACTCTCCTCGGGATCGTTGTCGCCCATGAGTCGGGCTTCGAAAACAGCGGCCGCGCGGCCTGCCATGGATTCGGAGCCGGCTTTCCGCCAAGACTCGATCAATTGCCCATCGTTCGCAGCGACAAGAAAAACCTCGGCGACGGCTGGGTCGAAAAGAATCGTACTAAGGTGTTCGAGAAGATCGGTCTTGGTAGTGTAGCGTCCTTTCGGGTCTTTGTCGGGTAAAGCCGTGAGGTCGCGGAGGAAATGCACAAGGGTTGGCTGGCCGCCTACCGTGCAATGGAGCTGGCAATAGACTTCATCAGTGTCCCACTCTTGGGTGCTGCCTCCCAGACGGTGCCAAATGCGACCGCAAAGGTGACTCTTTCCGTCGCCGGCGGTACCGGTCAGAACAACATGCTGAGGTAACGTCTCTGTGTCGAATGTAGCGAGAAGCTCATCTTCAAGCGGATGCTTAAAGGAGATTGGTTGCACACCCAAGCGACTCGCTGATTTGCGAATGTGCTCATCAAACATGTTGTCGTTGCTCGGTATCGGACCGTATTGACGCAGAAACCTGATCCACCGTTCGGACGCTTTTGTCATGATTTGGTTCGCGAGCCCCGATTAGGAGAGTATGGAAGAGTGCCGCCGCCGACGGCGACGTCTATGACTACCAAGGAGTGCAGTAAGAAAGGCTGGTCAAAGTGAACAAATCAGGCATCCGCTCTCGTCCTCATCGACGACTTCGTTCCCGAAGACTTGTGCGAGCGTCAAGTCTTCGCGGCGTTCGCGTTTGCGGGCCTTGCGCAACTCATACTCCCTCTTGATCGCCTCCATCCGTTCGGGCTGCTCGAGCTCGGTCAGGCTTTCACGTTCGCTCCAAGTGAAGATGTTGCCGCTTCCTTCATAGGGCCGCTCATAGGCTTTGGCCCGCTCGAACAGGTCAGGATGCTCCTCCTTCAGCCTCACCCATTCGATCTTTTGCTGGTAAAAGCAAAAGAAGCAACCTGATCTCGTGCGGCCCCATTTCGTGTAGGGTGGCAAGCCGACTCCCGAGTCGAGGAGAATTTCTCGAATGTCGGCAAGTTTCAGCCCATCGTTCTGGAACGGGTAGACGGCGGTGATGTTCGGCTTGTGGCTGATGTAGCCGGCGCGCTTCTCATCGGCCCGGAGGCCCACATAGTTGATGACCGGATCCTCTCCGACGAAATCCTCGAAGGGTTTGAGCTTGAGCATCTTGGTGCACCAGCGGCGATGATTCGACGGTATCATACCGCCATAGACATCGTACCAGTGATCGAAGCCAAGTTCGGCGTTGAGCCGGTGGACGCGCTTGCCGAGGTAGTCTTCGATGCGCTCAAGGTATTCATAAGTCTCCGGCAACTCCTTGCGCGTGTCCGAGAAGATATACTCCATTTCGGTCACGCGATCCCGCATATAGATCGCGAGGGCGGCAGAGTCCTTGCCGCCGGACAGGCTGAGGATGTGACGGGTCACTTCACGTTCTCCGGCTCTTCGTCGGTCATGAGTTCGGCGAGGAGTTCAACGAGCAAGGCATCGGGCCGGCGAGCATCTGCTAGCAGCTTCCGGACCCTTTCGGCGAGGGCTTTGTCGGTATCCGCCCCGTCACGCACGAAGAGCGACCGGTCGGTCCCGTCTGATCTGGTAACGTGGATTGCTGTAAGGGGCGCTGCGCGGGCCTGGTTTTCGCGGATCATGGCCAAGTGCCGGGCAAGCTTCTGGGCCATGCCGCGTATCTCGAAGCCAAATTGGTCAAGCGACGCGTCATCCCAACTGTCGAGCCGCTTCCCAACAACCAGTCCGGCAATGCTATCAAGCCAGGTGCTGTCGCTTAGTTCGTCATTGAGCGCACGGCCCACGAAGGCGCGCAACTCATAGCTTCCGAGTTCGAGCAGGTGGCTCTCATAGTCGAACCTGACCTGTTGGCGCAGATGCTTGAGCGATCTCGTGCCAAAGGCGCTACGTGCATGGGCCGTGGCTTGGCTGCGAAGCGCGGGAAGCGCATCGTCGATCTGGGTGAGCGCCGAGTCCAGCACAACGGCGTAACGCTCAACATCGATGCCGTCGGCGCTCCATGTGCCGCAAGCGCGCGGTAATTGATCAAACACTAGTTCGATAGGCTCCACCGCCTTGCTGAGGACCGTACGCACCTTCTGTGCTGTCGCATCGATGGTCCGTGTGCTTCGCGCATAGTCGGAAAGTTGCCCCCACCACCGGTACAGAGCCTCTACAATTGGCTTAAACTCGGCGGCCGGCGGTTCGTCAGCCCAAATCGAGAGCCCCTGGGCCAAGGACCTGAGCGTTGCATCGCCGCCGGTCGGGCTCATCTGGCGCAGGGCGAAATTCTTTGGCGACTTGGCAAGCCGCATGAAGTGCGCCGGGGTGATTTCAGGCTGGAAACTGCCACGCTCCATCAGTGCGATCGTGGCGCGATGACGGAGCATATAGGCCGCGATTAGCAACAGCGCGGGGCCGGCCCGCAATCCGATCGGCGCCGCGCCAAGTTCGGCGATTATGTCGTCGAAGGAGACGCCGTTCCCGCCGCTGACGAGGTCATCGATGCAGGCCCATGCCGGTGACCAACCCATCGGATCATCCGACGGCGGGCTCGCAAAACGGATCTGTCCGGCTTCTTTTCGATGCATGCCGGAAGCCTGGAACATCGAAAGGTAGATCGTGCGTTCGGGCGGCGCACCGTTCAGTTCAAGGCAATCGCATTCCTCTTTGGTCAGCATAAGCTCCAGGAGCCGCATCCGCGCGGCTGCGACCGCGGTCGATAACCTGTCGCGGTTGATCAGTTCGTTGCGCAAGACGGGCGCGTCCGTGAAGACGCCGTCGCAGATCTCGCTCAAGAACCGGTTGAGGGCAGCGCGCGAGGCGATGTCTGCTTCCTTCCCCTCGTGGAACCAATGGGCGGCCGCGGCGCCCGTGTCCACCTGTGCGAAGGGGGCGAGGCGGTTACGCAGTTCGTTCTCAAGATATCGGACGCGCCGTTCAACCTCGGCCCTGGCGAGGTCATCAATGCGCAGTTCGCGGCAGTTCGTCTGGACCCACTTCCAGCGGATGAGATCCTGCGCCAAAGCAAGGTCGCTGAGAGAGACGGGTTGCAGCCGGACCAGCGAGAGCGGCCCCCGGCGCTCTGACAGTTGGGCGGCCTCAAGCTTGACCGCGGCTTGATCTTCATCGGGGTAAACGGGCCGGACCAGTATCAGGCCGTCTGTTTCGCAATACGCGTCCGGCGGCTCGTTGCCGATACTGACTGCGAAGCTCCGGAGCGTTCCGGTGCGGTGATAGTGCCGTTGCGCCACGATGGGCCGGACTGGCGGGAGTTCGGCGAGATCGTTCTCCAGACGCCGTGCTTCGGGGAGCGCAACCTTGGCTTCTTCAAACCAGTGCTCGAGGTCGACACTGCTATGCGACCAGAGGCTCCAGTCTCCCTGCGCCGCGCGCCGGTGGATAACGCCGCGCTCTCCGAGTTCCGCAAGCGCGCCGGCCGCGTCGCCTTCCTCGCATCCCAATAACCAGGCAAGCGCCTGGGCGTCGGCTGCCAGGCCTGGAACAGGTTCGAGCGTTGCGAGCAGACTAACCGCCTTCAGGACACGCTGGGCGATAACCGGCATGTCTGCGCATACAAGAACCGCGTCTTGCGCAAGCTGCCAACGGCGCTCTCGATCCCGGCTTTGGAAACGGAACGAACCCTGCGAGGCGAGATAGTCGAAGAGGTCATCGACGCGATACCAGTTGCTGGGCCCGTAGGCCGTTTGATGCGCGAAATATTGGTAGCCGGCTGGCTCGGAAGATTGCAGGAAGCTGAAGATCGACCGCTCATTCTGGCCGAAACGGCGCGAAGACGATATGAGGCAGGCGAACGCTCCCGGGTGAAGTGGGTAGAGCTGCCGCGCGGTTGCAAGGAGGTCATCGCTTGAGAGGGTGAAGAGCCCCCGCTGGCCCGCCTCGCGATAAAGCGTTTGAAGCTCCGTTCGCACGCGCTGGCTGTGTACCCGCCGCGGCGCCAGTGCCTGCCCTACGAGGTGAAGAGACTGCTCGCACGTCTCGTGGAAGGTGATCTCCTCGTAACGTTCGGAGGAGCGCGCCCACTCCCCCTCGAACCAGCCGCCGAGAGCCGCCGCATAATCGTTGAAGCGATGATGCAGGAAACCGACAACCGCGAGCCCCTCATTCTTGGCGCCTCCGGCCCGTTCGGCAAGCTGCTGAAACAGTGAGGGGTCTTCCCGGGCAGGGTTAGTGGCGGCGAATTCAAGATAGCGGCCCATCTCATCGATCAGGAGAAGAAGCCCGCATCCCTTCCTGGCGCGCAGCTTCTCCGCGCACGCTGCCAGGCAGTCGAGAACCGGCTTGACATCGCCCTGAGTGAAAGCGCTTTCCGTGCCTGTCTTCTCCGCAGCGGTGGCCAGTTCGTCGTCCGCGCCGAATTCGGCCCGGGCTACGTCGCCGACCAGGACAAGCAAGTCTTGGGCAAGGCTGGCGCGGCGCCCGACCAACACCGCTGGACGGTACGCCGGCACCGTTTGCTCGCCGTGCGCTTGCTGCAACAGGTCTTGGGCAGGGCCGTTCCCGGGCTCTTCGCTGAACAAGCGCGCCAGTAACAGCCCGAAGGAGGATTTTCCTGATCCGTAGGGTCCGGTCACGCGGAACGCGCGTTGTGAAGATCCTGGCTCCAAGCCTGCGAGCAACCGGCGAAGACCGTCTCGCGCCGATGGCGTCATCACATAGCCTTCGAGCGCCTGTGGGTCGTGAAGGTCGCGAGAAATGTCAACCGCGCGCGCATAGCGGCGTCGTATGGCGATACGGTCGGCAATCAATTGCATTGCCATGCGAACTCTTTGAGTCTTTCTCTCGCTTCCGGCGCACCGCAGACCAAGTCGATGCCGCCAACTCCATCGCTACGTAACTGCAGGCCGGCAACTCTGGAGATATCCTCAAGGCAGGCGTGCAGCGCTGGTTCATCCAAGCAAAAGATGACACCTGGCGAGCGTCTGTCAAGGAGCAGGCTCCGCAGTGACAGCGAGCGGCTACCGGGCGCGGTGCCCTGCCAGTAATCGTAGAGTGCGAAAGCAAAGGCTTCGGTGTCGAGCTGAAGTTTTGCGCCGCGCTTCAACGTCACATAGGTTTCTCCATTGACGAGCGATGTCTCGAGCAGGTGAAGCTCCCGAAAGGGACAGCCGGAAATATCCTCGCCCGGGGTCGCCTGATCGAAGTGTGTCCAGTCATAGGTCCGCAGGAGCATGTCCACATGAGCCTTTGCCGTTCCAAGCGCGATCGATTTCTTGGCGGCCCTCGCGCGGCTGCGGACCAGGTCAATCAGGCGTTCGCGCGCGATCTGCGTGTCCTGCAGTTCGAGAAATGTGGCGACCCATGCGCCCAGGCCCGCGTGGGCTGTGACAACCCAGTGCAGGCGCCATAGCGATCCCATTTCCTCAAGATAGGGATCGCGCCCTGTTTCGGGATCGAGCATACGCTGTGCGAACCCGGTATTACGGGCTGTGCCGCGCGTAACTTCAAGGAGGCCGAATGCTTGCCCCCAGAACCGGAGCGCTTTCACCATGTTCTTGCCGAGCCCGAGCCCCATGATCGCGCGTTCGTCGTCAGAGAAGAGTTCAGGATCGTCGGCGACCGCCTCATAGAGCTTCGGCAGCCAGCCATAGCGGCAGGGGAAGGATTCATGCCCGGAATAGATTCGTGCATGCCCCTCCTCCTGTGTCCAGCGATGACCGGTGTCTCCCGTTGCGGTCCGCATCTTCGTTTAGCCTCCCTTCAAGCACCGGATTGCGGCAGATATCTGCGCCGCCGCTTCGCGGGCGTCCTCCTGTCTTGTGTCCCGACCGAAGCCGATTCGAATTGCGCCGCGAACGCGATCGTCTTCCAAGCCCATTGCGACTAGAACAGGGGACGGCCCGATAGAGCCCGATGAGCAGGCTGAACCGGTGGCAAGCGCGAGGTCTGGTAGAAAGGCGAGGAGGGCATCGGCCTCCACGCCGTCGAAGCTCACGTTGAGGTTCTGGGCAACACGCTCTTCCAATGTTCCGTTGATCGCGTAGGAAACCCCGGAACGGTCGAGCTCCTCAAGAAACAAATTCGCTAGGGCGGCCGCATGGGCCTGGTCCGCTTCGCGTTCATGCGCAGCCAAGGCACAGGCTTCACCGAAGCCGACGCAGAGCGCCGTCGGGAGTGTGCCGGGTCTGAGGCTCTCCTGCTGACCGCCACCGGTCATCAGCGGTCGGAGGAGAGGAAGTCCATCAGGATGGGCGCAGATAGCGCCGACACCTGGCGGGCCGTAGATCTTGTGCGAGGAGAGCGTGACAAACGTAAAGCCCGCGTTCATGTCGACTGATACCCGGCCCAGCGCTTGAGCGGCGTCCGTATGAAAAGGAACTCCCTCGGCGGTGCACAGTGCGGCGATTTCTTCAACGGGTTGGATAGTGCCAATTTCGTTGTTGACGGTCATGACCGAGACCAGATCGGCACCCGCAATCAGGTCCGCCAAGGCTTCCAGATCGACAATACCGTCCTCCCCCGCCGGGGCCGTTGCGCAATCAGCACCGCCTCGGGCGCAATCTGCCGCGGTGTCGGCGACGCAGGGATGCTCGATAGCGCTGATCAGAAGCCGTTTGCCGCCAGCAGCGAAACTGCGCAGCACGATGTTGGCAGCTTCGGTCGCGCTTGCCGTAAATATCACGCCGTCTGGGTCGCCATTGACCGCGCCGGCCACCTGAACTCGCGCATGTTCGATCGCGGCAGCCGCGTCGCGACCGAAACCATGTTCGCTTGAATGTGGGTTCGCAGGTCGGCTTAGCCACGGCAACATGACTTCAAGGACCCGCCGGTCAAGCGGTGTCGTTGCCTGATGGTCCAGATAGATGCTTGCGCTCATGATCCGCAACGCTGGCCCGCCGCGCGAAAACTCTCAGGTAAAGACAGCGGAAGGCCCTCAGAGATTGTTCCGCAATAATGGCCCCGTGATCTGGCGCTTAGCAGGCATTGCAGAACTCCTCAAGCAGAGGCAGTTGTGCTCGGAGGATGAGGCCATGGGAATTTAATAGACGAACGAACGGTGCGAAGCAAAGTGGTCCATCACCATATGCACGTCCAGCCCTTCCGGCACCACCGCCTTGACCTCCTTGAGGAAGCCAAGAAACTCCCTGGTGCAATGGCGCTTGCTGCACTTCCACCGCCTTGCCTCTCATCGAACCACCACCTCTCGGTGCCATCCACCGCTTTGATAGTAACTGCCGTTACAGAGATCTAGACGTAGAACGCGCATCAAGACACGATTTATGTCACCCGTTCGGTTCGGCATTACGGCGCGGCGAGCCAGAACGGATATCCCCGGCTGCAGGAAATCAGCGCCTTAAAGTCTTTGTTCACGCCAAATGTTCCCCATATGTTCCGTCTTCATGTCGGAACATCTTTCCATCGTGAACGCCTCCGCAGGTCGGGCCGGTTGGCCGTGTGACCACCCGAACCACCGCGCGCGAAAGCGCGCAGCCTTCTCGGGAAGCGCCCGACGGGCCTCCGGAACGCGGGCGAACGCTGCCGGCGAGGGCTCCGGTCCGGGTCCGATCAGGCTCTTCGAAACGCCGCTCCCCGGCGCGGTGTCAGGGCGGCACCCAATTCTCAGCTTGACGGGGGCCTGAAGGGTAGGAGTTCGTCGATGGGGCTGTTGTTGGGATGGCCAGCAGCGATGGCTTCAAGGGTGGCCTTGAGCCAGGCGTAAGGTTTGATGCCGTTCAGTTTCGTGGTCTCGATGAGTGTGGCGATCCGGGCCCAGGCAGCAACGCCTTCATCGTGGCCGGCGAACAGTGCGTTTTTGCGATTCAAGGGCAATCGGCCGAGCGAGGTTCTCGACACTGTTGCTGTCCACCTCGACACGACGGTCGGTAAGGAAGTGAACCGCATTTCTGAAGCAGCCAGCGTCGCAAGTGTCCGAGCGACGCCGCTACCTCGGATATCCAAATGGAGCCGGTCACGGGCTTGCCTTGGCCGCGGTCGGGAACCCTAATCGTAGTTTCGTCCAGCCCCAATGCCGCTATCCGAACAGGGTTTCTGCGTTCGCTTTCCAGAGCCCAACGTCCCCCGGCCTCTCGGAATACGAGCTCGTCTCCCTCCGGTACCCCTCGTCTCGTTGCCCACGATAGGACAGCCAGTTGAAGCTCCCCCAGACGCAGAACCTTTCGTCGCAGATCATAAACTTCTCATGCGTCTCGATTCGCTTGACGATTAACCGGCACCTATGGGCCTTCGGGATCTTGTGCCTCAAATCTGCCAGCGCCTTGTCGCCCTTTACTCTGTTGCGATCTCTTTCGCCCCGCGTTCCGAATCCCCAGGCGATCCGGACCGTCACTCCTCTATCGATGGCGGCGGTCAGCGCCTCGCAGAGCTCCTCGTCTAGCGTTCGCGAGTTGACCCATGCAGAGACGATCGTTAGCTCCGAGACTGCGGTCCGCACTGCGTCGAACAGCAACGGCCGATGTTCTTCCGTCCTTACCAGACGTGCCTCCCCGCCGCTCAAGTCCTCGAGCTGCCGTTCCTTCTCCCGCAGTTTCGCCCGAAGTTCGTCCCGCTCAGCCTTTGACTCCTTCAAGTCCTCTTCCAGCGTCGCCCGTTCCCGTTCGTCCTGCGTTGCACTCCGGATGGACTCCGTGTCCGCCACGGCCATCTCGGCCTTCCCGAGCGCCTCGTCCAATTTCCCTATGTCTTGCGCGAGGCGGCTTTCCTCTGGCCGCAACCGCGCCCACGGCGCCGCCGATCCGTTCTCAGGCCCAACATCCTGCGGGACCAACTTGAACCCGGAAGCCGCCAGGCGCTGAATGGCTTCCGATTCCTGCTCAAGAAACTGCTGCGCGCGATAAGCCACAAACAGTTCGCTCCGCGACTGGCGGTGCAGCAGCCTAACCAGGATCACATCCCTGCGATACCGAAGCCGCGCGTCCTTGATGTCTACGACCTGTAGTATCTCGGCCTTCTGCCCGGCTTTACCAAACTGCTCCTCGTACTCCTGAACCTCGGCCAGCCGAATCTGGCTCAGCCGCGGCCTCCTGGATTTTGTCGCCGGAATAAAAAGCCCTTCCTTGCGGGCTTCCTCCCGGTCCAGGAGATCATCCAAGTCCACAGTTGGGATCGTCCGCACAAGCGGATCATATGGTATTCGGGGGTGTCGGTTTCTGGGGCGGTAGGTCCGACCAGCCTCCCTCAGGACCGCCCGCCCGAGTTCCGTAATCCGGATGCTCTGATCCGGCTTTTGCTCGATCAGCGCTGCCGAAAGTAATTCTGCAGCCGCCAAGACCACCTCGCCCTCGCGCAGCCCCAGTAACCTGCGGATCTCGGCAACGTCTTCGACCGGCACGTTCGCCAGCATGAGGACGAATCGAGCGGTTGTAGACAGCTTGCCTGTTTCGTGTTCCACGATCCGTATGCGCAAGTCGTAGACGGGCAGACACACCGGGTAGGCCAAGTCGACATCGTAGTCCCGAAACCTCCGCTTCGCTCGCGCGCGAACCGCGGACAGGCCATCAGTTGGCGGGTTCGTCACGGTCGCGCCTCCACGATCCGGCATTCCTCCGGATTGGACCGCATGTGCGCCAGCACGTCGGCGAACGGGTTCGACGCGGTGCCGAGGGCCGCGTTCTCCATCATGAAGTCGTCGCCCACGATTACGAGAAGGTCCCGGGCCCTCGACAGCGCGACATTGAGTCTGCGGTGGTCCCGCAGGAAGCCAATGCGGCGAGACGGATTCGACCGAACCGTTGAGTAAATCACCACGTCGCATTCACGTCCTTGGAACGAATCGACGGTTGCGATCTCGATCGTCATCCGGGGCCAACGCCGCGAATCCCCGGTGTCTATCGCGCCGCGCAAGCGGCCTACCTGACCTGAGTACCCTGTGATTACTCCGACCTTCAGTAACCCTCTCCATCCGCCGTCGTTGCGGATGCGGTCGAGAACTGCCGTCACAACTCCAGCTTCCGCTGGATTCTCGTACGAGTCCCCGCTACGTGATTCACCCCTGTCCTGCAGCCTCGAAGTCGAAATCCAGTTGACAATGGCGCCAAACGAGTCGGCGAACTTGCGCCGTCGTGCTGGTTCACCATTGACAAGGGTTCCGTCATAGAACACTTCGCTGATGAGGTTCCCGATGGCGGGGTGCATGCGATACTGTGTTACCAGCCTCGCCGCGTAGTCTGGGTCCTCCTCATGTTCCAGAAGATCCTGAAATAGGCTCGTCTCCAGAGCCACCGACCTGTCATCCGTTTGCACCCGTCCAACGCTTTCGTCGACCATCGGCGGCAACTGCCGCTCGTCGCCGACAAGTATCACTCTCTGTGCCATGCCAATAGGGATCAGCACCTCGGGAACCGTCGCTCGGCCCGCTTCGTCGACGATGACCCACTCGAAGCTCGCACCGTCCGTAGCGAACCGCGGATTGACCTTTGCACTGATACTGCATGTCGCCGCTACCACCCGGGCCGTCTTGCTGACCAAGTCCTCGAAGTCCTTGCTGCGCCCCACTACATTGGTCCAGTGCCTAAGAATTCGCCGTTTCTCTTGGATACCGGCCAACTCGGCCGCCTCCGGCGCTTCCGACTTAGAATGTTCGTCCAGTGACGCCGCAGCCACCATGATAGACCCCAGCGCGTCCTGTTCCGTAGTTCCAGCGAACTCCACGGGCTGCGGCAGCAGTTCGTTCAGCGCCTCAATATGATTCCAAAACTCTGCCTTCGCCTCGTCCACCAGTTGTTCCACATCGGCCCGATTCCCAGTCGCCGTGTCCTTACCGAGTTGCGCGCGCTCCTCCTCGTACTCGTTGAGTTGCTCAGCGATATCGCTCGCCTCCGCGATCCACTGCTCCAGATTGCCGGCCGAGTCCTCGCTCATGATTTCCGCCCGAGTCGCCTCCTTCACGGCTCGGCGCGCTTCCCGCTCCGCCCTCCGCAACTCCTCATCGACCGGACTGCAACGCCCAAGCACCTCTTCCCGCCAGGCCTGCGTCCTCTCCGCGACCGTCCATTGTTGGCCGCCATGACCGATTCTGTCCGGCCGGCCGATCCGTACCATCTCGGGGGGCGACTGGCCCTCGGCGTCAGCGATCCGCGTCAATGCATGATCGACTGCTACGTTTGACTGCGAACTCAACAGAATTCGCGACTCCGGGTGTCGCTTGAGGATTTGCAGGACTATCTCCGCAATCACGGACGTTTTCCCAGTCCCCGGCGGTCCCTGAATCAGGAAAAGATCGTTCGTCGACACCGCCCGGCGAACCACTTCGCGCTTATCCTCCGACAGCCACTCTTGGAAGAAATCCAATTCGCGCTTCGTCATCTGGGTACAGGCGCTCGGGTCCAAGATGACGCCCGCCACCGCAGGGTTCGCCATCTGGTCGAACAGGAACGCGTCCACCGCGCGCTGACGTCGCCGAATCTCAGTGAGCGCTTCCGTTATGTTAACCGTCACGTACCCGCTCGCGGGGATCGGCACTTCCTCTCGCTGAAACCGATACCGGTTTCGTGCCACACGCACGTTGCGCCCCTGCACGTCGACCAGATTTCCGACCGGCACCAATGGCGACTCCCGACTCACCCTGGCAGCAAGCGGCGTGTCATCTTCCCAATCCAGATCGTCCGGTGCCATCTGCGCCAGTTCGAAGCGGACATACTCCCGATCCACATGAGCTTGACTGTACACGAGTGTCCGCCCCTGCTTCTCGATCTTCGACCTGCTCTCCCGCAAGACCCTTTGCCAATCCTCAACGTAGTCCCGCCTGCTCCTCCTGCCCTTCTGCGCAGCTGCCTCCACGGCCTCAAACGTGCTGAGCTCGGCCAACAGCGCCTGAATATCCTCGCGCCTTCCCGGCACCGCTCCTCCGGCGCGAGCCTCTCCCACCACCCACAGCGCGCGACTGCTCAGCGCACGTTGCTTATCCCGCTGCAAGTAGGGGTCGTACGGTGTTTGCACAGTCTTGCACACCAGTGCGTCCCCGGCGGCGGCTACCGCACAAATCACCCGTATCGAGTCTCCGAGTACGAGAACTTCGCGCTCGCCGTCCCTAATCCGACTCACCAGGAATACTTCCTCTGCCTCTACACCGCCCAACTCCTCCTGCAGGAACCGCTCCGCCTCCTCAAGGTCTTCGTCGCCGATGTGTCCGTCCCGGTACAAATCGGTCAATGCGTTCCGAGTTAGCAACAGCGGGTAGGTCGGCAACGGCTCGTTCCGCCGCCCCGCATCAAGCTGAAGCATCAGCGCGGCACCTGTGGTCGGGCGCTCGTCTGGGTTCGTGGCGAGCATCCGCTGCAACACGCGCCGAAACGGCTGGCCGACCCTCTCCGCGATCAACGACTGCCCAGGGCCTTCCGCCGGCGGTGGCTCACCCGTCAACATGTGGAAAAACACCGCCCCGAGAGAATACACGTCGCTCGGAAATGACGCGGGTCCTCCCGAGCGTTGTTCCGGTGCGGCGTAGCCTCCACTCCAATACCCCGCCAGCGTCTCTCCCACCGTCAGGTTCGCGACCAGCTTGCTGATGCCGAAGTCGGTCAGCAGTGCCTGGCCCGCGGCATCCACCAGTATGTTCGACGGTTTGATGTCTCGGTGTATCACGCCCTCGGAATGCGCGTGTGCCAGCGCCTCGGCCAGTTGGCGCATGACCTGATACGAGTCCACCGCGGCCGTACCCAACTCTCCCCGCAGCACCTGTTCGAGCGAGTGGGGGTAGTAGTCTAAGACAACGTAAAATGCGGCTTCGTCCGCCCACCAGCCCCGATCCCTCATGCCGACGACGTTGCGGTGCCGCAGCTTTTGGAGCGCAGTCGTTTCGCGCTTGAAGAGTTCACGTTTGATCGCGTCGCCGTGCGCCGTGTTCAACACCTTCACGGCTACGCGCAAACCGCCGTTCGCCGTGTCTTCCGCCAAGAACACAGTGCTCATTCGTCCGTTGCCGACCTCCTCCAGCAACACGAACCGATCTTCGATCACGCGAGACCCCAGCATCTGTTTCTCCAAGTTTGATCGCGACTGCGCCGATCCCATTCTAGGTGGTCTGGGCCTAATTCCGACCGTCCATTGTCCCTCGCTACGTCCTCTGTCATTTGGCGTAACGCTTTGGCGCCTCAGAATCCCGCCAGTTTCAATAACCCGTCGCGCTGATCGGCGTTGAAACCAGGCGCCGAACCACATTCCTTTGGATTTCAGAAGTTCACGACCGCGCGCATAACAACAGTCATACCGGCCCCGATCTCATTGCTCTGGCAATTCGCTTGTTTACCCTGAACGGCACCTTAACGCCGATCACGAGCCCCTCCCGACCCGTTACCTCCGCTTGGTCGACCTTATCGATCTGTATTGAGGTGATCGCACCATACCTTAGCTCCGCAGCCACATCTACCGGTCGCATCACCAGGAAATCGCCTGGCACCAGACGTCCGCGGACCGCATCACCCGCGACGCCGACCTCCGCTCGGCCGCCTCGATGCTGCCGCCCGGCGGCCGGCTGGTGACGATCACTTCGGCCCATTGCGCGCCGGGCGACACCGTCGGCCGCCTCGATCCGCCGGCCCGCTGCGCTCGGCGTGGTGCGAGCCGTCGATCACCACGCTGGCCTTTGTCGCCGTGTGCTTCGCGCGCTTGAGAATCGCCTCGGCCACGACTGCGTCTACCCCCGGTATGATGAGTAGACAGGTCTCTTCCACGCCTGCGATGTGTCAGGCGATATGCTCGCTGGTAAGCCGAGTACCGTGCATGGTCGCTGTCTCTTTGGACTCGCGCTGGGTACGCACGCCGTCTCACTATGCTCTGGGCTTTAGACCCGCGGTATTCCACGCCTCTTATGACGTAAACCGCAGCATGGGCCAACGATGCGAGAGGGTCGTCCTCAGTCTTCCCGGGTGATGGCGTCCAGCCACGGCTCGACATGCTCGATATCGCCGATGTGCCGGGCGGTGCGGCCGTCGGCGTTGCGCCACAGGATCAGCGGTACGCTGTTCACGCCCCATGAGCTGAATATCCGGTTGTTCGCGGCAATGGCACTCCTGCCGTCTCCTCCCGTCCTCTGCGGTCGCGGATCGAACCATGCCAGCGCCGGATCGGCGCTGGCTGCAATAGCTGTCGCTCTGTGCGCCGCCTTGGCGCCGAGGACCGCCACCGGAATCACGCGAAGCCGCAGCCTGCCGGCAACCGCAGGCTGGGAAAGTCGCGCGACCGCGGACCGGGACCACGGGCAGGTCGGGTCCGCGAATACGACCGCCAGCGGCCCCGCCTTCCCGATCTTGAAGCCAAAAGCGTTCGCGGAACGCTGGAACCGCGCCTGGTCCGGAGTGCCGGACAGGCCGCGCGTCTTCTCCGGACCGGTTGGCCTTCCGTCTTCCGCGGCAGTGTTGGCCGCGGCGCCCGGCGACGCCGGGGCGGCATTGCCATCCGCTCTCGCATTGCCTCGCGCGCTTGCGATCTGCCGTCCGGTTACCAGCCTCGCGTCCGGCCCGTAGAGGAGGCCGGCGACGGCATGGCCGTCGGCCGTCAGGTAGACGCTGTAGCTGTCGCCCGTTGCCGGCTCGACGAGGTAGCCGGCCAATCCGCCGCGCTCCCCGAGCGCCACGACCCGGGCGCCTCCGGCGCGCAGCGCGGCGATCATCGGCGATTCCCCGGTATCCGCTCCGTGGACCGGAAGCGCCGAAGCGGCAGAGGCAAGAATCGCCGCCAGCGCGGCCGCAGTTCGCCTCATCGTTCCTCTCCGCCGCGCGTCGGCCGATGGGTCACCGCAAGCGACGCGCCGTCGGGCGAGAGTTCGCCCGCCGGAGGTTCCGGAAGGTGCGAGAGTCCGAAGAAGAGCGTGCGCACGACGTCGGCGAAACTTCCCTCGAAAACCCGGCTCCGGTGCACCCGGTAGCGGCGGTCCGTGAGAAACAGGATCTCGACCCCGGCCCGCGCGCCCCAGCGCGCGAGAATGTCCGCAAGCGTCTCCCCAGCCTCGATCCGCCAGCTCGCGCGTCCGCTGCGGCCGCTCACGAACTCGGCGTCGGCCGGGTCCAGCCCCGCGGGGCGGACATGGATCTCGTCGCCGTGGCGCACATGGTCCAGCCCCTCACCATGGAGGAGGCTTTCCCAGTTCCCGTAACTGCGCGGGATCCGGCGCCCCGTGTCGACGCGGCGGTCGAACCGCACCGTCAGCGGCTTCGGAACAAGCCGCTGCAGCACAGGGCCGAGCGCGGCGGGGTCGCCGTGTTCGGGCATGGCGAAGCTCGGCCGCGGTCCGGGCGGGGGGATGTAGCGGAACGCCGCTCCGGCATCAGCCGCGGCGAACGTGGCGGCCAGCATCAGCCAAAATCCACAAAACGCCGCACATGTCGAAAATGAAGCGCCGGCCGGCGTCCCGCGGCGCGGGCGCGTAGCGCGCGCAACGCCGCCTGCGGGCGGTATCCGCGCGCCTCCGCAAGGCGGAACGCGATCATGCCTGCGGCCGCAAGCGCGGTCGTCCACCAGGCCGGCACGAATATCCAGAGCACCAGCAGCACCAGCAGCCGCGCGTCGAGCCAGTAGAGGCGGACGGGACGCATGGTGTCGCGCCAGGCTATCGTTGCGGGATCGATCATGTGGGCGTGTCCTTGTCATTCCGGGGGGATGCCCCCGTGTTTCGGGAGCGGAACTCGCTCGGCCGCCGGCGCGGCCGCGCCGGCCCGGATGCGTCGAAGATCCGCGGCTCCGAGGCGACCCTCCCGGAACGCCCGCTCGGCCGAAGCCGCGAGATCGTTTCCGGTGCACGCCAGCGCCCGCGCGATCCGCGTCGGCCAGCGTGCCGGGGGCATCCCGAGAAGCGCGGCCTTGAGCGCGCCGTCGAACACCAGCCATTCCCGGACGGCGGTGCGCCCGCCGCGGGGATCGGGAACCAGGAGCTGCGTGACCGCGATGTTCATCGCATCGATCAGCGCCGCGCCGCGCTCGTCGCGCTCGTGGGCAGGAAACTCCGCCAGCAGCCGCCGGATCGTCGCCGCGACCCCGATGGTGTGCGCCGTGGAAAACACCGCTATGCCGTAATCCGCGGCCCGGAGGACGGCCTCGACGGTCTCGCGGTCGCGCGCCTCGCCGACGATCACCGCCGCCGGCCGCCGGCGGAGGCTCGAACGGAGCCCGTCGGCAAAGCTCGGGAAATGCCGTGGAATCTCGGACGAGGACATCATCGCCGCGTCGCCGCCGATGCCGTCAAAGACGAACTCGATCGGCGCCTCGTAGGACTGTATTCGCCCGGCCCCGCGCTCGAGAAGCCGCCGTGTGCCGGCCGCGAGCAGCGTCGACTTGCCGGAGCCGGGAATGCCGGTGACCAGAGTCAGGCCGCGGCACGCGTCCCACGCCGAGACGATCTCGGGTTCGATCCCGAGATCATCCATCGACGGCGGCCTTCCCGGCAGCACGCGCATCGTGATGTTGATCCCGAAACCGCCGGCGACCAGCACCGGGGCAAGGTTGCAGCGGAACCGGTGATGGAGGCCGCGTCCGCAGGCGACCGCGTGGGAGCAATCGATCGCGCGCCCGGACCGCAGGATCCCGTCGCCGGTGCCGCCGAATATCCGCTCCACGAGCTGTCCCATCGCGATGCCGTCAAGGCGTGTCGCGGTCGCCTGCCAGAGCACGCCGTCGATCTCGACAAACACCGGGCTGCCGGTCTGGAAGGAGACATCCGACGCCCGCTGTACCGCCGCCCACGTCAGAAGCCCGTCGAGCCGGTCGGGCTCGAACTGGGCGAGGCCGTCGGGCGCGAGAGCCGTCACCGCGGATCTCCGTCCGCGAGCGGCGTCCACTGCGCGGGGTCGGGGTCGAGGCGCGCTTCCGCTTGGATTGCTGCCAGCGCCTCGCCGATCCGCATTGTCCGGCCGCCGCCGCTGACGGAGACGCGCTCGACGGTAATTTCCGGCGCCGACGCCATCCGCGCCAGATGCAGGCGGCGCCACAGGATCACCCCTTCGAATGTCCGGTTCAGGCGGTCGAGATCGGCTGCGAAGATGTCGTCCGCGAGCGCCTCCCCGCGTTTCCAGCCCTCTTCGAGCCACTGCCGCCACGCCCCCTCCTCGCCGGCGCTCCGCGGGAACAGCACCGTGGCCGGGGGATCGGGCGCCGGCCACGCGCGGAGCAGGAAGTCGCGCCAGTGCGGCGGCGCGCTCACCAGCCGCCCGGGTTCGAGGATGCGGATCACCCGGCGCGCCCGTGCCGCCCGCGCGCCGTCCCTGTCGAGGCGGAAGGCGCGCTCCGTCCGGCCCGCGACCGGGGGCATCACCGTGAAGCCGTCCACCTCCAGCATCAGCTCGCGGAAACGGTAGACCCGGGAGAGCTGGGCGGCGAGACGCTCCACCATCGCGGAGATCTCGGCGCCGCGCCGCGCGAGGCCGGCACGGGCGGCGAACGCCAGCGCCGCGGTCCGCATCGCGGCATGCCGCTTGTCTTCCGCGATCCCGGCGCCCGCTTCGCGCTGCGGTGTCATCTCGAGAAGCGCATCGAGCGTTGGCGGGCCGCTGTCTCCGGCAAGCGCCGGAAACGCGGCGAAGAGCGCAGCCGCGGCTGCAGCCGCCATCAGGCGGGAGGTCATGATGCCGTTCCGGACGGCGGCAGCCAGTCGAGTTGGATCTGCCGCCGGTCGGCATCGACGGTCAGCAGGGCGTACGTGCCGGCCTGGAGGCCGGCATCGCGAAGGAGATCGATGAGGCGCCGGCTCTGCCCGCCGACGGCGACGATGACCGGCCGTGCCGGCGTTGCTCCCGCGGTCCCGAACCGGTAGCCGGCGAACCCGGCAAGCTTCCCGGCGAGAGATTCCAGGGGTCCGATCCAGTCGAGGGTCACCCGCTGCAAAAGCGCCGGCGGGACCACGCGCGGCGCCGGCGCGGGCTCTTCCGGCGTTGCGCCGGTGCGGATGCGCGCCAGCGCGGCGAGCGCCGTTTCGGCCCGTACCGCCGCCTCGACCAGGCGCAACTCGGCGACGTCCGGAGTCGCCGGCGGCGGCGGGGCTTCCCGGGGCGAGACGATGCAGCCCGGGACGAGGATGGCGGCGGCCAGCGCCGCCGCGCGCAGGCCCGTCACGGCGCCGTCCCGGCGTCGCCGACGACGAGGTGGCGGTTGGCCCGGTGCGCGGTCGCGACGAGGGCGCGGCGGGTCGCGGGCGCGGCGAGAAGGAGGTCGACCGCGCCGAGAAACGTCCCCTCCATGCGCGCCTCCGCGTTGACGCTGAAAGCCTGCCGGGCCGTCCAGACGACCGACCAGCCGGCCCTTGCCGCCCATTCCCTGAGCACATCCTCAACGGTCCCGTGGACTCCGGGATCGACCGTCCACGGCCCGGATTCGGTCGCGCCCGTCTCCTGTTCGGCGTCGCGATAGCGGAAGAAGACGATTGCGCCGTCCCGCCATTCCCATGCATAGCCGGTGCGTGTGGCGATGCGGTCGAGGAGTGCCGGGAGGGTGCCCCGGAACTGGATCCTGAGCGGCGCCGGCGCCGGCAGATCCACCGCGCCGTCGGCGATGCGCGGCGGGCGGTCCTCGATCTCCACCGGCGCGGCGGCGAGCTCCGAGAGGCGTCCCGCCAGCGCTGCGAGCGTTGCCGGGCGTTCTTCGCGGAGCGCGAGCTCCTTCGTGGCGAGGTGCGCAGGCAGCGCGCGGGACGGTACCGGAGTCAACCGGGTTGCCGGGATGCGGTCGTCATCAGGCGTCTGCGGTTCCGGAACGGCGGCGCCCGGGGCGTCGGCCCTGTCCGCAGCGGTCCCCGCGTGGGTGGGATCTGCGCCGGAGGTCGCGGCCTTGCCGAGTCCGCCCGCTTCGACGATGCCGGCGTTGAGGCCGACGAACACCACCATCGCGCCTGCCGCCATTCCGGGACCGAGCGGGCAGTAGCCGCGGCATACGGGCCGGCCGCGGCGGCGCTGCAGAAGGATGCGGTAGGCGAGAGCGAGAAGCGAGCCCAGCAACAGCGCCCAGCCGAGGCCGAGGGGGCCGAGCACGGCGCCGAAAGCTCCGAACATCATCGCATCGCCCGGGAATATCGGCCACTTGCGCCGCCGCCGGTGTGCGATGGCGATCGGGATCGCGACGATCGCGGCGCCGATTGCGGCGCCGGCCAGCGCTTCTCCGGCCGACCCTGGCGTGGTTACCCCGTCCGATGCGAGCAGAAGCCACAGGAGCCCGGCGCTCAGGAGGAGGGCCACATGGCCGGGCTCGACGGTCATGTGGCGCGCGTCGTTCACCGCGATCGCGGCCATCGCCGCCAGCACCGGCACCATCAGAAAGAGATCATTGGCGTTCATCGTTTTCCTTTCCCCGGGATCCGGGTTCCGCCGAAGGTTGTCCGAAGGAGCGGGCACCACGCCGCGATCGCGGCCTCGCGGCAGAGCGCGGGAGACAATGCTGCGGGAGGCATGCCGGTCCCGGCGCGCGCGCGGTTCCATGCCAGCAGCGCAATCTGGGCGTCGCGGAGTGCCGCGAGCCTCGCGATCTCGGCGCGCATGTCCTCGATCGCACCGAGAGCCCGCCGCTGCGCCGGCGCCGGTTCCGGATCCACGTGAGCTTCCTTGGCCCCGATGCCCTCGGCGTCCGCTGCCGGGGCCGGGCCGAGGACGGCGAGAGCGAGTGCCGCCGCGCCGCCCGCGCGGAGCATTCTCAGCATCCCGTGCATGAGCCTACCCGGAGCGTGCTGAACCCCGCCTCCTGGGCCTCGATGCGCTGGCTGGCGCGGACGCTCCGGACCGTCGCCGACGATGCCGAAACGGTGCCCGCGGTGACGGTGCGGGCGGTGACGCCGGTGCTCTGGAGAGACGCGACCGTGGCGCTTCCGGAGGCGATCGCGCCGGCGGCGCCGATCGATGCCGCCGTCACCGCGCCGGTGGCGGTTATCGAAGCCGCCCGCACGTCTCCGGTAGCTGTGAGCGAAGCGCTTTCGACGGCCCCCGCGAACCGCGCGGCCCCCGCCCGCACTTCGCCCGCGATCGCGGCCGCGCCGGAGGTGCGCACCGCCTGTCCGACGATGAGGTCGCCGGTGACCGAGATGTCGCCGCCGATCTCGAGGTCGCCCGAGACCGCGAGGCTCCGGGTCTCGAATGCAGCAGCGTTGTTGATGTCGTGGCCGCCCATGTCGAGATCGGTTTCCATGCGGTTGGCCTCGGGAAAACCCGCGACCGGGACGCGGTAGAGCTGGCTGCCATAGACAGAGCCATGGTCGAAGCGGCGGAGAACCGCGAGGGCGCCCGCAGCCGGCGCGCCGGAGAAGACCGACTGGAAGCGCCGGATGTCGGCGCGGATCGCGGGACCGGCAAGGCGGGTCGGCGCGTCGGGCGCCACGAGACCGAGCCGGGCATCGCCACGGCTCTCGAGAAGGCCGGGCCAGGGGAGAGCGCCGTCGCCTGCGGGGACCGTTTCCGTGACGACGATGTCGAACGCGTCGCCGGCCGCAGCGTGTACCAGGATGCGATAGCCCCGTCCGAGCGCGTCGATGTCGGCGAATCCGTCGGCGAGCGCGCCCGCCGTTCGAAGGTCCGCCAGCGTCAACTCGAACGGCGCCGACCGGGCGCGGGCCAGGAGGTCCGGGAACTCGGCCGAGGCATAGCTTTTCACTGCCGCGGCGAGGGCAAGAACCTGGGTCGCGGCCAGCCGGGCGCGCCTGTCCTGGGTCCGTGACTCGAAGAACGCGGCTGCTGCGAGGACCATCATGCCGAGAAGGCCGAGGGCGAGCAGCGAGCCGAAGAGGCCGAGGCCGCGGCGGTGCCGCACCCTCAGCATCCGAAACACCTTCCGACGCGCATGGCGCCGTGGATCTCGGCATGCGGCCCGTAAATGCCCTGGAGGCTGGCGCTTCCGATGGAGAGGTCACCGGTCGAGGTCACGCTCTCCCCGTCGAGCCCGTCGACCGAGAGCGCGCCGGCAATCCCGGTGTCCGTCGACACCGCCAGCGTGGTTGCGGTGAGCGCTCCGGACGCCGCCATGGAGGCGGCTTCGAGCCGGCCCGTACTGCGGACGACACCCGCGCCGAGGGCGCCGGTGATGGCCTGGCCGACCACGAGCGCGCCAGTGACCGTGAGCCCCGAACTCGTGAGTTCGCCGGCGGCAAGCTCGGCCGCCGAAAGGTCCCGCGCCACGACGCTGCCCGACACCTCCGCGGAGGCGGCCGTGGCGCCCGCCGACCGCGCCGATCGCGCCGTGGCCGTGCCGCCGGCCGTGACAGCCCGTCCGCCGGCATCGAGCCCGGTTTCCATGCGGTTGAGCCACGGGCGCCCCGGCTGCGGACGCCGATGGAGGACGCGGTCGTCGAGCCGCACGCCCGCATCGGCGGTCACGTAGGCTGCGTCGCGAAGCAGCGGCCGGCCAAGTATGGTGTCGATGGTCGGCCTGTGCGCCTCGATCGCCGATCCCGGCCGGTGGGGTGCCGCGAGTTCCTCCAGCCCGTTGGCGAGAGCGCCGTTCTGCATCGCGGCGGCGAGGCCGTCATCGTCTGGTTCGAGAACGCCGAAGGCCATGGCGACGCCGTTGCCGTCTGTCATGATACCGACGGTGACGGCCCCGCCGATCCCCGCCGGGCCGGGAAGGCCGGGCGCGACGGTCCCGAGGGCGCGGAGTTCGGCCGGCGAGACCACGAATCCGGGAGCGGTGGCAAGGCGCGCCGAGAAGTCCCGCTCCTGGCTCACCCTGTGCGCGGCGAGGAACCATGCGGCGAAGACGCCGCCCGCGGCCTGCGCGCGGGCTTCGCGCCCGGCCCGGTGTTCGGCCGCGTAATGGAACGACAGCGCGGTTCCCGCGAAGGCCGCGAGGAGAAGCACGGCCACCAGCGCTCCGGCACCGCGGCAATGTCGGCGGGTGCGCATCATCCGAAGGTGAAGCCGATGTCGTTGGCGGCGTCGCCGTCATCGCAGTTGGCGGTGACCTGGGCGATGGTCACCGGTGCGTTGAGTGTCGTGCCGTTGATCGTCAGTGAGACGATCCCGGCGCGTGCGCGGCTGCGGCCGGCATAGGCGTCGCCCATCGCCGCGCACACCTCGTCGTCGATGTCCGCGAAGGTGATCCGGAACCGGTTGGTTGCCCCTCCGGGACCGCCGGTGATGGTCACCAGGCCGCCGAAGGCGTGGCGTATCCGGGTCACGCCGCCGGTCACGACGCGGGCGTGGTCGGGTATGCCGCCGCGCCGGTCGACGGTCGGAATGAGATCGGCGGCGTTGCCGTAGCTCGGCGCTGCTGCATAGACCGATTCGACGTTCGCCCGGAGCGCGTTCAGGAGCGCGAGGCTCTCCGAGCGGTTGGCGGACTCGCGGGCCGAGTTGTAGATGCCGATGGCCCCGACGGTCACCACCGCGGCCAGCGTCAGCCCGAGGAGGACTCCGAACAGGCTGAAGCCGCGCCGATAGCGGCGCTGGCGAAATCGGGAAGCGGGCGGGATGACGTGTCTCATGGCTTGTCTCCTTGTGTCAGCGGCGTGCCGTGGCCTGCTCGAGGATGGAGAACATCGCGTCGATGCCGGCCGCCATGACCAGCGTCACCGCGATGAGGAGTGCTCCGTTCAGCGCCGCGGCGCGTGTCCTGAGCGTTGTCTCGGACCGCGCTATCCAGCGGTCGACGAAGCGTGAAAGCTTGCGTTCCCAGTTCCTGGTGCCGTCGAGCGCGGCGATCACGGGGATCAGCGCCGGATCCGGAAAGCCATGGCCGGCGAGCGCCATGCTCTCGCCGAGCCCGGCGCCGCGCGCCATGTGGGCCTGGATGCGGCCGATGCGGTGACGGACATAGGGTGACGTTGCGCGCTTGAGCTCCCCGAAGGCGCGTTCGTTGAGGTCGATCCCGGCGCGCAGGAACTCGAGAACGACGAACAGGAAGGCCGAGCCGGTCAGCATGCGGTAGAGCGAGAACGGCGCCACCCGGTCGCAAAAGGCGCGGCCAGGGCCGGTCCAGGCCACGGTTGCCGCCGCCAGCAACGCGCCGAGCACGCCGCAGAGCGCGGCGAAGCGGAGCGGATTGGCATGGAGCCAGGTCGCGGAGGCGCGGAACAGGCGCGCGGCCGGACTCCAGCTCTCGGGCGGGCTCACGGTCTCGAGGACCGGTATGAAGTGCCCGCCCGCGGCCCACAGCAGCACGGTCACGCCGGCGGCCAGGACCAGCGGCATCGCCATCGCCTTCCACACTGCCGAGAGCTGGCGGTCGCGCAGCTCGGCGACCCTGGCCGCGGCCGCGAACAGCAGCGCGGCGTCTATGCGGCCGTAGGCGCGGAAGATCATCGCCTCGGCGGCCGGAACCCATCGGCCGGCAGTGTCGGCGAAGCGGTCGGCGAGGAGCGCGCGGCGCCAGTGCGCGAGAATCCGCGCGCGCACGGCGTGTCCCTCGTCGCGCGCCGTCCGCGCCGCGATCTCGAGCGCGCGCTCGAGCGCGAAATCCGCCTCGAGGAGGTCCGCTATCAGGCGGTAGCAGTCGACCCGCGCCCTGCGTCCTAGCGCGATCGCGAGCCACGTCCTGCGCCAGAGCCCCGTCATCGCGGATCCCCGCTGGGGACGCCGCCGTCCGGGCCACCGTCCGCGGTTTCGAGGTGCGCGCCCTTGAGCGCCGCGTCGAAGGGATCGGCGAGGCCGCCGGCGACAAGATCGCGGATCCGGTTGCCGATCGGCACACCGCCGAGGGTGCTCTGCCAGTACTCCCAGGCGCCGGCGGGGTCGCGGGCGCGGACGAACGAGAGATAGCCGGCGTCGGGCCGTATCATCTCGGCAACGGCGGTCTGGCGCTCGTAGCCGTTCCAGGCGCGGCGCGCGACGGCGCCGCGGTCCTCGCGGCTGCAGGCGGCGCAGCCCGCGGGGTTGCGGAACCGCACCGACGGCCACTGTTCGAGCCGCGCCGCGAGACGGGACGGCAGCGGCCGGCCGCCGGCCGGCGCCGTGAGCGCGCAAGCGCTGCAGAGGCGGGGGATCAGCGTCTGCTTCATCAAGAGCTTGATGTTGCCCGGCTTGCACACCTCCGCGGTTCCTACCCCCATGTCTAGCAGGCGGAACAGGATGGCGTTCGCCGAGTGGACGTGGATCGTCGTCCACACCTGGTGGCCGGTGTCGATGAACTGAAGGACCTGGCGCGCGGCGTCGGCATCGCGGATCTCCGAGACCATGCCGCTCGCCGGATGGACGCGGCAGAAATGCATCAGCGCTTCCTTGAAGTGGCGGCCGCGCTCGTCGCCCGATCCGGTGGTCGGCACCGCGATCTGGAGGGCGCCGTCGATCGGGTATTCGACCGGATCCTCGATCGTCACCACGTTGAGCTGGCCGCCCATCTCGGCCATCTGCAGCATGAGGTTGGTCGCCAGCGTCGTCGACTTGCCGTCGCCGGCGGTGCCGCCGAGGAAGATGCCGCCATGGAGCGACATGCGGATCTCGGCGAACGTCGCGGCCTCGGCGGGCGACAGCCCGAGCTCCTCGAGCGTCATGCCGGGCCGGATCTGGTCGCGGTAGAACAGGCGCGCGAACAGGTGATCGCCATCGGGCTCGTGCGGGCCGCGCTGGCAGCGGAGCGCCGTGACGCCCGCGGGCAGGGGCACACGGCCGCCGGCGCGCACCGAGAATCCCTGGAAGGCGGCGCGCTGATAGCTGGTCTGGGCCGAACCCTCGTCCTTGCTGTGGAACAGGAAGCCGGTCATTTCTCGTCCCTGCTCGGCGGGAACGGGAGACGCCAGTTCGAGCTTGCGGTCGTTGACGATGCCGTGGATCCGGCAAATTCCGCCCGTGGTCTCGAACACGATGTCGCTCGCGCGCGCCGCAGCCGCCTCCCCGAGGAGGCGCCCGAGACGCCGGGCGATGGCGTCGTTCCCGCCCCCGGTAGCCCCGGCCGGCGACCTGTTCCAGCAGGCGGCGATCTGCTCCGGCGTTGCCGTCTCCTCGGCGAGATGCTGGGCTATGGCGCCTTCCTCGCGGAGCGCGAGAAGCGTTGCGCGCAGACGGCCGTCGGCCTCGTAGCCTGGCGCGATCAGGCAGCGGCCGTCGGCGAACACGGCGCAGACCCGCCGGAAGCGTTCGTCCATCGCAGCCGCGCGTACGGGGAGATCTGCTCCGCCGGACGCCGCGCCGGAGCCGTTGCGGGCGAGGAGTCTCATGGCGTGCCCCGCCACGGCCGGTAGGGAAGGCGGGCCGCGCGCCTGCCGCCGGTGCGGACGCCGGGCGGACGCGCCCTGATCTCCTCGATCCGCGTCTTCCCGGGAAGCTCGTCGCCCTCGCGGACGAACCAGGTTTTCGCACCATCGCTGATGCCGGCCTGGAGCCGGCCCGGGCTGCCGATGATCGAGAACCAGGCATAGGCGGGCGCGGCCGGGCGCGCGGCCGGCTTCGCCCGGGTGCCGGCCACGACATCGGTGTCTGCCCGGACCGGTGGAGCGGCCCGGGGGACGGGCCTCTTCGCCGGCGGCGGCGGCTCCGCGGCCCGGGCGGCCGACCGGAGCTCGGCCTCGAGACGGAGGATCTCGCCGATCACCTTCTGGCGGTCGCGGCACATCGCGAGGACCTCGCGCTCGATCGCGAGCGCGGAAACAGTGTCTGCCCGGCCCGCCGCCTCGGCAAACAGCGCGCCGAGAAGGTCGCGCGGACATTCGGGGAGCGTGGGCGCGCGGTTTTTCGCTTTTCGTGCGTTGTCGGGGGTCCGCGCCGGGCGCTCACGGAGAAGGCGCACGAGGGGGTTTTCGTGGCCGGCACCGGTCGCGGTCGGCAGGTCCCGGGCGCCCGACGCGGAGTCCGCGGACGTCTCCGGCGCTGCCGGGGCCAATGGCGGGTCTGCGGCTTGGGCCGCCGCCGTGATCGGTTCGGCGAGCAGCGCCGCCGCGCAGGCCGCGATGCGAAGGCCGGTCCTCACCGGGAGGCTCCCTGATCCGCGCTGGCGCCCTTGACGCGCGAAGCGCCGGGACCTGTCTGTGGCTGTCCGCCATCCGCGGAATCGAGCCAGCGCGCAGTCAGCCCGGCGACGAGTTCTACATAGATGGCGCAGGCAAGCACGTCCCGGCCGCCGCGGATCGCGGAGGCCGCAGCGTCAATCCGGGAACCGATCCACGTCCATTCCGCGGCGTCGGACCCGATGGCGGCCACGATCCGCGGCGCGATGTCGTAATACTGCCGCACCAGGCGGCGGCGCTCCGGCGTTTGCGCCATGTAGCCGTCACGAAAACCGCGGAGCGCGGTCAACGTCGGCCCGTCATCGCCTTCCGAGCCCCTCATGTCGACGATCGCGGTGGTCAGGAAGCATCCACCGTCGCCATCGTCGCCACCATCATCGCCATCGTCACCTTCGCCGGGTTCCCCCGAGCCGTCCGTGGCCTCGTCTTCGTCCCCATGGTCCATGCCGTCATCGCCATCTTCTCCATGGTCGCCGCCGTCGTCGTTCTGTTCGTCGCCATCTCCGTCCTCTCCGTCGCCAGGCTCTTCGGGATTGGTGCTGGTCTCGTCATCATCGGCGGTGTCGTCATCGCCGTTGTCCGGACCGTCAGTCCCGTCGTCGGCATCGTTTTCGTCCTGTTCCTCGGCGGGCTCCCCGGGATCGGTGTCTTCGTCTTCGTCATCGCCGTCGTCGACCGGAGGCAGGATCGGTACGCAGCCGGTGGCGTCGACAGTCCAGCCGCTCGCCGATACCCGTATCGTGGGCGAGTCGTCCCACGGCCACAGGGTCGAACGAGTGGTTACCGTCCGCGACAGTTCCTGTCGGCCGGCCTGTCCGGCCGGGCAGGGCAGGGACGCGGTCTCCTGGCGGTGGTTCACGGTGACCACCGGAACGGGCGTCTCCGGGACCGTACCGGTCCAGCAACTGCTCGAGACGAATTCGGGTGCGCCGAGCGTCGTGCCGTCCGCGGAGACCGTCTTCAGCCGGCGCCATATCTCTTGGCCGGTCATCTCGCGGTCGTGCGGCGGGCCCTGCTGCCACCGACAGGCAAGTGTGTAGTGCTCCCATTCGGAATAGTCGGCGCGGCAGTCGTCGACGAGGATCCGCCACGGCCCGTGCACCGGCCCGCCCACCGGATTGCCGCGCCCGTCATGCTCGCGCCGGACGGTACGGGTCATGGTCCGTCCGCCGCCGTGCCGGCCGGGAGGGCAGGGGGCCGCGCGCTCCTCGTGGCCGGTGCGCGCGCGGATGTCGAGAAACGGGTCCGGCACCGGCCCGGCAAGCGCGGCGCGCCCGGTGGGAAGCGGGCTGCCGAAGCGCGGTCCCGACAGGCAGGCGGGCAAGGTGACGGTGGCGCGGCCGATGGTCCCCCGCGCGCGGCCGGCCTCGAGCCAGTGGAGGCCGGCAAGGCGGTTGCCGCCGCCATCCCCGGCGAAGAGGTAGGGCGCGGCCTGAACCGCGCGGTGGTCGCGTCCCACACCCTTGAGTTCTGCTGGAGCGAGATAGACGAGAAGCATGTCGTCGCAGTAGCGCGCCTCGACGCCGCGCAGGGTCCACGATTGGAGCCAGCCGGTCACGGCCGGCGGGACGGCGCCGGACCACGAGGTGGCGGCGGTCGAATCGGTCAGGATGTGTGTCTCGAGGCGCCGGTAGGCGGCAATGACCGCCCTGGCATGGGCCAGCGCCTCGATCTCGTCGATGCCCGCCTGCGCGCCCGCAGCCTCAGGCATGGCGGCGGCTGCGGCGAGGGCGAGGAACGCCGGACGGCGCTTCCGGCGCCTACCGGTCTTGCATTGCCGGGGCATTAGCGGATCTCCTTGCAAGCATCTTGAACCGGGAGCGCGGCATCGCTGCCGGCGCGGCGGGCCGCGCCGTGAGGCGCCAATGACCTTCCTCGGCATGGAAGATGCGCGTGATCTCGAGGTCGGGAATGTCGGCGGCCAGCCTGGCGATGTCCTTGAGAGGGCGGACCGTAGCGATGGCGACGATCTCGGCCGCGCCGCTTGTGCCGGGTGCCGCTTGCCATGCGATCCGGGCGCCGCGGGCGCCGAAGCCGCGGTCGACATCGCGGCGGAAGGCGATCGTCGAGCGCGCGGGCTCCTGCCAGGCCCGGAGCACTGGAACCAGGGGAGCCACCGCCCAGGCGTGGTCACCGGTGACCGAGGCGGCGTACCAGCGCGACAGGTGCCGTTCGGCAATCCGGCGGTGCAGCGGCTCGGAAAGGCCGGACTCGAGCCGCCATCGCGCGAGCAGCACGGCGCGGCCCGAGAGTTCGGGCCGCACCGCGATCAGGGCCTGCTCGGCGAAGCGTGCGTCGCAGGAGACGAGGCTGGTGCGCCAGGCCGGCAGGTAGGGCGGCCGGCGGACGAGCGCCTGCCGGCATGCCGCGATCAGGGCGGCGCTGTCGATGGTCGCCGGAACCGACGGCTCCGGCGCTGCGGCCCGTTCGACGGCCGGTGCTGCGCCCGCAACAAGCGCGAGGAGTGTGTCGCGATTCTGCCATGCGGCAAGCGCGGCGGCGCCGGCGGCGGCGAGACACAGGGCGGTGGCGGCATGGCGGCGGTGCAGGCGGGCGAACGGCACCGGGGCGAGCAGCATCGAGTCCCGGACGCCGATAGCGGCCGGGTCGATGGCATTGACCCGCTCGGGGCAGGCGGTTTCGGCGCAGAGCTCTGGGCTGGCATGGAGCGTCCATCCGATGTCGCGCGCCCGATCGAAGGCGGCGAGCGCGTCGGCGCGGTCCTCGAAGAGTTCGTCGCCGTCGGCGAGGATGGCGCCGTCCCGGACCTTGATGAGCGCAATCCGGCCATCGTCGCCCTCCATCAGCGCCATCCAGAAATCCGAGCCGATATGCGCCTGGAGGGCCGCGGCGAGGCTTGGCGTGTCGGCGGGGTCGCCGCCGCCGTCGGCATAGCCGGTCTGCGCGTCGAGATGGATGAAGAAGGGCCGGGAAAACCTCCGGGCGTTGCGGACGTGCCGCGCCCCGCCGGTGCGTTCGAGCCAGTAGAGGCCGGCCGCGAACCGGCGCCCGCCCAAGGTGAGGATGCTCAAAACTTCGCCCCGCGCGCTTCCGTCACGCCGAGCGGCGCGCCGACCTCGGCCGTGATCAGGAGGAGCTGTTCAGTGCGCGCCGTCGCGGCCCTCCGATGGCCTTCGGGAAACGGCACCGCCGGATCGAAGGTGCCGCCCTGGTCCGATGCCGCGCTGCGGTCGCTGAACCCGGTGACGACCAGGGTCTCTCCGCGCCCGATCTTCTGCGTGACCTGGATGGCCCGGCTGCCGAAGGCCGGAAGCTGGATGGTCTGGCGGTCGGACGTGAAGGTGGCGAAGGCGGGGCGGTCCCGGAGGCTGGCGAACAGGCGCACAAGGACCTCGTCCGGCCCGGTGACGCGGGGCAGGTAACTCATCGCGAATCCCGACGACACGGTGCCGGGGACGAGCTGGGTCTGGGCGTGCCCGTCGCTGATCGTGGTGCGATGCTCCTTGAGATAGGCCTGGTTCACCAGTTCGAAGAACTGCGCGGGCTTGCCGTTGAGGCTGGGCACGTCGGCACTGAGGACGCGCGACACCGTGCCGGCCTTCTGCAGCGCGCGCACCGTGGCCGCGAGGGTGTCGTCGCTGCCGGCGGCTTCCGGCCGGACGATGGCGATAGCGCTGTCGGCGACCTCGAGCGCGGCCGAGGTGCCGAACAATCGCGGGATCGAGAACCGGAGCCCGAGCCCGTAGTCGCTGTTGCGGTCGAGGCGCACCGCGTAAACGTGGACCGACAGGGTCACCGGGCGCAGAACCTCGCGGTTGAGATAGCCGAGATAGCGGCGTACGCGGCCGAGGTCGCGGGCGGAGCCGCTGACCATTACCGACGCGCTCGACGGGGCCACCGAAACCGTGGTGCCGGGGCCTGCAAACGCCTTCAACTGCTCCCGAATTTCGGGCCACGGATCGTAGGTCATGCTGGAGGTGATCGACTGGTGGGTGAGGTTGTCGGATCCGGCCTTGCCCTCGCGCCCCTGTGTCGACGAGGAGACGCGGTATTCCTGTTCGCCGGCCAGCGCATGGATGCGGAAGACCGCCGATCCCGAACGGGTAATGTCGATGCGCTCGCTGGCGCCGTCGTAACGCCACTCGTAGCCGGCGGCTGCGGCCCAGGCGTCGAGAAGACGGTCAAGAGATCCCGTCCAGACGCCCTGCGCCGGCCTGAGCCGGTCGCCGGCGGCGAAGATGTCCCTGATTGCGGTCGGGCCGGCCGCGGCGGACCCCGCAAACCGAATGGCAATGCCTGTCGCGGCCTCGATCCGCGCCGCGAGCGTCGCGTCGTCGTCGGCCCCGGCGACCGGCACGGTCACGGCGTCGGCGCGGCGCCATTCTCCGGGGAGCCTGGCTGCGTCTTCGTCCGCGAGCGGCTTTACGCCGAGATAGGGCCGGTCGCTGACCCGTACCGTGGTGAGCCGGGGCTCCGCCCCACCCTTTCGCAGGGTCGGCATGGTCTCGCTGATGTCGCTGGCATGGGTCCGGACACGGTCGAGATCGCCGAAAGAACAACCGCCGGCCGCCGCGAGCAGCAGGAAGGGAGCGACGGTGAGATGCAGCCGCGCGCCGATCCGGCTGCGGCCGTTATCGAGATCGCCGCGCCGCCGCGTTGCGGTATTCAATGGACCAGTTCCGTGAGCGTCGGCGGCGCCAGCGCGCGCGTCGGCAGCCGATGCCCCGGTGCGCCGTTCTCCGCAAGGAGCCGGCCGACCGTCTCGCGTTCGGTCCGGCTCGAATGGCGCGCCATCCACAGGCGCACGTCGTCCGCGGTCTCGAGGCGGGTCGAGAGGCCGCCCCGCACCCGGCTGACGAACGCCGTGTTACCGGTGGCCTCGATGCCGAGAATGCTGGGCTTGATCCGGGTGACGGCGAGGAAAAGCTGGATCTCGCGAAGAAAGACCGGGCTGATGGGCTGATAGGACATGAAAGCGAGGACGCGGTCGGTGGTTCTGAGCCGTGGTGACCGTCCGCGCTTGAGCGACGACAGGAAACCGGGGTCACGGAGCGCCTGTTGTCCGAAGCGCCGCGGGCTGATCCCGTGGTCGGCGATGAAGCCGTGGATGGCGGCGGCAAATGTTTTTGAGTAGCTCATTATGGAAAAAGAACATATGTAGAACATTTGTGCCGGACAAACGCTTTTTCACGCAGACTTCCTGCACCGGCCCGGCACCGGCCCGGCACCGGCCCGGCACCATGGGCAGCCATCACAAGCCGCGGATTGCGCCATGCCTTGTCTCCGGTCACGCTGCGGCAGCTCGAAGTGTTCAGAAGCGTCGTCGACACTGGTTCGTTCGGCGCCGCGGCTGCGGCGCTCCGGATCTCCCAGCCGTCCGTCAGCATGCATATCCGGGCGCTGGAGATACATCTGTGCCAGGCCGTCTTCGAGCGCCGCCGCGGTCGCCCTCCGGTACTCACCGGCATTGGGCGCCAGATCTACGACCATGCCGAAAATGTGCTCACCGAGGCCGCGCCGATGGTCCGCGATATGCGCGCGCTCCAGGCTGCCCGCGAAAACGTCCTGTCCTTCGTGGCGCAGCGCTTCGTCGGCAACTATCTCCTTGTGAAGCCGCTCGCGGCGTTTGCCCGGGAAAATCCGGGCGTCGAGATCATCGCCAACATCGGTCCGCTCGACCAGGCGATCGAGAAGATCCGCCATCGCGACGTCGATCTCGGGCTGTTTCTCGCCCGCGGCGACGTCGAGGGGATCGAGTCCAGAATCCTCGGCCACCAGAAGCTGGCCTTCGTTGTCGGAAGGGACAATCCACTGGCGTCCCGGCGGCGGCTGGCGTTCAGGGACCTTGCCGGCCATCCCCATATCGGCCCGGTTCGGGGCACGGGCTACGAACGGCTGCTTCGCGATGCCTTCGGTGACATCGGGTTCGCCGGCTACAGTACCGTCACCCAGTCCCAGAACACGCTGATCCGGCGCGAACTGCTGCTGTCGGGAACCGGGTTTTCCTGTGTGCTGCGCTCGGCGTGGGCCGAGGATCTGGAGAGCGGCGACCTTGTCGAACTTCGGATTCCCGGGAAGCCGCCGTCGCTCGAGGTGCGCATCGGCTGTCCGGCCGACCGCCCGACGAGCGCGGCGTCCGAGAGATTCGCCGAGTATCTCGACACCCTGAGCACCGCCGGGACGTTCGACGGCTGAGGCCGCTTTGCGGAGGCCGCAGGCGCTCACGGGAAGCGCGCTGTGAGCCGCTCCGACCAACCCTCGCCCCGGCTCCAGGCGGCAACGCTGCCGGCGTCGGACGGCGCGCCCTCGACCTGCCGGACGCAGCGCCACGCGAGGCACAGCATGCAGGAGAGCGTCGGCGGTCCCGGCATGTCGGCCGCCTCCGCGAGCGGCCGCAATGTCGGCATGCCGGTGCCGAGCATGAGGATCGCGTCGTGGTCCTGCTGGCCAAGATCCGAGAGCGCCTCCGCCGCGTCGCAGCCGCTCAGGCTGTAGATCGGATGAAAGCCGCTCTCCGCGTTGAAGCTCGTGGCGATCTCCCCGATCCCGAAACCGTGGCTCTGCCAGTAGGCTGAACTCGCCTCGGTCAGGGCCGGCGGATAGCAGGAGACGAGCGCGATCCGCCGTGCGCCGATGGCGTTCAGCGCGTCGACCACGGCGAGCGCGGAGGTGATGACGGGACATCCGGCACGGGCCGACCACCGCGCCGCGAGTTCGGCTTCCCGGTCCCTGCCGACCAGGTAGGACGAGCCGGTGCAGCCCACCGCGATCGCACCTAGAGGCGCGTTCGCGAACTGTCCGAGCGCTGCCTCAAGCCCGTCATAGTAGTCGACCAAGCGCTCCTCGATAGTGCTGCGGGCGCTTGTCAGCCGCGCGTTCACGAAGCCGAAACCGGGCGGGAGGAGGATTGACATTTCCGCCTCGACGGTCGTGTTTGCCTGCGGCGTCAGCACGCCGATCAGGCCCCTGGACGCGTATTCGAGGCGCATGTCTGCTCTTCGTCCGTTGTTTCTGCTCCATTGTGGTTTACGGTATGCAGCGGTTTAGGAAGGCGTGGCCACCATCTGAACTGCATCGGTGCAGCGTGGCGAATCACATCGGACAGTGGCGATTGGGATCAAGAGGTATCCACGCACCAAGCTGTGGAAGTCTAGGGATTTCTATCAAGTGCTCGGCGACGTTCAACAGAGACTGTACGCTGAAGGTATTGCGCTAAGCGTGATTGGCATGACTCCCATCATCATCGAGCTTGCCGAACGGTTTGCTCTTGAATGTTCTCGCTATGCCACACTCCTCTCCATTTACCCCGCCGATACATGCCGATTCCAAGAGATCGAGGCTGTCGGCAATTGTTGGAGCATCCTTAAACAGAATTTCATGGAGGGTTGGAAGTTTTTTGCCCCGGCTATAGCGCAGAAGCCTCCGCGATGAATTTGCTGGCAGGTATGTCCACGTTTTCGTCCAGTCACTAGATAGAGGGCAAGTAGAATCGAATTCTCTCCACGGATGTCAGCGAATTCAACATTGTGACCTAAACCGAAGAACATGGTACTTTGATCTGTTCGCGTCGACTTTTGGGCGAATCGCTGTTCTGGGTGCTAAACTTATGGGCTTTCGAGAAGACACGGCAGAACTCAATCGGATGACGATCCAAGCGGTAGGGAGTCTACTGGGTCTACGGCTACCTCTAAGTGGGATGATCCGCTGTCCGTTCCCGGATCACAATGATAGCACCCCATCATTCCAAGTCAGAAAATCGGAGAACCAGTGGATATGCTACGGTTGCCAGCGACGCGGCGGATCCATCGACTTCGTCAAGATATATCACGGTATAGATTTCTTGGAGGCTAAACGATGGCTCGCTGCTCGCGCGGGAATGAGTACGACCTCCCAGCGGTCGACAAGCAGCCATACCAAAGTTGGATCGATGGCTGCCTCGTCTCCGCCAGCAATGAATGATGCTGTTGAGCCTCCACCGGACAGCGAGCTGTACGAAGCACTGCTTCAGCACACGCCGTTGAAGTCAACTGGATTGCAATACTTGCTCAAGCGAGGCCTTTCAAAGGAAACCATTTTGGACTTTCGTATTGGACAGTTGTCGGACTCTGCGAACTTGATAAAAAAAATGATATCAAATTATGGTTATCAAAGAGTTAAGGCAGCGGGGTTGCTCACTACTAGGTCAAATAATAGGAATTGGAAATTGATTTTTCTTCCACATAGCATAATATTCCCTTATATTGAAAATGGTTCCATTGTGTACTTGCAAGCTCGGCAGCTAATTGATTCTCCAACCCAAGGGAAGTGGCGGAACCTCAACCACCGAAAGCATCGCATCTATAATTTTGACGCCATTTTCAAGAGTAAGCGTACGCCCTTCGCCATATGCGAGGGTACCGTGGATACGCTATCAGCTATTGAGCTTGGGTATGACGCTATCGGCTTAATCGGCGTCAACATGCAGTTGAAGAGAGAGTACTTGCAACGATTGCGTGGCAAGCAGGTCGTTATCCTCTTGGATTGGGACTCGGCTGGGGAAAAGCGCGCTGCTGAACTTCAGCGTGAATTACGCAGTTTTGGTATAGCGTCGACCCGCAAGAGATGTCCTTCGCCTGGAGTCAAAGACGTCAATGAATATCTGATGATGGCGAGGGCTCAAGCATGATGGCCTACGACCGTCTTTTGCTCCCAGAGAACCTCAACTACGCTTGGAACAAAGCCAAGAGACTCTATTCCATGCTTGACGGTTATGTTGACAACAGCGAACTTGCAGAATTTGAACTTAATTTAGAGGAGCGGCTAACCCGAATTCAAAGGCAGTTTAAAAAGTGCGTCTGGCGTCCCAAAAGATTGCGTCCTCTACCACGTCCAAAGAAAGTTGAAAACAACGTTCCTATAGATCGTCAATACTATCATATTGCCGTTGAAGATCAAGTTGCTTGGATCGCCGTTGCAAATGCACTTGGGCCCGAATTGGATCGACGCATGCCGCCGTGGAGTTACGGCAATCGGATCTATCGTCCGGCTTGGTATGAGCAGCGCGAAGACCGACTGTCGACCTTGGAAATTGGTCCTTATAGGCATGCCAGTGGCCATCTGTATCGTAAGTTTCAACATAGCTGGCCACTCTTTCGGAGGCATGTGGCACTAACGGCGCGCGCAATGGCACGGGCCTTGCCTGCTGATCGCGAAGAGCTTGATCATGCAGACCAGTTGGCCACCATTTCTGCTGAAAGAGAGGGTTTGCGTTACTTGCAGGACAGTTTCTGGTTGCCGAAAAGCCAATCCAGTACCAAGCTCTATCATGCTTCGGTTGACCTGAAGAGCTTTTATCCGAGCCTTCGAACCGATGCAGTGCTGAAAGGACTCGCCTTATCTGGAAGCCTTGATCAGCGGATGCAAAATTTACTCACACAAATGCTGAGTTTCAGACTCGATATATCCAATATGCCGACAGATACTCTAAAACAAGTTGAGCCAAAATATGGCCGTGGGCAAGTACAAGGGGTTCCGACGGGGCTTTTCGTAGCTGGCTTCCTTGCGAATACAGCTATGCTTCCTGTCGACGAAATCGTCAACAGTCGTATTGAAGAGAAGCGCCGTCTTGCGCATTTTCGGTTTGTGGACGATCACATAGTTCTTTCTTACGAATTCGATGAGCTTTGCGAGTGGTTAGATTTCTACCAACAATTATTGGGTGAGTGCGATACGGGCGCGTGTGTGAATCCAGAAAAATACGATCCCATCAGCCTCGGCGGTTGGATGGACCAACGGTCCAAAAACTTGACGGTAACTAGCGTACCATCGGAGAAAGACGAGGAAGACCGTAATCTAAAGGAGGTTGTAATCCACGAAACAGAATTTGACGGCGCAAATCCCACCCAACTCCTTACGAAAACACTCGCACAAATTTCCGCGATAGCAGCGGTAAATGTTGATATTTTGGATGATGAAGATATAGAGGAACGTTTGAAGATTCTTGAATGGTTATTGCTGGCGAATATCCCCGAGCGAGAGATTCGGCCTGATACGCGCGCTGCATTCGCGGCCGGTCGGATTGCCATTTTGGCCCCTATCCTCGTGCGGGAGACCGATGGCCTTGTGGAGGCCGCGCGATCTCTGGAAACGCTCAAAGCTCGAGCGCCTAAAGAAAATTCATCCACGCCAGACGAAATCACGGATTACGAAGCCATTCTAGAAGAGAAGAGAAAGCAATTGGCGCTGTTGCAGGCAGAGCAAGAACAGGAAGAAGAACGCCAGTTGCGCCATTGTTTTAACCTTCTACTTCAATCATTTCGTGAACACCCGGGAAAGCCGCGCCTCTTTTACAGAATACATCAGTATTGTAGGGTCACGGGCTTTAGAGGGTTGAATGACATTGCAAAGTGGATAGAGAATAGTCGTGTCAACGACTATAACATATGGGCTGACTATTACGCTGGATTATCGCTTCACATTCTTGCAAGAGGCACCCTCTTGGCTGTCAGGGCGTGCCTCATGGATAATGCACTAAGGTCGGATCAGGAGGCAGCGCTGCGCTATCTTAAGGATGTGTGCCAAATCGATACCAAGTCATTCATGGTACAGAAGGAGAATGAAGCTTGGTTTCATGCAAATAGTCGAATAGAATTCGGGGTTGCACTGTTATCGGCTGCAGAAGTCGTCGGTGGTACGATCGCGAATACGAGCCTCGGAGCAGATTTAGCCCGTTTGGCTGGTCACTATATATGCGTTTCATTTGATGATTCTGCTGAAGCATGGGAGCGTGAGACTGGTAGGCGGCCAGGCATTTGGGCGCATCTGACTGAATCTGTCCTAAGCATCGATGGTTGCCCGACTGCTTCGTGGAAGCAGTTCGGGACACTCTTTTCTTCTCCTCAAATTGCCGAGGTTCGAGCCGTACGGCGATATCCTGAGTTCCTGTCGGATGCGGATTGGTATCAACTGCTGCACTCCAAGAAACCATTACCCGAAACGGATTCCGGCTGGTTGCACGAGGCCATGTCTGGTAACGAAGAGCGGGTGCAAGCTGCTCTGCTCTCCAAGAAAGTAGCCTTTAAACGTGCCGCCAAATCGCTTAGTCCCCCACTCAATGGATGGGTAACGCTTGCTCAATGGACGCAAATAATTGCCCAAGAACTTAGTCCGTTCGACCCGCGGCGAAGTGAATGGACCGCACTTGAGGTCGTCCGCCAACTTGTTTCGCCAATTGTCGATGAGATAGACATTGACGAAACGCGCCTGGACCGTCTCCATCCCAACAATGTTCTAGTACCAGAAGCGTGGAAGACAAAATTTCCTAATGACCGTGATCGGGCTGGAATGAGTTGGGACGATTGGCGACGATTCGTAGGCGACCAACAGACCGCGCGAATCGAGTTGCGACGTTCCGCGACTTCGGTAATGGACTACCGATATTTCGCGGAGACTCAAGGCGGGCCACATTTAAAGGAATGGGACAAACGACTTGTCGGCGTAGGGCGTTTGCTCCTAGGCCAGCTGCGACTCAAACATGAAGCGCCAAGGATATGGAACATTCGAGGTAATGAACAGATTTTTCCTTTACCACGGACGGATTGGTTCCGGTCTCTTTCAATCTCGTCGCCTACGCTTCTGCTTGTTGAAGGCTGCCTTGGTGCTCGCAGTACGGAGACACGATCTATTGCTCGCAATCCGGAATTCTTCGGTTGGATCGATGGCCAAGAGCCTAATGACGCTGACTTCGATCCGCCTTTGTTGTTCGGGCCTAATGAGCTTCTGACCGCTATAACGAGTGCCCAAAGGGTCCTTATTGAGAACCAATTGGCTGTAGCGATGAACCAGCCACGCCAAATAGTCCCTTTTCGGCTGAGTGACTTTGCCACAGGTCCAACAAACGACGAAGAGGCGAACAACGATGGTGAGTGACAGTCTGCGAGTAGGTGTTATTCAGACATCGCTTCACGACGAAGCGGCATGGGTTGACGACATGTCGGGCGATTGGAAACGCTGCGTACAGATGTCTTCCCACGAGGAGCGGCGAGCGAAGAAGGAAATTCGGCACTATCTTGCATCGTTAAAGGGCATGGAACGCCGGCCCGATATCGTGCTCTTTCCTGAGCTATCCGTACCAATCGGTTTCCAACCTCAACTCAAGGGGGCAGCGGAAAAACTGGAAGCTATAATCATAGCAGGCCTTGACTATCGTATAAAACCCGACCAGTTGGGGCCAGCAGTATCGAACGAAGCTATCGTGATTGTTCCTAGGAAATTAAGGGGGCAGATTATCGCTCTTCGCACCGAGATTCGACGCGTAGGCAAGACCTATCCGGCACCTGGAGAGAAAAGAAGACTTCTCGAAATAACTGGCTCAAGCGTAGAATTTGTATCAGATCCCACTGTCTGGATATTTGAAAGCGTAGATTATGGGAAATTCGCTGTCGCAGTGTGCTACGACTTTATGGATCTGGATCGGATTGTCATGTATAGAAACAAGATACAGACGCTATTTGTTCTCTCCTATAACAAAGATACAACGTCCTTCAACCATCTATCTGAGGCGCTTGGCCGGATGTTATTTTGTAATGTAGTGGTATGTAATTGCGGTAAATTTGGAGGTTCTCATGCAGTCAGCCCTTTTCGGGAACCCTACAGGCGTACGATCTATCGACACTCGGGCCAAAATCTGCCCAATGCACAGCTCATAGAACTACCACTCAAGAATCTCGTCTCGCATCAGGAGGGCAATCAAGACCAAGAGTTCAAGAGCTTGCCGCCCGGCTTCTCCGATCACATTGTGATGAACTTACGAAACGCGACAGTTTAAACCGCTGCAACGATCATGAATGTTGGTATCGGTGAGCAGTCCCGAAGTTTTTGCAAGAAGCGCTTGGGGGGCATGTCTCGCGCCAGATACACATGTGGACGACAGCCCATCGGAAGCGGCCTTCTCTCGACATTCTCGCGGTCGCTGCAGCAAACGACCCCTCCCTGCGCTACATGGTGGGTAATTCATCCTCGGCTTCGGTGAAGATATTGGGCAGGGGCAAATCGCCGCCAGCGCCGGAGCACACGGTCGGGGTCGAGGTTCGTGCGAGTTGGTAAACGGTTTTGCAGGGCGTTTTGCCCTTGCTCTACGCGCGACAGACCGTGAGCCCTATCTCTGCGACTATGCGTGCCTGAAATGACGCGTCCGACTGCATTTGCGGGCGATCTGTGGTTTTCTCCGGTGCGGACCGAGCGGTCAGGGTGGTCAGCGGAGCCGCAGGCGCCGTCCGATCCTGTTAGGCGCCCAACGTGACGAGCATAATCGCCCAGGCTGTGAGCCGGCACAGTGGGAGCGTCAGGATCAGTTCGTGGTCGGCGCGCGATTCGTCTGGCCCAGCGTGAAGCTATTCGCCGACTACATTCGAACCGAGGGCTATCCGCTGCCCAACTTCATCAGTGGAGACAGCATCCGGAACGATCGGAGCGAAATCGTCCGCTACCGCACCCGCAGCGACCGGTCGACCCGCTCGGATGTGTTCTTGATCGGCGCAAACCTCGCGTTCTGAAGCGCCGACTGCACGTGCTCACCTATCCGGCTCTCCTGGTGCTCGACTGAGATCGGCTACCTGCCGGTCAACTAGGACGGCGCCGTGCCTTCTACCAGTTCATCAACCCAAGGCACGAGAGGGCGTCAACCGTACTCACCTCCAACAAGGGCTTCGAAGACTGGAGCGGTGTGCTCGGCGACGAGGTAATGGCGGTCGCTCTAATCGACTGGCTGGTCTACCACTGCCACATCGTCAACATCCGCGGGAACAGCTATCGCATGGGCAATCATCAGAACCTGCTGCAGTCCGCCCAAGAGCGCCGCCGCAAAAGGACCGTGGCATGGCCGCTAGGCAAACCGGATGCAGAAATGGCGCAGCCCAACCCAGCCCCACGCGGCAAACCTTGTGTCTGGGCAGAGGGGGCCCAAGGCCAAAGTGGAAAATTTTCAGTCGGCAGAGGTGAGAAGATTTCAGTCGGAATTGACATCCTTCCACAACTTCACTAGCACTCAAGCAACGGGAGGTCCCTAACTCTGCATTGAAAAGGCTAGCATCCAATGTGGCCAAACATTCCCGAAGACGTTATCGACTATGTTCGAATGATCGTGCGTCAAGCATCCGAGGAAACTACTGAACGCTTATCCAACCAACCAAACTCTCGTGAGACAGCGCTGGATGATACGCTCGTAAATGCTGTTGCCAGATTCGCCGCTCCTACGCGCCTTTCATCCGACACGATCGTAACGATTGACGTCCACAATATAGGGGGGCTCCGCCAATGGGGGAGGTGGGAGCTTGCCGACATCGCCTTTCTCGTTCACGTATCTACTAGCGGAAAGCCGGTGGTCCAGAAAATCGGACTTCTACAATCTAAGCGGCTATACCCGGAGAACCTTGATGTTGACGCTGATGACCCCGTCGCTTTTGGATATGGCTTGAACGGCCTGATAGATCCTCCGGAAACCGCGACGCCGACCTTTCGGAGGACGACTTACAAATTCTCTGAGCAATCTGTCTACGGTGCTATTGACCCCCATGATGAACAGTTGGGGCGTATTGGAGAATTTCAAAAGCAATTTGGAGAATCGGTTTTCTATCTCCTCTATCACCCACCGGAACTTCCTTTTGAACGCACCTTACCGGCGGTCACCTATCATTCGGTCCGACTTCCTCCCTTGGGACCGCGGGTAGTACGATCCGCCGCCGTAGGAAATGTTCTCGATAATCCTTCGAGACCTAAACGTAGTCCCAGCTTTCGGGAAATTCAGTTGTCGGCAACTTCTGACAATTGGCGTCTTGAAACCTGGACAGCGGATTTTCTATTGCGATGCAAAGTGGGGAGGCAATACACAAAGGAAGACCAAGAGCTGATAACCCAACTAATCGAACGTCGGACGGGCCCAATCGGCGCTGCTATTCGTATCAACGTCGCCCTTTCCGATTGACTGTGAAAACGTTGAAATGGGACGAGTGGCTGAGCCTCAGTGAACTGCTCGAACGATCATGACCCAAACGGCTTTTTTGGCTTGCTTAGGCGGTCAGCGGGAGAAGGCGCATCGACGCCTCAGCATACGGTGACACCCCTAGCAGATATGGTCGGCTATTCGGCAATTGACGCAGATTACTGTCCCTTCTTCGATTCACCATCCAAGAATAGATGAACGGCATCTCGAACATTTCCGTTATTATCGCCCTTCATATCCTCAGCGGTCCTAATTGCTGTCATCACGTCCATTGCCGGATGGCCCAGCACGCGACGCACGGCGAACAAACGGTACGTCGGGTTTTCATCTCTGCACAAATCGCACAGCAACAAAAGCTCGTCCGAGGTGTATGAGATACAGCTGTCAACAAGCTTCTCGCATTGCTTGGCAGAAAACTTCTTTGCCACGATGCTTTCCACCACCCTGGACTTCTCATCGCTGGAATCTTTTGCCAGTCCGACTACCCCATCGATCGCCGCGTTTCTGACGTCGCTTCTTGTATCTCCGGCGAATTCCACAAGCTCCTCAAACGGCGGCGGAGTGATCTTGCACAATGTACGAAGCAGAGCCTCTCTGGGACTGTCTGGAATGATGCCTGCACTCTTCGAGTTTGGTTCCTCGTTATCAATCCAGTAGCTGCTCGCTGATCGAAGTAAATCCACGAGCCACGTGTCGGAGCTTACAGCGTTGGCCTCGCACCACCGTGCCGCCGAAACAGCCGTCTTGGCACCGCGGTCGACCAAACCTCTCTCCAGTACCTCCAGATGCGATGCCGTGATCCGGCAGCCTCGGTCCTTCAGACGGTTGAACAAATGGTACAACCCCGCCGTATCGGGTCCGCCGAGCCTTTGCACAAGCAGATCGCAAGCATCGGGAAGTGTGGCCGTCAATCCCGCTACCCAGTGGAGCCCGTCTCCGGTACCCGCTCGGAGTAGACGCTCGCACATGCTCCGGCGGTCGGCGGCATGAAGCCGCTCGTTGATGAAAATCGCAGCCAAGCGCTGCACCCATTGCGACTGATGATGAACTAGGTCTTCGAGAAGGTTCATATCAATGTCGCTATTTCTGGCACGGCTCCAGTCAACTTCCGCGACATCGACATTTGGTAAGGATCTCAGAATCTTCATAGTGCTGAGATCATGGTGCGAAGATTTGCCGAAGGTGATTACCTGCCGCGCTTCTGCTGCGAGTCTCGCCGTGGGTAGGTCGTAGACATTAGCGGCTGCGCGCATCAGGGCATGAACCGCGTCAAGCCGAATGTCATCTGACTGCCAGCCATACACATCAGACACGGGAACACTCATGATTCCCGCCATCTCAAGGAACGCCGCGAGGTACTTCAGTCCCGTCAGCGGCAGCGGACTGGTGTCGTCGCCCAAGAACGCGGATGGCACGACCTCGGTGAAGAGGGCTGTGGAACCTGCCTCATATTCGTTAGGAACCGAAAAGGTGACCGTGCCCAGCGTTCGGTTCGGTCGGATGGGCGACCCCGCTACATCCTCCCGCCCTAATACCTTGAGCGCAGCCTCAAACTCGGTAACAAATCCGAACGTGGGATTCGGTTGTGACTTCCGCACGGCAGCGATCAATCGATCCTGCTCCTCCTTGTCCTGCTCTGAGAGCAACAACTTCAGGGCCCCCAGAAGGAACTTCTCAAAAACGCCGCGATCCGGCAGCGGTCCGAAGGGGAGCTTCGATTCCCGGAGTACGAAAAAGTCGCTGGATCCGCTGCGATCCATGAAGTGAACCAGGGCTTCTTCTAGAGCGCTTCTGTTCACACTACTCGGGAAATGACGGACGAGAACCGCCCAGCCGACAAGCCGCGACCACTCCGCTGAGGCCACCAAGAGACCCGAAGCCATTTGTTCAGCCTCCGGCATACGGCTGAGATCGTGTGTCGTCAGGCAAAGCCCGACGCGGTAGGCTTTCTGGTGATCTTCGGATTGAGTGAGCGCGAACACGCGTTCCAGGAAGGAGCAGCGCTCGGCAGGCTGTAGCGAGACCTCAGGTCGGACTAGCACGCGAAACAAACGATTCAATTTCGACTCGTCGGGATCCTCGGCCTCGAATTCCAAGATCAGCATTTCCGCCAGCATCGTCGCCAACGGTGTTCCCGTGGCGAAATCCAAGATCTCGTCCCAGTCAGGGCTTGAAAGAACCCTTTCTATCGCCTGTTGCGCCTCGTTCTGCCCAATTTCGGAAAGATGGCGTGCAGCAGCAAATTCTCCGCATGTCTTGTGAATGAAGGCAATCAAGTCGATGCCTGAATATCTCAAGCGCTCGATCAGTCCTTTCTCTTCCCAATATTCGACGGATGCTTCCACCTTGGCCAGAGCCTGAAGGCGGGTGAGGCCTAGGGCCCGCTCCATTCCGTGCGCACACCGTTTCTCCAGCTCTTCTGCGGTCTGGAGGGGGGATTCGGAGATCAACCAGCCCAAGTGATTCAGGACGCTGTCGCGGATGGCTTTCGCCGGAGGATCGGATCCGGTCTTACGGTGCGCAGGAACACCATCAATGAGACCGAAGATGCGTTGGTAGAGTTCGAGCTTCGTCTTACTCGGATCTTTCCACTTTAGAAAAAGGGCCGCACCAAACGTCAGGAGAAGTGGGCTCCTCGCAAGTATCCGGGAAGCACTTCCGTTCTTCAGGTGAGCACTGATGCCGGAAAGAAGTTCATCCGTTTCCGTCGCGCCATCCTCTTCGAGGGCACACCGGCACAGTGTCCTCAAGTGCTCAGCAGTATCCGCTTCGGCTAAAGGAACGATCTCGTAGTGACGCCAGTCGCGAAGTTCGCTGGTGCCGTATCCGATCGGACGGGTAGTTACCACGATTCGATAGGACGGATTTGAGGCGGAAATGTTCTTTAGACCCGACGCGATATCGGCTTGGCGGTCACCACACTCATCTAGTCCGTCGCACAGGAGCACCATGTCCGGCAAATGAGCGGCGCGGAGCTGCTCCCGCGTCACTCCCGTTCCGTCGACTCCGAGATGAAGCAGCCCCTCTTCAACCCCGCATCCAGTTTCCTGCATTCGAGTCGCCAGGTCGCGCAATCGTACGCGGATGCTGACGTAAAAATCCTTCGCGAACTCCCGGGCCAGGACCCTCAGAAGTAGCGATTTTCCGCTTCCAGGACCACCAACAACTACACAAAATCTTCTAAATGTCCCAATAGTGTTCGCATCGACCGACTTTTCATTGGTGCGCGATTTCTCTCCGATCGCATGGTATTCCGCCAAAGCCTGCTCGACCGAGGATGCTTGTTGAACCGACGAGTCTCGAACTACTGCTTTCAGCGCCAGCCAGCCCTGATCCGTTGGCAGCGGTCGCGGGATTCCTAGAGCCTCAAAGTGCTTCGTTCGCGACATCGTCCAACGCAAAAGTTGATCGCTTATCGAAACAGGTGAGTCCTTTACGCCATCCGCGATATCGATCACAGATGCACGCAAGCGCGCTGACAAATTACGCAGTGTGCGGCGGCCCTTGGTCGTTATCGCCGACAGCGAGTCGTCACAGAGGACATGCCATGCCAAGGTTACTTGGAGGTCGTTCGCGCACACGTGGCCCAGCTCGGCGCGGGCCGCCGCTATGGCGTCTCCGGCATCCTCAAGCGCCCAGACCGTCCTGATACGGATGCGTGCACAAACCGCTTCGGCATCGTAACCTTTTTCGGCTAAGCGGTTCGCCAGCTTTACCTGTTCCCTCGAAGCATCGTCGTTACGACCGACCGCGATTCGCTCCAACGCGAGGGAATAGCCTCGTCTCACTGTGGCACTGGAGTTAGGGCAAACGATCAGAATTCCGAAGCTGCACCGATCACTGTCAATTCCTTCGCATAGAGCATCGAGAGCGGACCAGAATCTCTGGTCGGCCCGTAGTCCCTTCTTGGCCTGAAGTTCAACGGTGCTGCCATCCATCAGCTCCAAGGACAAGTCGTCGCCCGGCCCCGAGGTTTCGAAAGAAACCGCGCAAGGGGCCACTCCCGTAAGGCCATCGGTCCACTGGACGGCAGTGCCACGGAGCACATGAATGCCGGCGATCGCACCAAGCCTCGCCTGAAATTCGAAGCCGCCAGCTGCGGCGGCCCCGCCTGATGTATTGGTGGTGCCGGTCATCGTGCTCCTGGGTGTAACCCCACCAACTTTCTCCTTGCGCCTAGTGCGTGCAGATTCTCCACCCACCGCTACATTGCGGGGCACTCATCGGGCAGACGCCGCAGATCATCAAGCGGCCTGCGCTTTCGTACTCGGCCAAAGACATCACAGAGCTACTCAATCCGGTCAATACACCCGTCGCCAACCACACTAGCTTCGAGTTGGTTTCGACCCTCAGAAATGGTAGCCCGTCGCCAGAGGCTGCCGACACCAGACACAAATTTGAGAAATTCTGCATTCGATTTGATGACTGATCCCAGAATATGGCTTCCGAGCCATTCGATCAAGAGAGTATTTTTCAATAATTCTAGATATTTATGACAATTTGCCATGAAATGCCCCGGATTTGATCCGGGGACCTCTTGCTGCGCTTGCGCTGGGGCTCGCCGGTGAGTTCGATGCGATTGGGGGGACGATGCGACCAAGGATCGCGGAGGCGATCGTCCGTTCGCTGATCTCTGCCGAAACCACAACGGTCGCCGCCATCGACCACCTCGCCACCATTCTCAAGATGAACGTCGAGAGCTATGTCTAGCTCGCAAGGCATGCTTGAGCAAACCATCTTCCGCGTAGCGCCAGATCATAGTCCTCATGGGGATGACCGAGAAGCTGGATGCCCATCGGAAGACCACGGTCCGCGAGCAGCGGCAGGTTCCAGGCCGGTGCTCCGAGACACGAAGAAACATCCCCATAGACCGGATCGCCGACCGGCATGCCGATTGGCGGCGGCCCCTTGGCCGAGAGCGTCAGGTAGCCGTCGAACGCGTCCGCAAGTGCAGCGAACGCCTGCCTGAGCTTATCGCGCATGGCGAGACGGTTGCGATAGTCTTCAGGCGAGAGCTTCTCGCCCCGGGCGAGGCGCTCGAGAACCGCCTCGCTCAGGAGATCGCCCTCCATGTCGCGGTACCCCCAGGTCGGCCACCGCATCTCGTAGGCGAAGATGTCGAACATGAACCCGGGAATGGTGAGGAGCGCCTGTTCCAGGGCCTCGACGCGCTCGTCGTCCCGGCGCGATACGATCTCGACCCCGTGGCCGGCGACCTCGGACACGAACCGCTCGAAGATCTCCCTGGTCTCCTCCTCTGTGTCCGGCCAGGCGCGGGTCTCCAGCCGCACGAGCCGCTGCGGCTTCACCGCGGCCTCCAGCGCCGGTTTGCCGTAGAGCCCAGGATGGCCGGCGTCGCCGCCGACCGTGGACGAGATGTGGAACGCCGTCCGCCAGCAATCCTCGAGCGAGCCCGCATGCACGCCGAGTACGCTCTGGCTCGGCGACATCGAGTGGCCGCCGCCGCGGTTGAGCGCGCCGAATGTCGGCTTGAGCGCGTAGTTACCGCAGTAGCTGGCCGGCCTCTGTATCGAGCCCCGGACCTGGCTTCCGCTGCCGGCGGGAAGCATCCCCGCGCCCACCGCCGCCGCCGTCCCGCTCGACGAGCCGCCCGGGGTGCGCGAGAGGTCGAACGGGTTCCGGGTCGGCCCCGGCGTCGCCTGGCCGAACTCGGTCGTGACCGTCTTGCCGACGATGCCGGCCCCGCCCCTTCGCAACGCGTAGACGTGGGCGGCGTCGCGGTTCGACTGCCACCCCTCGTAGACCGGGCTGTTCATCTGGGTCGGCATGTCCACGGTCTCGTAGAGGTCCTTGATGCAGACAGGCATGCCGTCGACCAGGGACAGCGGGCGGCCTTCCCGGTAGCGTTCCGTGGATCGGTCCGCCGCCTCCCGCGCGCCCTCGATGTTGGTGACGACGAACGCCTTCACCTCAGGCTCGCGCGCCTCGATGGCCTCGAGGCAGCGCTCGAGATAGTCCCGCGGCGTGTCGCTGCCGTCGAGGAATCCCGGAACCGCGTCGTGGAAGGTCCGAAGCTCCACGGTGCGCGGATCGTAGGGCCGGCGGTCGCTGCTCATCCTGTCCCTCCTTCGAAAGATCCGTGCGTCAGACGCTCTGCGCGTAATCGAGAATCAGGCGGTTGAACGCCTCCGGATGCTCGCGGTAGCTGAAATGTCCGGAATGATTGAACACGTGCATCTCGGTCCTCGGCTCCTTGTGGATCATGATCTCGTAGAGCGCGAAACCCTGGTCGATGGTTGCCGTCGGGTCGTTGAGCCCCCAGACGATCAGGTTGGGACGCTGCGTACCCGTGCTCACCAGCCGGTCGAACGTGTCGCCCTTCTCGCGCGCGTGGTTGGGCAGGAACACGCGCTCGTCGAGCCCCTCGTCGAGCATCTTCCGGACCGACTCTTGGTATTTCGGGAGCGCGGCGACGCGCATCAGCTCGTCGAGCCACTCCTCGGTAACGACCTTCGGGTTCCAGGAATAGTTTTCCATCACCCAGCGCTGGCTCTCGCGGCTGAGATACGGCTTCGGGGTGTCGGCGAAGACGATGTGGTTGCGCCCCTGACCGGGCCCGAGCGTCGCCGTGTCGACCATGATGTTCGACTTGATGCGCGACGGATCCTGGAGCGTCATGCGACACGTGAGATACGCGCCCCGCGAATGGCCGACGATGTGGCAGTCGTGGAGGTCGAGCGCATCGAGGAACCCGAGCGCGTGGCGGACCACCCTTGCCATCGTGTAGTCGTCGTCGGTCTCCGGGTTGTCGGTGTAGCCCTGGCCGATCTTGTCGACCGCGATGACCCGGCACTCCTCGGCCAGCCCGTCGAAATTGAGGTTCCAGTCGGCCGCGCAGTCGGCGCCATGGTGAGACCCGAAGTTGCCGCCGTGGAACAGCACCACGGTCGCGCCCGAGCCCTTGTCGAAATAGCGCGTGTTGATTCCGTCGACATCGACGAATTTCGCTTCGGTGAAGTCCATCTTCCCGCTCCCTCGCTCCGTGCCGCCCGTCACGGGGCGTGAATGAAAGTCCTGATCACGTCGTTGAACCGCTCCGGATGCTCGCGGAAGCTGTAATGCCCCGACCGGTGGAAGACCTGCCACCGCGCCCGGCGCTCCTTCTCGGCAAGAATCCGGTAAAGCCCCATCGCCTGGTCGAACGACACCGTCGGATCCTCGCTGCCCCAGACCTGGAGGACCGGGCGCTGGATGCCGCGCGTCTGCAGGATCCGGAACATCTCCTCCTTCTGGGTCTGGATGCCGGGGAGGAACTTGGTCCACTGGAACCCGTCGACGGTCATCTTGTGGACCGCCTCGGCGTACTTCTCCTGCTTCGCCATCTCGACCATGGCGGCGATCCACTCGTCGGTGATGTGCCCGTCGCCCCAGGAGTACTTCCCGACCACCCATCTCTGGCTCTCGGCCGTCAGCGCCGGGCGCGGCATGTTGGCGAACACGAAGTCGTTGCGTCCCGTCCCCGGCGCGCAGGTGTTGCTGTCGACGATGGTGCAGGTCTTCACGATCTCGGGATGCTCGACCGTGAGCCGGCACGTCAGATAGCCGCCCCTTGAATGGCCGACGAGATGCGCCCCCTCGATGCCGAGCGCGCGCAGCGTCGCCCAGGCATGCTGGACGGTCGCGTGCATCGTGTAGTCGTCGTCCGACTTCGGGTTTCCGGTGTAGCCTTGGCCGAGCTTGTCGATCGCGACGACATGGAACCATTCCGCGAGCCCGTCGAAGTTCAGGTCCCAGTCTTCGGCCGAGCACGCGCCCGTGGTCGAGCCGAAGCTCCCGCCATGGACCAGCACCACGGTCTCGCCCGTGCCCTTCTCGAAGTAGCGGGTGCGGATCCCCTCCACGTCGACGAATTTCTCTCCCAATATAGGCACCTGGTCCTCCTTTCGCGGAACTGTTTCAGGTCACTCCCGACGACGCGCGCTTGAGGCGCGGGTCGAGGATGTCGCGGAGCCCGTCTCCCAAGAGGTTGATGCCGAGCACCGTCGTGAATATGCAAAGCCCCGGGAACAGCGCCAGCCACCAGGACGTCGAGATGTGCTCGCGCCCGTCGGCGAGCATGCTGCCCCAGGTCGGAATTTCCGGCGGCACCCCGAGCCCGAGGAAGCTCAGGCTCGCCTCCGAGATGATCGCCGACGCCATCGCGAAGGTGCCGATGACGATCGCCGCCTGCAGCAGGTTGGGCAGGATGTGGCGGCCGACGATGCGGCCGTGCGAGGCGCCGAGCGACCGCGCAGCGGTGACGAAGTCGCGCGCCCTGAGCGACAGCGTCTGGCCGCGCGCGACGCGGCAATAGGGAATCCAGCGCTGGGCCACCAGCGCGATGATCAGGATGCCGAGCCCTTGGCCGAGGAAGGCGAGGATGGCGATCGCGAGCAGGAGCGGCGGGAACGCCCACACGACCTCGACGGCCTTCTGGATCGCGAAGTCGGTCCGCCCCCCGAAATATCCCGAGATCGCGCCGAACCCGACGCCGACGAGGCCGGAGACGAGGACCACAGTGGCCGCGATCACCAGCGAGATCCGCGCGCCGTAGATGATGCGGCTCAGGATGTCGCGCCCGACATGGTCGGTCCCGAGAAAGAACTTGCCCGAGAAGTATTGCGGCGCCTCGAGCGCGGCAAGGAGGTCCTGGTGGTTGGGGTCGTAGGGGCTCACCCACGGCGCCAGCGCGCCTACCGAGATCAGCAGCGCCACGACGATGCCGCCGAGCACGACCTTGACCTTCATCCACCGCCGCGAGCGCTTCTTGAGCTCGGCCAGCCACGCGATCAGGGGGGCGGTCCGGTCAGTCGAACCGTATTCGCGGATCGATTGCGCCATAGCTGATATCGATGATGAAGTTGACGGTGACGAACAGGACCGTGTAGGCGAGGACGACGCCCGTGATCAGCGGGTAGTCGCGGGTGCCGAGCCCGTTGATCAGGAGATTTCCTATCCCCGGCCACGCGAACACGGTCTCGACGATGATCGATCCCGACAGCAGCGTGCCGAGCTCGAGCCCGACCACTGTGATGATCGTGATCAGGGCGTTGCGGACGACGTGGCGCCACAGCACGACCTGGCCGCTGAGCCCCTTGGCGCGGGCCGTGGTCACGAACTCCTCGTGTGTGACGTCGAGGATCGCCGACCGGGTTACCCGCATCAGGATCCCGAGCATGTTCACGCCGAGCGTCGCCGCCGGCATGATGATGTAGGAAAGCGCGTCGATGAAGCCCTTCCAGTTGCCTTGGATGAGGCTGTCGACGGTGTAGAAGCCGGTGATCGCCGGTCCGGCGACGCCGTAGGTCTCGCGCCCGGCCGACGGCAGCAGGTTGAAATACCCCGACACGACGAGGATCAGCATGATCCCCATCCAGAAGCTCGGCATGCTGATGCCAAAGAACCCGAACACCGACCCGAAATTGTCGACCCAGGAGTTGGGCCGCGCCCCCGCCCAGACCCCGAGCGGCACGCCGATGATGATGGCCAGCAGCGTTGCGAAGAAGGTGAGCTCGAGCGTCGCCGGGAAACGCTCCGCCAGGAGCACCGTGACCTGTTCCTTGTAGCGGAACGATTCCCCGAAATTCCCCTCGAGCGCGGAGCCGAGGAAGCTCAGATACTGCTCGTGGAACGGCTTGTCGAGGCCCCAGCGCGCCCGCGCCTCGGCGATGTCCTCGTGCGTCGCCTCCTCGGGCAGCAGGATGTCGGCGGGATCGCCGGGCGCGAGCTGCAGCAGGCCGAAGACCAGGAGCGTGATCAGCAACAGCACGGGGACCGTGCCGATCACGCGCTTGACGGTATAGGTCAGCAAGGCGGAGTCGCCTTTCCGTCAGGTCTTCGGGGTCGATGCGGCGCGCGCCCGGCGGCGCGTCAGTTCTTCATGATCGCTTCGCTCATGTAGGGACGCCCGTCCGGCCGCGGCTGGAAGTCGACATTGTTCGCCACCCCGTACTGCAGAGTGTGCGTCCACATGAAGCAGGCCGGCGCCTCCTCGGTCAGCACCGACATTGCCTTCCTGAGCGTCGCGATGCGCTGCTTGGGATCGAAGGCTGCGCGTTCCGCCTGCATCAGCTTGTCGTAGGCGGCGCTCGAGAACTTGATGCGCGGCGACACGCCGGTCTCGAAATACTGCGACAGCGCCGGACCGGGATCGATCACGGAGCCGCGGCCCTGGTAGAAGAACGGCACCTTGCCCTTGCGCACGTTGGCCCACTGCGTGACCCATTCGGGGGTGTGCAGCTTGGTCTTGATCCCGACCGCATTGAGCATCGGCACCATGGCCTGCGTGATCTGCTTGTCGTTCACGTAGCGCCCGACCGGGGTGTAGAGGTCGACCTCGACGCCGTTGGCGTATCCGGCCTCGGCGAGCAGCTTCTTCGACTTCTCGGGATTGTAGTCGAAGACCGGCTTGTGCTCGGGGTTGTAGGCGTACTGGCCCGGCCCGATCGGCCCCTGCAGCAGCTGCGCCTGGTCCTTGAGCAGCGCCTTGACGATGCCCGCGCGGTTGATGGCGTGGCAGACCGCCTGGCGCACCTTCTTGTTGTCCCACGGCTTCATCGCCGGGTTCATGGCGAGGAACATGATCTCGACCGAACTGGTGGGGACCAGCCGGGCGTTCTTCGCCTTGTCGATGCGGCTCAGCAGATGGGGCGGGATGAACTGCGCGATCTGGATCTCGCCGTTCAGGAGCGCCGTCACCCGCTGTTCGGACTCGGTCATCTTGCGCACGATCACGATGTCGGGCGAGCCCTTCTTGAGAAACGGGCTGCCCTCCGCCTTCTCGAGCACCATGCGGTTGCCGATGACGAACTCCTTGAGCTTGTAGGGCCCGGCGCCGTTGGGATGGTTCTTGTCGGCTTCCTTGGCGCCGTGCTTGTCGTAGGTGTCCTTGCTGGTGATCACCCACAGCCCGCAGATGTAGCTCAGCAGCGACGAGGTCGGCTTGTGCGAGATCATCTTGACGGTGTGCGTGCCGACCGCCTCGACGGACTTGATCTTGCGGCTCGAGTTCTGCTTCTGGCTGCTTTCGGGGTCCTTGCTCATGCGGAAGAACGAATGGACGACGTCCTTCGCCGTCACCTCGGTCCCGTCATGGAACTTCATGCCCTTCCTGAGGTGGAAGAGCCAGGTGTTCTCGTCCTTGACCTCCCATTTCTCGGCGAGGTGGCCGACATAGCCGCCCTTGTTGAAGTCGTAGCGGCAGAGATTGCCGTATATCTCGCCCCAGAGCCCGTAGAGATGGGACGCGCTGTCCCCGTAGGGGTTCACCGTGCTGAGGTTGGAGGTGATGCCGAGCGTGAGGCGCGTCTCGGCCGATGCCGTCGCGCCCATCGCGATCCCGGCCGCGAGCGCGGCCGACGCCGCCATCCGCGATATCGATAGCACTGAGTTCGCAAGTTTCATTGTGAATGTCCCTTTCTGTAGCCTGCCCCGACGCGAGCCGGGCGCATGCTGGCAATTCTCCGCGCCGCAGGGAGCGCCGCGGATCCGCAAACTCTTACCATTCGCAGGACCCCTGTCTTCATTCCCGTCCGGTTGCCCCGGCTGCTCGTCATTTGCGGCGTCCCCGGGCCAAGAGTATCCGTGGCCGAAGGCCGGTCAAGCCCGGGCGTGCCGGCGCCTGCCGGGCGGCCGCCGCCCCGGGCGGGTTGCTACGCTTCATGCCGGCCGTAGTAGCCGGCCGCGATCGCCTCGCAGGCGACATCCACGGCGGGCGGGACGAGTCCCATCGGCAGGCCGTCCTCGGCGCGCCAGTAGGAATGGATCCCGGTGCCGAACTCGACGATCCGCACCTCGGGCGCGGGGTCGATCTTCTCCAGCATCGGCAGCATGACGCCGTAATACTTCTCCGGGGTGTGGTCGCGGCTGAACCTGTTGATCATGTAGAGAAGCGGCGGCACCGGCTTCGCGTCCGGGCCGGCGAGCGGCCGGCCCATGCCGACATAGTGGTCGACCAGCTCCCGCGTCCGCGCCTCCGAAAGCCCGAGGCGCGCCGCGGTTGCGGTCGCGGCCTCGGTCAGCGCCGGGACCGCGTGGATGTGGAAGAAGTACTCCGCCTTGATCTGCGGGAACCGCTTCACCTCGTCCCACATTTCGAAGATCTCCTCCATCACCCACGGCAGCCGCATCAGCGGCTCGCCGCCCTCCTGCATGTAGAGCTCGGCGCCCCGGTAGCGCGCGAGTTCGCGCCAGTTGCGGACCAGGAGGTCGTTGAACGGGTTGGGCCAGTCATGGCCGGTCATCTCGTGGAAGATGTAGGCGAATGTCGAGTTCTCTATGCCGGCGAGCCCGACGATGTTCTCGACGCGCTGCAGGATCATGTGCGAGAACGGCCCGCCGGTGGAGTGGCCGTGGGTGTAGACGGCGTAGTCGCGCACCGGGAAATGCCGCCGGCAGAGGTCCTTCATCGCCTCCTCGAAGGCGAGCGGCCACGCCGCCATGCGGTCGTGGAAGACGGTGCCCGGCCGCGCCCGCGCGAACGTGCGCGTGCCGTAGACGTGGCGGTACGAATCCTCGCGCACGATCTCGTACTGGTCGCGGCCGACATGCTCGTCCCGCTTCCAGATCGGGGTCCTGAGCCCGCCATCGGCGAGCGTCGTGTCGCCGGGCCAGTCGCGCGACGGATCCGGCAGATAGAGCCGGCCCGGGAAGGTCAGGTTGACGACCTTGAAGCCGCGCTTTCGGGCGAGCAGGAGCGCGTAGGGCTCGATCGACCGCCAGTCGCCGGCGCCGCCGTGAGTCATCAGCATGCCGGACCGCCGGCCGTCGGCGGAGACATGCGCCTTCGCGCTGTCCGCCGGCTCGTAGACCATCGCGCCAATGTCCCATTCCATGCCCGCGACCTCGAGCCGGAAGACGTCCTCGTAGCGGCGTATCTCGAGGTCGGGCTCGGCGAGCACGCGCCCGGAAATCTCGACGAGCTCGTCGCGGGAATAGCTCTTCTGCGGTTGCCACGATCCGTCAGGCATCGGTCTCGGTCTCCGTGCGCGCCGGCGCCGGCTTCACAGCGCCTGGATGAAGCCGCGCAGCATCTCGTTGAAGATCTCCGGCTGCTCGCGGAACGAGTGATGGCCGGCGCGGTTGATGATCTGGAGCTGGGAGCGCGGCTCGGTGCTCGCGATCAGTTCGAACAGCGCGTAGCCCTGCTCGAGCGGCGCCGTCGGGTCGTTGCGGCCCCAGATCAGCTGCGTCGGCCTGCCCATGCCGCGGTCGCGGATCCAGGCGAACATTTCCGACTTGTCCTTGGCGAGCTGCGGCAGGAACAGGCTCGACCTGAGTCCCTCGTCCTCCATCTTGCGGACCGATTCCCGGTACTTGGGCAGGTTCGCGACCTCGAGCGCGGCGTCGAGAAACGCGTCGTCGATGTGGTGCGGGCTGTAGGAGTAGTGCTCGTAGACCCATTTCTGGCACTCGCGCCCGAGATGCGGCACCGGCGCGCCGGCATGGACGACGTCGTTGAGGCCGCGGCCGGGCGCGCAGGTGTTGCTGTCGATGATCGTGCACGACGCCACCAGTTCGGGCTGTTCGAGCGTGAGCCGGCAGACCAGGTAGCCGCCGCGCGAATGGCCGGCGAGATGGACGTCGGTGAGCCCGAGCGCGCGGATGAAGCCGTTGGCGTGCTGGACGACGGCGTTCATCGTGTAGTCGTCGTTCGCGGGATTGTCGGTGTGGCCCTGGCCGAGCTTGTCGAACGCGACGACATGGAAGTCGCGGGCGAGATCGTCGAAGTTCCGGTTCCAGACAATCGCGCTCGAGGAGGCCTCGCTCGAGCCGAAATTGCCGCCGAAGACAAGCACCAGCGGCGGTCCCGACCCGGCCTCGAAGTACCGGGTGCGGATGCCGTCGACCTCTATCCATCTTGCGTCGTTCATGGGCATGTTCGCGTCTCCCTATGCGAGGAAATAGCCGCCGGAAATCGCCTGCTCCCACAGCTGGATCACGGCCGGAAGCGTGCCCATCGGCAGCCCCTCCTCGGGCGCCCAGTAGGAGTGGATCCCGGCCCCGAACTGCACCACGCCGACCTTCGGGGCGGGCGACATGGCGCGGTAGGCCGGAACGACGATGTCGCGGTACTTTTCGGCGGTGTGGTCGCGGCTGTAGGCGGTGATGCCGAACAGCAGCGGCGGCACCGGCCTGGCGCCGGGCCCGGCGAGTTCGCGCCCCATGCCGAGATAGCGCGCGACAAGCTCGCGTTCCGCGGGCCGGCCGAGCCCGAGCCGCGCGGCCGTGGCCCCGGCCGCCGCCTCGAGCGCCGGCGCAGCGGCGTAGTGGACGATGTATTCGGCCTTGAACTGCGGGAACCGGGTCGACCGGGCCCATTCGTCGAGCACGTCTTCCATCAGCGCCGCCAGGCTCATCAGCGCCTCCGGCCCCTCGCTCTTGAGCGCCTCGGCGCCGCGATAGCGCGCGATCTCGCGCCAGTTGCGGATCAGGAGGTCGGTGAACGGACCCTTCCATTCGGTGCCGGCCATGCGCTGGTAGATGTAGCCGAAGGGCGAGTTCTCGACGCCGATCAGCCCGACGACGTTGTCGACGCGCTGGCTGAGCATGTTGACGAACGGCCCGCCCGTGGAGTGGCCGTGCACGTAGACCGAGTAGTCCGCGGGCGGGAAGTGCCGGCGGCAGATTTCCTTCATCGCGTCCTCGAAAGCCAGCGGCCAGGACGCCATGCGGTCGTGGAACCGGGTGCCCGGCCGCGCGCGGGCGTTCGGGCGGATCCCGTGGCGCGCCCGCATCGAGGCGTCGTGGACGACCTCGTACTCGTCGTCGGCGATGATCTCGCCGTCAAGCCAGATCGGCGTGCGCACGGTGCCGTCGGCGCGGATCGTGTCGCCCGGCCAGTCGCGCGACACCTCGGGCAGATAGAGCCGGCCCGGATAGGTCATGCTCGCGATCCGGTAGCCGAGCTTGCCGGCGAGAAGCCGCGCCAGCGGCTCCATGGACCGCCAGTCGCTGGCGCCGCCATGGGTCAGGAACACGCCAACCTTCCGCCCGTCGGCGCCCACCGGAATCCGCGCCGCATCCTCGGGCTCGTAGACCATCACGCCAACATCCCATTCGAGTTCGGCGGCGCCGATGCGCAGGATCTCCTCGGTCTCCGAGAACGCGATGTCGGGCCGCGCCATGACCTCCTCCGAGGCGCGGATGATCTCCTCGCGCCCGACCCGTTCCGGGGGCTGGAAGGCGGGTGCCATCGTCAGTTCAGGCTCCGGATGAAGCCGTGCACGATCCCGTTGAACCGCTCCGGATGCTCGCGGAACGGGAAGTGGCCGGCTTCGTTGATGATGTGGAAATAGGCCTGGCGCTCGCCGGCGGCGATCATCTCGTAGAGCGGTATGCCCTGGCGGAGCGGCGCCGTCGGATCGTTGTAGCCCCAGACCACCTGCGTCGGTCGCTTCATCCTGCGGTCCTCGATCCAGCGCAGGGTCTCCGCCTTCTGGCGCGCGAGTTCGGGCAGGAAGAGCCGGGACTTGAGACCCTCGTCCTCCATCTTCGCGACCGCTTCCCATGTCTTGGGAAGCCGGCCTACCTCGACCACCGCGTCGAGCCATTCGTCGGTGATGTGATCGGACGAGTAGGAGTACTCCTCGTAGGTCCAGCGCTGGGACTCGCGGCTGAGCGGCTCGTGGGGCGGCTGGGCGTGGACGATCTCGTTCATCCCGACGCCGGGGCCGAGCGTGCCGCTGTCGACGATGGTGCAGGAGCGGACGAGTTCCGGAAACTCGAGCGTCAGCCGCGTGACCAGGTAGCCGCCCCGCGAGTGCCCCACGAGGTGGACGTTCGAGAGTCCGAGCGTGTCGATCAGGGCCGCGGCGTGATGCACGACCGCGTTCATCGTGTAGTCGTCGTTCTCCGGGTTGCCGGTGTGGCCCTGGCCGAGCTTGTCCGGGGCGACGACATGGTAGTGCGCCGCGAGACCGTCGAAGTTGCGGTCCCAGGCGAGGGCGCAGTTCGAGCCGTCCTTCGATCCGAAATTGCCGCCGTAGAGGAGGACGACGGTCTCGCCCTCGCCGGCCTCGAAGTAGCGCGTGTCAACGGCGCCAACCGTGGTCCATTTCGGGTCGTTCATCGGCATTGTGCTCTCTCCCCGCGGCGCGGCGGCCGCTTTCGGTGTCTATGCGTTTCCCTGCTCTCCGAATACGTGGCAGGCGATCAGCCTGCCGTCGTCCATTCTCTCCAGCGGCGGTTCGGTCTCGGCGCAGACCTTCTCGGCGAACGGGCATCGCGGATGAAAGCTGCAGCCCGTGGGCGGGTTTGCGGGGCTCGGCACATCGCCCTGCAGCAGCACCCGGTCGCGCCGGTTCTTCGCGTCGGGGTCGGGCATCGGAACCGCCGACAGCAGCGCCCTGGTGTAGGGGTGGCGCGCGTCGGCGTAGATGTCCTCGCTGCCGCCGACCTCGACGATCTTGCCGAGATACATGATCGCCACGCGGTGGCTGACATGCTCGACGACGCGGAGATCGTGCGAGATGAAGATGTAGGTGAGCTTGAACTCGCTCTGCAGCTCGTCGAGCAGGTTGAGGATCTGGGCCTGGATGGAGACGTCGAGCGCGGACACGGGCTCGTCGGCGATGATCATGCGCGGCTGGAAGACGAGCGCGCGGGCGATGCCGATGCGCTGGCGCTGGCCGCCGCTGAACTCGTGCGGGTAGCGGTCGTAGTGGTCCTCGCGGAGCCCGACCCGGTTGAGGATGCGCATCACCACGTCGCGCCGTTCCGGCCCGGCGGCCAGCCCGTGGATCTTCAGCCCCTCGCCGATGATTTCGCCGACGCGCATGCGCGGATTGAGCGACGCGTAGGGGTCCTGGAAGATGATCTGCATGCGGCGGCGCATGTCGCGCATCTCGGCGTAGCCGAGGGTCAGCAGGTCGCGCCCCTCGAATCTGATGCTTCCGCCGGTCGGCTCGATCAGCCGCAGGATGCTGCGGCCGAGCGTCGACTTGCCGCAGCCCGACTCGCCGACGAGGCCGAGCGTCTCGCCGTCCTCGACGTCCAGCGTCACGCCGTCGACCGCCCGCACGTCGCCGAGGTGCCGCGACAGCAGAGGCGACCTGATCGGGAAGTAGGTCCTGAGATCCCTGATCTCGAGGAGCGCCATCAGCCGGGCCCTTCTTCGCGACCGTTCCGGTCCGTCATGCGAGGAAGCAGGACACCCAGTGCCCGTCCTCCACTTCGCGCAGCTCCGGTTCGCCGGTCCGGCACCCGTCCTCGACCCGCGCGCAGCGGTCGCTGAAGCGGCACCCGTCGGGGAGGTTGAGCGGGCTTGGCACGATTCCCGGAATTGCCTCGAGCTTCTCTCCGATTCCGCCATAGCCGGGAATCGATTTGAGCAGCCCCACAGTATAGGGATGGAGCGGGCGGGAGAATATGACCTCCGGCGTCGCGTGTTCCACTATGCGCCCGGCATACATGATCGCCACGTCGTCGGCCTGTTCCGCGACCACGCCGAGATCGTGGGTGATGAGGAGCAGGGCCATGCCGAGCTGGTCCTGAAGCTCCTCGATCAGGTTGAGGATCTGCGCCTGGATGGTCACGTCGAGCGCCGTCGTCGGCTCGTCGGCGATCAGGAGGCTCGGGTTGCAGGAAAGCGCCATCGCGATCATCACGCGCTGGCGCATGCCGCCGCTGAGTTCGTGCGGGTAGTCGTCGACGCGGGTTTCCGGCTCGGGAATCTTGACCAGGCGGAGCATCTCGATCGCCTTGTCGCGCGCGTCCTTCTTGCTCAGCCGCTGGTGCAGGATGATGGCCTCCTCGATCTGGGTGCCGACGGTGAAGACCGGGTTCAGCGACGTCATCGGCTCCTGGAAGATCATCGAGATCTCGTTGCCGCGGACGTGCCGCATCCTCGCCTCGTCGAAACCGAGCAGGTTCTCGCCGCGATACCTGATCTCGCCGCCGACGATCCGGCCCGCGGATTTCGGGATCAGCTGCATGGTCGAGAGCGCGGTCACGCTCTTGCCGCAGCCGGATTCCCCGACCAGCCCCATCGTCCGGCCCTCCTCGATGGCGAAGCTGACGCCGTCGACGGCGCGCAGTTCACCGTCGGTTGTGAAGAAGGACGTCTTGAGATCCTCGATCTCGATCAGGTTGCCCATCTGCTGTCCCTGCTTCCCGCGTCGTGGCGTCCGGAAGAGGAGGCCACAAACAGTCGGGCTCTGGAAGGGGCGTCTGCGGAATGGAGTGCAACTTCCCGCCCGAAGCGGCTGCTCCGGAACGGCGCGGCGCCATCCTTTTTTCTGCCTCCCTCAGCGCGCCGCGAGGGTACGATAGCGATGCGGTCGGGCGCGTTCAAGCGATGGCGTGGGCGGCGCGCTTCCACGATGCGTGGCAGTCGAGGATCTCGCGGAAGGCGGGTCGGGCGGAAACCAGCGTGTCCGGAAGCCGGGGGAGCGCCGCAGCGACGGGAGATGACCCCCCGAGTGTTTTGCGGGACCGCACTTTTTCGAGGTTTCGGCTGGAAGGAAGCGTGGTGCCGTTCAGTAGTTCGCCGGGACATTCTCCGGTGCGCGCCTGCCAGGCTTGGACGAAGCGCAGGATCTCGTCGTTCTGCTCGTCCTTGCGGAGCTTTGCGTTGGCGTAGATGAACAGGTGCGCGCCGGCGTTGCCGACGAGGAAGGCGAAACGCCCTCGGTGAGCGTGCGCACGATGATCGATGGGTTGTGTCTCCTTGCCTGGGCGGGACTACGCACCGCCAGGCGCATCAAGCCCGGAGGCTTGCGCCGCAGCGGCCAGCGCCCGGTCCAGGGTCGCCAGCGGCAGCCGCATGCGCAGCGCGAGCTCGAGATACATGGCATCGTAGACCGAGAGGCTGTGCTCGCCGGCGAGAGAGAGCGCCGGGCCCCATACGCGGGATGTGGATACCGGGTCGATCTCGATCGGCAGCGCTTCCAGGCTGGCGCACACGGCGGGCCACTCGTCCGCGCGAAGGCGGCCGCGTTTGGTCGCGGCGAGCAACACACTGCCGACCTCGACCGGCCACAAGGAGGGGACGAAGGCCAGGTCGTCGACGAGGGAGTCGCGCAAGCGGGCTGTCGCCTCGGTGGCCTCGTCGGAAAACGCCCATGCCATGGCGACCGAGCAGTCGAGGACGAAGGGCATCAGTACCTGCGCGCTTCCTCGATGATGCGACGCACCGACACCCCTCCGAGACTGTGGGTCTCCTGGAACGCTCTGAGAGTGTCGATCGCGCTCCGCACCTTGGCGGAATCGCGCTCCCGGAAGGGAATGAGCTCGGCCACCGGACGGCTGTGTTTGGTGATGACGAAGCGTTCGCCCGCCTCGACGCGCTGTAGCAGCTTGGGCAAATGCGTCTTGGCTTCGAATGCGCCGATCTCGGACACGGCATGCACCTCCTGAAGGGACTCTGCATAATTACACCAGTCACAGACTAGTCTAAATAGATGTCACGGTCAAGCGAGCGTCCGCGAGGGCGATGCCGCGCGAGGAGGTTTCCGTGCAGCGGCGCGTGGATGCGGTCACTGGTGCGGTCGGGATCGGTGGTGGAACTCGCGAAAGCAGGCCTGGGTTTCGGCTCGACCCGATCCTGATGATCCTCGCTGTTTATGGTCCGCTCAATCCGGTCGATGGACGCAAGGATCTCCTCGAGTGCGGGGCGTCGGCGAAGATCATGGCTGTCCCTGTCCTGGGAGATTGTCGAGATCTCGTCGCCACGTGCACCGGCACATCCGAAGAGGCCTGCAGCGGTTTCACGACAAGCGGAAATGCTCCGGCCCGCCGGCATTGCCAGCGCGGCGCGCGGCGCTATAGTCCGGCCGCACCAAGCAACACGGAGCGTGGGCGGACCGTCATGAGCGACCTCACCCTGGTCATCGGCAACAAGAACTACTCGTCCTGGTCCCTGCGGCCCTGGCTGGCGCTGCGCCACGCCGCGATCCCGTTTGACGAGCGGCTGATCCTGCTGTTCGACGAGAACTGGGAGGAGGCTATCGGTGCCGTGTCGCCGTCGGGGCGCGTTCCTGTCCTGCTGCATGGCGAGCGTACTGTCTGGGAAACCCTGGCGATCCTGGAATACGCGAACGAGCTCTTCCCCGACGCCGGCCTCTGGCCCGAGGACCGCGACGCCCGCGCCACGGCCCGGGCGATCGCCAGCGAGATGCACGCGGGGTTCACAGCGCTCCGCACGCACATGCCCATGAACCTCCGTCGCCTCGACCTCAAGGGGAGGGGCCGCGGACCGGGGGTCGACGACGACATCGCCCGCATCTGCGAGATCTGGCGGGAGTGCCGCAGCCGCTACGGCGCCGGCGGCGACTTCCTGTTCGGTGCCTTCTGCGCGGCCGATGCCATGTATGCGCCCGTCGTGACGCGGTTCGATACCCACGGGGTCGATCTCGACGAGACCTGCGCCGCCTACAGCCGCGCGGTGCTGGGCTTGCCGGCCTTCGTCGAATGGCGCGATGCGGCGCTCCAGGAACCCTGGATCGTGCCCGAGGACGAGATCGACTGAGGAGACGTCGGCCTGCGTCTGCATCGTTCGTTGCCTGCGAGCGGCACATGTTCCGGGCCGGAGGTTGTTCGCATCCCGCACGAATTCGAACTGCTGGCAGACGAAGTGATGATCTACAGGGAAGACGATCGCCTGGTCGTCGCTCCGGCCAGACGATTTCCGCCTCTGGCCGAGATTCTGTCGCGGCTGACTCCCCTCGACGGTTTCGAACGGGATGATGGAACTGGATGGCTCAATGTGATGGCCATCGCCCGGATCGGCATCTGAGGATCAGAAGCGCCAGGTTTTTGGATTCTTGACGAAGTACTTTGAAGGGGATGAGGCACCAAGACCAGTTTGACCGGCTCTCCTCGGGGTGGCCATCGCGGCAGCGTAGCGACAGATCGCGTTTCTTTATTGGATGCGGGATTGGCAGGGCTCAGGGCGTCCGCCGCTTGACAGATGCAGGTCCCGTTGGCACCGTCTCGTGGCAATGCTGAAAGAATTCCAACAGAAGCTCCTCGAGCGTGCAGGAGAGATTCAACAGACTAGCGTGAACCGGGACCCTCTGAGACTCACGGTCATTTTGGGGTTCGTGCTTACGGCGATCGTGGGTACAGGTCATGCCCCGAACTGGCTCCTCGTTGTAATTTCTGTATTGGTCGGATTGACCGTTCTTTTCATAGGTTTCCAGATCTGTTACCACAGAAAAAATCCTGATGCTCTAAGAACAATCAAGTTCCGAAAAAGCTAACAGGAGTTAAAATCTTTGAGAGGCGAAAATGAATAAGGAGAAGTTGAAGGAAAATCTCATGAAATGGAAAAGCCAAGCGTTTCATTTGTACAATCAAGATCCGAAAAATATTTGTTAGAATTTTCCCGACAATCATGTGTTTTTCAATGACGGCAACCCCGTCGGCATTGACGGCGACGGCACCCGCTGCATGCAGACAGTGGAGCGTGAACTGCGCATCCCCTGTCCGGACTACAACTGCATGAAGCTTCGCACGAGGGGTGCGCAGCCCGGACGCAACGTGAAACAGAAAGCGTCGGACAGTCAATCCGCTCGATAATGGGCCAGCGCCTTGCCGCAAGTTGGCTGGGAGAGACGACTAGGAACCGCTGGAAGCTCCTCGCCAGCCGGCTCACTTAATATGTCCGGACTTTTTCCGGCCTTGGCCCTCTTGGGCAGGAAACTCAGCACCTGCAGCGCGATGGGCCATCACGATCATGTGCCCGTGCCGATGGTCAGGAAGTAGACAGGGAGGAAGCAGGGAATGGAAGAGACATCGCAAATCTTGCGTCAGCTCGATGAGTGGAGGCACCTGCCTGCCTACCAGCTGGAACGACGGGTTGATGTGTTGTTCGGGATGTTGCTGCCGACCGTTATCGGAGAGAAGTATCGAGTGAGCCCCGGCAACTGCTGGGTGATTCCAGAGTTTCCGTTGCACAAGGGGAAGCTCGTGCACAAGGGGAAACTCGGGAAGTCCGACGGCAACGAGTCCGTAAATGTCGACTTCGCTGTCTTCTTCGAAACACGGGCCGAGAAGCACTTATGCCTGGTCGAACTCAAGACCGACCAGCAATCCATCAGCGTACCGCAGATACAGATGATGGGACTGGCGGCGGCAGTAGGGATAACGGAGTTGCTCGTTGGGGTGCTGGAAATCGCGCAGGTCAGCCGGCAGCCGCGCAAGTACGCGCATCTGATCTGGAAACTTCACCAAATCGGATGCATCGGGCTTCCCGACGTCGACGGCTTCAGGCAAATGCGGATGAACTCGGAGCGGCCAGGCCTGATGGGAGAGAACGGCCAGCTGGGCCGTCTGGGGGCAGCCAATGTCACCGAGACGTGGCGCGATGCACGGATCGACCTGATCGAGATCATGCCATTCGCGCCAGTCAAGGAAGAAAGAAAAAAGGCTCTCAAGGAACATGGGTTTTGCGTCATGACTTTCGAGTGCCTTGCAAAGATCATCAGGAAGGCGCCTGTACAACCATTCGGAAGAGGATTCGCCGACCTGTTCGCGTTTTATCTGGAACGCTGGGCCCAAGTTCCGGCCGGGAAGAAACTCTTGAGCGAATGACCGTTCCTGGCCGGCGGGCCTCGATTGACCGGTGCGTCAAAGGCGCTGGTCTTCCTCCTTGAACGTTTCGGTCGCAGCGTCTCGTAGGGCTCAGTCCGTCTCCGGCAGGTCCGCCACCGTCTCACGCCTGCTCATGTTCGTGCGCACAGCGCACCCCTCAACATAGTATGTTTCATGGCCTCGAGGGCACGGTGATACCGCCAGCGGGGCCAGAGAAGGTAGAGCGGCCACAAGGTACGCCAATGGGCAGCGCAGCGGGTATCTCGCACCAGCCATCCGGTGTCTGGAAGATTAATGTACCTTGTGAAATTTGTCGCGAGGGAATGGGGTGTGGCGCTGGTACGCTGGGAATGATGGCGGTGCAGCGGGGGGTCTCCGGCGGCAGCTCCCCGAAGATCGACTCGGGCTCCTCCTCGTTGTTGCGGAAGCTGAAGGTCTTGGCGATGAGGGCGCCAAAGGCGAGCAGCGCCATGGCCGTGCCGTACCAGATCCATAACTGTCCGTAGTCTATCGGTCACTCCGCCGCTTCGAGGCGGGCGATACGTTCCTCGTGGATCTGGAAGGTGCCCGCGATCTCGTCCTTCAGTTCGGTCCTAACCGCGTTGATCTCGTCCTTCAGCTCTTTCTTGGTAGCGCTGATCTGGATGGCCAGGCGATCCTCCATCGCCTTCATCTCGCCGCGCAGGGTGTTCTCCATCGCCTTCATCTCGTCGCGCATCGTCTGCATCTCGCCGCGCATGGACGCCAATTCGTCGAGCACGTCTTGGAGGGTGGGCTCGTCGGTCATGGTCGATCTCCCCTTGGTAGCCTATCAATCTAACACACTTAACTTCGTGCCTTCTTCCCCTTCCGATTTGCTTTCGTCCCAGTTCTGTTTTGCATGGCCCGAACGGTGATGACGGTGTAGGACAGGATTCTGATGCCTCCCCAGAGTTTCCGCGTTCCTGGCAGCAGCTGGCGTTTTGACGGATGGAGGCCGGCCAGCCCGTCCGTCAGCATGACGACGCCTGCTCGGGCATCGCCGGGCGAGCACGGCCGACCGCGCCATGGCCCGGGCACTCGCCAGCGAGATGCGCGGGGTTCACCGCGCTCCGCACGCACATGCCCATGAACCTCCGCCGCCTCGACCTCAAGGGGAGGGGCCGCGGGCCGGGGGTCGGCGACGACATCGCCCGCATCTGCGAGATCTGGCGGGAATGCCGCAGCCGCTACGGTGCCGGCGACGACTTCCTGTTCGGCGCCTTCTGCGCGGCCGATGCCATGTATGCGCCCGTCGTGACCCGGTTCGATACCCACGGGGTCGATCTCGACGAGACCTGCGCCGCCTACGGCCGCGCGGTGCTGGGCTTGCCGGCCTTCGTCGAATGGCGCGATGCGGCGCTCCAGGAACCCTGGATCGTGCCCGAGGACGAGATCGACTGAAGAGACGCCGCCCGCGCCTGCATCGCTCGTTGCTTGCGAGCGTTCCTTCCTCGCGCGGATGCAGTCGCGTGCATCGATGGCAGCCGAGGGCAGCTCGCCGATCTGGCTCGCGTGCGATCCGCGCACGGGCCGCCACGTGTTGCCCGTGACGGTGGGGCAGCTCTCGGCGGCTGCGTCGCGCATGGTCGTCTCCGACTCCATGACGCCATGCGGTCCAGCCGCGCGCTCGCGGTCCATCGGGCCGGGCTCACCTTCCATCACGCCGACGATCAGGACATCGCCGTGCGGGTTCTCGGCGCCATTGCCTTTCCTGTGGTCTGGCCGGGAATTCCGTCAGACCACGACGGAAATCAACCAGAAGATCACGGCGGCCAGCAGGGCGGACGAAGGGACGGTGATCAGCCACGCTGCGATGATGGTCATGAGGTGGCGGCGGCGGACGAGCTTCCGCTGGCGTGCCTTGGTCCAGGAACGATAGGAGCCGCTGGGGCTGGGGTCGAGCACCGGCGCGGCCCCCACGGCGCGCGGCTGCGGAATGTTGACCCGCCGGTTGGTGATGAACTCGCGCAAGAATCCGACGCCGAACACCGCGCCGACGGCGATGTGGGTGGAGCTCACCGGAAGTCCCAGGGTCGAGGCGATAATCACGGTGATCGCCGCAGACAAGGCGACGCAGAACGCCCGCACCCGGTCCAGCTTGGTGATTTTCTCGCCGACGATTTCGATAATTTTCGGACCGAACAGCAGCAGGCCGATTGAAATCCCCACCGCGCCGATGGCCAGGACCCAGAGCGGCAGGGTCACTTTGGCGCCGACTTCGCCGCCGCCGACCGCGCTGACGATTGCCGCCAGGGGGCCGACCGCGTTGGCGACGTCGTTGGAACCATGGGCGAAGGACAGCAGCGCAGCGGCGCAAATCAGCGGAACCGTGAACAGGTCGCTGACCGATTTCCGGCGGTTTTCCAGGTGGACGGCGGCCCGGGCGACCCGTGCCTTGACCATGAGATAGGTTCCGATAAAGGCAATCGCTCCGATGGCCGCGACGATTTCGGCGTCCGGCTTCCAGATCCGTTTCAGGCCCTTCATGACCAGATACACCGAAAATGCGCAAGCCATGATGGCGACCAGTACCGGCACCCATCGTTTGGCGGCGGATATCTTGTCCTCGCGGTAAAGCACTGCGAATTTCACGAAGCCCAGGAATATGGCGGCGATCACGCCGCTGAGCACCGGCGAGATGACCCAACTGGCGGCGATCTGCGCCATGACCACCCAGTTCACCGAGGCCATGCCGGCGGCGGCAATGCCGGCGCCCATGACACCGCCGACGATGGAATGGGTCGTCGAGACGGGCGCCCCCACATAGGTGGCGAGGTTGATCCACACGGCGGCTGAGAGGAGAGCGGACATCATCGCCCAGACGAATACGGAACGATCGGCGATCGCCTCGGTATTGATGATGTTCTTGGAGATGGTGGCGACCACTTCGCCGCCGGCGATCAACGCGCCTGCCGCTTCGAATATGGCGGCGATGGCGAGGGCGCCGAGAAGGGTGAGAGCCT
>JAJEBT010000168.1 GCA_022822405.1 Alphaproteobacteria bacterium
ATCACGCCGCCGGTCGCGATAGCCGCCTTTGCCGCCGCCACGGTCGCCGGCTCGGAACCGATGAGGACGGGCTATGCGGCGGTGATGTTCGGATGGTCCGCCTATCTCATCCCCTTCCTGTTCGTCGTCTCGCCGGTGCTCCTGATGATCGGCACGACCGGACAGATTCTCGGCGTCACGGCCGCCACGGTCGCCGGCGTGTGGGCGGTGTCGGTGGGGCTTGCGGGCTGGCTCTTCTGCGCGACCGGCACGCCCACGCGTATCCTCTTCATCGCTGCGGGCGCCGCGCTCCTGGTCCCGGGGACTCTCTTCGAAGGCGCCGTCTTGCTGAACCTCGCCGGCGCCGCCGCTGCCGCCGCCCTCGTTTTCGCCAACCGCAAACGCGCGGCCGCGGGCTGACAAGCTCCGCACAAGACGCCATACTGCGACGTCAGCCACCAAGCGGGCGCCGCACGGCCATGTCCGATACCGACGCTGTCCTGTTCGCCAACGAGGTCTTCTACCGCGCCTTCGTGGACCGGGACTTCGCCGCCATGGACGATCTGTGGTCGAAGACGGCGCCGGTCACCTGCCTGCACCCCGGATGGGGCCCGGTCTTCGGCAGGAAACAGGTCATGCAGACCTGGAAATCGATCATCAGCCATCCCGATTCGCCGCGGATCGCGTGCCACATGGCCCAGGCCCACCTTTACGGTGAGACCGCGAGCGTTGTGTGCTTCGAGGAAATCGACAAGCGGTTCCTCGTTGCAACCAACATCTTCGTCCGCGAAGACCGCCTGTGGAAGATGGTCCACCACCAGTCCGGGCCGACCGCCGCGCAGCCCGAGATTTCGCCCGAGGAGGCCCCCGGGCCGCTCAACTGAGTGCGCGGTGGCGGCAACAACCGGTCATTCGGCCGCTATCGACTCTCCATCGCATACGCGGCGGATCAGCGCCGCCATTTCGGCAATGCCGTAAAGGGCCACGAACGACCCGAAGCGCGGCCCCTGGCTTTGGCCCAGCAGCACTTCGTAGAGTACCGCGAACCATTCGCGCAGGTTCTCGTAGCCGGATGCCTTGCCGACCTCGTAGATCTCGCTCTGGATGCTTTCCGGACCGGCATCGGCAGGCAGGCTCTCGAGGCGGGCGAGCAGCGCCGCCAGCGCCTCGCGCTCCGCATCATCGGGCAGGCGGTAGTTCTTCTTCGGCTTCACGAAATCACGGTAATAGGCGATGGCATGGCCGATCAGCGCATCGAGATTGGGGTCGTCTTCGGGGCCCGTTCCCGGCGCGTAGCGGCTGACGAAGCCCCACAGCACCGCAGGGTCTTCGGTATTGCAGACGGCGGCAAGGTTGAGCAGCAGCCCGAATCCGACCGGACTCCGCCCGCGTTCCGCCTCGCCGCCGGCATCGAGATCGGCACCGCCCAGGACCTCCCGCCTCGAAGGGCATGCGGCGTCCCCCTCCGCGCCACCGGCGGTGCGCGGCAGGACATCGCGAAGATGCCAGTACGGGTTCTCGATTCGGCCGGCCCAGTCCTGGTCCGCAAAGTTCTCGAGATGCCTCGACCAGTCGTCGACATGGCGCGGGATGACGTCGAAATACAACCGCTTGGCCTTGCGCGGCGAGTTGTACATGAACAGGCCGAGGCTGGAGGCCGGGGCATAGTCCAGCCACTCATCCACCGTCAGCCCGTTACCGCGCGACTTCGAGATCTTCTCGCCGTTCTCGTCGAGGAACAGCTCGTAGGTAAAGCCGGCCGGCGGCGTGCCGCCGAGAATCCTGCAAATGCGGCCCGACAGGCGGACGGAATCGATCAGGTCCTTTCCCGACATCTCGTAGTCCACCGACAGCGCCGCCCAGCGCATGGCCCAATCCGCCTTCCACTGAAGCTTGCACCGGCCTCCGGTCACCGGGGTCTCGACCTTCGAGCCGTCTTCGTCCTCGTAGACGATCGTGCCCGCATCCGGATCGGTGGCCGCGACCCGGGCGAGAAGCACCCGTCCGGTTCGGGGGCATACGGGAAGGAAGGGGCTGTAGGTTTCGCGCCGCTCGCGGCCCAGCGTCGGCGCAATCACGGCTATGATCTCCTCGTGATGGCGCAGCACGGCCAGGAGCACCTCGTCGAACTCTCCCGACCGGTAGCACTCGGTGGCGCTTCTGAACTCGTATTCGAAGTCGAACCTGTCGAGGAATTCGCGAAGAAGGGCGTTGTTGTGGTGGCCGAAGCTCTCGTGAGTGCCGAACGGGTCGGGAACGCTCGTCAGCGGCTTGCCGATTTGTTCGGCGAGCATTTCCGGATTCGGAATGTTGTCGGGAACGCTGCGCATGCCGTCCATGTCGTCCGAAAACGCGAACAGCCGCGTCCGGACATCCGGCGCCATGTCCTCGAACGCCTGGCGGACCATGGTCGTGCGCACGACTTCGCCGAACGTGCCGATATGCGGCAGCCCCGACGGGCCGTACCCGGTCTGGAACAGCACGTATCCCTTCCCGGGCGCTTGGCCGCCGAGACGGTCGACGAGCCGGCGCGCTTCCTCATACGGCCAAGCCCTGGCTTCGCGGACCAGTGTGTGAATATCCGCCACGTCGATCTCCGGGGTATCGGATCAGCGCGCCACGCCATCCGCCGGCCGCAACGGCCCGGACAGGTCCCTGCGCGTCTCTGGGCAGGCAGGATAGAGAGACCCGCGAATTTGGCAACCGGGATCGGCGGCGCACATGCGGAAAAGAGTGGTCCATGGCGCGCACCGCGCCTGAAACTGCTCTGCGGGCGGCCAGGCCCCGCGAACGCCCCGCGCACCGTCAGTTCAACTGCCGTGGGAGCCAGACCGCGAGTTCGGGCACGACGATGAGCAGCACGAGCACGAACAGTTCAATGGTGATGAACGGAAGCGCCGCGATCACCACCTGTCCGAGCGAGACGTTGAACGGCGCGACCCCTTTCATGACATAGAGCAACAGGCCGAAAGGCGGCGTCAGCAAGCTGATCTCCATCGTGATCAGCATCAGGACCATGAGCCAGATGACGTCGATATTGAACGCCGCCTGAAGCGATTGCGAACCGAGAAGGAAGAACGGAAGGGTGAGGAGCAGCATGCTCACCTGGTCCATGAAGGCGCCGAGAAAGAGCAGCACCAGCATCATCACGATCACCACCGTCAACGGCGTGAGCTTCAAGGCGCTGATCTGCTGCAACAGCCCGTCGGTGGCTCCCGAATTCGCCAGCGCCTGACTGAATACCAGCGAGCCGGCGATGATGAACAGGATCATGGTGTTGATCTTGGCCGTCTCCAGGAGCGCCTTGCCGATTTCCCGCCAGGTGAAATCCGCCCCTTCGATGCCGGTAATCGTGATCACGCTCTTGAACAGCCGGAAGAAATAGCAGGCGCCGAGAGCGGCGAGGCAACCCAGCGCGGCCGCTTCGGTCGGTGCCGCGATCTTGAAGAAGATGCTGCCGACCACGACGATGAAGATGATGAACAGCGGCAGGATGTAGAGGGAGAACGGGAGCAGCCGGTTGAGCGGCCGGCGCAAGCGTCCGGCATAGGTCCAGCTCCAGCGGGTCTTCCCTCCGGCGTTGACGGCCACGGTGACCGGCTCGTCCAGCCCGCTTTCGTCGGGCGCGTAGCTCGGCGCCAGCGACGGGTTGAGCGTGCAGCGCACTATCACGTAGCCGAAGAAGAGGACGGCCATGAGTATGCCCGGCACGATGCCCGCTATGAGAAGCTGCGCGACCGACTGCTCGGCGAGGCTCGCGAGCAGCACCGCAAGCGCCGATGGCGGAATGAGCATGGCGATGCCGCCGACGGCCATGATCGGGCCCATCGCGATGGTCGGCCGGTATCCGCGCTTCACCATGTCCGGAAGCAGCACCGATCCGAGGATCGCGGTGTTGGCGATGGTCGACCCGGACAGCGAGGAGAAGATCGTCCCGCCGACGATCGACACCACCGACAGCCGCCCCGGGACGCGCGCGATCATGCGGTCGATGGCATTGATGGCCTTGAAGGCAACCCCGGTCTGCAGGAGGATCTCGCCCATCAGCAGGAACAGCGGGATCGGGGCCAGGGTGAACTTGATCGCGTTGTGGAATTCCATCGGCATCAGCACGAGGCCGATGTCCCCGCTCAGGAACAGGTACGTGCCGAGCACGTTGGCCCCGAAAAAGGCGAAAGCCACCGGCAGGCCGAGAAACATCGCCACGCACACCGTGCCGAGCAGGAGGAGGAGGGCGAGATACCACTCCATCTCAGAGGCCCGCCTTGGTGCCGGCGGCCGGATCTTCGGCGCGCACCCGGCGCATTCGCAGCAGGAACTCGACGGTCAGCATGAGAAACGAGAACGCGAACACGACCATCAGGTAGCCGGTCGGGATCCGGAGATCCTTGTCGGGCAGGATATTGTCGGCGAATTCGGCAATCGCGGACCGCGTTCCGTAGACGAAGAGCAGGAGGCAGAGTGCCGCACCGGCAATGTTGAGCAGCTGGTCGAGGGTCCGTGCGGAGTTCGCGGGAAGGCTGCTGATGAAGACGTCGACGCGGATATGCGCGCCGAGGCGCAGGACCCACGGAGCGCCGAGGAATATCCCGAAATACAGCGCGTATTCGACGGCCTCGTACAGCCACCACCAGCCGCCGAACCCGAGCCGGATCGAGAGCAGGTTGAGCGGAATGAGCACCGCGAAAAGCCCGATGGAGACCGCGACGGCACCCGCCACGATCCTGTTGAAGCGGTCGGTTCCTGCCTCAAGACGGTCGAGCAGTTCACCCATTGCCTCGCCCCGGGGGACAAGGGAAGCGGCGCCGGCCCCGGGGCCGGTGCCGCTTCCCCGATTGCGGGATGCCGCGCCTACGGCCTGGTGAAGAGCTTCTTCAGCTTCGCCCCGTGCTCTGGGCTGCGGTCGAGAACCTCTTTCCAGCCGGCATCGAAGGCCGTCTTCAGCCACTTCTCGCGATCGGCGCCCTTGAACTCGATGGCCTCGATCCCCTTCTCGTCATACCAGGCGTGAATCTTCTTGATTCTCTCCTGGAATGCCGCGCCACGCGGCTCGGACTTGTCCTCGTATTCGAGGCCGACCTTGGTGATCAGGTCCTGGGCCGCCTTCGGAAGCGTCTTCCACTTCTTGAGGTTCACCAGCGTGTGCAGTGACGAACTGTAGAAGCCGGGATCGAGCCGGTACTTCGTGACCTCGGCCCATGTCGGCACCCAGCCGAGCGACGGCCAGCCGAAGCCCTGAACCGTCCCGTTCTCCATGTAGGTGTAGACCTGGGCGATGTTCGAGGTCTGCGTCGTACCTCCAAGAGCCTTGACGAAGGCCGTGTAGACCGGAGAGACGCGGATGTGGAGGCCGGTGAGATCGGGCTTGGTGACCTTCTTGTTCATCCACAGGTGGAACGGACCGTTGTCGTCATGGCGGGCGACATAGTGAATGTTCTTTTCCGCCAGCAGCTTGGTCGCATAGGCGAGGCCGCCATTCTTGCGCAATTCGGCGTAGGTGTACTCGGAGAACCGGAAGACCGGTGCCTCGGGGAGCACGTTCCCGAAATAGGCTTCGGTGCAGCCGACCATGTCGTAGGCGCCGCGGGACATCTTCTGCGTCAGCGTGAAGGGGCTGCCGATCGCCGGCGCACCGCCTTTCATATCGACCTTGAGAACGCCCTTGCCGCGCTCGTTCAGCTCCTTGACCAGCTTCTCGTAGACCCTGGAGGGCGGGCTGCCGATCGGAAAACAGCTTGCACTGCTGATCGTCACCTCCTTCGCGGCCGCGGGGGCCGACCCCAGGGCCACGGCCGCTGCGAGCGCACCGATTCCGGCGACGGCTCCTGATTTCTTCCACATGATCTGACTCCCTTGTTGGACACGGATGTTCCGGAGGCCGTCCCGCGCCCCGGCGCGGGACCCTCCCATCACGACGGGCCGACTATACAGGATAGGTCCATGCAGGAACATGGAACGCCACCGTCGGCGACCGTACGCGCCGCGAGGCGTTTGTTGCCAGCGACCACACGGTTGCGTACAGTCGGCGGCGGCGTCCGGCTGGCGGGCCCGCAGGACTTCGCACGACCGGCCGGGCTGCGCCGACGGGCCTCCGCTGCCGCGGCCCGGCTGCCTCATCATCGCGGGAAACTGACATGGAACCCATCCGCATCGCCTATCAGAGCTTCGTCGACGCGGAACATGCAGGAACCTACTGGGAGCACCTGCAGGCCCACCTCGACAAGATCGTCGACCCTGGAACGACCGTCGACATCAAGGGCATAACGCCGCACGATTCCTATGCCCACGCGCTTTCGGAATTTCGCTGCGCCCGCGAGATGATCTGCAACGCCGTGACCGCCGAACGCGAGGGCTACGACGCCTTCGCCATGGGGCATTTCCAGGATCCGGGGCTTTACGAAGCCCGCGCCGCTGTCGACATCCCGGTCCTCAGCCTCGGCGAGGCCTCGATGCTCTATGCCTGCCAACTCGGGCACCAGATCGGAATCGTGACCATCAACCCCCGCTACATTTCGTGGTTCCACCACCAGATCGGCAAGTACGGACTCAGGGAACGGGTCACGGGCGTGCATGCGATGACGTTCGAGCCCGGCCAGATCCTGGCCGCCTTCGACAGGGAAGGGGGGCTCGAGGAAGTGGTCGCGCTGTTCGAGGAACAGGGGAGGCCGCTTGTCGAGCGCGGGGTCGACGTCCTGATCACGGGTGGCGGCATTCCGATGCTGCTGTTCTCAAGGGTTCACAACCACAACATCGACGGCGCCCCGGTCATCAACGGTATCCCGATTCTCGTCAAGATGACCGAGATGGCCGTCAAGCTTCGCCGCCTCACCGGGCTGAACGTCAGCCGGACGTCGGATTTCGCGCAGCCGCCACCCGAGGTGATCGAAGAGTTCATGACCAATCCGAAGGGACTCTAGGCTTGGCGTCGCGGCGCGCGAGCTACGAGGGCATCGCCGTCTGCGCTCCGGCCACCGTCCCCTATACCCGCTATTCCATCCGGAGCGGCCACTGGTTTTGCGGGCGGGCGCTCGCCGCGCTTCTCGCGCAGTCCGGCCTCGACAAGTCGGATGTCGACGGTTTCTGCATCTCGAGCTTCACGCTCGCGCCGGACACGGCCGTCGGGCTGATGCAGCATGTGGGCGCATCGCCGCGCTGGCTCGACCACATTCCGATGGGCGGCGCCAGCGGCGTCGTTGCGCTGCGCCGCGCCGCCCGCGCCGTGCAGTCGGGCGATGCCGAGATCGTCGCCTGCATCGGCGCCGATACCAATCACGTCGACACCTTCCGGCGCACCATCGCAACCTTCAGCCAGTTCGCGAACGACGCCGTCTACCCGTACGGCTCGGGCGGGCCCAATTCCAGCTTCGCGTTCCTCACCGACCACTACATGCGCGAGTTCGGCGCGACACGGGAGGATTTCGGAAAGCTCTGCATTGACCAGCGCCGCAACGCGCTGGCGCTGCCGCACGCCATGATGAAGCGGCCGCTTACCATGGAGCAGTATCTCGACGCCCGGGTCATCGCCGACCCCCTGCGGCTGTTCGATTGCGTCATGCCGTGCGCCGGCGCCGAGGCCTGCCTGGTCATGACCACCGAGCGTGCCCGGTCCCTCGGCCTCGCCCACGCCACCATTCTCTCGACGATCGAACGGCACAACGCCTTTCCCGACGACCCCATACAGGTGCGCGGCGGCTGGGCGATGGATGTCGACGAATTCTACGACGCCGCCGGTCTCGGACCGGAGGATGTCGATCTCGTGCAGGTTTATGACGACTACCCGGTGATCTGCTTCATGCAAATCGAGGATCTCGGTTTCTGCGCCAAGGGCGAAGCCGCGGAATTCGTGCGTCGCCGGGATCTGACCGTCGACGGCGACTTTCCCCTGAACACCTGCGGCGGCCAACTCTCGGCCGGGCAGGCCGGCGCGGGCGGAGGCTTCATCGGCCTCGTCGAGACCGTGCGCCAGCTCACCGGCCAGACGCTCGGCAGGGCCGTGGAAAAGGCACGGCACGGGCTGGTATCGTGTTTCGGGATGATCAACTATGACCGCGGCCTCTGCACGTCGGCCGCGATCCTGAAACGGGGCACCGCATGACGACGCTGCTGCCGCCGCCGAAACGAAAGGACCCGGTCCGGCGCACCCGCCTGCCGACCCGTCCCCCGGGAAACCGCTCGCGCGAGGGCCAGGGGCTGGCGGCGATGGCGGCAGCCGGCAGGTTCGCGCTACAGACATGCGGCAGCTGCGGGGCCGTGCAATACCCGCCGAGGCAGGTTTGCCATCGCTGCCTTAGCGATGATCTCGAGTGGCGGGACGTGGCCGACGGCGGCACGCTGCTGGCCGAAACCACGCTTCGGCACTCGAACGACCTGTTCTTCCGCGACCGGCTGCCGTGGCGGCTCGGCGTCGTCGCGGCCGATGCCGGCCCGTCGATCGTCGCACACCTGGCCGAAGACTGCGTCCGCGGCGCGCGCGTCCGGCTGTCGCTCGGGCTCGACCGCGGCGGCGACGCGGTGGTGACCGCGCGGCCCGAAAATCCGGCGCCGAACGAGGAGGATGACCTACAATTGCGCGAAATGTCTTTCGATCCCAAGGGACGGCGCGTGCTGATCGTCGACGGCAAGACGGAGCTCGGCCTTGAGCTCGCCCACGCCTTCACCGCCGCCGGCGCGCGCAGCATCTTCGCCGGGTTCGCCCAGCCGTGGCGCGCCAGCGCCCATCTCGATGCGCTGAGGGAACTCGACCAGGTGACAGTATTTCCGCTCGACGTGACGGACACGGACAGCGTCGAAGAGCTGGCGGCAATGATCGGCGACAAGGTCGAGATTCTCGTCAACAACAGCTACCACCTGCGCATGGGCGGCGTGCTCGGCCGGTGCGACATCAACACCGCACATGACGAGATGGAAATCCACTATCACGGTCTGCTGCGCCTCGCCGGGCATTTCGGACCGGTGATGCGGTCGCGCGGCGCCGACGGGAATTACGGAGCGGCGGCATGGGTCAACGTGCTCTCGGCCTACGCCCTGGTCAACAACCCGGCGCTCGGCACCTACTCGGCCTCCCAGGCGGCGGCGCTGTCGCTGTCGCAGTGCCTGCGCGCCGAGCTTGGCGACGGCGGCGTGCGGGTGGTCAACGCCTTCGTCGGCCCGATCGAGGACGAGTGGTACCAACTGGCGCCACCGCCCAAGCTGCCGCCATCGACGATCGCCGGGCGTATCGTCAGGGCACTGCGGGACGGCGTCGAGGACGTGCCCGTCGGCGCGGTCGCCGAGGAAATCCTCGAACGCCTCGCGCAGAATCCCAAGGAAATCGAGCGCGCCATCCGGCTGTGACGCCGCGCGCAGAAGACAGGGCGCATCCCATGGCAGGTTCGACCAAATCAGGAAACCGCACAGGTATTCTCTCAAGCCTGCTGGACGGCATCGTCGGCGGCAGCATCAGGGTCATCGATCTCACGATGACTCTCGACCAGCAGGTTCCGACCATCGTCCTGCCGCCCGAACTCGGACAATCGTGGCCGTTCCGGATGGAAGAGATCTCGCGCTACGATCATCGCGGTCCTGCAACCTACTGGAACAACTTCTCCTGCGGCGAACATACCGGTACGCATTTCGACGCGCCGATCCACTGGATCTCGGGGAAGGACCTTCCGAACAACGCCACCGACACCATCCCGCCGGAAATGTTCCTCGCCCATGCCTGCGTCGTCGACTGCTCGGCCGAGGCCGAGGCCGATCCCGACTACCTGCTGACGGTCGAGCGGGTCATGGAGTGGGAGGACGAGCACGGAGAGATACCGCCACGGTCGTGGCTCCTGATGCGGACGGACTGGTCGCTCAGGCGCGATCCGGTGGCCTATCTGAACATGTCCGACGAGGGCTCCCACACGCCGGGGCCCCACGAGGATCTCGTTCCGTGGCTGATCGACGAGCGCGACGTCATCGGGTTCGGCTGCGAGGCCGTGGGCACCGATGCCGGCCAAGCGCAGCACTTCGGGGTGCCCTTTCCCTGCCACTATCACATGCACGGGCGCGGGCGGTTCGGGCTGCCGGCGCTGACCAACCTCGACAAGCTGCCGCCCCGGGGCGCCCTCCTGATCACGCCGCCACTCAAGATCCGGCAAGGGTCCGGAAGTCCGGTGCGGGCGCTTGCGTTGCTCGAGGAATAGGAGACCAGCGACATGGCCGACCAGACCGAACGTCATGCGCCGCCGTGCGAAGTCCACCAGGCGGGAAGCAGCCAGTACGGCCGCCTGTTCGCAGCCAGCGCCGGGCGCCACGCGGAACGGACGGCGCTCATCGAGGGCGATCGGCAACTCACCTACGCGGAACTCGATGCGCGCGCCAACCGGCTCGCCCATGTCATGAGCGCCCGCGGGATCGCGCACGGCGACCGCGTTGCACTGCTGGCGCGCAACTGCATTGCCTATATCGAGACCGAGCTCGCCGCCGCCAAGATCGGGGCGATATCCGTCAATCTGAACTGGCGTTCGTCGCCCGACGAACTCACGCACTGCCTCAACCTGACCGGACCGGGTCTCGTGGTCGCGGCGCCGGAGTACGAGGAGGTGCTCGCCGAGGTCGGCTTTCCCGCCGACCTGGTCTTCGGAAACGACTACGAGGCTGCGATCGCGGCTTCGCACGACGACGATCCGGACTGCCTGGTGGACTCCGAGGACGGACTCGTCATCATCTTCACGAGCGGCACAACGGGACTCCCCAAGGGCGCCCTGATCAGCCACCGCGCCATGGTCGCGCGGGCGTTGGCCTATGCGACCGAACTCAAGGTTCCCGACCGGGACACGTTCGTCGCCTGGTCTCCGCTGTTTCACATGGGCGCCAACGATTTCGCCCTGTCGACCCTGCTGCTCGGCGGACAGGTGATGATCGTCGACGGCTATCAGCCCGACGAGATCATCCGCGCCATAGAGACGTGGCCGATTCACTACCTGATGGTGCTGCCGGGAATGATCGACGATCTGCTGAACCGCATGAGGGAAGCGGGGACGCAGGCGAAGGCGGTGACGATGATGGGGGCGATGGCCGACCTCGTTCCGCGGCCGCTGCTCAGGGACATTACCGCCTTCCTGAACGCGCCCTACGTCAACACGTTCGGCTCCACGGAAACGGGACTGCCTCCGGCCACCGCCAACTTCGTCGCCGTCGGCACCGTCCCCGAAACGCTCTCGAAGCGGCTGAGCGGATTCTGCGAGGTGCGCCTAGTCGACCCCGATGACAACGACGTCGCCGACGGCGAGCCGGGCGAGCTTGCCATACGCGGCCCGACACTGTTCTCGGGATACTGGGCCAACGACGAAGCCAATCGGGAAGCGTTTCGCAACGGATGGTTCCACATGGGGGACGTCTTCCGCCGCAACCCCGACGGCACCGTGGATTTCGTGGACCGCGTCAAGTACATGATCAAGTCGGGCGGCGAGAACATCTATCCGGCCGAGATCGAGCGCCATATCATGGCCGACGCGCGCATTGCCGACGCTGCTGTCGTCCGCAAGGCCGACGACCGCTGGGGCGAGGTTCCGGTGGTGTTCGCGGCACGGCACGACCCCGCGCTGACCGCCGCCGATGTCGTCGACATGTGCCGCGGCCGCATCGCGAGCTACAAGCTGCCCAAGGAAGTCCACTTCATCGATTTCGACGACATTCCGCGCAGCACCTCCGGCAAGATCCAGCGCCACCTGCTCGAGGACAGGCTCAAGGGCAGATGACGCGGGAGACCGGTGCACCCTGCGTCAGGCGCCCGAACCGGAACGCGGCCGGGCGGCGCCGGCAAGAGGGCCGTTCCGGGAGGCCTCCGCGCCATGCCCGGAAAGCGCCCATTATCATTCCCGTCTTTGCCAGACAAGCGCGATGCCGGCAGGTATCCCCGGACACCCCAACCACCCGAAGCTGCGCATATGCGGCTTCGGGCGAGTTGCACGGCAACGCATTCTGTAAATATCCCGAAACCGTATCGTCCTTCACGAAGACAAGAGCGCGCGCCTGACAGCCTCGGGTTCCTTTTCGATTATGCGCAGCAACGTCGCCGCCGGACCGCTGACCTGCCGCGTTCCCTGTTCCCACTTGCGATAACCCGACAGGCTCATACCCATCAGGGGCGCCATCTGCGCTTGCGTGAGCTTCGCCTGCTTGCGAACCTTGCGCGGAGTCACCGGCGCGTGAACGATGGCCGGACCTTTTCCCTTCGCATGGGCCAGCGCCTCGTTGAGTGACTGGATCAGATCGTCCCCGAACGTGCTCATCGTCTCTCCCTTTCCTCGCCCTTGATTGCCCTGACTATCGCAGCTACGGCGCGGCGTTCCCCGGGATTCAGGTCGATCCGGTCGGATTTCGCATAGACGAGAAGCAGATAGATCGGAATCCGGTCGCCACCGTAGAAGTAAATTACCCGCGCACCGCCTCTCTTGCCACGGCCCGAAGCCGCGAACCGCAGTTTTCGCACGCCTCCGGCCCCCGGAATCTCGTCTCCCGCCAAGGGGTTTGCCGCCAGATAGTCAATCAGTTCGCGCCGCTCTTGCTCGCTAAAAAGCTTGCGAGCCTGACGAGTAAAGGTCGGAGTCTCGGCGATCGTTTGCATCTTGCAACATATAGCCCATTGGGGCATATCAAGCAAATCGCGCAAAACCAGGTCGAATATGCTAGCCGCCCGACTCTTTGGCGATGGTTCGACGTCGAACTCTTGTCCGGCTCGATCACAACCGCTGCAGCCAACAGCCCATGCATGCTGGGAACGGCTCACCCCGCCATGAGCATCAATGCAAGGGGAAACCGTGTCGCAAAACCGCTGCGTCAACCCCGAAAGTTGCCCTTTATCGTTGCAAATCCGATTGTATAAATACGATATGCAATAATTAATTGACCGAACCGAGATCCGGAGGGCCATTCTCCAGGGCCTCGCCCAAGCGCCGACGGTCGCCCTGATGGGCTCCCGGGAGGTCGGCAAAACGACCCTGGCCGCCGAGATCGCGGCAGGATGGCCGGGTCCTTCAACAACCTACGATCTCGAGGCTTCTGCCGCGCGGGACGCCCTCTCGGCGACGCCCGACAGGCTGCTCCGGATGGCGGAGGGACTTGTCATTCTCGACGAGGTCCAGAGGCTTCCGCATCTGTTCGAGGTATTGCGACCCATATGCGACGATCCCGCACGCAACGCGGCCTTCCTGCTCCTCGGCAGCGTCTCATGGGATCTGATCAGGGGAGTCTCCGAATCCCTCGCCGGAAGGCTCCAGTTCGTGGAGATGGGCGGCCTGTCGATCATCGAGGTGGGCCCGGAGAACCAGGACCGGCTGTGGATGCGCGGCGGCTTCCCGCGGGCCTACATGGCAGCATCGTCCGGCACATGGACGCGCTGGATGCACGCCTTCGCGCGTACGTTCCTGGAGCGCGACATCCCGGGGTCTCGGATCACGGATACCTCCCGAGGCGCTCGGTCGGTTCTGGCGCATGCTGGCCCATTTTCACGGCCAGACATGGAACGCCTCCGAGCTCGCGCGCTCCATGGGAGTCAGCACGACGGCCGTGAACCGCTATCGCGACCTTCTCGCCGGCTCCTTCATGATCCGCATCCTGCCGCCATGGTTCGAGAACCTGGGAAAGCGGCTCGTCAGATCGCCCAAGGTCTATCTCCGCGACAGCGGCATCCTGCATTCCCTGCTGGATCTGGACGACATGGCGGGACTGGCCGCGCATCCGCGTTACGGGGCGAGCTGGGAAGGCTTCGCGCTCGAACAGACGCTAACCGCCCACGGCGACCGCAACGCGTATTTCTACGCCACGCAGCGGGGTGCGGAACTCGACCTCATGCTGCTACGGGGAAACCGGCGCTGGGGATTTGAATTCAAGTGCTCGGATGCGCCCGAGACAACCCGGTCCATGCACATCACGATCGAGGATCTCGGCCTCGAGCATCTCTGGGTGGTTTATCCCGGCGACCGCGAATACCCCCTTTCGGAGAGGATCACCGCGCTGCCGCTCGGGGCGGTCCACGGACTCGACCTTCGCGCTCCGGCGCCGCGCGCCGAAGGGCCTTCGAAACGGGAAGTCGGGTAACGAGCGCGGGCCGCGCCGCCGTTCAGTGGAGCCGGCCCCGTAGTCCGCGGACGGCGGAATCGACCAGTTCGCCCTGCCGTTCCGGGTCCATGCGCCCAACGATCAGGCGGCGGGTGGCGGCCATCGCGGTCTCGATCGAGACGGCGCGGACCTCGCGCAACGCTTCCGCCTCGGCCTGCGCGATCTTTTCCATGGCGGCCTGCTCCCGGCGCTCCATGACAGCCTCGAACTTCTGCTGCTCCTCGCGGGCCTGGCGTTCCGCTTCGCCGCGGGCATGCGCGACATGGTCTTCCGCGTTCTTCTTCGCCTCGCGCTGCTTGCGCTGGTATTCGGCAAGCTCCTGCTCGGCCAGACGGCGCAGCTCCGACGCTTCCTCGAGGTTGCCGCGGATCGTCTCGATGCGCGCATCGAGCATGCCGAGAAGCGCCTTCTTGCCCGGCCGGTAGACGCCCGCGACGAGGATCACGAACCCGACGGCAACCCACAATGTCGGATCTTGCAGGTCCATCAGGTCCGTTCCTCCATCACCGCAAGGACCGCCGCTTCGGCGTCCTCGGCAGCGACGTCGACGGTGATCAGCCTCGAGGTCGCTGCCTGCGCGACCTCCGTGGCCACCTCGCGTATGTCGGCGGCGGCCTGGGCCCGCGCCGCCTCGATCCGCTGCTCCGCGGCTTCGGCCTCCGCCCTGATCCGCGCCTCGAGCTCGTCCATTCGGCGCGCGTTCTCGTCCGCCTGTTGCTGGCGGATCTCGCGAATCATCGCCTGGGCCCGGGCGGCGGCGTCGGCCACGGCCAGCTCATAGGCCTCCCTCGCCTTTTCCGCTTCCGTTCTCGCCTCTTCGGCCTTCCGGATGTCCTCGTCGATGCGTTCCTCGCGATCCATCAGCAGCGTCGTCACCCGCGGCAGCGCAACCTTCCACATCAGCAGGTAGAGCACGCCGAACGTCACCACCAGCCAGAAGACCTGACTCAGGAAGGTCCCGATCTGTTCGATTTGAGGCATGTCAGGGGCCCGATTCTTCGGCCTCCGTCAGAAGACGAAGAGAATGAGGAAGGCGATGACCAGCGCGTAGAGGGCAATGGCCTCGACCAGCGCGAAGCCGATCCACGTCATCTGCGTGACATGGGGCGCCGCCGCCGGATTGCGGCCAACGGCCGAGATGAACGAGCCGAAGATCTGCCCGATGCCGATGCCGGCGCCGATCACACCGATGGCGGCAAGCCCCGCGCCGATGAGTTTCGCTGCTGTGGGATCCATGATGGTCTTTCCTTTGTTGCGATGTTGGGATCTTGTCCGGTGACGCTGCGCCTCAATGCAGGTGCAGCGCGTCCGAAATGTAGAGGCATGTCAGGACCGTGAACACGTAGGCCTGAAGGAACGCGATCAGCACCTCGAGTCCGGTCAGAGCGGTCGCGAACGCGAGCGGGAAGATCCCGGCCGCGCCGAGCGCCGGCACGAATCCGGCGAACACTTTCAGCATCGTGTGCCCGGCCGTCATGTTCGCGAACAGCCGCACCGCGAGGCTGATCGGGCGGGACAGGTAGGAGATGATCTCGATCGGGATCATCAACGGCCACAGCACCACCGAAACCCCGGGCGGCACGAAGAAGCCGAAGAAGCGGATGCCGTGCTTCACGAACCCGAGAACGGTCACGCCGACGAACACGACCATGGCCATGACAAAGGTCACGATGATGTGGCTGGTGAAGGTGAAGCTGTAGGGAATCATCCCCAGCATGTTGCCGAACAGGATGAACATGAAGAGCGTGAAGATGAACGGAAAGTACCGACGTCCCTCGTTGCCGACCGTATCGCGCAGCAAGTTGGCGCAGAATTCGTAGCACATCTCAGCGAGCGCCTGGAAGCGCCCGGGCACCAGCCGGAACTTGCGCCCGCCGAGCGTCATCAGCAGCACGGTGAGCGCGCAGGCGATGACCATCATCAGCGCGGAATTGGTGAACGCGATGTCGTAGCCGCCGACATCGAGCGGCATCAGTTCCCTGATCTCGAACTGCTCGAGCGGGCTGTGCCCGCCCGCGCCGTCTTTGCTTGCCAAGAACCCGTCCCTTCCTATCTGTCGCCGCCGGTGCGCCGTCCGAAGCCGATGGCGCTGCCCCGTCCCGTCGCCGTGCGGTAGACGTTCAGCATGCCCGCCGCCGCGCCGAAGAAAAAGCCGAGCAACGACATCAGCGGCATCGTTCCGAGCCATCCATCCAGCAGATAGCCGAGACCGACGCCGATGATCAGCGCGGCAACCAGCTCAACGCCGATCCGCATTGCCAGCCCGAGACCGCCGTGGGACGGGCCGGCCGGGGCCGGCTGGTCGCTGTCGGCGCTCCTGTGCTGGCGAAACCGGCGCAACCGTTCCTCCAGATCGCTCCGGGGTTCCGGTGTTTCCTGCTCCACCATGAGGTATGACGTGCGATTCCGACGCCGCAGGCGGTGAGTGCCTGCGAGCGGGCCGCAGGATAGGGTCTGGCGTGGCGAGTGTCAAACGGCTTGGCGGCGCGCGGTTCCGAGAGCAGCACCGATACGCGGGAGCGACGCACCTGCAGTTTCTGCGGCGTTCTTCCCGGCACGCGCCGGAACTCCGCGGTCAGGCGGCGTCGCGTATCCGGCCCGCCGTTTGCAGGTCGACCGAGACCAGTTGCGACACTCCGGGCTCGGCCATGGTCACGCCGTAGAGCCGATCCATGCGCGCCATGGTCAGCCGGTGATGGGTGACGAGGAGGAACCGCGTGTCAAGGCGGTCGGCCAGATCTTCAAGCAGCATGCAGAAACGGTCGACATTGCTGTCGTCGAGCGGCGCATCGACCTCGTCCAGCACGCAGATCGGCGCCGGATTGGTAAGGAACACGGCAAACAGCAGCGCGAGCGCGGCCAGTGCCTGCTCGCCACCGGACAGCAGGCTCATCGTCTGCAGCTTCTTTCCCGGAGGACTTGCATAGACCTCGAGTCCGGCCTCCAGCGGATCTTCGGACTCTGTCAGCTTCAGATGCGCGCGACCGCCGGGGACCAGCTGGATGAACACATCCCGGAAATTCCGGTCGACGTCGTCGAAGGCCGCCAGCAACCGCCCTCGGCCCTCGCGGTTGAGTTCCGAGATGCCGCGGCGAAGCTTGCCGATGGCGGCCACGAGATCGTCGCGTTCGGTTTCCATTTCGCGAACCCGGTCGTCGAGCTCCTGCGCCTCCTGTTCCGCTCGCAGGTTGATCGGCCCGATATTGGCCCGTTCCCGGTCGAGACGTTCGAGTCTTTTCTCGGCGTCTTCGCGCGCCGGCAGCGGCTCGCCTTCCGCAAGACCCGTGATTTCCAGCGCGTTCTCCGGACTGCACCCGATCCTTTCCTCGCACTGCCCGGCGATGGTGACGAGGGTCTGGTTTCTCTGTTCGACCGCCGCTTCCCGCCGCACGCGATCCTCCCTGGTTTCCGCCAGGCGGGTTTCGCGCGTCCTGAGGTCGCTGCTGAGCTCCTCGAGGCGGCTCTCGGCTGCGGCAAGGCTGTCGGCAGCTTCGTCGCGCGCGCGTTCCGCCTCTGCAGTCCGCTCAAGAAGGGCCGAGCGTTCGGCCGCGATTTCCGCAGGGCGATCCTCGAGTTTCCGGAGTTCCGCAGCTTCCGCACCGCGGCGCTCGGACAGCCGCTCAAGCTGTTGTTCGGCATTGCCCGCTTGGTCGAGCCAGGTCTGGCGTTCGTTCGAGATCGCCTGCAGGCGGAGCCGATGGGTTTCGGATGCCTGGTGGAGCCGGTCACGGGCGCTTCGGGCGTCAGCGGCCTCGGCTCGCAGCGTGGCAAGCTCGTGCCGGCGCCTTTCCACGGCATCCTTCTTTTCCCCGCTGTCGGCCGCAGTCGCCAGTTCGCCGCGGACGGCAGCCTCCTCTTCGTCGAGTTCGGCCTGATCGGCGGCGATGCGCTGCAGCGCCTCGTCAAGTGCACCGGCGCGCAGACGCGCGTCTGCCGACCGATCGGCAGCGGCGGTCACGGCATCGCGCGCCTCCTGGAACGCCCGGTCGGCTGCTTCGATGGCACGCCGGCACCCGCGTTCGGCCTCTTCAGCGGCGGAGAGGCCGGCTGCCGCCTCCCGATGCGCGCCGAGCGCCTCCCCGGCGCGGTGTTCGGCAGCCGCTAGGAGAGTCACCACCTCGGCAAGGCGGTTGCGCTGCGCCAAGCGGTTTGCCGCCGCCGTGGGCGCGCCGGCGACGATCGCGAAACCATCCCAGCGCCACAGCCCGCCGTCACGCGATACCAGCCGCTGGCCTTGCTTCAGCCTGCCATGCAGCTCGGCGCCGACGACGGCGTTGTCCACGACGCCAACCTGGGACAATCTCCGGTCGAGCACCGCCGGACCCCGGACATGATCGGCAAGGCATTCGATGCCGGACGGAAGTTCCGGGAGCACCGCGCCGGACGGAATTTCACGCCAGTGCACCGGCGCCTGCCCGTCCGTCGAGGCGTTGAGATCGTCTCCGAGCGCGGTCCCGAGAGCCACTTCATATCCCGCGGCGACCTCGAGATCGTCGATCAGCGGCTGCCAGCGGTCGCGGTCGCCATCCGTCAGCAGTTCCGACAGCGCCTTCCGTTCAGCGCGCAGCTGGGCCATGTCCGAATCGGCTTCGCGGTGCGCCTCGCGCCGCGCGTTCTCTTCAGCGCGAGCCGCCGCGGTCTCCATCTCCGACTTCGCGAGCCGGGCGCGGGCATCCTCAAGCGCGAGGCGTGCGCTTTCGGCAGCGGCCCTCGCCTGTTCCAGCTCCGCGCTGCTCTCCGCTGCCTGCTCGGCCGTCTGCCGTTCGGCCACGGCGTGACGGTGCTGCTCGCCGAGGCGAAGCCGCCGCGTCGCCATCGCATCAAGCTGCCGCCGCAGCTCGGCCTCGCGCGTCTCGTGGGCGACCAGATCGCGCACCAGCGCGTCGACCTCCTCCTGACAGGCGGCCGCCGCCGCCTCGGCACCGTCGAGCCGTGTCTTCGCCCCGGCGATGTCCTCGGATTCCTGGGACCGGGCGGCCTCGATCGAAGCGTTTTCGCGGTCGAGCCGCGCAATCGCCTCGCCGGCACCCGTGACTCGGTCGCGTTCGCGTACCGTGTCGCTGTCAATCTGGGCGATGCGCCGGCCGATCTCGCCGACGAGGATCTCGATCCGGCGTTCCTCCGCATCAAGGGCATCGACAGCGGAATTCAGATGCCGCAGCACGGCGGCGGTTTCGGCCTCTTGCGTCCGCAGATCCGGGATCGCCGCCGCGGCCTCGGACTGCGCCGTCGTCGCCGCCGCCACCGCCTGGGCCAGATCCGCCACCAGGGCATCGACCCGGGCCAGCTCGTCCGCCGCCTTCTCCTGGTCCGAACGGGCCTCGATCCATTGCAGATGGAGGAGGATCGCCTGCTGTTTTCGGATGCGGTCCGACAGGCTGCGGTAACGCGATGCCTGGCGAGCCTGGCGCTTCAACTGCCGGTGCTGCTCCTCAAGCGTCCCGATGACGTCCTGCAGCCGTTCGAGGTTGGTTTCAGCCGCGCGGAGTCTGAGCTCGGCCTCGTGCCGCCGGGCGTGCAGCCCCGTGATCCCCGACGCCTCCTCGAGGAGAAGGCGCCGTTCGGCGGGTTTCGCCGCAATCAGGCTGCCGATACGGCCCTGGCTGACCAGCGCCGTCGAGCGCGCGCCCGTCGAGGCATCGGCGAACAGGGTCTGGACATCGCGCGCACGCGTATCGTTCCCGTTCACCCGGTAGGCGGAACCCGCGCCGCGTTCGATGCGGCGAATTACGTCGAGTTCGTCGGCGTCGTTGAACTGAGCCGGCGCGCGCCGTTCCGAATTGTCGAGGGTGAGGACAACCTCAGCAAGGTTGCGCGAGGGCCGGGCGGCGGTGCCGGCGAAGATCACGTCGTCCATCTCCGAGCCGCGAATCCGCCGGGCCGAGTTCTCTCCCATCGCCCAGCGCAACGCTTCGACGAGATTCGACTTGCCGCAGCCGTTGGGACCGACAATCCCTGTCAGCCCCTTGTCGAAGACCAGTTCGGTCGGTTCGACAAAGGACTTGAACCCCGTCAACTGCATTCTTGCGAACTGCACCTGTCAGCAATTCCTTTGGTCGTATGGACGCCGTTCCCGCACCCGCCTACCGCTTGGCGACGAACGAATCGAGAAGCGCCCTCATCCCGTCGACCGACTCGGCCGCACGGTACCGGTTCCCGTTGACGAAAATCGTCGGAGTCGAGTTGACGCCGAATTTCCTGGCGGCCGCCAACCGCGCCTCGAGGATCGCGTCGACACCCTTCTGTTCGCGAATGCAGGCCTCGAAATCCGTTTTCGACATGCCACCGACCAGCGCCAGGGTCCTGAGCGCGGCCAGCGGATCGGATGCCCGCGCCCACTGGTCCTGCGACCCGTACAGCGTCTCGATGAATCCGAAGAACCTGTCGCGGCCACCACAGCGTGCAACCACCGCCGCAGCCAGGGCCAGGCGGTCAAGGGGGAAGTCCCGGTACACGTAGTAGATCTTGCCGGTGTCGATGTAGTCCTTCTTGATCATCGGCATCATTTTTTCGTGGAAGACGGCGCAGTGTGGACAGGTCAGCGAGGCGTATTCGACCAGCACCACCCCGGCCTCCGGACTGCCGAGGGTGTAATCCCCTGCGCCAACGCCGAGATCATCGACCTTGCCCAACGGCTTCGGCACGGTGGCGGCATGCCCCTTTGCGTCGGCAAGTTGCAGGCCGGTTGCCGCCGACGCCAGCTGCTGCCGGTCCGCATGATGCGCTGCGGCGGGGGCTGCAACGGCAAGCATCAGCGCCAGGCCGAGAAGCTTCCAGATTTGCAGCATGATGATCCCCGCAGGCAAGTATGAGGGATCTGACTACCATATCTGGTAGTACATTGCCAGTCTACCAACAAAATTTTTTCAAACGCCGCCGTGAAAAGACCGCCCGCCCGTACCCCAACCGCCGGACCGTTCAGCGTTTCGGGGTCTGCCCCACCGAAGCGCCGGATCCGCGGGCCCCGCGGCTTGCAACGGACCGGCCGAGCCGCCGCAGCGCCTCGCGGAGTTCCTCGTTCCGAATTCCCTCAAGCTTACCGTCGAGCTTCGCCTCGTCCGCCGGCGGCAGTGCCGGCTTCGGCGCCACATGGGGTCTCGGACGCGGACGCATCGGCCCCTGGCGGAAGCGGAGCTCGGCTATCAGCGGTTTGCCCAGGTACTGGTTGAGACGCTCGATGAGCTGGGGCGCAAGATGCTGCAACTCGAGGGCGAGCGCACCGGACGCCACGCGTATGTGCAGCGTTCCGCCCTTGCCGCCGCGGGAGAACACCAGCCTTTCCGGCTGGGTACCGTTTGCGATAAGATCACCGCAAAAAATGTCGCACCATTCCGTCACCAGCCTGGCATAGATGACGCCCCGCCTGCGCAGCGCGGGTCCGGCAGCTTGCGGGAGCGCGGTGCCGATATGGAGCAGCCCGCGCGCCCTGCGCCGGCTGTCGTTCCTCGGCGACCTGCGTCTGCGTGGTTTTCCGGTCATGCCGCCTTCACATGCCTGGTTGGATTCGCCGCCCGCGCGCTACCGCCGCTCCGGCTCCACCAGAGGTATGACGGTCTCGGAGAACGGCCGCAAGTGGCAGCCCGACAGACGCGGCCGGGCGGAGCGCCGGGACGGGGCGGAGGGGCATTCATGACCGGACATCGGGAGACACGGCCGGCCGGCGGCGGCATCGCCGGCCCGGTTCTCGCCTGGTACGACCGTCACCGCCGCAGCCTGCCGTGGCGTGCTCCCCCAGGCGCGGTCGCCGACCCCTACCGGGTCTGGCTCAGCGAAATCATGCTCCAGCAGACCACCGTCGCCGCCGTCAGGCCGTATTTCGAGGCGTTCGTCGGGCGCTGGCCGGCCGTCGCCGATCTCGCCGCTGCGGAGCTTGACGAGGTCCTGCACCTCTGGGCCGGACTCGGATACTACGCCCGCGCGCGGAACCTCCACAGATGCGCGCGCATGGTCGTGGCGGACCATGGCGGCGCCTTCCCCGCCGCCGAGGAGGAACTCCGGCGACTGCCCGGAATCGGCCCGTACACGGCGGCCGCGATCGCCGCGATCGCCTTCAATTCGAAGGCGACGCCGGTCGACGCCAATGTCGAGCGGATCATGGCGCGCCTGTTTGCCGTCGATACGCCGCTGCCCCGCGCCCGCACGGCACTGCGCGCCCACGCCGCCGCGCTGACCCCCGATGCGCGTTGCGGCGATCATGCGCAGGCGCTGATGGATCTCGGCGCCACGGTCTGCACGCCGCGCGGTCCGCGCTGCGGGGCGTGCCCGCTCGAGGACCGGTGCCTCGCACACCGGCGCGGCCTGGCGGAGCAGCTTCCGAACCGCGCTCCGCGAAAGGAGCGCCCGGTGCGGCACGGCGTGGCATTCTGGATTACGGCGCCAGATGGCGCCGTGCTGTTGCGCCGCCGCCCGGAATCCGGCCTCCTTGGCGGCATGGTCGAGATCCCGTCAACCGAATGGCGCACAACCGCCTGGACGGACCGCGAGGCGCGCCGCGCCGCGCCGGTCGAGGCAGACTGGGAGCCGGTGCCGGGAGAGGTGAATCATGTCTTCACCCATTTCCGCCTTGAGATGACCGTACTCAAGGGCGCTGTCCGGGACACTGCCGGCATCGAGGGTTTCTGGAGCCCTCCGGAACGGCTCGACGGCTGGGCGCTGCCGACCGCCATGAAGAAAATCGTGCAGCTGGTGGTGGCGAACCGGCCCGCACCGCGCTGCTGACCGGGCTATCGCCGGGCCGGGGGCGCGCCGTCGACCGCGGCCAGTTCCTCCCGGATCATCCGGCGCAGATCGTCGAGAGGACGAATTGCGCCTCCGGACTCGTAGTGCCAGAACGTCCAGCCGTTGCAGGACGGCGCCCCCTGGAGGGCGGCACCAAGCTTGTGGATGGTGCCGCGCTGCCCGCCGGCTTCCAGCATCCCGTCGGCGCAGACCTGCGCTCGATAGCGCCGCCGCGAATCGCACAGCGACTGTCCGGGCGTGATCCATCCACGTTCGAGCAACGCGCCGAAGGGCACGCGCGGCTCGGTCCGCGGCGACGGCAACTCGAAGACGGAGAGGTCCTCGGGCAGTTCCTCGGACCATATCCGCTCCTCGGCGATCCTGGCATAGACCGGATCGCGCTCGATGCCGATGAAGCGGCGCCCCATCTTGCGCGCGACAACAGCCGTGGTGCCCGTGCCGAGAAACGGATCAAGAACGAGATCGCCCGGATTGCTCGACGCCAGCAGCACACGGTAGAGGAGCGCTTCGGGCTTCTGCGTCGGATGCGCCTTCTTCCCGTCGATCCTGACGCGTTCCGCGCCGCCGCAGATCGGCAGCATCCAGTCGGAGCGCATCTGGAGATCACCATTGAGCGCTTTCATGGCACGGTAGTTGAACGTCGGCGCCTTCGTGCGCCGGTCCCTGGCGCACCAGATCAGGGTCTCGTGGGCATTGGCAAAACGCGTGCCCCGGAAATTCGGCATCGGGTTGGTCTTGCGCCAGATGACATCGTTGAGAATCCAGAACCCGGCATCCTGCAGCTGAGCGCCGACGCGGAAGATGTTGTGATAGCTGCCGATGACCCAGAGCGAGCCGTCTTTCTTCAGCACCCGCCGGGCCTCGGTGAGCCACGCCCTGGTGAATGAATCGTAGGCCGCGAAGCTCGCCTGCGGATCATCTTCCGCGGCCGCGAAGCGGTCCCATTCGGCGTCGACGGCGTCGACCTTCGAATTGTCCGGCCGATGCAGGCCGCCGGCAAGCTGGAGATTGTAGGGCGGATCGGCAAAGATCACGTCGACCGCGCCCTCCGGGAGGCCGGCCAGTTCGGAGATGCAGTCGCCGACAAGGATCCGGTCCACAGGCAGCGTCATCCGGCATGCTCCGTCATCGCTCGCGCCGCCGCCGGGCCGTGTTGTCCGCGCCCCGGTTCGGGCCTACCGCCATCGGCGCCAGAGGCTGGCGGCCGGACGGCACCGTTCCCGGAAGCTTGCAGCATCCTCGCGATCGGCGCAAAGCTTCGGCGGTGGTGACGAGTAACCCCGGCTTGCGCAAGCCCGTCACTGTGCTGGCGGGTCCCGTAGCCCGCGTTGCGTTCCCAGCCGAAGGCCGGATAGCGCCGTCCGAGACGGGCCATGATCCGGTCGCGCGTTACCTTGGCCACAATCGAGGCCGCGGCAATCGACAGGCTCAGCGAATCGCCGCGAACCACGGCCACGCCGCCGCAAGCCAGATCCGGCGGCGTGCTGTTGCCGTCGACAAGGGCCGTGGACGGCGCACGGGCCAGCGCGGCCACCGCCCGGCACATGGCCAGGTGAGTCGCGGCGAGGATGTTGTGGCGATCGATCTCGGAGACACTTGCAGCGCCGATCCCCACATCGGCGCAGCCGGCCAGGCTGTCGAACAGGCGCTCGCGGCGGCGCGGCGGCAGTTTCTTGGAGTCATCCAGGCCGTCGGCGAGGAAGCGTGGGAGTTCAGGCGGGAGGATGACGGCGGCCGCAAGCACGGGACCCGCCCAGGGACCGCGCCCCGCCTCGTCGACGCCGGCCACCGGACCGGGATAACGGCGTTCGAGCGCCAGATCAGGCATGCGCAGATTTCCAACGGTTCACCGGAACACGCCGCGGATATTGCACGGCCCGCTCGCGTGCTGGCAAGAATCGGGGCCTCCGTTCGCCGTTCGCCGGTCATTGCGGCCCGTCCGGGCCGGAGGGGCCGGTCCCGGCGCGTTCACCGCGCCGCCCCGTCGAACAGGTCGAGCTGATCTCCGGCCCGCGGCGGGCAGCGGAACCGCGAACAGTCGAGTGAAACGCTGCGCCGGTTCAGCTGCAACCTGCGGCAGGCCTTCTCGAAGCGTTGCGCGATCAGTCCGGCATAGGGACCGGTGCCGCGCATGCGCTCGCCGAAGCCCGAAGCATAGAGCGCACCGCCACGGGTTTCGCGGATCGCATTGAGCACATGTTTCGCCCGCAAGGGGACATGCGCCTCGAGCCATTCGGTGAACAGATCCTTGAGCTCGAGGGGAAGGCGCAGCAGAACATATCCGGCGGAGGCGGCGCCGGCATCGGCCGCAGCCTCGAGAATCGCCTCAAGCTCGGAATCGTTCAGCGCCGGAATCACGGGAGCAGCCAGCACACAGGTCGGTATACCGGCCTCCGACAGCGTGCGCATGGCCAGAAGCCGCCGCTCGGGGGTCGGCGCCCTCGGCTCCATGGTCCTGGCAAGGGCGCGGTCCAGCGTGGTCACGGATATCGAGACCTGGGCAAGGTTCCGCCTCGCCATCTGTTCGAGGATGTCGATATCGCGGACGACGAGATTGGATTTCGTGACGATCCCGACCGGATGGTCATGCGCCGACAGGACCTCGAGAATCTGGCGGGTGACCCTCCGGGTCCGCTCCACCGGCTGATAGGGATCGGTATTGGCGCCAAGCGCAATGACCTCGCAGCGGTAGCCGGGCGCGCGCAGCTCCTCCGCGAGAAGCCGGGCGGCGTCCGCCTTGAAGAACAGCTTGGTCTCGAAGTCGAGGCCCGGCGAGAGCCCGAGATAGGAATGGGTAGGCCGCGCGAAGCAATAGACGCAACCATGCTCACAGCCGCGATAGGGGTTGATGGAGCGATCGAAGGGGACATCGGGCGAGCTGTTCCGGACAATCACCTGCCGCGCCGCATCGGGCGTGAGCGTGGTCCTGAGCGACGGCAGGGGTTCTCCGGAAGCGCCATCGCCCCAGCCGTCGTCGAACGGCTCGATGCGGGTCTTTTCGAACCGTCCGGAGGGGTTCGTCACGGCGCCGCGCCCCTTGCGCGGCGGCGAACCGGGGGGCTTTCCGATCATGCGACGGCGAGTCTGGACAGGCGGGGCGGGTCCACGCCCGCAACCGGCTCGGCCCCGCACCGTCCGGCGCGCATGCGGGCGATGCTCCGGCGGCGTCTCGGGGTTGCAGCAATCCGCATGACGGTCACTGTATATCGCAGTTCGCCGCTTCCTGCACTTGCCGCAGCGCCGTTTATGATATGAGTCGTTCCGAGATGTCCGGGTACGCACGCATATCTGTCGTCATTCCGGCCCTGAATGCCGAGGATCTCGTCGAGGACGCAATCGATGCCGTGTCCGGGGATGATGAATTTCTCTCCTGCGAGATCATCCTGTCGGATGGCGGATCGACGGATCGGTCGCGCGAGCGCGCGGCAGCCCGCGGCGCCCGCGTGGTGACCGGCCCGCGCGGGCGCGGAAACCAGCTCCGCGCCGGCGGCGGCGCAGCATGCTGTCCATGGCTCCTCTTCCTCCATGTCGATACCCGGCTCGGTCCGGGCTGGCGGGCGGCGGTGCGGGATTTCACGGCCAGGCCCGAGAACGCCGGCCGCGCGGCCGTCTTCCGGCTGCGGTTCGACGACGGCGCCCGCCAGGCCCGCCGGGTCGAGAGACTGGCGGCGTGGCGCACCCGCGTCCTCGGCCTGCCCTATGGCGACCAGGCGCTGCTGGTCTCGCGCCGGTTCTACGACCGGATCGGGGGGTTCCGGCCGCTGCCGCTCTTCGAGGACGTGGAGCTGGTCCGGAGGATCGGGAAGAAACGGATCGAGGTCCTGGATGCCATCGCCATCACTTCGGCCGACCGCTATCGCCGCGACGGCTGGTGGCTGCGCCCGGTCCGCAACCTGTTCTGCCTGGCGTTGTATTTCGCGGGGGTGCCGCCGCGCCTCGTCGAGAGGATCTACCGGTGAGGCATGTCGTGATCCTTGCCCGGCGGCCAAGGCTCGGCCGCGTCAAGACCCGCCTCGGAGCCGACATAGGCGCGGTCACCGCACTCCGTTTCTACCGGACGACGGTCGCCACGGTCGCACGCCGGCTCGGCGCTGACGGACGCTGGACGACATGGCTCGGGGTGACGCCCGACAGCGCCGTACGCGACCGCCGCGGCTGGCCTCCCGGCATCGGCCTCCTCCCCCAGGGCACGGGCGACCTCGGCGAACGCATGGCCCGATGCATGACCTGTTTCGGGATGGAACCGGTCGTCCTCGTCGGCAGCGACATTCCGGACATCGGCCGACGGCACGTCGCCTGCGCTTTCGAAGCGCTGAAACGCAACGATCTCGTCTTCGGGCCGTCAGGCGACGGAGGCTACTGGCTCGTCGGCGCGGGCCGCGGCGCGCGCGTCGGCAGGCTGTTCGAGGATGTCCGCTGGTCCGGGCCCCATGCACTGGCCGACACGATGGCGAATATTCGTTCCGGCGTCCGGACGGCACTAATCGGGGAACTCGACGACATCGACGACGGCGCCGCGTTCCGGCGCTGGCGGGCGGAAGAGGGCGGCGGCAGCTTCAGCCGGTCGGGCCGCTCTCCTTCAGCCGCGGCATCAGTTCCACGAAATTGCACGGCCTGAAGCGGATATCGAGCTGGTGGACGAGGATTCCGTCCCAGGCGTCGCGACAGGCGCCGGGAGAGCCCGGCAGCGCGAACAGGTAGGTGTCGCCGGCGACCCCCGCGGTTGCCCGCGACTGGATGGTGGACGTGCCGATCTTGTCATGGGAGAGCATCCGGAACAATTCGCCGAATCCGGGTATTTCCTTGTCATAGACGTCGTGAAACGCTTCGGGGGTGACGTCGCGGCCGGTCACGCCGGTGCCTCCGGTCGAGATCACGGCGTCGACGCGCGGGTCGGCGATCCATTCCCGGAGCCTGGCGGCGATGGCGGCGCGGTCGTCCTGCACGATCGCCCTGTCGAGGACGACATGGCCGGCCTCGGCAATGCGCCCGGCGAGCAGGTCGCCGGACCGGTCGTCCTCACGGGTCCGCGTGTCAGAGACCGTCAGGACCGCGATGTTGATCGCGGTGAACGGTGTGTCGGAATCAATTCCGGGCATTTCTGGCCACTTCCTTCCAGCCGCCGGAAGCGGCAAGGACGGGACTCTTCCCGGCGGCGAGCGCGTCGAGCGTCGGCGCCGGTTCCCCGAACCGCTCACGGTACATCCAGAGGTTCGAGAGAACGCGTTCCACGAAGATCCGGGTCTCGCGGGCCGGGAGGCTCTCGACGAACATCAGCGGATCGTTGACCCGGGCGCGCCGGGCGACCCGCTGCCATTTCTTGAGGTTGCCGGGGCCGCCGTTATAGGCGGCGGCGAGCAGGAGGACACTGCGCCCGACATTGTCATCGTCGAGGAGATGCAGGATGTAGTCCTGGCCCAGCGTGATGTTGGTTTCCGGATCATAGAGCAGGTTCCTGCGCACCCCGCGGAACCGCTTGCCCGAGATGAAGCCCGCCGTCGCCGGCATCAGCTGCATGAGGCCGCGCGCGCCGGCATGGCTGCGGGCGCGCGTGTTGAACGCGGATTCCTGGCGCATGAAGGCGTAGATCAGTGCCCGGTCGACCCGGAAGCCGTGACGTGGTTTCCACAGCGGCACCGGATAGAGCGCGGCGACGCGCAACCGGTCGGGAATCTCGTGGAGCGCAACGCCGGCCCGGAAGGTGGCGGCCGCCAGGGACTTGCGTTCCGCCACCGCAATGAGCGCCTCTGCAAGATCGGGATCGTCGCCGGGCACCGCCATGCGGAGCTCGCGGTCGGCCCGGACGTGGCGGCCAACCTCGGTCAGCGCCAGCGCGCGGCGTCCGGCCGGAAGGGCGACGACCCTCGCGAGGCGCGCCTCGGTCAGGGGCGGGCAGTCCCAGCTCAGGGGAAAGGCCTCTCCGAGCCAGCGCCGGGCAAGGATTCCGTAGAAGGTGCGCGGCTCCGCCGACGCGATGCGAAGGAATGGCCGGACCTCCGACGGCCTGCCGCTTTTCAGGGCGGCGCGGGCGGCCCAGAAGGCCCCGGCGGCGCGGTCCCAGCCGCTCAGCCCGGGCGATTGCGCGATCGCGGAGAAATGCGTGATCGCATCTTCGTGCCGGTCGAGCCTGAAGGCCGAGAGGCCGGCGATCCAGTGGCTGTAGGGCAGCAGATTGCCGGTCTTCCTGGCGACCTCCCCGGCCATTTTCAGGGCGCGCGGGGCATTGCCGTAGAAGAACCAGCCGGACGCGATCATGGTGCGAGCCAGGAAATAGCCGGACCTCCCCAGGCTGCGGCGCGTCTTGGGGCCCGAGATGTACCGCGCCGCCGCCGACAGGTGGCGCCTGTTGACCATCCCCCGGACCTTCCAGATGACCCTTCTCTCCGCGCGGCGCACCGGGCGGTATCCCGAATATTCGATGATGTTGGGCAGGCCGGCAGCCTTGGTGATCCGCGCAGGCGGCTTCCTCGGCGCCCGCGCGCGGACTGGCTTCCGACGCAACGCCAACTTGTAGATGCGCCTCGCATCCGGCAGGTCGGCATAGGATTTGAGCCAGGCGGCCAGCTCGGCGTATTTCGACCTGTAGCGGGTCGGATGCAGGTAGCGCTGGGCGAGCACATGGCCGAGCAGGATCCGGCTTTCGAGCTTGCGGATCAGCCGGTCGGCAGCACGCCACTTGCCGGTTTCCTGGAGCGAGAAGATGCGACTGTAGCGGTCGCGATCGGCCGCCGAGAGGATCGGCGGGATATCGACGGGCTGGGGCTTGGCAGACGGCGCGCCAGCGTTCGGATCCGCCGCCGCCGCGGCACCCGGCACCGTCAGGAGCAGCGCGGCGAGGAGGCACGGTGCCACCCAAATCCGTTTCCGTCCGGCAGAAGCCCGCTTCGACAAACCGATGCCCCGACATGTGCGCCGCCCGGGACAGCGGGCGACCGGATCCGCCGCTCCTGCCGGGAGCGGCGGCGCGATGTTTCATAACCGAGTTCGCCGTCAGCGGCAAGACTCGGGCGTTGACGCAAGCCCCCCGGGCGTCGCAGTGACGGAATATCCGCGCCGCCCGCCGCGCAGGCGACCGTCGCGATCCGAAAGACGCCTGGTCAGCTCCCGGTTCCCGCCAGATCGCGGCGGATTTCACGCAGATCGCGCCAGGTCTCGCGCTTGGCCGCCGGGCGGCGCAGCAGGTAGGCCGGGTGCAGCATCGGCCGCGCCGAGATCTCGCGATCATCGTCCGTCCTGTAGATCTTCCGGCGGCCCCGCAACCTCATGATGCCCTCGGTGGTGCCGAGCAGGGACTTGGCCGCCACCGCGCCGAGCGGCACCAGAATCCGCGGCGCGACCAGTTCGATATGCCGCCTGGCGAAGGGCAAGCACATGGCGACCTCGGCATCCGTCGGCGTACGGTTTCCCGGCGGCCGCCAGGGGATGATATTAGTGATGTAGGCCTGTTCCCGATCAATATCGATTGCCCGCAGCATGCGGTTGAGCAGTTTGCCCGCCGCTCCGACGAACGGCAGGCCCTGGCGGTCCTCGTCGGCCCCGGGCGCCTCGCCGATGAACATCAGCCCGGCCTCCGGATTGCCGTCCGCAAACACGAAGTTCTGGGCCGTGGCCTTGAGCGCGCAGCCCTCGAAAGACTCGAACGCGGCCCTCAACTCGTCCAGTGTCGTGGCGCCGGCGGCCAGCTGGCGCGCATTGTCGAACGTCTGTTCATGCGACTGCGGCAACGCCCGTGTCCGCGGAGTCATGGCCGGTCCCGGCGCAGGCGCCGTCCGGACGGCGTCGCGGATGTTGCGGCGCGCCGCCGGTCTTGCGGCTGCGAAGCGATCGACCGGCTCTTCCGAGACCGCTTCGTCGGCGCCCGCATCGATGTACCAGGCGAGCAACGCCTCGCCATCCCCGTGATCCGCCGTCGTCCCGGATCCGTCTCTGGTCATACCTTCACCCGGACCGTAATGCCCTACCCTCGGAAGGGAGCCTCATGTTATACATGAAAGCCGCCCGCGCCAGCACCGTGGACGATGGATCGCCAACTGCCGGAGCATGTGATGGAACGGGATTCGATGGAATATGACGTCGTCGTCGTCGGCGCCGGCCCGGCCGGCCTGTCGGCTGCGATCCGTCTGCGCCAGCTTGCCGAGGAGAGCGGCAAGGACATCTCGGTCTGTGTCCTGGAAAAGGGTTCCGAGGTCGGCGCGCACATCCTTTCGGGCGCCGTGCTCGAGCCGCGGGCACTCGCGGAACTGTTCCCCGACTGGAAGGAGCGCGGCGCGCCGCTGAACACGCCGGCAACCGAGGACCGTTTTCTGTTCCTGCACCGGTCCGGCGCGGTTCGGCTGCCCACGCCGCCGCAGATGAAGAACCACGGCAACTTCATCATCAGTCTCGGTAATCTGTGCCGATGGCTGGCCGAACAGGCAGAGGCTGCCGGCGTCGAGATCTATCCGGGCTTCCCCGCCGCCGAGATCCTCCACGGCGACGACGGTCGCGTGACCGGCATCGCAACGGCACCGATGGGGATCGGGCGCGACGGCGAGCCGACGGCGAACTTCCAGCCGGGAATCGAACTCCATGCCCGCCAGACGATCTTTGCCGAGGGCTGCCGCGGGTCGCTGGCCAAGTCTTTGTTCTCCACGTTCGCGCTCCGCGACGGGGTGGAGCCCCAGACCTACGGGATCGGAATCAAGGAACTGTGGGAGATCGATCCCGCCCGGCACCATCCCGGCCGTGTCGTACACACGATCGGATGGCCGCTCGACAAGTCGACCTATGGCGGCTCCTTTCTCTACCATCTCGAAGACAACCAGGTAGCGACCGGCTTCGTGATCGGTCTGGACTACGACAATCCGCACCTGAGTCCGTTCGAGGAGTTTCAGCGCTTCAAGACCCATCCCGCAATCCGTCCGACCTTCGAGGGCGGCCGCCGCGTCTCCTACGGCGCCCGCGCCATCAACGAGGGCGGTTTCCAGTCGATCCCGAAGCTCACCTTTCCGGGCGGGCTGCTGGCCGGATGTTCGGCCGGGTTTCTCAATGTCCCGAAAATCAAGGGCACGCACACGGCCATGAAGTCCGGCATGCTGGCGGCCGAGGCCGTGTTTTCCGCGATCACCGGTGAAGACGAAGTCACCGAGGCGGTCGCATACGGCGAGGCGCTCAGGTCGAGCTGGGTCTGGAAGGAACTCCGCGGCGTGCGCAACATCCGCCCCGCCTTTCGCTGGGGCCTCTGGGCCGGACTCGCCCATGCGGCCATCGACACCTACCTGTTCCGTGGCCGCGCGCCGTGGACGATGCGCCATCACGAGGACCACACGCGCCTCAAGGAGGCGTCGAAGGCGCCCAGGATCAACTACCCCAAACCGGACGGAATCGTGTCCTTCGACAGGCTGTCATCGGTTCACATCTCGAACACCAACCACGAGGAAAACCAGCCGTCCCATCTCACCCTCGGGGATGACCGGGTGCCGATCTCGGTCAATCTCGAACGCTACGACGCCCCCGAACAGCGTTACTGCCCGGCCGGCGTGTACGAGATACTGCGCGACGCGGACGGCGGAAATCCGACGCTGCAGATCAATGCCCAGAACTGCGTGCACTGCAAGACCTGCGACATCAAGGACCCGACCCAGAACATCAACTGGGTCACCCCGGAAGGCGGCGGCGGCCCCAACTATCCCAACATGTGACGGGAGAAAATCGGGCGCGGCAGGGGCAATGCGCCCGTTGCCTGACGAATCCGGAGAGCCGTCATCACGGCGGATTGCGTTTGGCGACAGATTCGGCGAGTCTGGCCGTCAGCGCATGTCCGCTGCTGCCCCTCGACAGACGCGGCAGCGGCGCAGCAGGTGGCCGGCAACATGACACTCCCTCTCACTTTCGCTGCGACAGTCCTGACAGCCGTCGCCGTCGCCGCATGCATGCCGGACCAGCCGCCGACAGCAGGTCCACGAGCCCTCGATGCCGAAGTCCGGGTCGCCGCTTCCGGCAGCACCGATACCGCCCCCAGGGCACTGCCCATGCCCGGCCCGGCGGCCAAGACGCTGGGCTGGTACCTTGCCGGCTGGCAGGCCCGCAAGGCCGGAAACTTTGTTTTGGCGTCGAAATATCTGGATCGCGCCCTGGCGGCAGATCCTGGCGATCCGTATCTGCGCTATCAGCTGTTTCTCGTCGCGCTCTCTGCCGGAAAGATCGACCGGGCAATGGAGTTGGCCACGACCATCGCCGGCGACGGAAGGGTGACCGGAATCGTTCATCTCGCGGTCGTGCTCGACCTGATCGGGCAGGGCGACCTGGCTTCGGCCGAGGCTAAACTCGCAAGTTCCTCCGACGACGATATCGGCGCGTTGCTGCGCAACACGCTGCTCGCCTGGGTGAAGGCAGGGAGCGGGCAGACGGACGCTGCCCTGGCAACTCTGGCAGTCATCGGGGAGAAGTCGCAGCCGCAGATATTCCATGATTTTCATGCCGGGCTGATCTCCGAACAGGCCGGACGCAACGAGCAGGCGCTGGCCTACTACGAAAGCGCCGGAAAGAACGTCGAGGACCTGTCGCTGCGGATGGCCCAGAGAATCGGCGCCTTCCTCGAAAGGACCGGAAGGGCGGACAAGGCGGCAGAGCTCTATTCCCGGTACCTGAAGGACCGGCCCGAATCGACATTCATCGCGAAGGCGCTCGAACGCCTGGAAGACGGCGGCGAACCGCCGCCCCCGATCGCCGGCGCGGCAGAAGGGGCAGCAGAAGCACTGCTCGATGTCGCGAGCGCCATCAGCCAGCCGCGGTCGGCACGCATGGCGCTGATCTACGGGCGCCTTGCGGCGTGGCTGGATCCGGACATGCATCTCGCCGACATGCTGGTGGGAAGCATCCTCGAATCTCTGGAGCGCTACGAGGACGCGATCGCGGTCTATCGGCAGGTCCCTGCCGATCCACCGCTGAAATGGACTGCCGAACTTCGGATAGCGCGGAATCTCGAAGAGCTCGAGCGGGATCCGGAAGCCATCGAACTCTTCAACCGGCTGGTCCACGGGCCGGTTCGCGTCGAGGCCCTTACCGGCCTCGGCGACCTCTATCGCCGCAACAAGGAATTCGACAGCGCCGCGGAAGCCTATGGCAGGGCACTCGACGGAATCGACAGCATAGAGGCGGGGCACTGGCGCCTGCTGTTCAAGCGTGGCATGGCATTCGAGCGCGCCAAAAAATGGGAGCTGGCGGAACAGGATCTCGAACACGCCCTGCGGCTGCGCCCGGACCAGCCTTACGTGCTCAATTACCTAGCCTATTCGTGGGCCGATCAGGGCATCAATCTCGAACGCGCCCACGGCATGCTCGAACGCGCCGTCTCGCAACGGCCCGATGACGGCTATATCGTGGACAGCCTCGGATGGATCTTCTACCGGATGAAGGATTTCGAGACTGCTGTCAGGCACCTGGAGCGGGCCGTCGAACTCCGCTCGCAGGATCCAACCATCAACGACCATCTCGGCGACGCCTACTGGCAGGTCGGCCGCTTCCAAGAAGCGCGGTTTCAGTGGAAGCGCGCCCTGTCGCTGGATCCGGAGCCGGAAGACGTCCAGGCGATCGAGGACAAGCTTCGCGACGGCCTCGACGCCGCTCCAGATCCGGAAAAGGACAGCTGAGCCGACCAGTGGAAGCGCGGCCGCGGAACCGTCCCGTTGAGATCGACGCGCCGGCCAAGATCAATCTGTTTCTCAGGGTGACCGGCCGCCGCGCCGACGGCTACCACACGCTGCAGAGCCTGTTCGGCTTCGCCGGGATCGCCGACCGGCTTCAAGCGGGCCCGGCCCAGGAGATCACGCTTGCGGCTGGCGGCCGATTCGCCGCCAGCCTTCCGGCGGATCCGGAGGCCAACCTCGTCGTCCGGGTCGCCCGCGCGCTCCAGGACCGTTACGGCGTCGACGGGGGCGCATGGCTGCGGCTCGAGAAGAACCTTCCGGTCTCATCCGGCATCGGCGGCGGATCGGCCGATGCTGCGGCGGCGTTGCGCCTGCTGGCGCATCTCTGGGACCTTCCCGCTGGCGACGACGAGCTTGCCGGGCTCGGCCGGCAGTTCGGGGCCGACATACCGGCCTGCGTCACGGGTGTGCCGTCGCTGGTTTCCGGAACCGGCGAAATCGTCGAAACGCTGCCGGCGTTGCCCGATTGTGGCCTCGTCCTCGCCAACCCGGGGGTGCCGGTCTCCACCCCCGCGGTATTCGGAGCAAGAACCGGTGCCTGGTCGAAACCAGCTGCGTGGACCCGGCCCGCCGACCTGGAGGAATTGATCTCCGGCCTCGCTCCCCTCGGCAACGACCTGACGGCGGCGGCGGCGGCTGTGGCACCCGAAATCCCGCCTGTCCTGGAGGCACTCGAGCGCCTCCCCTCCGTCCTGCTTGCCCGCATGTCGGGGAGCGGCGCCACCTGCTTCGCGGTCTTTCCCGATGTCCGGAAGGCATCCGAGGCCGCCACCGGCCTGCAGGCGGCACATCCCCGGTGGTGGATCGCGGCGACGAACCTGCTGTCCGCCCGGCCCGCTGTATCCGGCGGATAGCGCAGGTGCGTCCCCGCATGACGGCCACACCGCCACGCCTCCGGCACATGTTCTCCGGCGATTTCCTGTTGCGGCGACCGGATGTCTTCCATATGTTCGCGGCACGGCGATTTGGGGCGTAGCCAAGTGGTTAAGGCAACGGGTTTTGATCCCGTGATCCCAGGTTCGAATCCTGGCGCCCCAGCCAGGACTCGGTGAAGCCGGGGCCACCTGGCACGGCCGCTCCGGAAAGCCCGCCGGGGCCGGGCCACCACTGCACGAGATACCGGATCCCGCTCGCCATGCCTGACGATGCCCCGATCCTCGACGCCGTCGGATTGAAGTGCCCGCTGCCCGTGCTGCGCGCCCGCAAGCGGCTGCGCGACATCCCCGGCGGCGGACTCATGGAGATCCGCGCCGACGACCCCGCGGCACCGGGCGATTTCGAGGCGTTCTGCCGCGAGACCGGCCATGTCCTCCAGGGTCTGGAGGAGAATGACGGGGTGTTCACGATTCGGATCCGTAAGGCGCGGTAGACCGGCCAACCGCACCGGGCGGCCTCCACCCGGCCGGTCTCTTCGGGAGCCGGGATGCCTAATGCCAGGCGGTCCGGGGCGCAGCTTTCGCGAGTCGCCTTGCCGCGCGGATCACGCCGGACGGCGGGCGCGACGCTCGCGCGAGGAGATCGACAGGCCGATCATGAGCAGCGTGAAAGCTGCCGAGACATAGAGTACGGCCGAAAACATCCCGTGGTCGAGAAGAAACCCGTAGAGGATGGGCGCCAGCCCCTGGCCAATGCTGAAGCCGGTCGTGACGAAGGCGAATACCGTGCCGAGCGCGCCGGGCGGCGATATCTCCCGCACCATGATATCCCGCGATGGATTGACGATTCCCCGGAAGAATCCGTTGCCGGCAAAGGCCGCCAGCACCAGGAACACCGGTATGGCCGCGGTTCCGACGGCCACGGTCAGCAGCGCGCCTATGCCGAAGCACATCGTCAGCACGAGATCGTGGTTCCGCGTGCGATCGGCCAGTGGTCCGCCGATCAACGTGCCGACGGCGCCTGCCAGCAGCATGATCGAAAGCATGTGGCTCGCCGTCTGGATCGATACGCCGTACATCTCGGGCAGGAACACCGCCGCAAAGCCCGTCAAGCCTATCGACGCTGCCGCCATGCACACGTAGAACAGGAAGAACAGCATCACCGGAACCGTGATGGTCTGGCGCAGGGTGACCTGCCGGTCGGGCCGCGACTTCGTCTTCGCATCCTCTTTCAGCGTGTCGCCTGAGAACACGAACACGAACGAGAGAACGATTCCCGCGAGTCCGGCGATGATCAGCGCCGTGCGCCAGTCCGTCCAGTCGGCGAGAGTGATCATCACCGACGGCGCGGCCGCAAAACCCAGCGCCCCGCCGAAGGAATGGATCGAATAGGCCTTGCCCTGGCGCCGTTGGTCGACAGACGCGGTAAGGATGACGTAGTCGGCAGGATGAAACACGCTGTTGCCCGCGCCGGCCACCAGGAAGAGCAGCAGGAGTTCCATGTAGGACGAGGCGAAGCCCGCCAGGGCGACGGCGAGCGCGTTGACGAACAGGCCGGCGATCAGGATGCGCCTGGCGCCCAGCCGGTCGACGAGAACCCCCATCGGCGTCTGCAGCACCGCGGTCGCCACGTTGTAGAGGGTAATGATCAGGCCCAGCTCGACGAACGAGACCTCGAATTCCGCCTGCACGAGGAGAAACAGCGGAACCAGCGACAGCATGTAGAAGTGGCTGAGGAAATGCGCGAAGCCGATCAGGCTGATGGCGCGGACTTCGCGGCGGATCGCCATCGTCGCAGCCGTCATCGGCACAGATCCTTCGCGAGGTGCTGCCCCGGCCCGACATTCGCGACCGAAACGCCGGTGCCAGCGTTAGCCGATCCGGCGCCACAATTCAACGGAGGACTCGGACCGAACCCGACGCGCGCGACTGCGGACGTCGAAGCAAGCCGGCAATTGATGTATGCTGGCGCTTCCCAACGAAACACTCCATCAACGGACCAGGCAACATGGCGGGAAGTTTTCGCACTCTCATCGATGATCTGCGCGCGGCCGACGAGTTGGTCCGGATCGAGAAGCCGGTCGACATCCGCCATATCGCGACCCTTGTCGACCAGTCTGACAAGGCGCTCATGTTCACCAACGTGAACGGTTACGACATGCCGGTGGTCTCCGGCGTGACCAACAGCCGCAACCGGCTCGCGATCGCTGCCGGCTGCGACTTCTCCGAAATCGAGGCCCGTCTGCGCGATGGCCTCGACCGTCCGATCGCGCCGGATCTCGTCAATAGCGGCCCCGTCCGCGAGGTCGTTCTCGAAGACGAGGATGTCGATCTCCATGACCTGCCGATCCCGTTGTTCTCGGTGCTCGATGGCGGCCCCATGATCACGGCCGGGGTGACGATCTCGCGTGACCCCGACGACGATGACGCCCCGCTGAACGCCGGCGTCTACCGGTTTCTCGTGAAGGAACGCAACCTCACGGGCATCGACATCGTCACGCCCAACAACCTTCACCGCTACGTCGAGAAGGCGCTTGCGAAGGGCAAGCCGCTGCCCGTCTCGATCAATATCGGCACGCATCCGTTCGAGCTGATCTCGGCGACCTACAAGGCACGCGACGGTGTCAGCGAGCTCGGCATCGCCGGCGGCATGCGCGGCGAAGGGGTTAAGCTGACGCAGTGCGGCACCATCGACCTGCCGTGCATCGCCGATGCCGAGATCGTGCTCGAGGCGGAGATCCTGCCCACGGGGTGGACCCGGCCCGAGGGGAGGTTCGGCGAGTTCACGCGGCTCATGGGGGGGCTGCACTGGAACCCGCTGGTCCGCATCAAGGCGGTATCCATGCGCCGGGATCCGATCTATTACGCCCTGCACATGCCGTGGGAGAACATCTGGCCTTCGGGCCCGATCTACGAGGCCGCCGTCCGCAGGGTGCTCGCGGAGGCAGGCGTGAACGTCTCTGCGGTCAACATCACGCCCGGCGGATGCTGCCACTGGCATGCCGTGATCGCGATCCGGCCGCTCGCCGGCGACGGCAAGAACGCCATTCTCGCGGCGCTCTCGGTTGCCGACATGAAGCATGTGACGGTGGTCGACGACGATATCGACGTCTTCGACGCCACCGACGTCGAATGGGCGGTGGCAACCCGCGTCCAGGCGGACCGCGACGTGACCATCGTTTCCGGCGCGCGGTCGAAGCCCCTCGATCCGAGCCTCGCGCCGCCGGGACCCTATTCGCGCGTGCCGACGACGGCGAAGATGGGCATCGATGCGACCATCCCCGACAACGTGCCGCGCGAACGGTTCCACCGGATAAGCTATGCCTATGCCGACGACGCGAGGCTGGAGGATTTTCTCGGCCCGGCCGACGGGAGCGGTCCGTCACTCCCCGCCATCGCACCCGAGACGCTGGCCGCCGAGATCACGAACCTGATCTCGGCGCGGCCGCTCTATTTTGCCGAACTGTGCGAGCACTTCGCGGACCACGGCTTCCAGGCCGTGACCCGCGCGCTCGGCATCCTCCACGCCGACGATACGTTGTGGCAGGACCCGGAAGGGCGTTTCTGCCTCAGGGATTCGGAGTTCGCCGCGCGGCCCCCGGAACGCTAGCCGGGGCAGCCTTCCGCCGCCACGGGTGAAGCGTGCCCCCGTCGGGACCCGCATGTCCCGGCCCAAGGCCGTGGCGTGGCCGGCTACCGGTCGTACCGGACGAGCGAGACCACGGGGACGTCGAGACAGGCGCGGCCGTCGAGAAAACCGAGTTCGATGACGAAGGCAGCCGCCGCGACATGGGCACCGGCGCGGCGCAGCAGTTCGATGGCCGCCATCGCGGTGCCGCCGGTCGCCAGCACGTCGTCGACGACAACGACGCTCCGGCCGGATTCCACGGCGTCTGTCTGGATTTCCACCGAGTCGGCCCGGTATTCGAGCTCGTAGCTGTGGGACAGCGTCGCGCCGGGCAGCTTGCCGGGCTTGCGCACCATGGCAAGTCCGATGCCGAGATCGACAGCGATCGCCCCGGCGACGAGAAAGCCGCGCGCCTCGATGCCGGCCAGCATGTCGGGGGCACCCGCCCCGACCACTCGCGACAGGTCGCGGACCGCGGTTCGCCAGGCGCCCGGGTGGCGAAGCAGCGTCGAGATGTCATAGAAGAGTATTCCGGGCTTGGGGAAGTCCGGTATCGTCCTGATGTGCTCTTTCAGATCGACGGACTTCATGGCCTGACCGCCCGATTTTCCCAGGATAAGGGTGAGGCCCCGCACCATGCCGGAGCGGGCCATGGCGCGCAACCTCCGTGACGACAGCGGCGGGGATCCGGGTACCGAGGGTTTCACGGAAGCGTCATCGCTCCGTCACTGACCTGAAACTATCGGAACATAGACATGGCATGAGGATCCAAAATCGGGATTCGGCATCAATGCCAAATCCTGGTCCGGCAGCCTCCCAAAGACGCTACCATCTCCCATGCAACAGAAGGATTCGTCATGGACCAGACATTCGTGCCATCCCGGGAAACCGGTTTCTCGACCTCCCCCGACGGCAGCGGGGACGGTGAAGTTGCCCGGACACCCGAAACGCTACCGACCGAATTCGAGACCATTGCCGCGAGGGCGCTGACGCGGCGGCGCTTCCTTGGAACCGGCGCCGCGCTCGGCGTGGGCGCGTTCCTCGCCCAGCTGCCGGTGACCAGGCCGGCGCAGGCTGCCGGCCAGTTCGACTTTGCCCCCGTCGCCGCCAACACTCTCGATACCGTGACCGTGCCCGGGGGGTACGGCTGGCACGTTGTCACAAGCTGGGGCGATCCCCTCTGGTCGGGCGTGCCGGAATTCGACCATCAGTCCCGCGGCACCGGCGCCAGCCAGGAACGGGCGATGGGCGACAACAATGACGGGATGGAACTGTTCACGACCGGTGGCCGGCACATCCTCGCCGTGAACAACGAATACGTGAATCGCAAGATCTTCCACGGCAACCGCGCCTCGCACAAGCCGGAGAATGCCGACGACATCCGCAAGAGCAAGGCCGGTCACGGCGTGACGATCGCCGAACTCGCGATGCGCGACGGCAAATGGTCGATCGTCCGGGACTCGTCCTACAACCGCCGGATCACCGCCGACACGAAGATGGACATCACCGGACCGGCGCGCGGCCACGACCTGGTCAAGACGGCAGCGGATCCCGGGGGGACCACGGCACTCGGCACCTGGAACAACTGCGGCAGCGGACGGACGCCGTGGGGCACCTATCTCGCCTGCGAGGAGAATTTCAACGGATATTTCTCGAGCAGCGATCCCGACTACAAGCTATCGGCCGAGATGAAGCGCTACGGCATCAAGACGAAGGACAGGGGCTACGGCTGGGCCGGTTCGGACGAGCGCTTCGACATCTCGAAGCATCCCAACGAGTCGAACCGCTGCGGCTACATCGTCGAGATCGATCCTCTCGATCCCGCATCGACGCCGAAGAAGCGGACGGCGCTCGGTCGTTTCAAGCACGAGAACGCGGCCGTGACCCTTGCCACCGACGGCCGGGTTGTCGTCTATCTCGGTGACGACGAACGCGGAGAGTTCCTCTACAGGTTCGTCAGCGATGGACGGTACGCCGAAGGCGGAAACAATCGCGACCTTCTGGAAAACGGACGGCTCTACGTCGCACGCTTCGCCGATGACGGCAAGGGAAGGTGGATCGAGCTTACGCCGGAAGCGACCGGCATGGGCTCCCAGGCCGAGATCTCGATCCATACCCGCCAGGCCGCTTCTGCCGTGCGCGCGACGACCATGGACCGCCCCGAATGGGTTGCGGTCAGCCCGGTCGGTGCCGAGGCCTATTGCTGCCTGACCAACAACAAGAACCGGGGCAAGAAGCCGAATGCCGGCGGAGACGCGACACCGGTCGGCGGACCCAATCCGCGTGCCGCCAACCATTACGGGCAGATCGTCCGCTGGGCGCCGGACGGTGGGGACCACGCATCGGATGGCTTCTCGTGGAACCTGTTTGTCGTTGCGGGCAATCCGACGGTCCACAAGGACGCCTACGCCGGTTCGGCCAATGTCAACAAGGACAACATGTTCAATTCGCCCGACGGCCTCGCCTTCGACAGCAAGGGGCGCTTGTGGATCCAGACCGACGGCAACTACTCCAACGCGAAGGGGTTTGCCGGCCAGGGCAACAATCAGATGCTGATGGCGGATCCGGCGACCGGCGAGATACGCCGGTTCATGGTCGGCCCCAAGGAAGCCGAAGTGACGGGAATCACCTGGAGCGCCGACCGCAAGACGGTCTTCGTCGGCATCCAGCACCCCGGAGAGAGGGGCGACAGCCATTTCCCCGGCGGTGGGCAGACCGTTCCACGCTCGTCGATCGTGGCGATCACCCGGGACGACGGTGGCGTCATCGGCTGAGCCGGCATGTCACGAAGGCCCGCGCCATGCGCGCGGGCCTTCGTCGTGCGGCGGACGGGCCTACCGGAATCGCGCCCCGGCCGCCGCACGGCCGAACCCGGACCGCCCGGCGCCGGCTAGTCCGCCCACGGATCGTAGGACCCGAAATTCCACAGGTGCTTCTCGAGATCGCGGCACGCGTAGAGCTTGCCGCCATAATGCTGCTCGGCCGGCTCCATCACGATCTCCGCGCCGGCGGCCCGCGCCCGGGCGCAGTGCGCGTCGACGTCTGCGACGACGATGTAGAGCGTCTGCGTGACGCCGCCCGCGTCTCCGGGCAGCACGAGGCTGCCGTCCTCATCCCGACGCGCCGATCCGAGCATGATCATGCCATCGCCGAGGGTGAGCTGAGCGTGGTCGATGGTGTCGCCTTCACCCCGCACGACGAGATGTTCCTCGAATCCGAACGCCTCGCAGAGCCACGTGATCGCCGCGGGCGCGTCGTCGTAGCGCAGGGCCGGAATTATCGTCGCTGGCATTGCCGCCTCCTTTCGACATCGTGATGCATGGCGCGGCAACCATTACACGCGATCCGCGCGGCGGAACAGCCCGCCGAGCGATGCACTTGTATTGCGTTCCGATCTGCGTTACCTAGCCGCCCTGTGGCCCCCTCGCCGGGCTGCAGCACCCTCAAATCCGTTTCGATCAACTGGTTCGCAGATACCCATGGCCCGCAACAAGATCGCCCTCGTGGGCGCCGGAAACATCGGCGGCACGCTTGCCCACCTCGCCGGGCTCAAGGAGCTCGGCGACATCGTCATGTTCGACGTCGTCAAGGGAATCCCGCAGGGCAAGTCCCTCGACCTCGTCGAGTCGTCCCCGGTCGAAGGTTTCGACGCCGCGATCAGGGGCACCAATTCCTATGCCGGAATCAGGGGCGCAGATGTCGTGATCGTGACCGCAGGGGTCGCACGCAAGCCCGGGATGAGCCGCGACGACCTGATATCGATCAATACCGGCGTCATGAAGCAGGTTGGCGAGGGCATCCGGGAGAATTGCCCGGACGCATTCGTGATCTGCATCACCAACCCCCTCGACGCCATGGTCTGGGCGCTCCGGAAATACACCGGTTTCCCCGGACGCCGCGTCGTCGGCATGGCCGGCGTGCTCGACTCGGCCCGCTTCCGCTATTTTCTCGCCGAAGAGTTCAAGGTGTCGGTCGAGGACATCACGGCCTTCGTGCTCGGCGGGCACGGCGACACCATGGTTCCGTCGGTGCGCTATTCGACGGTCGCCGGCATCCCGCTTCCCGATCTCGTCAAGATGGGATGGACGACCGCCGACCGCCTCGACGAGATCGTCCAGCGTACCCGCGATGGCGGCGGCGAGATCGTCAGCCTGCTCAAGACCGGATCGGCCTATTATGCTCCCGCCTCGGCAGCGATCCAGATGGCCGACTCCTATCTCAAGGACAAGAAGCGCGTGCTGCCCTGCGCCGCCTACCTCAACGGACAGTACGGGGTAAAGGGACTCTATGTCGGCGTGCCCGTAGTCATCGGAGCGAAGGGGGTCGAGCGCATCGTCGAGGTCGAGCTCGATGCCGGAGAGCGCCGCCAGTTCGAGAGTTCGGTCGATGCGGTTCGCCAGCTCGTCGACGTCGTCAGGAAGATCGACCGGGCGTCAACGCGGAAGAAGGGCTGACCGGCGGCCGCCTTCCGACTGCCCCGGCGGCGGATCGAGGAAACAGGACAGCAGATGAACGTTCACGAATACCAGGCCAAGGAACTCCTGGCCGGATACGGCGTTGCCGTGCCGCGTGGCCGGATGGCCACCGATGCAGACGCGGCCGCCGAGGCGGCGGCGGAACTCGGCGGCCCCGTCTGGGTGGTCAAGGCGCAGATTCATGCCGGCGGCCGCGGCAAGGGCGGCGGCGTCAAGGTCGTGCGGTCGGTCGAAAAGGTCCGCGAGACGGCGCGCGCCATGCTCGGCATGACCCTGGTCACCCACCAGACCGGCCCGGAGGGACGCGTGGTCCAGCGGGTCTATGTCGAGGACGGGTGCGACATCGCCCGGGAACTCTATCTCGGCATGCTCGTCGACCGCGCCGCGAGCCGCATCACCGTGATGGCTTCGACCGAAGGCGGCATGGAGATCGAGGAGGTGGCGGCGACGTCGCCCGAGAAGATCCACCAGTTGGCTATCGATCCGGCCACCGGCCTCCAGCCCTTCCATGCCCGCCGGCTGGCGTTCGCGCTCGGATTCACGGGCCAGCAGGTCAGATCGGTCTCGCGGTTCGTGATGGCGATGTATGACGCCTTCACCGATCTCGACGCCTCGGTGGTCGAGATAAACCCGCTCGTGGTCACCGGCGGCGGCGAGGTGCTGGCGCTCGACGCGAAGATGAATTTCGACGACAACGCGCTGTTCCGCCACGAAGCGGTGCTCGAACTCAGGGACGAGGCGGAAGAGGACCCGATGGAGCTCGAGGCCACGCGCCATGAGCTCAACTACATCAAGCTCGACGGCAATATCGGCTGCATGGTCAACGGTGCCGGCCTTGCGATGGCCACCATGGACATCATAAAGCTGTGCGGCGGCGCGCCCGCCAACTTCCTCGATGTCGGCGGCGGGGCGACCAGGGAACGGGTCACCACCGCATTCAAGCTCATATTGTCGGACAGCAGCGTCGAGGCCATTCTCGTCAACATATTTGGCGGCATCATGCGCTGCGACGTGATCGCCGAGGGAGTGGTCGCGGCGGCGCGCGAGGTCAGCCTCGGAGTGCCCCTGGTCGTCAGGCTGGCGGGCACCAATGTCGATCTCGGCAAGAAGATCCTGGAGGAGTCCGGGCTGCCCATCGTGTCTGCGGACGATCTCGGAGACGCTGCGGAGAAGGCGGTCCGGGTCGCGGTGGAGGGTGCCTGATGTCGGTTCTGGTCGACAGGAACACAAAGGTCATCTGCCAGGGGTTCACGGGCGCCCAGGGCACGTTCCATTCGGAGCAGGCGATCGCCTACGGCACCGCGATGGCCGGCGGGGTGACGCCCGGCAAGGGCGGCACGACGCATCTCGACCTCCCGGTTTTCGACACGGTTGCCGAGGCCGCGGCGGCGACCGGAGCCAACGCCTCGGTGATCTACGTGCCGCCCCCGTTCGCGGCCGACGCCATTCTCGAAGCCGTCGACGCCCGCATCCCGCTCGTCGTCTGCATTACCGAGGGCATACCGGTGCTCGACATGGTTCGCGTCAAGCGCGCACTGTCGGGCTCCGCGACCCGGCTGATCGGCCCCAACTGTCCCGGCGTGATCACGCCCGACGAATGCAAGATCGGCATCATGCCCCGGCACATCCACATGCGCGGCAGGATCGGCATCGTCTCGCGGTCGGGGACCCTGACCTACGAGGCGGTGGCGCAGACCACCGGGATCGGGCTCGGCCAGAGCACCTGCATCGGCATCGGCGGCGATCCCGTCCAGGGCATGAATTTCGTCGACTGCATCGAGATGTTCCTCGATGACGACGAGACCGAGGGCATCGTGATGATCGGCGAAATCGGCGGATCGGCCGAGGAAGACGCCGCCGACCTTATCAGGACGTCACCGGTCCGGAAGCCGGTCGTCGGTTTCATCGCCGGCATCTCCGCGCCGCCCGGGCGCCGCATGGGGCATGCGGGCGCGATCATCTCGGGCGGCAAGGGCAGCGCCGGCGACAAGATCGAGGCAATGAAGAGCGCCGGAGTAACGGTATCGGCGTCGCCCGCGGAAATCGGCACGACGATGCTGGAAGCGATGAAAGGTTAGGCCGGCGGGGCTATAGTTGCGGCACTGTCGCGCCGGCGGACCGGGCGCACGGAGAGGCTGCCGAGACCATGACCGATCACCCTGTCCGGAACACCGCGCTCACGGGCGCCAACGGCGCTTTCGTGGCCGAGCTTCATGCACGCTATCTCGAGAACCGCGGCGCGGTGGATGCCGAATGGGCGGCCTTCTTCGCCGAAATCGAGGACGAGGCGCCCGAGGTCCTGAGGGATCTCGCGGGCGCCAGCTGGGCGCCGCGCGGCACCAGGGTCATCGGCGCCGGCGGCACCCGTCCGGCGGCGCCCGCAAACGGCACCGCCGAAAGCCTCTCGGAAGCGTCGCGCGACTCCATCCAGGCCCTGATGCTGATCCGCTCGCACCGGGTGCGCGGGCATCTCTACGCCCGGCTCGATCCCCTCGGGATCGAGGAGCCGCTCAACCACACCGAACTCGATCCCGAGTCCTGGGGCTTCAGCGAACGCGACCACGACCGCGAGATCTACATCCACGACCGGCTGGGGCTCGGGGAGAAGGCCACGCTCCGCGACATCGTTACCCGCGTGCGCGAGACCTATTGCGGCCATATCGGCGTCGAATACATGCACATCACCTCGACCGAGGAACGGGCCTGGATCCAGGAACGAATCGAGGGCATCCACAACCAGACGCAGTTCACCGATCTCGGCAAGGCGACAATCTACGAACGCCTGGCGGAGGCCGAACTCTTCGAGCAGTTCCTCCACGTCAAGCATCCGGGGACCAAGCGGTTCGGGCTCGACGGCGGCGAGTCGCTGGTGCCGGGCATCGAACAGATCCTCAAGCGCGGCAGCCAGCTCGGCATCAGGGAGGTGGTCGTCGGCATGCCCCACCGTGGCCGCCTGAACGTGCTCGCCAACGTGATGAAGAAGCCGTTCGCCGCCATCTTCTCCGAGTTTCAGGGCGGTGTCGCCCTGCCCGACGACGTGCAGGGGTCGGGCGACGTGAAGTACCATCTCGGAACCTCCACCGACCGCGAGTTCGACGGCGAACCCGTCCACATCTCGCTGGCGGCCAACCCGTCGCATCTCGAATCGGTCAACCCCGTTGTCGTCGGCAAGGTGCGCGCGAAGCAGCGCCAGCACCGCGACCGGGAACGCAAGAAGGTTCTTGGGCTGCTGATGCACGGCGACGCGGCGTTCGGCGGACAGGGCATCGTCGCCGAGACGTTCGGGCTGTCGGACATCAAGGGCTACCGGACCGGCGGCACGATTCATTTCGTGGTCAACAACCAGATCGGCTTCACCACCAACCCGAGCGCCACCCGCGCCTCGCGCTATCCGACCGAGATCGCCAAGATGGCGCAGGCACCGATATTCCATGTCAATGGCGACGACGTCGAGGCGGTCGTCCATGTCTGCCGGATTGCCACCGAATTCCGCCAGCGCTTCCGCAAGGACGTGGTGATCGACATGTGGTGTTACCGGCGCTTCGGACACAACGAGGGCGACGAACCCGCCTTCACGCAGCCGCGCATGTACAGCGCCATCGCGGACCACCCGAGCGCGCGAGAGATCTACGCCGAGAAGCTGCTCGGGGAATCCCTGATCACCGAGAAGCGGCTGGCCGAGGTCGAGGCGGAGATACGCGGCAGGCTCGACGCGGATTTCGAGGCCGCCGCATCCTACCGACCCAACAAGGCGGACTGGCTCGAGGGCGTGTGGTCAGGGCTGACGACCGCGCCGTCCATGGAGCAGCGCAAGGGCAAGAGCGGGGTTGCGGCCGACCGCCTCCACGAGGTCGGGATGGCGATCTCCACCATCCCCGGAACCGTCAACCTCAATCCCAAGCTGAAGCGCTTCTTCGACAATCGCCGCAAGGCCATCGAGACCGGCCAGGGCGTCGACTGGGCGACGGCCGAGGCGCTCGCCTTCGGAACGCTGCTGACCGAGGGCTTCCTGGTGCGCATCAGCGGACAGGACGTGGCGCGGGGCACCTTCTCGCAGCGCCACGCGGTTGTCATCGACCAGGAAACCGAGCAGCCCTTCATCCCCCTCGAGCAGATCCGGCCGGGCAACCAGGAGAAGATGATCGCCCGCAACAGCACACTCTCCGAAGCCGCGGTACTCGGATTCGAGTACGGCTACAGCCTCGCCGATCCCAACGTGCTGGTGATCTGGGAAGCGCAGTTCGGAGATTTCGCGAACGGCGCCCAGTTCATTTTCGACCAGTTCATATCGTCGGGCGAATCGAAATGGCTGCGCATGTCGGGGCTGGTGATGCTTCTGCCGCACGGCTTCGAGGGCCAGTGGCCGGAACATTCGTCGGCCCGGCTCGAACGCTACCTGCAGCTGTGCGCCGAGGACAACTGGCAGATCTGCAACCTTACCAGCCCTGCCAACTACTTCCACGCGCTGCGGCGCCAGGTCCTGCGCAACTTCCGCAAGCCGCTGATCATCATGAGCCCGAAATCGCTGCTCCGGCACAAGCGGTGCATCTCGGCGCTCGACGAACTGGGACCCGGAACCGCGTTCAGCCGCGTCATTCCCGAAACCGCCGCGCTGGCGCCGGACGACCGCGTGAGGCGGGCGGTCCTGTGTTCGGGCAAGGTTTATTTCGACCTGCTGGCGGCGCGGGAGGAACAGGGTATCGACGATGTCGCATTGATCCGCCTCGAACAGCTCTACCCGTTCCCCGAAGCCTCGCTGGCAAAGGAACTCCGGAAATATCCCGCAGCCGACGTGGTGTGGTGCCAGGAGGAACCGGAGAACATGGGGGCATGGAGCTTCGTCGACCGCCGCATCGAGAGAGTCCTCGACGGGCTGGATGTCGCCGCGCAGCGCCCCTCCTATGCCGGGCGACCGGAAGCGGCGGCTCCGGCGACCGGTTCGCTCGGCAAGCACAACCGCGAACAGGCGAAGCTGGTCGCGCAGGCTCTCACCGCCTGACGTTCATCGGGAGGCGCAGAATGACCATCCAGATCCTCGTTCCGGTTCTCGGCGAATCGATCGCCGAGGCCACCGTCAGCAAGTGGCTCAAGTCCGTCGGCGACGCCGTCGCCCGGGACGAACCCGTCGTCGAGCTCGAAACCGACAAGGTCACGCTGGAGGTTCCCGCGGCAAGCGCCGGCACCCTCGACGAGATCGTCGCGCGCGAAGGCGACAACGTGGAGGTGGGCGCCCTGCTCGGCACCATCGGCGACGGCACGCCGGCAGCCGGCCGGCCGGCCAAGGCGACGGCGACTCCCGGCGGCGAAGCGGACAGCGGCCCCCGGCTGTCGCCGGCTGTGCGCCGGCTGGTCGAGGAGAAGGGCCTCGATCCCGCAGCGATCCCGGCTACCGGCAAGAACGGCCGCCTCACCAAGGGCGACGTGCTGGCCCATCTGAAGAACCGGGAGGCCGCGGCTGAACCCGAACCGCCGCCACCCGCACCCGCGGCGGCGCCGCGGGCCGATGATGCGCGCGAGGAACGGGTGCCCATGACCCGCCTTCGCCGTCGCATCGCCGAGCGGCTCAAGGAGGCCCAGAACACGGCGGCGATGCTGACAACCTTCAACGAGATCGACATGACCAACGTCATGGCCGCCCGCGAGAGATACCGCGGAGAGTTCGAGGAACGCCATGGCTGCCGCCTCGGATTCATGTCGTTCTTCGTCAAGGCCTGCGTGGTTGCGCTCAGGGAGCTTCCGGCGGTCAACGCCGAGATCGACGGCAACGACCTTGTGTACAAGAACCATTACGACATCGGTGTTGCCGTCGGCACCGAGCAGGGCCTCGTGGTACCGGTGCTGCGCGACGCCGACCGGCTTGCCTTTGCCGAGATCGAAAAGACGATCGCCGATTTCGGGGCGCGGGCGCGCGACGGCAAGCTGACGATGGACGATCTTTCCGGCGGCACGTTCACGATCACCAACGGCGGCATCTACGGCTCGATGATGTCGACCCCGATACTCAACCCGCCGCAGTCGGGCATTCTCGGCATGCACAGGATCGACCGCCGCCCGGTCGCCGTCGGCGACGCCGTCGAGATCAGGCCGATGATGTATGTCGCGCTCAGCTACGATCACCGCATCGTCGACGGCCGCGAAGCAGTGACGTTCCTGGTGCGGGTCAAGCAGTGCGTCGAGGATCCCGAACGGATCCTGCTCGCACTGTGACGGGCGCGGAAGCGATGGCCGAAAACGGATACGATCTTGTCGTCATCGGCGCCGGGCCCGGCGGCTACGTCGCAGCAATCCGCGCCGCGCAGCTCGGCATGCGGACAGCCTGCATCGACAGTCGCGGCAGCTGGGGCGGAACCTGCCTCAATGTCGGCTGCATCCCGTCGAAGGCGCTCCTCCACTCCTCGCACCTGTTCGACAAGGCCCGGCGCGATCTCGCGAACCACGGCATCACGACCGGCGAGGTCGGGCTCGACCTTGCCGCCATGATGGCGCGCAAGGACAAGGTCGTCGCGGACCTCTGCAACGGTATCGGTTTCCTGTTCAAGAAGAACGGCGTCGACGGGATTGCCGGCACCGCCAGGATCGCCGCGCCGGGCCGGGTCGAGATATCCGACGGCGACGAGGCGACGATGATCGAGACCGCGCGGATCCTCGTCGCCACCGGCTCCGTGCCGGCCCCGCTGCCCGGGATCGAGATCGACGAGGAGCGCATCCTGTCCTCGACCGGAGCGCTCGCGCTCGGCGAGGTTCCGGACCACCTGATCGTCATCGGCGGCGGCTATATCGGACTCGAGATGGGCTCCATATGGCTGCGCCTCGGCGCACGCGTGACCGTGATCGAGTTTCTCGACGCCATCGTGCCCGGCATGGATGCAGAGATCAGCCGTCACATGCACCGGCTCCTCAAGGCCCAGGGAATGGAATTCCGGCTCGGCACCAGGGTCACCGGCGCCCGGACCGCGGACGGCGGCGTGACCCTCGACGTCGAGCCGGCCGGCGGCGGTGCGGCGGAAACGGTCGCGGGAGACGCCGTGCTCGTGGCCATCGGACGGGTGCCGTTCACCGACGGGCTCGGCCTCGATGAACTCGGCGTCAGGCGCGACGAGCGTGGCGCCATCCTCGTCGACGAGCACTACGCGACCTGCATCGAGGGAATCCACGCAATCGGCGACGCGATACCGGGGGCGATGCTCGCCCACAAGGCCGAGGAGGAAGGAATCGCCTGCGTCGAGCGCATGGCCGGAATGGCGGCGCACGTGAATTACGACGCCATCCCCGCCGTCGTCTACACCTGGCCCGAGGCCGCGTCGGTGGGCAGAACCGAGCAGCAGCTCAAGGACGCCGGCATCGATTACCGGTCGGGGAAGTTTCCGCTTGCCGCCAATTCAAGGGCGCGCACCGGCGGCGAGACCGCCGGCTTCGTCAAGATTCTCGCCGACGCCTCGAGCGACGAGGTCCTGGGCGCGCACGTGCTCGGCCCCGACGCCGGCACATTGATTGCCGAGATCGCGCTGGCGATGGAATTCAGGGCTTCTGCAGAAGACATCGCGCGCACCTGCCACGCGCATCCGACCCTCAACGAGGCCGTGAAGGAGGCCGCCCTCGGCGTCGGCGGGGCGGCGATTCACGCCTGATCCGGCTCTCCGTCCCGACGGCCAGCCGCCGGCCGGGTCAGGCGGCCTCGAGCATGTTGCGCACCACGTAGCGAAGAATTCCGCCATGGCGGTAGTAGTCAAGCTCGTCGAGCGTGTCGATGCGACAGTCGAGCGCGATTTCCTGGAGCGAGCCATCGGTCCGGTGAATCGTGCAGCGAAGCTCGCAGCGCGGCTCCATGCCCGACGCGATGCCGGAAATGTCGAAGGTCTCCGTGCCGTCGAGGTCCAGTGTCCGCCGCGTCTCGCCAGGCTTGAACTGCAGCGGAAGCACCCCCATCCCGATCAGGTTGGAGCGATGAATCCGCTCGAAGCTCTCGGTGATCACCGCCTTCACGCCGAGAAGCACGGTCCCCTTCGCCGCCCAGTCGCGCGATGAGCCGGTTCCGTATTCCTTGCCGCCGACGATGACCAGCGGCGTGCCGGAGGCCTGGTATTTCATGGCCGCGTCATAGACCGGCATCTGCTCGCCCGAGGGCTGGTGGACAGTGACGCCGCCCTCGATGCCCGGAGTCATCTCGTTGCGTATCCGGATATTGGCGAAGGTGCCCCGCATCATCACTTCGTGGTTGCCACGGCGCGATCCGTAGGAATTGAACTGGGCCGGGCGGATCTGGCGCTCGAGCAGGTATTCGCCGGCCGGACTCTGGCGCTGAATGCTCCCGGCGGGGGAGATGTGATCCGTCGTCACCGAATCGCCGAGCATGAGAAGCGGCCGCGCGCCAACGATGTCGACGACCTCGCCCGGCTCGCGCGTCATCCCGGAAAAGAAGGTCGGATACTTCACGTAGGTGCTGGAATCCTGCCAGCTGTAGGTCTCGCTGCCGGGGCTCTCGATAGCCTTCCACTGTTCGGGCCCCTGGAACACGTCGGCATAACGGGTGCGGTACATCTCGTCGGTCAGGCAGTCGCGGATGGTGTCGCGAACCTCGCCGCTGCTGGGCCAGATGTCCGCGAGATACACGGGCTCGCCTTCCGAATCGAACCCGAGCGGGTCCGACGTCAGGTCGGTCCTGAGCGAGCCGGCAAGGGCATAGGCGACCACAAGCGGCGGCGAGGCCAGGAAGTTCGCCCGCACCTGGGCGTGGACCCGCCCCTCGAAATTGCGGTTGCCCGAAAGCACGGCGCCGGCCACGAGGTCTCCGCCCTCGACCGCATCGGCGACCTTTTCGGGCAGGGGGCCGGAATTGCCGATGCATGTCGTGCATCCGAAGCCAACGATGTTGAAGCCGAGCGCGTCGAGATCCTCCTGCAGCCCGGCGCGCTCGAGATAGTCGCGCACGACTTGGCTCCCCGGCGCCAGCGACGTCTTGACCCACGGCCTGGTCTTCAGCCCCCGGGCCCTCGCGTTGCGCGCCAGCAGCCCCGCGGCCACCAGGACCGAGGGGTTGGAGGTGTTGGTGCAGCTGGTGATCGCGGCAATGACCACGTCGCCGTCCTCGACCTCGAAGTCGTCGCCGGCAGCACGGGCGAGCTGGTCGCTCTCCGCAGGTTCGGCGTTCCGGTGTTCGCGAATCGCGTTCATGGCCACGGACCGGACCTCCGAGAGGACAACCCGGTCCTGCGGGCGCTTGGGGCCGGCCAGCGACGGTTCGACAGTGCCGAGATCGAGTTCGAGCGTGTCGGTGAACAGCGGCTCCGGCATGTCGTCGCCGCGCCACATGCCCTGGGCCTTCGCGTAGGCCTCGACCAGGGCCACCCGTTCCGGATCGCGTCCGGTGAAGCGGAGATAGTCGCAGGTTTCCGCGTCCACGGGGAAGAAGCCACAGGTGGCGCCGTATTCGGGCGCCATGTTGCCAATGGTCGCGCGGTCCGGCAGCGACAGCTGCCCGACGCCGGGCCCGAAGAACTCGACGAACTTTCCGACAACGCCGCGGGCGCGCAACATCTGCGTGACCGTCAGCACCAGGTCGGTCGCGGTCATGCCTTCGCGGAGCTCTCCGGTCAGCCTGACGCCGACCACGTCCGGCAGCAGCATCGAGATGGGCTGTCCGAGCATCGCCGCCTCGGCCTCGATGCCGCCGACGCCCCATGCGAGCACGGCGAGCCCGTTGACCATCGTCGTGTGACTGTCGGTGCCGACCGCGGTGTCGGGATAGGCGACGGTGCGGCCGTTCGCGTCCTCGCTCGTCCACACGGTCTGGGACAGGTATTCAAGGTTGACCTGGTGGCAGATGCCGGTGCCCGGGGGCACGACCCGGAAATTGTCGAACGCGTTGGAGCCCCAGCGCAGGAATTCGTAACGTTCGCGGTTGCGTTCGAACTCATTCTCGACATTGCGGACGAAGGCGTCATTGGTGCCGAACTCGTCGATCATGACCGAATGGTCGATGACCAGGTCGACGGCGCTGAGCGGGTTGATCTTCTGCGGGTCGCCGCCGAGATCGACCATGGCCTGGCGCATTGCCGCGAGGTCGACGACGGCGGGAACACCGGTGAAATCCTGCAGCAGGATGCGCGCGGGTCGGTAGGCGATCTCGAGGTCGGAGGTCCGCGACTCCAGCCAGCCGGCGGCGTTGCGAATATCGTCGACGGTTACCGAGCGCCCGTCCTCATGGCGCAGCAGGTTCTCGACCAGAACCTTGAGCGAGAACGGCAAACGCGAGACATCACCGAATCCGGCCTTCCCGATGGCGTCGAGACTGTAATACTCGTAGGATCGGCCGTTCACGTCGAGGGTTCGACGTGCTCCGATGGTGTCCTGTCCGGTTGCGCTCACATCTGCCTCCTGTCGACCGCGTTTCCGTTCCGCAATCTAAACGCTGGGGCGACGATTTCCAAGCCGGACAGTGCCCGTGGCATTGACGGAAAGCGGGAAAACTGCAATTCCGGGGCGGTATTCCTGCCCGTCGGAGGGAGGCGCCCGGTCGGCGATGGAAGGCTTCAGCGGACATGACCTTGCCTGCCGGCGCGGTGACCGGCTGCTGTTCGGGACCCTGGAGTTCGATCTCGGGCCCGGGGGCGCGCTTGTGGTCTCGGGCCCCAACGGATCGGGCAAGACCAGCCTGCTGCGGCTGATGGCCGGGCTCGCCCGGCCGGCCGCCGGGGAAATCCGCTGGCGAGGCGTTCCCATCGGCGATGTCCGCGAGGAATTCCATGCGGCCATGGCCTATGTCGGCCATCGCGACGCAGTGAATCCTGCGCTTACGGTAATCGAGAACCTGGCGTTTCATGCACAGCTGAGGATGCCCGGACGGGTTGCGACGGAGCGGCTCGAGAGTGCCCTCGAGCGAACCGGCCTGCTCGCGACCGCGGCCATGCCCGCGGGACTGCTGTCCACCGGCCAGTCGCGGCGCCTGGCGCTGGCGCGGGTGTTGGCGGCCCCCGCCCGGCTCTGGCTTCTCGACGAGCCCGCGGCGACGCTCGATGCGGCGTCGACCGCGGCGCTGACGGCAACGGTGGCGGAGCACTGCTCGGACGGCGGCATGGCCGTGGTGTCGACCAACATACCGTTCGACCTTCCCGGTGCTGGCCGGCTCGACATGGGCGGCGGCGAAAGCCCGGCTGCACGCCCGTGAGGGGTCTCGCCGCCATAGTCCGGCGCGACCTGCGCATCGCGCTTCGTCGGCCGGCCGACACGCTCATGCTTGTCGGTTTCTTCGTGATCGCGGCCGCGCTGTTTCCGCTCGGTGTCGGGCCCGAACCGGCGCTCCTGTCCCGCATGGCCCCGGGAGTGCTGTGGGTGACGGCCCTGCTGGCGGCGATGCTGTCCCTCGACAGGCTGTTTTTCGCGGATTTCGAGGACGGAACGCTCGACCTCCTGGCAACCGCACCGCATCCGCTGTGGCTGTCAGTGCTGGCCAAGATCTCCGCCCACTGGCTGACGACCGGCGTGCCCGTGCTGGTGGCGGCACCGGTGATCGCGGTCATGCTTCGCCTTGACGCAGAGGGTTACGGCATTCTGATAGCGGCCATGGCCCTCGGAACCGCGACGATCAGCCTCGTCGGCGCCCTCGGAGCGGCGCTCGTCCTTGGCGCCCGGCGAAGCGGCGTCCTTCTCGCGCTCCTGCTCCTGCCGCTCCTGGTGCCGGTGCTGATCTTCGGAACGGCGGCGGTGGACGCGGCCATCGGCGGATACGCCTCGGGGCCGCACCTCATGCTCCTCGGTGCGCTGCTGCTCGGCAGCCTCGGCCTCAGCCCGTGGGCCGCAGCGGCAGCGCTGCGGGCGGCGGCGGAGTAGTGTCGATGCGCTGCCGGTACTCAAGGTTCCGCGCGCCGCTGCGAACGCCGGCGCCGGGCCTTCAACAGCGACGCCGGTGGCGCTAGATTCGAGGCATCATGACACGGCAAGACGAGCCCCCACCCCGCGCCACCGCGTCCCGCGGTTCGGTCCCGACAGGCGCCGCGGCCCTGCATCGGCTGGCCAACCCCGTGCGCTTTCTTCGTGTCGCCCGGGCCATTCTGCCGATATCGTCCGTACTTGCCGTCGTTCTCCTGGGTGCGGGAATCTTCTTCGCCTTCGGCGCCTCGCCCCCGGACTACCAGCAGGGCGAGTCGGTGCGGATCATGTACGTGCACGTGCCGACCGCCTGGATCGCGATGGCGGCCTACGCGTGTCTCGCGCTCTCCGCGGCCGCGGGGTTGATCTGGAGGCACCCGGTCGCCCATGTCGGCGCCCGCGCCATCGCGCCGATCGGCGCGTGTTTCACCCTGGTCTGTCTTGCCACCGGGTCGTTGTGGGGCAAGCCGATGTGGGGGGCATGGTGGGTATGGGATGCGCGGCTGACCTCGGTCCTCATCCTGCTGTTTCTCTATCTCGGCTTCATCGCGCTGGCCAATGCCTTCGAGGACGAGGCGCGCGGCGAAAAGGCCGCGGCCATCCTCGCCCTTGCCGGCGCGGTCAACCTCCCGGTAATCAAGTTCTCGGTCGACTGGTGGAACACCCTGCACCAGCCCGCAAGCGTGAGCAGGATCGGCGCGCCGTCAATTCATGCATCCATGCTGGTGCCGCTGCTGTTGATGGCCGCCGGCGTCACGGCGCTCTTCGTCTCGCTGGTCCTGATACGCATGAGAAGCGAGCTCGCGGCGAAGCGTATACGAGCCCTTCGCACCGCCCTTCCCGACGGTCCGGCGGAGGGAACGGATTCGGCGCGCCCGGCCATCAACACGCCGGCGGCCTGAACGGGGAGGCCCGATGACCGCGCTTCTGCATCTGGACGGGTACGGAGTCTATGTCTGGGCGGCGTGGGGAATCGCCGCGGTCGTCCTCGTCGCGCTGACGGCGTCAAGCCTCCGCACGATGCGCGCGCGAGAACGCGAACTCGCAGCGCTCGAAGCCGAAACGCCGCGGCGCCATAAACGCTGAGGCCAGCGGCCGATGACACCAAAACGCCGCCGGCTGGCCGGCATTCTGTTCATGCTCCTGGTTCTCGGCACCGCCGTGGCGCTGACACTGGCGGCACTTGAAGACAGCGTGGTCTTCTTTCACAGCCCGACCGACATCGCCACACGCGACGATCTTCGAAAGGACAAGCGGATGCGGGTCGGCGGACTCGTCAAGGAGCGCAGCTTGCGCCGCGAAGACGGCGTCCGGATTTCCTTCGTGATCACGGATCTCGAGAACGAGGTGCGCGTGCAGTATCGGGGCATACTTCCGGATCTCTTCCGGGAGGGGCAGGGCATCGTCGCGGAAGGGCGCCTCGTCGCTGACGGCAGCTTCCTTGCCGACGAGGTGCTCGCGAAGCACGACGAGAACTACATGCCGCCGGAGGTGGCCGAAGCCCTCAGGAAATCGGGCCGGTGGCGGGACGGCAGCGGAGCGGCAGACCGGCAGTGACGCCGGTCCGCGGCCATGCGGAATCGGGATCGGCCGTACACCCGATTCCCGGGATTACCACCTGAAAGACGGAAGTGACGCTGCCGGCTGCACGTTCCATCGTTCGCCCAACCGCGTCATCGCCTGCGCATCGGGCACGCCCTCCGGACCGCTTGCCAGCAACTCGGGCGCATGCATCCCGCCGACGACCAGGACGGGGTCAACGCCGACGTTGCGCGCCCCGACGAGATCGGTGCGAAACGAATCGCCGACGGCGGCAATGCGTGACCGCTCGATTCCGGGCAAGGCCCGGAAGCAGTAGTCGTAGATCTCCGCTTTCGGCTTGCCGAGATACCGCACGGCGGCGCCAAGCTCCTCGTATCTTTCGGCCAGGGCCCCGGCACAGATGATGCGCCGACCGCCGCGGACCACCAGCAGATCCGGATTGGCGCAGACCATCGGAAGTCGCCGCGCGGCAGCGTCCGCAAGCAGCCGTTCATAGTCGGAGACCGTCTCGCCGTCCTCCCATGGACCGGTATTGACGATCAGCCCCGCCTCTTCGATCGCTTCCGTTTCGGCCCAGCCGACGCCTTCGAACAGCCCGCGGTCGCGATCGGGCCCGATATGGATGAAACGATCGCCGGCACCGGCATAGAAGGGCGCGCTTCTCTCGACGAGATCCGAGAACGTCGCCTCGCCCGAGGAGAGGATGTTCCGGCAATGACGCTCGGGCATTCCCATCGCGATCATGGCCTCGACCACCGCCGCGCTGCGGCGCGGCGCATTGGTCAGCATGACGAACCGCTTGCCCGCGTCGGTGAGCCGGTCGAGTGCGTCCACGGCGCCGGGGTAAAGCGTCACGCCGTCATGCAGGACGCCCCACACGTCGAGAATGAAACCGTCATACCGGTCGGCGATCGCCGACACGCCTTCGAAGTGAGGTATGGTCCCGGGCGCCTCCGGCACGGCCGTGTCAGCGCGTGGGTTCGGGCGTGTCGCCGGAATAGTCGTAGAATCCCTTGCCCGACTTGCGCCCCAGCCAACCCGCCTCGACATACTTCACCAGGAGGGGGCAGGGACGGTACTTGGTATCTGCCATCCCGTCATGGACGACCTGCATGACCGCGAGGCAGGTGTCGAGACCGACGAAATCGGCAAGCTCGAGCGGCCCCATGGGATGATTGGCGCCGAGGCGCATGGCAGCGTCTATGTCGCGCACCGACCCGATGCCTTCGTAAAGCGTGTACACCGCCTCGTTGATCATCGGTACCAGGATCCGGTTGACGATGAAGGCGGGAAAATCCTCCGAGGTCACCGGCGTCTTGCCGAGGCGCCACGTGAGGCCCTCGATGACCGCGCGTGTATGGTCGTCGGTGGCGAGCCCCGGAATCAGTTCGACCAGTTGCATGACCGGGACCGGGTTCATGAAATGCATGCCCATGAACCGATGAGGCCGGTCGGTCGCCGTGGCGAGACGCGTGATCGAGATCGACGACGTGTTGCTGGCAAGGATCGCATCGGCCCTCATGGCCGGCAGGATCCTATCGTAGAGACCGCGCTTGACGGTCTCGTTCTCGGTCACCGCCTCGATCACCAAGTCGCAATCCGCGAGCGCCTCGAACTCCAGCGATCCCGAAATGCGTTCGAGAGCGGCGTTCATGTCGTCCTCCGACATGCGCTCGCGCCGCACCTGCCGCTCCATGTTCTTGGCGATGCTGGCGCGTGCGCGGTCGAGCTGCTCCTGCCCGACATCGATCATGACGGCAGAGAGTCCCGTCGTGGCGGCGACGTGCGCGATGCCGGAGCCCATCTGGCCCGCGCCGATGACGCCGACCGCGTTCACGCTCATCGCTTCCGGGGTCGCGCCGGGATCCTGTATTTCTGTCATGAGTCCTGCTCCTGCGAATTTGCGTCGGATGCGGCCCGGCCGGCCGCACTTCGGAACGGCGGGGCCCGGCCCGCCACCGTGTCGGGGATCGGCGCTGCCCGGCTCAGCGCGGCGCTATTTCGTTCTTTTCCAGCTCGGTGTCGAGTTCGGGAAGCAGCTTGAACAGATCGCCGACGATTCCATAGTCGGCAACGGAAAAGATCGGGGCTTCCTCGTCCTTGTTGATGGCGACGATCACCTTCGAATCCTTCATGCCGGCAAGGTGCTGGATCGCACCGGAAATTCCGACCGCGATATAGAGTTCCGGCGCCACCACCTTGCCGGTCTGCCCGACCTGGTAGTCATTGGGCTTGAAGCCGGCGTCGACCGCGGCACGCGAGGCGCCGACGGCGGCACCGAGGCGATCCGCCACCTTGTCGATGAGCGCAAAATTGTCTCCGGACTGCATGCCGCGCCCGCCAGAGATGATCACCCGCGCAGAAGTGAGCTCCGGCCGTTCCGACTTCGTGAGTTCATGTCCGACAAAGCTGGAAAGTCCGGGATCCTCCGCGGCATCGATCTTCTCGATCGCCGCCGCACCGCCCTCTTCCGCCGCCGCGAACGCTGTGCCGCGCACGGTGATGACCCTGATCGCGTCGGAGGAGCGCACGGTGGCAAGCGCGTTGCCGGCATAGATCGGGCGCACGAACGTGTCCTCCGAGACGATTTCGACGATGTCGGAGATCTGTGCTGCATCGAGCTGGGCGGCGACTCTCGGGGCGATGTTCTTGCCGGTCGTGTTCGACGGGAAGAGGATGTGGCTGTAGCCCGGCGCGAGCCCGGCAACGAGCGGAGCAACGGCTTCGGCCAGATGGTTGCCGTAAGCCGGAAGTTCGGCATGAACGACCTTCGTCACGCCGCCGATCCTCGTTGCGGCCTCGGCCGCACCGCCGGCATCGCTGCCGGCCACCAGCACATGTATGTCGTCGGAAAGCCCGGATGCCGCCGTGACGGTGTTCAGGGTGATCGGCACCAGCGCCGAATTGTCATGGTCGGAAACGACGAGAACTGCCATCAGATCACTCCTGCCTCGGTCTTCAGCTTGTCCACGAGTTCGGCCACGGTCTCCACCTTGACGCCGGCCGTGCGCTGCGGCGGCTCGGTCACCTTCAGCGTCGTCAGCCGCGGCGCGACGTCAACGCCCATCTCCTCCGGGGTGAGTTCCTCGATCGGCTTCTTCCTCGCTTTCATGATGTTTGGCAGCGAAGCGTATCGCGGCTCGTTCAGGCGGAGATCCGTCGTCACGATTGCCGGCAGGCCGAGGAGCACGGTCTCGAGGCCGCCGTCGACCTCGCGGGTTACGGTCGCCTTGCCGTCGGCAAGGTCGAGTTTCGACGCGAACGTGCCCTGGGGCCAGTTCAGGAGGCCGGCCAGCATCTGGCCGGTCTGGCTGGCATCGTCATCGATCGCCTGCTTGCCCAGAATGACAACGTCCGGCATCTCGTTCTCGATGATCCGCGCCAGAAGCTTGGCCACGGCAAGCGGCTGGAGCTCGGAGTCCGTCTTGACGTGAATGCCGCGGTCGGCACCCATAGCAAGGGCCGTGCGGATCGTCTCCTGGCACTGCTGCACTCCCATCGAGACGACGACGATCTCGGTCGCGGCGCCCTTCTCGCGCAGGCGCAGGGCCTCTTCGACGGCAATCTCGTCGAAGGGGTTCATCGACATCTTGACGTTGGCGGTTTCGACGCCGGTCTCGTCCGTCTTGACACGGATCTTGACGTTGTAGTCGATCACCCGTTTGACGGCGACCAGAATTTTCATCGCTCGAAGTCCTCCAGCTGAAAGCGGGACCCGCCATGGGCCGGGCACCCGATGCCGGCCCGCCGGGGCCGGTCTGCCGCCGTCCGGAAACTGCATCCCGGCGTCCGGGACGACCGACGTCAAGCCAGCGATACCGGAAAATGCCCACTCCGGACAGGGGCCACGCATCCCGGCAAACCCGGCAGGCATCCGCCGGGCACGGGCCGCAGACGGGACGCTATATAGCCGAAAACACGCGTGGCCTTCAAACGGACACGGCAGGCGGACGGGGGCTCAGTCGGACGAGACGAGAAACGCTATCAGGATCAGCGTGATGGCAACGAACTGCAGGATCACCCTGGCACGCATCAGCCGGTTGGAATTGCGGGCATTGGCCTGCCCGCCCCGCGCCATCGTGAAGACGCCGAACGCAAGCGCGCCCAGCGTGAGGAACACGGCAAGCGCGATCAGGATCGGCAGAACGGCGGACATGCGGGAAATATGGTTTCAAAACCGCCCGTTGACAACATGATTCCGATCAGGCGAGGAAGCGCCGGGTCCCGCGCCGGGCCGCGGTTGCAGCGGCGAGCCGGGCGGCACCACGATTGCGGGCGGTGGTCAGATCTCGAGTCCCGTCATCGCGATCACGTCGGACGGCGTGTGGCCGCTCATGCGCAGGCTGCGGATCGTCATGGCGCGATCGCGCTTCGCGAGCCGCCGGCCGCCGGGATCGGTGATCAGCCGATGGTGCAGGTATTCCGGCGGCTCGTAATCCAGGAGCGCCTGCAGCAACCTGTGGACGTCCGTGAGTGGCGCCAGATCTTCCCCCCGGGTCACCAGCGTGACCCCCTGCAGATGGTCATCGACGACGACCGAGAGATGGTAGCTTGTCGGAACGTCCTTGCGGGCGAGAACCACGTCGCCGAAGCGTTCCGGACGGGCCGCAACGTCGCCCCTTCCAAGATCGTGCCATGCCAGCGGCCCGGCCGTGGCGGTGGCGCGAACGACATCGAGACGACGCGCATAAGGCCTGCCGTCCGCGAACGCCGCCGTCCGTTCCGCCGACGAGAGCCCGCGGCAGATGCCTGGATATATGGGGCCTTCCGGCCCGTGCGGCGCCTGGCCGGACCGCTCGATCTCGAGGCGGATATCCGATCTCGTGCAGAAGCAGGGATAGACGAGACCGCCGCGCTCGAGCGTGGCGGCGGCCCGCAGGTAGTCGTCCATGTGCTCCGACTGCCGCCGCACCGGCTCTTCCCAACCCAGGCCGAGCCAGCGCAGATCCTCGCAGATCGCTTCCACGAACTCGTCGCGGCAGCGTCCAGGATCTATGTCCTCGATGCGGAGCAGGAAACTGCCGCCCGGGCCGCGCGCCCGGTAGGCCTTCAACGCCGAATAGGCGTGGCCGATGTGGAGATAGCCGGTCGGGCTGGGAGCGAACCGGGTGACCTCGGCCGCAGTACGAAATTTTGCCATGGCGACACACGTGTGGGATAAGGTCCGATCAGCAGAAACACGACGATCCCGGCGTCGATCGCGGGACAGCGAAGCGATTGTGCGACTGACCAGCAAGACTTTCAACGACGCAGTCGCGACGCTCGCCGAACGGGATGCCGATCTCGGCGCGATCGTCAGCCGGTTCGGCCGCCCGAAAATGTGGCGGCGGACCGGTGGCTACGCAACACTGGTGCTGCTGATCCTCGAACAGCAGGTCTCGCTGAGTTCGGCGCAGGCGGCCCATCGGCGTCTCACCGCCACTGCCGGATCCCTGACACCGGAACGGGTCGGACAGCTGTCGGACCAGGAGTTCCGGGCGGCGGGCGTCAGCCGCCAGAAAACCCGCTATATCCGCCATCTGGGAGACAGCGTTCTCGACCGTTCGCTTCGCATCGACCGCCTCGGCCGCAAGGCAGACGACGAGGTGCGCAGCGAACTCACGCGCATCAAGGGCATCGGCCCGTGGACCGCGGATGTCTACCTGCTGACATGCCTGATGCGGCCCGATGTCTGGCCGGTCGGCGACATCGCGCTCCAGGCCGCCGCGAAGGACGTAAAGGGGCTGGACGCGCGCCCGGGCCCGGCCGAGCTGACCGGGATCGGCGAAGCCTGGCGGCCATGGCGAAGCGTTGCGGCGCGCATCCTCTGGCATCATTACCTCAACACCGTCCGGACAAGGAAGGGAAACGCAGAATGAACGCAAGATCAGCCATCAGGCCGGAAGGGCAAATCCGGTGAACGGAGACGTTCGACTCGCGGGACCCCAAGCGGGACCGGCTTCGGGCGGCACCGCCCGCCACCTCGTCATGTTCCTGCACGGCTACGGCGCCGACGGCAACGATCTGATCTCGCTGAGCCAGCCCTTCGCGTCCGTCGTCCCGGACGCCGCATTCGTGGCACCCAACGCCCCCGCACGCTGTGCCGCCCAGCCCTTCGGCTACCAGTGGTACGACGTGTGGCAGCAGGACCGGGCAGAGCGCCTCGCGGAGATCCGGTCGGCCACCGCGATTCTCGACGACTTCATTACCAGCCAGCTGGCGGCGCATGGTCTCGGCGAGGAGAACCTTCTCCTCGTCGGATTCTCGCAAGGCACGATGATGTCGCTGTTCGTCGGGCCGCGGCGCGCAAAGGCGGTCGCGGGCATACTCGGCTATTCGGGGCGCCTGGAAGGGGCCGATCTGCTTGCCGACGAAATTCGCTCGAAACCGCCGGTCACCCTCGTGCATGGAGCCGACGACCCCCTGGTGCACGTCTCCGAAACGGAAAAGGCTGCGGCGATACTGCGCCAGTGCGGCATCGTCACCGACACGCATGTCCGGCCCGGGCTCGGACACGGCATCGACGAAGAGGGAATCAGGATCGGCCTCGAGTTCGCGGCGCAAACCCTCGGCAGCTAAACCATCCACGACGGCGGCCGGCGGGCGCGGCAAACCCATCGATGCGCGGTCTTTCGGTCCCCGCGACCAAGGCCGGATTTCCACCTCCTTCGAGCGGCAACCGGGATTCGGGCGCTTGACCGATACTCGGTGACAGGCGCTCGTCAAGAAACAGGCGCATGTGCCCGGTGGGGATCGGAATTCAGGCGGCGTTTTGCCAAGGCCTCCCGGACGGACGTCCCCGAAGCGGATGGGTCTTGGCGTAGAGTGCGGCGGCCTTGAACGCCTCGCGAGGCAGGTTCGGGTAGTCCGCTTCGAGATCGTCGACGGTATCGCCGTCCTGCAGCCGTCCCAGGATCGCATAGACCGTCAGGCGGGTTCCCCTGATCACCGGCGTGCCTCCCAGAATGTCCGCATTCGAGGTGATGTACCGATCCCGGGCTTCGCGGTAGCGCTCGGCTTCGTACAGCGAATCTGCGGCGAGGACCTTCAGGTCGAGCACCGCACCGCGCGCGAATTCGACCGCTTCAAGGCGCATGGGCTCAAGCTTGACCAAGCGCTCCCAGACAACCCGCTTGTGGCGCACGGGAAGATCAGTGAGATCGGCAACCTTGAGGGAGTTGAAATAGGCCACGGCCCGAATCGGGAGGTAGCGTGTCGCCCCGCCGCGAAGGCGGGCCGGGGCATCTACAGCGCACAAGATGCCTGCTTCCAGGGACTTTTCCACGGTTGTCTTCGAAACCCCCGACAGGGCTGCGGTTTCGCGAATCGTCAAATCGGCGGTGATCGGCATAATTCATCCCCTATTAGGAACGAATTTAGACCAATGGTTCGGCGACTGCCAGCCGTTCAGATCTGCATGGGGCCGACAGCGTGCTTTGAAGGTGAAGCCTGCGCGCCGGCCATATCGGGCTCAGCAGTGTCCTCAGACTGGAACGGTTGCTGATCGCCGGATTGCAGCCAATGCTCGCAGCAATCCGCACCGTAGTCGTTCGAGCGGACTCCCGGGCACGACGCATGCAGCACGGAAGCCCGCGCCTGCGTGTGGGCGGGCGGTATTCCGATGACGGCAGGATTTTCTTCAGGCGCGACCGTCACCGTCGAGACCCTGCAAAACACGCTCGCCCGAACAGACGGCGCGCATGCGGAGAACGCATCATGCCCGGAAACTGTGCATGGCCGCATTGCCTGGCGCCGGAGTTCGGGATAATCTGCCTGCTGCGGCGGGGGCTTCCCGCCGAATGTGCTTGGGAAAGCCGGAACGATGTCTGCGGCGCAAGATTGTCCTGCACTGGTCCTCAACGCCGATTTCCGGCCGCTGAGCTACTTCCCCCTGTCGCTGTGGTGCTGGCAGGATGCGGTGAAGGCCGTGTTCCTCGGACGCGTGAACATCGTCTCGGAATACGAACGCGAGATCCGCTCGCCAAGCTGTGCCATGCGCCTTCCGAGCGTCATTGCGCTCAAGCGCTACGTGCCGCTGTCGCGACGCCCGGCCTTCACCCGTTTCAACGTGTTCCTGCGCGACCGGTTCGCCTGCCTGTATTGCGGCGACGCGCCGGTGACCTCGGAGCTGACCTTCGACCACGTCATCCCGAAGTCGCGCGGCGGCCAGACCACCTGGACCAACGTCGTTACCGCGTGCTCGGACTGCAACCTCGAAAAGGGGGACCGGCTGCCGCACGAATGCAGGATGATCCCGTCGCCGCCGCCACGCGAGCCGACGAATCACGCACTCCAGCGGAACGGCCGGTCGTTCCCGCCGAATTACCTGCACGAGAGTTGGCGGGATTTCCTCTACTGGGACAGCGAGCTGGAACAGGACTGATCGCCGTCGGCTGGACGCCAGCGGCAGGCCCTCGCATCCCCGCCCAGGCACTCCGGAATTCCGCTCCCGGGCGTGATGGCCGCCGCCGGAAACGGCGAAGCGGCAATCCTCGGCCCGCGAAGAAGGAGCAGCAGACATCGGTTCCCGAAACGCGGTCATTGTCCGGTTCCGCCGGGATCTGAGGCTGCACGACAATCCGGCACTGTCGGCCGCTGCCGCCTCCGGTGCGCCGGTGATCCCGCTGTTCGTTCTCGATGAAGACGGCGGCCGTCCGCCCGGTGGCGCCTCGCGCTGGTGGCTGCATCACAGCCTCCGCGCGCTCGGCGACGATCTCCGGGCTGCCGGCACCGGCCTCGTGCTGCGGCGCGGGCCGGCGGCGGCCGTCAGGAACCTCGCCCGCGAGACCGGCGCACGGACAGTATTCTGGAACCGCAGCCCGGAACCGGCAACGGCGGCCGGGGACGCCGCCCTCGAAACCGCGCTCGCCTCAGACGGCGTCGAAGTCCGGACCTTCAACACCTTTCTCCTGACGGAACCCGGCACCGTACTCACTGGCGCAGGCACACCCTACCGCGTCTTCACGCCCTTCTGGAACCGCCTGCGAGAGATCTACCGGCCGCCACCGGCGACGCACGCCATAACCGCGATCAGGCCGCATGACGGCATCGAGAACGGCGGGCTCGACGATACCGGGCTGCTTGCCTCGCCGCCGGACCCGACAGACGGGCTCGCGAAAACCTGGACGCCCGGCGAGGCGGCGGCGCACGCACGCCTCGGGCAGTTCCTGGCCGACGGGCTGGTCTCCTACCCCGGCGACCGCGATCGTCCCGACCTGATCGGCACTTCGAGGCTTTCGCCGCATCTGCACTGGGGCGAGATCGGTCCGGCCGAGGTGTGGCGCGCGACAGCGGCCCTTCGGACATGTTCGGGCCCCCACGCCGACGCGGCCGAGGTGTTCCTGCGCGAGCTCGCGTGGCGCGAATTCAACCATCACCTGATGTTTCATTGGCCGGAGATCGCGACCCGGAACTGGCGCGACCGGTTCGATTCGTTTCCGTGGCGCTCCGATCCGCACGGCCTGGACGCCTGGCAGCGGGGCCTGACCGGCTATCCGATGGTCGATGCCGGCATGCGGGAACTCCGGCACACGGGCTGGATGCACAACCGCGTCCGCATGGTGGCCGCGTCCTTCCTGGTCAAGCACCTGCTCGTCGACTGGCGCGAGGGCGAAGCCTGGTTCTGGGACATGCTGGTCGACGCGGATCCCGCGAACAACCCCGGAAACTGGCAGTGGGTCGCCGGTTCGGGCGCGGACGCGGCTCCCTACCACCGCATCTTCAACCCGGTCTTGCAGGGCAAGAAATTCGATCCCGACGGTGCCTATGTGCGCCGCTGGATCCCCGAGATCGCCGCCCTCCCGGACAGGTGGATTCACAAACCCTGGACGGCGCCTCCCGACCGGCTTGCCGCCAGCGGCATCGCGCTGGGCGAGACCTACCCCGCGCCGATCGTCGATCATGCCGCGGCCCGCGAGCGGGCTCTCGCGGCGCTCAGCCGGGCGCAAGAGGCTTGAACCGGGGCACCGGCACGGCACGCGCGGCTGTGACTCCGGACGCGGTTGCGACTAGGATGGGACCAGCCCGGCGCGCCGGCCGGCGCGCCCCGGACCAGATCGAAGACCCGCCCGGCATGAGACTTCGACCGACAGCTTTCCTCGCCTGCATGCTGATCGCCGCTGCAGCGGTCACGGTGCCGGCCGCCGCGGACGGCCCGGCCCCGAGGCACGGCCTCAGTGTCTTCGGCGGCCTGAAGTATCCGCCGGGTTTCCGGCATTTCGCGTATGCCGACCCGGCCGCGCCGAAGGGCGGAGAGATCAGGATCACCGGCCTCGACACCTTCGAGACCGTCAACCCCTTCATCCTCAAGGGGCGGAAAGAGCTGTTCGCGGAGCAGTTGCTCTTCGACACGCTGATGACGCGCGCCTATGACGAACCAGACGCCCTCTACGGGCTGGTCGCGAGGACGGTGGAGCTCCCCGACGACGGCAGCTGGGTCGCGTTCAACATCGATCCGTCGGCCCGCTTCCACGACGGCTCGGCCGTAACTGCCGAGGATATCGCCTTCACGTTCGACATCCTGCGCACCAAGGGACACCCCGGCTACCGTACACTCTACCGCGACGTGGCACACGCCGAGGTTACGGCACCGCTGCGCGTGCGCTTCGTCTTCAAGCCGGGCCGCCACCGCGATCTTCCGACTAGGCTCGCGCTGCTGCCGGTCCTGTCGAAGGCCTATTACAGCCGGCATGCCTTCGACCGGACGACGTTCGATGCACCGCTCGCGAGCGGCCCCTATCGGATCGACCGCCTCGAACCGGGCCGCTCTGTCGCCTATGCGCGCGTCGCGGACTACTGGGCCCGCGATCTCCCCGTGAATCGCGGGCGGCACAACTTCGACAGGATCGTCGTCGACTACTACCGGGATCGCGAAGTCGCCTTCCAGGCCTTCTTCTCGCAACAGTACGACTTCCGCATGGAGTTCACCTCGCGGCAATGGGCCACCCAGTACGGCAAGCCGCCTGTTCGCAAGGGCCTGGTCGTTCGCGAGACGCTGCCCGACAATATGCCGTCGGGCACCCAGGCTTTCATTCTGAACCTGCGCCGGTCCAAATTCGGCGATATCCGCGTCCGCCAGGCGCTCGATCTCGCGTTCGATTTCGAATGGACCAATCGGACGCTGTTCTTCGGCCTCTACAAGCGCACCAACTCGATGTTCGAGAACTCGGGCATGGCTGCGCGGCAGCCGCCGTCCAAAGCCGAGCTCGCGCTCCTCGAACCGTTTCGCGGCAAGGTACCGGACGAGGTATTCACGACGCCCTTTCGCGCACCCGTCACCGACGGTTCGGGAAACACCCGCAGGAACCTCAGGAAGGCGGCACGTCTGCTGAAGGAGGCCGGATACAGGATCAGGGACGGCGTACTGCACGACGACGGCGACCGACCGCTCACCATCGAGTTTCTCCTCTACGAGACGACCTTCACCCGTATCATCAATCCCTACATCGCCAATCTCAAACGCCTCGGCATCCAGGCCTCGATCCGCATCGTCGATGTCGCGAATTTCAAGCGGCGTCAGGACACGTTCGACTTCGACATCGTCGTCCACCGTTTCGTCCAGCCACTGACGCCGGGTCTCGAGCAGCGCAACTATTTCGGCTCTGCGGCGGCCAGCGTCGAGGGGTCCCTCAATATCGGCGGCGTAAGGGACCCGGCCGTCGACGCGCTGATCGAGACGGCAATCGCAGCCGCGACCCGGAAGGAGCTCGTCACGGCGGTCCGCGCCCTCGACCGCGTCCTGATGTGGAACCGCTATGTCGTGACCCAGTGGTACAACGACCGGCACAACTTTGCCTACTGGAACAAGTTCGGCCGTCCTGCGACCGCACCCGGTTTCGACATCACCATGGGGGTGCTCGACACCTGGTGGCATGACCCCGCCAAGGCCCGGATGATCGCGCGCGGCGCAGCGCCGCCGAAACCGCCCGGCGCTCTGCCGCCACCGTGACTCTCCCCGGCCACTGACGCATGCTCGCCTACATCGTGCGCCGCCTGCTGCTCATGGTCCCGACGCTGATCGGGATCATGATCATCAATTTCGCGGTAGTGCAACTCGCACCCGGCGGGCCGATCGAACAGATAATTGCAGAGCTTACAGGCATCGACAGCGGCACCACCGGACGCATAAGCGGATCCGGCAGCGAAGTGTCGGGCGCCGCGACGGCGGCCGCCTCGGGAGAACCGGCAGCGGACAGCAGCTACCGCGGTGCCCAGGGCCTCGATCCCGAATTCATCAGGGAACTCGAACAGCAGTTCGGCTTCGACAAGCCGTTGCACGAGCGGTTCCTGCTCATGATGGGCAATTTCATCCGCTTCGATTTCGGCACCAGCTATTTCCGCGACGAGACCGTGGTCGATCTCGTGCTGTCGAAGATGCCGGTCTCGATCTCGCTCGGGTTGTGGACCACGCTGCTCGTCTACCTCGTCTGCATTCCGCTCGGCATCCGAAAGGCCGTCCTCGACGGCACACGGTTCGACGCCTGGACCACGACGGCGCTGACGGTCGGTTTCGCCATCCCGTCATTCGTGCTCGCAATCGTGCTGATCATGTTCTTTGCCGGCGGCACGTTCCTTGACTGGTTCCCGCTTCGCGGACTGACGTCAGAGGACTTTCACGAGCTTTCGCTGGCCGCCAAGGTCGTCGACTATCTCTGGCATCTTGTCCTGCCGGTCACGGCCCTTGTTCTCGGCGGGTTCCTGTCGCTCACGATGCTGACCAAGAACTCCTACCTCGACCAGATCAACATGCTCTACGTGCAGACGGCGCGCGCCAAGGGGCTGACCGAACGGCGGGTGCTGTACGGCCACGTGTTCCGCAACGCCATGCTGATCGTCATCGCCGGCTTTCCGTCGGCGTTCGTCGGCATCCTGTTCACCGGCGCGATGCTGATCGAGATCATCTTCTCCCTCGACGGGCTCGGCCTTCTGGGCTTCGAGGCAGCGATCAAGCGCGACTATCCGATCATGTTCGCCACGGTCTATTTCTTCACGCTGCTCGGGCTGGTGATGAACCTGATCGGCGACTTGACCTATACCATTATCGATCCGCGCATCGATTTCGAGAGTCGCAGTGTCTAGCGCGCCATCGACGTCCGTGTGGCCGCACCGGACCGGCCGTCGCCGGTTCGGCATCCGCCTGTCGCCCCTGAACCGGCGGCGGCTTCAGAATTTCAGCCGCAACCGGCGAGGTTTCTGGTCGCTCTGGATATTCCTCGCCCTGTTCATCGTGACGCTGCCCGCCGAGTTCATCGCCAATGACCGTCCGCTCGTGGTCTGGTACGACGGCGGGCTCTACCTGCCGGTGCTCCAGACCTATCCCGAGACCGAATTCGGCGGCGTGTTCGAGACCGAGGCGGAATACCGGGAGCCCGAGGTACAGGAACTGATTGCGGAAAAGGGCGGCTGGACTGTCTGGCCGCTGATCGCCTACAGCCACAACACCGTGAACCTCAATCTGCGCGTTCCCGCGCCGGCGCCGCCCTCGGCCGACAACGTGCTCGGCACCGACGACCAGGGCCGGGACGTTCTTGCCCGCGTGATCTACGGCTTTCGCCTGTCGGTCCTGTTCGGCCTGATCCTGACGGCGCTGGGATCCGCCATCGGCGTCACCGCCGGCGCCGTCCAGGGTTATTTCGGCGGGCGGCTCGATCTTTTCTTCCAGCGCTTCATCGAGATCTGGGGCGGGCTGCCGCAGCTCTACATCCTGATCATCCTTTCCAGCGTGATCATTCCCGGTTTCTGGACCTTGCTCCTGATCCTGCTGCTGTTCGGCTGGACGGCGCTGGTCGGAGTGGTCCGGGCCGAGTTCCTGCGGGCGCGGAACTTCGAATTCGTCAAGGCCGCCCGCGCGCTCGGCGTGGGCAATGCCGCCATCATGTACCGCCACGTTCTTCCGAACGCGATGGTGGCGACCCTGACCTTTCTGCCGCTGATCCTCACCGGCTCGATCACCAGCCTGACGGCACTCGACTTCCTGGGGCTCGGCATGCCGCCCGGCGCGCCTTCACTCGGCGAGTTGCTGCAGCAGGGGAAATCCAACCTGCAGGCGCCATGGCTGGGGCTGACCTCCACGATCAGCATCTCGCTTACCCTCATCCTGCTGATCTTCGTCGGCGAAGCCGTGCGCGACGTGTTCGATCCGAGGAAGACCTTCGGTGACTGACCGCGCCCTCGTCGAGGTGGATGACCTGTCGGTGTCGTTCGGACACGGGGACAGCGAGGTCCGCGCGGTGCGGCATGTCTCCTTCGACATCGGCAAGGGGGAGACAGTGGCCCTGGTCGGCGAATCGGGTTCGGGAAAAACGGTGACCGCGCTCTCGCTGATACAACTTCTGCCCTATCCGACGGCGCATCATCCTTCGGGTTCGATCAGGCTCGATGACGACGAGATCGTGGGCGCCCCGGCTTCGCGGATGCGCGAGATACGCGGCAACCGGGTCGCGATCATCTTTCAGGAGCCGCTGACCTCGCTCAACCCGCTGCACACCATCGAAAAACAGGTCGGCGAGATCCTCGCGGTTCACAAGAAGCTCGGCGGGACCTCGGCACGGGACCGCATCGTCGAACTTCTTGAAGAGGTCGGCCTTCCCGATGCCGAGACCCGGCTGCGTTCCTATCCCCACCAACTCTCCGGCGGCCAGCGCCAGCGCGTCATGATCGCGATGGCGCTGGCCAACGATCCCGATCTGCTCATCGCCGACGAGCCGACGACGGCGCTCGACGTGACCATCCAGGCCCAGATCCTGGCGCTGCTGCGGCGCCTCCAGCGCGAGCGCGGGATGTCGATGCTCCTGATCACGCACGACCTCGGGATCGTCCGGAAAACCGCCGACCGTGTCTGCGTGATGACCGACGGCGAAATCGTCGAGACCGGCGACACGGCGCAGATATTCGGGAGCCCGGAACACGCCTACACGCGCCACCTGATCGGCTCCGAGCCGGCGCGGCGCCAGACCTGTGCCCGCGACGGGGCACCGGACGTGATCCGGGCCGACGGGCTGCGCATATGGTTTCCGATCCGCAGGGGAATATTGCGGCGCACGGTCGGGCATGTCCGGGCCGTGGACGGCGTCGACATCCGGATATGCGAGGGCCAGACGATCGGGGTCGTTGGCGAGTCGGGCTCCGGCAAGACAACGCTCGCCATGGGGCTTCTGCGGCTCGAACGCAGCGAAGGCGCGATCAGCTTCCGCGGACAGCGCATTGACGCCAGCGGCTGGAAAGCCATGCGTCCGCTGCGCCGCGAGATGCAGATCGTGTTCCAGGATCCGTTCTCCTCGCTCTCGCCCCGGATGTCCGTCGGCCAGATCATCGAGGAAGGCCTGCAGGTCCACAGCCTCGTCGCCGAGGATTACGAGGCGCGGCGCGCCGTGATCGGAGAAGCCCTGCGCGAAGTCGGGCTCGACCCCGTTACCCAGGACCGCTATCCGCACGAATTCTCCGGAGGCCAGCGCCAGCGGATCGCCATCGCCCGGGCGATGGCCCTGAAACCGAAGTTCCTCATACTCGACGAGCCGACCTCGGCGCTCGATGTCTCGGTTCAGGCACAGATCATCGAGCTTCTTTCCGACCTGCAGGAGCGCCATCGGTTGGCCTATCTGTTCATCAGCCACGATCTGAAAGTGGTGCGCGCCCTGGCCGACGAACTGATCGTGCTGAAGGATGGCCGGGTGGTGGAACAGGGACCGGCCGCCAAGATCTTCGAGGCCCCCCGAGAGGACTACACCCGGGCGCTCATGGCCGCCGCCTTCGACATCGAATCGCACGAGACCGACGCGGTAACGACCTGACGTGGCCGTTCGTCATCCGGCTCCAGACCGCACCTTGACCGCAGTCGGAGCCTCGCCTTGCCGGCGCTGTGTGCGTTCCACGAGTTCCGTGGCCCGTGCGTCCAGCCGCTCGGCGAGAGACAGGAACTTCCCGCGATCGGCCTCGCTCCAACCCTCGAACAGCAGGGTCTCGCGCTCTTGTGACCGTCGCGCGATACGCTCGTGCAAGGCCCGCCCCTCGGGGGTCAGCGAGAGAACCTTCTTGCGGCTGTCGTCCGGATGATCAGACCGCTCGACGAACCCGCGTTCGAGCAGCCGGTGAACGGTGCGGCTCACGTTGCTCTTGTCGAGTACAGCGAGGTCGGCAATTTCGCTGGCGGTCGCCTGGCCAAGCAACCCGAGCGAGGCCGTGATCCTCCATTCCAGCACGCTGACCCCGAACTCGCGGCCATAGACCCGGGCCGCCCAGAGCATGAGCCTGTTGGAAAGCCGCGATATCCGGAATCCCGTAATGCCGCCGAGGTTGTACGGTTCGATCCCGGTCGACGGTTCGCGATCTGCCAAGGCGCGCCTCACTCGAGATGTTCGGGAAGCCGGTCGAGGATCGGGCCCGGGCGCGCGTGAATCATTTCCGTGAGCTGGCGACGAAGCAGCTGATGGCCGGTATCGTCGAACAGGTTCTCCATCTCGTCCGGATCGTCTTCCAGATCATACATTTCGCCGGCGCCGGAAATCAGGTCGAGCGTCAGCTTGGCGGATCCGGTGCGGACGGTCCGGAGTTGCAGCTCGACCCCGGTGCGGCTGGGATGCATGTTCCATTCGCTGTAGGCCACGTCGCGGCCGAGCGTGCCCGCAATCACCGGGCGCAGCGACCGGCTCTGGATGTCCTCGGGCTGATCGATGCCCGCAAGGTCGTAGAAGGTGGCGGCGAGGTCCAGCGTGGACACCGGGTCGGCGACGACCTGGCCTTCGGGGATACCGGGTCCGGCCATGATCATCCCGACGCGGAGCAAGCCTTCATAGGGGGTCGGGCCCTTGAGGTAGAGACCGTGGTCCCCGAGAAGGTCGCCATGATCCGTCGTGAACACGACCAGCGTGTCCCTGTCGAGCCCGAGCAGGCGCAGGCGCTCGAGGATGCGCCCGACCCCGTCGTCGACGAACGATATCTCGCCATAGTAGTTGGCGGTCATTTCGGCGAGCTGTCTGTCCGTCTGGGGCTCGATTCGGCTGTATTCCCGCCGCAGGATGCGGGACCGTTCCGTCCTGCCCAGGGGTTCGCGTTCGAGCGCCTCGCGGTGCCACCAGGGCCGGCGATCGAGATCGCGCCGATGAGTCCGGGAAATATCGACACCGTCAGCGTCGTGCAGCCGGCTCCACGGCTCGGGACAGTCGAACGGATGATGCGGGTCGGGATAGGATGCCCACAGGCAGAACGGCCGTTCGCCCTGCTGTTGGTCGAGGAACGCCAGCGTGCGGTCGGTCACCCAGGTCGTCGAATGCCACAGGGCCGGCAATCTGGAAAACCAGGTCTGGGCCGCCGCCGGCTCCGGCCCGAAATCCTCGGCCCACAACCTCCATGCCTCGCCGTTCCCGCCGTGTTCCCAGAACCAGCGTTCGAAGTGCTGGCCGCGCGGCGGTTCTTCACAGGGCAGCAGATCATGCCAATGGCCCAGAATCATCATCTCCACGGTCTCGAATCCCATGTACGGGCCGGACCAGTCGTCAGGAAACGATGCGGATTCCGCGCGGCTCTCCGGCGCGCCGTGGGGGGTTGCGGCCGGATCCTCGCCGAAATGCCCCTTGCCGATGAAATGACTCCGGTAACCGGCGGCGGAAAGCCGCCCGGCCCAACCTCGTTCGCCCGTCCGGGCGTCGAGGCTCACATGATTGTCGTAGACGCCGTGGCTCAGCGGCAGCAGCCCGGTGAGAATCGATGCGCGGGCCGGCTGGCACACCAGGTTCGGCGTGATCGCGGCCGAAAACCGTGTGCCGTTCGCGGCCATCCGGTCGAGATGCGGCGTACGGATCCGGCGCCCTTCGAATCCGAAGCAGTCCCAGCGATGCTGGTCCGACGTGATCAGGAGGATGTTCGGTGAATTCTGCAACGGCGGTCTCGTAAAGCGGCAGCGTCGAGCGACAGGGCGAAGGTGCCAAATATAGTTGGCATCGCAACTTTTTGGAACAGCCGGAATCGCATCGGCGGCCGTGCTGCGGGAAACCGCCCCGATGCCCGGCGATCAGGTCCCGACCGCGCGGTGCCGGTCCTCCTGATAGGCTTCGCGGAGGAGCGGTTTCTGCACCTTGCCCGACGGCGTCTTCGGAATGCTCTCGACGAACGTGATCTCGCGCGGCCGCTTGTAGCGGGCCAGCTGCTCCGTGCAGTATTCGCCCAGATCCTCTTCCGAGACCTCCATTCCAGGCGCCCTGACCACGTAGGCGATCAGCGCCTCTCCCCAGCGCTCGTCCGGCACCCCGAACACGACGCAGTCGGCGATGTCGGGGCGCGCTTCGAGAACCTGCTCCACCTCCCTCGGGTAGATGTTGATCCCGCCGGAAATGATCATCTCCTTGGAGCGTCCGACCAGAGTGACGAAACCGTTCTCGTCCATCACCGCAAGATCGCCGGACCATCCCCATCCGTCGCCCTTCCTGAAATACCGTTCGGTCTCGGCGCTGTCCTCAAAATACCCCTCCATCATGAACGGTCCCCGCGCGATCAGTTCGCCGACCTCCCCCGCCGCAACCGGCGTGCCGTCGTCGTCGACGATGCGGAGATCGACCCCGGCCGCGGCCTGGCCGATGGAGCCCGGATGGGCTTCCGCCTGCCACGGCTTGAGGATGGTCAGGGGCCCGGTCTCGGACTGCCCGTAATGGTCGGTGTAGTCGCAGTGGGGAAGGGCCGACCTGCATTCGGCGATCAGCCCCGCCGGCGTCGGCGCACCGCCGACGCCGACATTCAGGAGCGAGGCCAGGCGCCGGGGATCGAAGTCCGGCGAATCGAGGATATCCCGCATCTGCACCGGGACCAGGAATACCGACGAGATCCCGTGCCGCTCAACCTGTGCAATGAACTCGCCCGCGTTCCATCTCCTGATGATCACCGACGTGCAGCCCGCGAGCACGGTCGCCTGGTACCAGATCATCAACCCGACGGCGTGAAACATCGGCGTCACGACGCCGGCGACGTCGGCGCCGGTCACGCGGTGCTCGAGCGCCGTGGTCCAGGCCGAAACCTGGCGGGCAGCATGACTTACGACGGCACCCTTGGGCTCTCCCGTGGTTCCGCCCGTGAACGTCATCGCCACCGGATCCGAGGGATCGATCTCCACGCCGGGCTCGCCCTCCGGCTGTTCGGCAAGGGTGCCCTGGAAGCCGGGCTCGCCGCCGTCCCCGTCATCCCCGACGACAACGACGGCGGCAACGGAATCCGACCCGCCGGCAATCCCGGCGATCGCCTCGGCATGCATTTTGTCGGTCACCACGACGCGCGGTCTGGTGCGCTCGATGATGCGCACGATTTCGGGCACGGCATACATCGGCGAGATGTGCACGAGCACGCTGCCTGCCCGCGCGTTTCCGAAATGGACGATCCCGTACTCGATGCCATTGAACAGGATACAGGCGACGCGGTCGCCCTTCCGGACGCCGTTCGAGATCAGGAAATGCGCGAACCGGTTCGCCAGCCGGTCGTACTCGGCGAACGTCACCGAGAGGCCGTCGCCCACTACCGCCGGCTTCTGCGGCGCGCGTTGCGCGGCCAGTTTCAGAATTTCACCCAGTCCCATCGGCATCATCTCAACGTCAAACCCGGCCCGGTCGACGACCGCCGCACAATATGCCGTTACGCCCCGTCGCCGTCCATACGGACGGCCCGGCGGCGTCGCCCGGGTTGATCCGCAACCGCGCCGCCAGTAGAGTTTTTTCGTGCGCCATCCGCATGCCACCGACGGAGGACAGGACATGGCACTCACCGGGATCGACGCCGTCGTCTACGGTGTCGCAAACATGGAAAAAAGCCGACGGCACTTCACCGACTGGGGCCTCCGGGAGACTTCGTCATCGGCTGATACCGCCGTCTTCGCCACCGAGGACGGCTGCGAGGTCGTCCTCCGGCCCCGAACCGACAAGACGCTGCCCAAGGCCATCCAGAGGGGCTCGACGGTTCGCGAGATCGTCTGGGGCGCAACGTCGAAGGCGGATCTCCGGCGCATCGAGAGGGAACTCGCGCGGGACCGCAGGGTGACAGTCGACGACGACGGCGTCATCCATTCCACCGACGATCTCGGCCTCGGGATCGCATTCCGCAAGACTGTCCGCAGGCGTGTCCGGAACCGGCGCCAGCCGATGAATTCCCTGGCTGCGCCGGACCGTGTGGATGCCCGCGCCACCTACCACGAGCGCGCCCGCCCCAGTCATATCGGTCATTGCGTGTTCATGGCGCCCGACATCGGAAAGATGGAGGCCTTCTATACCGAGCGGCTGGGCTTTCACGTCTCCGACTACTACACGGGCCGCGGCGTGTTCCTGCGTGCTGCGCCCCGCGGCGGCCACCACAACCTGTTCTATCTCGAAAGCGCCGACGGCAGGCCGGCAATCAACCACGTCGCCTTCGGCGTGCAAGACGTGCACGAACTCTTCGCCGGCGGCACCTACTTCCAGAACCGGGGCCACAAGGTCCAGGTGGGGCCGGGGCGCCACCATATCTCGTCCTGCTATTTCTGGTATTTCGACTGCCCGGCCGGCGGCGCCACCGAGTATTTCTGCGATGAGGATTTCCTGACCGAGGACTGGATGCCCGGACATTGGGATCCGGCGCCCGAGACCTTCGCCGAGTGGATGCTGGCGGACGGGCTCAAGCGCCCGAAGGCCCAGCCGCCCACCCGCGAGAAACGCGACATGAAACTGCGCCAGAAACCCCGTGTCCGCGAGCGCGCGGACGCCGCGTGAGGATCAGCCATGAGCTCGAATGCAACCTACAGGACGGCAACCGTCGACGGCAGCGACATGCGGATTTTCGTCGACCTCCCGGCCGGATCCGGGCCCTTCCCCGCGGTTGTCGTGGCGCATCACCGCGCGGGCGTGGACGCTGCCACTACCAAGTTCGTCCAGGATCTCGCGGGACTTGGTTATGCCGCCGTCGCGCCCGACCTGCACCACCGCCGCCCCGAGGGCGAGGACACCCGGGAATCCCTGGCCCGGCTCGATGACATCGAGATCGTCGCCGACCTGCGAGCCGCCGTCGATTGCCTCGGCGAACTCGGTACGGTCGACAGCAGCCGCATAGCCATCGCTGGCCACTGCATGGGCGGACGGGTGTCGTTCCTGGGAGCGGCCGAGATCCCGGCATTCAAGGCCAATGTCGTCTATTACGGCGGCAACATGTTCCGGATCTGGGGCAATGGCGACGCGACGCCGTTCGAGAAGCTCGACGGGCTTCGGGGGCCGGTCATCGGCTTCTTCGGAAACGACGACGAGAATCCGTCTCCCGAGGATGTTGCAAAGATCGATACAAGGTTGACCGAGCTTGGCGTGGTCCACGAGTTCCATGCCTATGACGGCTGCGGGCACGCGTTTCAGAACTTCACGAACCCGGCCGGTTACCGGGCCGCCGCGACCTCCGATTCGTTCGCAAAGATGGCTGCCTGGCTCGCCGCCAACCTGTAGGGCTTCGGGAGCCCGGCGCGGTCATGCGCCGGTGCAGCGTCCTCCGCCGAGCACGCAGAAGCTTGCACAGTAGGGGTGGTTCAGGGGAACGCTTTCCGAGGCCTCAGCGAGTGTCGCGCCCATCTCGAACTCCCGGCCGTAGGGCAGCAGCGTGCACGGCACGACCACTGGGCCGTCGGCGCCCTTGCGCCTGACCACCATCCGCGAGTTCGCGCACATCATCGCATCCGGCGAGACCCCGAGGAGATCCCAGCAGCCGGTGGTGATCTCAGGGACGTCGACGCCGTCTTCCATTTCCGGGAAGAGCACCAGATCGGCGGGGTCCCGAGCGTCGATTCCGATCCCCAGCCGGGTGAACAGCCGCGCATAGCCGGCGCGGAGCACATCCTCGCTCTCTCCGTCGAAGGTGCGGCCGGCGATGGTGATGCGGAAACCGTGCGACGAAAGCCAGACGAGGCCGTCGATCATCGGCTGCCAGCTCTGCGGGCCGCGTTCGGTTTCATGCCGAGCACGGTCATGATGATCGATCGATACGCGCAGGCACAGCCTGTCGCCGTAGGCGTCGCGCAGACGGAGCAGCCCGTCACGCTGCTTCCACATCGGTTTCATCGCGTTGGTCAGCACCAGCGCCTCGAAACCCCGATCCAGCGTGAGGTCGAGAATCTCGATGATCTCGGGGTTCATGAAGGGTTCGCCGCCGGTGAACCCGATCTCCTGCGTACCCAGGCCCTCATCCGCGATCTCGTCGAGATAGGCCCGGACATCGGCGGCAGAGATATAGGACAGGCGGTCGTTGAGCGGACTCGATTCGATGTAGCAGCCGGCGCAGGTCAGGTTGCAGAGCGTGCCGGTGTTGAACCAGAGCGTATCCAGCCCCGTCAACGCGACCTTGGCCCGGGCTTCGCCGCTTGCGGTGCAGTGCGGATCGCCGAACTTGGAAGGCAGAGGCGAGTCCCCGGCAGACGGGGCACCGTAATGATCAAGCATGTCCGCGACTATAGGACATCGGAACCGGCAGGTCGACATCCCTGCTCCCCTCTGCTCCCCTCCGGGGAGCCGGCGCCCCGGGCCGCATCCTCGAACCGAACCGCGGCCCGTTCGCCGCGCGCGGCGCGATATCGCCTCTTCCCGGACCGCCGTTCCGGGACGGGGAACTGAAACGGGGTTGTCTCGCAACCGTGAAGCAGGCACAATTCCCGGCAATTCTGCGGCCCCGGAAACCCGTACGGTCGCGGTCTTCAGGCAGGAGGATATGGCAATGGCGGTCGACGAGCTCAATCATATCAATATCCGGACCCTGTTGATGGAGGAGACCAAGGATTTCTTCGTGGACGTCGTGGGCCTCAAGGTCGGTTTCCGACCGGAATTCCCCAATCACGGCTACTGGCTCTATTGCGGAGATGTCGCCATCGTTCATCTCTCGCCAAGCGAGGACGAGAGCGAACGGCGAACGGTAGCGGAGGGCATGGGCGACGGCCTCGACCACATCGGACTTTCGGCCCATGACCTGGAGGGCACGGAAGAGACGCTCAGGAAACACGATGTGCAGTACTGCAAGAGGCTCGCCGCTAGTGGACAGCTGGTCCAGGTGTTCTTCCACGACCCCAACGGCGTACTGGTCGAGGTGGCTTTCGACGCGGCGGCCGAAGGGGTGACTCCGGAGACCTTCACGCCTCTCGAGGCGCCGGGACTCGGCGTTTAGGATTTCACGCGCCCCTTGAAAAATCGGGCGCACCTCCTATATTGGAATCATTCCAATGTAGGAGGTGAATCATGTTGCCGAAGCTGCACCCGACAAAGATCGACATTCCCGAGAACGCTCGCACGGCGCTGGTTGGCCTTCTCAACGCCCGTCTCGCCGATGCCGTAGACCTTGCCACCCGGATGAAGCAGGCTCACTGGAATGTCAGGGGCCCGAACTTCATCGCCCTGCACGAACTGTTCGACACGGTCCACGGCGCCGTCCTCGTCCATGTCGACGACATTGCCGAACGCGTGACGGCGCTCGGCGGAACGGCGCAGGGAACGGCCGCGACAGCGGCTGCTGAATCGACACTGCCGCCATGGCCCGCGGACATCCTCGACGGCGCCGACCATGTCGAGGCCGTCAGCACGTCGCTCGCCTGCTTCGGCCAGGCGGTCCGCGAGGCGATAGCGGAGGCCGGAGAGATCGGCGACGCCGACACCGAGGATCTGTTCACCGGCGTTTCCCGCGACATCGACAAGAACCTGTGGCTCGTGGAGGCCCACGCCCAGGCCTGAACCGAACCGGACGGCCCGGGGGCCCGGCGACGAACGGTTCCATGACGCGCGCGCACCGGCGCCCCCGGTCACGTGGATCCGCTGTGGTGAGCGCCGGCGGCTTGCACGGCTACAGCACCGGTGGCAGAGTTTCCAACGGGACGAACGCCGACAACGGCTTCCCCGGAGGGCGCGATGGCGGAAAAGGCCAAGGTAGCGGTACTGACCGATCCACGGACATTCGACTATCGGGAAGTGGACATTCCGGAGATCGACAAGGATTCGGGAATTCTCCGTGTCGAGGCTGCCGGCCTGTGCGGAACCGACTGGGAACAGTATCTGGGCCATCTCGACAACACGCCCTGGTCGGTGCGGCCCATCATCCCGGGCCACGAGATTCTCGGATGGATCGACAAGGTCGGCCCGGAGGCCGCAAGGCGGTGGGGGGTGAAGGAAGGCGACCGCGTGACGGTGGAAGCCTCGATCCCCTGCGGCCAGTGCTTTCAGTGCCAGGTCGGCCGCCCGGTGCTGTGCCGGAACGGCATGGGCTACGGCCTCCGCATGGGCTACGACAGCCCACCGCATCTCTGGGGCGGGTATGCGACCCACATGTACCTGCATCCGCAGGCAACCCTTCACAAGGCGCCGGCAGACGTTCCGACCGACATCATGAGCCTGTTCAATCCCATGTCCAACGCCGTGCGCTGGGCCGTGGAACGCCCCGAAACCGGGATCGGCGACACCGTCGTGATCGAGGGGCCGGGCCAGCGCGGGCTGCTTGCCGTGGTCGCGGCGCGCGAGGCCGGAGCCGGCAAGATCATCGTCACCGGCACGCGCCAGGACAGCCTTCGCCTTTCGCTGGCGCGTGAACTCGGCGCCGACGAAACGGTCGTTGTCGAGGACGACGATCCCGTGGCAAGGGTTTCCGAGGCCACGGACGGAAGACTCGCCGATATCGTCGTCGATGTCTCGGCGTTCTCCACCGAGCCGATCACCCAGGCCATCGAGATGGTGCGCCCGGGCGGCAAGGTCGTGGTCGCCGGCCTCAAGAGTTCCAAGCCGATTCCGAATTTCGTGTCTGATAAGCTGATCACCAAGGAAATCTCGATGCTGGGCGTCCTGTCTTCGAGCTGGTCCTCGGTCGAGAAGGCCATCGACGTCATTCGTCGCAAGGCCGACACGCTGCAGAAACTCTGTACCCATCATTACCCCGTGGACGACGCCGATACCGCCGTCCGGGTCCTCGGCCGCGAGATCCAGGACGGGCCGGAAGCCGTCCACGTCCATATAGAGGCGGCGGGCACCGGCTGAAGCCCCTCCGGGCGACCGCTGTCATCACGGGACATGCACGCCGCCTGGGGCAGACCCGGAGCATCGCGGATCCGGTCCGCCTGCCACCGGCCCGACACCGCTGTTTTGGCGCGGTCATGATCATGGTATATCTCGCCCGGGAGGCTGGCTGCGGACGGGAAACTCGCCAACCCGGTCAGGTCCGGAAGGAAGCAGCCGTAACGGGTCCTTCCCGGGTCGCATATCGCCGGTCTCCCGCTCCGCCGGCGCGCCCATCCGTTGGCCGACGCCGATGACCAGAGACGCCAGCTGATGACCTCACAGACAGACGTCCAGCCCTACCGCGTTCTCGCCCGCAAATATCGACCCCGTGACTTCTCCTCGCTGATCGGCCAGGACGCGATGGTGCGCACGCTGTCCAACGCGATCGCGGCCGGACGCCTTGCCCACGCATTCATGCTGACCGGTGTGCGCGGCGTCGGCAAGACGACAACCGCGCGCATCATCGCACGCATGCTCAACTGCACCGGACCGGACGGCAAGGGTGGGCCGACCGCCACGCCGTGCGGCGTCTGTGACCAGTGCATGTCAATCGCGGAAGACCGCAATGTCGATGTCATGGAGATCGACGCGGCCAGCCACACCGGCGTCGCGGAGATGCGCGAACTTCTGGAGGGTGTGCTCTACCGCCCTGCGGCCGGCCGCTACAAGATCTACATCGTCGACGAAGTGCACATGCTCTCGACCAGTTCCTTCAACGCGCTGCTCAAGACGCTCGAAGAGCCGCCGGAACACATAAAGTTCATCTTCGCGACGACGGAGATACGGAAGGTCCCGGTCACGGTGCTGTCCAGATGCCAGCGCTTTGACCTGCGGCGCGTGAATTTCGACGTCCTGGCGGATCATTTCGCCACGATCGCCGACAAGGAGGATGTCCGCGTCACGCCGGGCGCCGTCTCCCTCATCACCCGCGCCGCCGACGGATCGGTCCGAGACGGGCTGTCGCTGCTCGATCAGGCCATCGCCCATGCCGGTCCCAATTCCGAGATCGGCGAACAGCTGGTGCGCGACATGCTGGGCGTCGCCGAGCATGTCCAGATATTCGATCTCTTCGAGCACCTCATGAAGGGCGACATCGCCGCGGCGCTCGAGCGTTTCGATGCCATGTACGTAGCTGGCGCGGAGCCGCTCGTCATTCTGCGCGACCTTGCTGAAATCACTCACTGGCTGACCCGCCTGAAGGCGGCCCCGCAAGGGTCGCGCGCCATTCCTGCCTCCGACATCGATCTCAAGCGAGGCCGGGAGATCGCGGAACGCCTGACAATTCCCGTGCTGACGCGGACCTGGCAGCTGCTCCTCAAGGGCATAGGTGAAGTAAGCGGCGCGATGTCGGCCGCGCAGACTGCGGAGATGGTTCTCGTGCGCATCGCGTTCGCTGCCGACCTGCCACCGCCGGACAAGATCGTGCGGGACCTCGCCGACCAGCGCGGCCGGGCCGCATCCGCTCCAGCCGCGGGCGGAAACAGCGCCGGAGCCGCCGCGCCGGCGCCGTCCGCCGAAAGGCCGGCACCGGAACCGGAATCGTCCGGCACCCCGGAGGCAGATACCCGGCCGCCGCCGGATCGCGAGGCCGCGATTCCGGCGGACGACGAATTCGATGTGCCACCGGTCGACGACCGCAACAGCCTGCCAATGACCTTCGAGCAGGCCGTCGACCTGTTCCGGATCAACGGCGAGCCGCTGCTGCATGCCTACCTCGCCAACAATGTTCACCTCGTCCGGTTCGCCGTCGGACGGATTTCCCTGAGGATCACCAAGGACGCGCCGCGTGATCTCGCGAGGCAGGTCGGCCAGTGCCTTGCGGAATGGACCGGCCGCCCATGGATGGTCGAGGATAGTTCCGAAGAGGGGGCACCACCGCTGAGGCAACAGCGGGAAGCACGGGAGAAACAGCGCAAGGACGCCGCGCTGCAGCACCCGATCGTCAGAACCGCGCTCGAAGCGTTTCCGGACGCCAAGGTCGTCGACGTGAGAAACGTCCCGCCGCCTGCGGATGCCGGGCTGGCGGACGCCGAAGCGGTCCCCCTTCCCGACGAGGACGAAGACGACGAATTCGGCGACTACCCCGGCGCTATGTCTACCGGCGGAGGATTAGGATGAAGAACATCGGCAACCTGATGAAACAGGTTCAGGACATGCAGGCGCGCATGGAAGAGGCCACGGAACGGCTCTCCGACGCCGAAATCCCGGGCTCCTCCGGCGGCGGAATGGTCACGGTCGTCGTGAACGGCCTCGGAGACGCCCGCAAGGTAACGATCGATCCGGCACTGCTCGGCGACGGGGATGCGGGCGTGATCGAGGACCTTGTGCTTGCCGCCTTCAACGACGCCACGGCCAAGTCCAGGGATCACAGGACTGAAGAGATGTCGAAGGTCACCGGCGGGCTGCAGATCCCGGGAATGCCCCTCCCGTTCTGATCTGCGGCACGGATTGATCGGCTTCGCATGGCGTCCAACGAGATCGAACAGCTGATCCGGTTGCTGGCCCGGCTTCCGGGGCTAGGTCCTCGCTCGGCGCGACGGGCGGCGCTTCACCTGATCCGGCATCGGGAGACCCTCCTCGATCCGCTCTCGCAAGCGCTGAACGACACCGCGCAGTCGGTGCGGGAGTGCCGCGTGTGCGGCAACCTCGATACCGCCGACCCCTGCGGCATTTGCATGGACCCGCGGCGGAACCGGTCCGTTGTCTGCGTTGTCGAGGGTGTCGCGGACCTCTGGGCGCTCGAACGCGCCGGGTCGTTCGACGGCATCTATCACGTGCTCGGCGGCGTATTGTCCGCGCTCGACGGGCGCGGTCCGGAAGACCTTCGGATCGCGCAGCTGACCGAACGCGTCGCTGCGGGCGGCATCGAGGAGGTGATCCTGGCCATTTCGGCTACCGTCGATGGACAAACGACGGCGCACTACATCGCGGACCGGATTGCCAAAACACCCGTCTCCGGCGAACAGGCTCCGAAAGTCACCCGGCTTGCGCACGGCGTGCCCGTCGGCGGCGAACTGGACTATCTCGACGACGGAACGCTTCTGACGGCGATGAAGGCGCGCCTTCCGGCGTAGGGCCGGCGGCTTGCCGCGGCGATCCCCGGTCCGAGTCGACCGGAGGATCTTTCCGCGGTCATTCGTTCCCGATCGTCCTCGTCCGCCGCAGGATGGCCGCGACCAGCGTCAGGACCTTGTGCAGCGTCTCCCTGGCATTGTTGAACTGCCTGTCGAGATCCCGGGCCCGCGATTCGAGCTTGTCGGTTTCTCCGGCAATGATGCCGAGCTGCTCGAGCACGTCATCGGTACGCTCCACCATGTGCGCATGCTGCATGACGGCACGGACTGTCTGGAGCAAGGCCATCGTCGTCGCGGGCGACACTATTCCGACACGGCGGCCGTGCGCCTCCCTCACGACCTCCCTGAAGGGCGCCGAGTGAAGCGTGGCGAAAATGCCCTCGGACGGCACGTACATCAGCGCCCATTCCGCGGTCTCTCCCCGAACGATGTATCTTTCCGCGATGTCCCGGACATGGCCGCGCACCGCCTTCTCGAACTTTCCCCGCGCGGCCCTGTCGTCGGGATCCTTGCGATACGCCTCGTAGGTCTCGAGCGGAAACTTGGCGTCTATGGGGACCGGGCCCGGCGGCATGGGAAAGGCGATAAGGCAGTCGACGATCCTGCCGTTGCCGAGCCTCGCCTGGAACTCGTAACTGGACTGCGGCAGGACATCTTCCACCAGCTCCTGAAGAAAGAACTCGCCGAACGCGCCCATCGCACCCGGCGCATTGAAGATGCGCTCGAGCATGCTCCGGACCTGGTCGATGGAGTCCCTGACCGATTCGAGGTCGCGGCGGTTCCGTCGCGACCTCGACACGGCCAGCATGGCAACAATCAGGGCGGCTGCGGCAACCGCCGCCGCTCCGGCCAGAATGAGCCCGCCGTTTTCCAGCGAAGCGATGATCGGCTGCACGAACGACCTCCTGGCGGGGGAGCCGCGACGGCGGCATGACTCACGGAGTCCGCGGCGACGGGGCGGCGCGTCGCCGGCGTCGCGAACGAAGTGCGGACACAGCTCGAATTTACCAGCAAGCGGGAGACGGGACGAGGCCGGCCGCGGGCGGGAGTCCACCGGTAAAATGGTGGCCAGGCGCGCGATTCCGGCCGCCGTCCGGGCTTCAGCGCCCTGCCGAACATGGTATAACGCCCGGGAATTCACCGCATGGAAGGACAGGCACTTGGCAATCCTGCCGATTCTGATCGCGCCGGACCGACGGCTCAAGAAGGTATCGACCGCCGTGACGGCCGTCGACGACGATGTTCGGCGTCTGATGGAGGACATGCTTGAGACCATGTACGCCGCGCCGGGAATCGGCCTTTCGGCGCCGCAGGTCGGACGCCTGCAGCGCGTCATCGTTGCAGACGTCGCCCGTCACGATGAAGAGCCGCAGCCGGTCCGGATGGCCAATCCCGAAATCATCGGCACGTCGGACGAGATGCTGACCTACGACGAAGGGTGCCTGTCGCTGCCGGAGCACTATGCCGAAATCGACCGTCCGGACCGCGTGCGCATCTCCTATATCGACCATTCCAACTGCCGCCGGGAAGAAGACTTCCATGGCATAATGGCAACCTGCCTCCAGCACGAAATCGATCATCTCGACGGCATCTTGTTCGTCGATCACCTCTCGGCCGTACGCCGCGGCATCATTCTCCGCAAGCTGAAGAAGGAAAAGCGCGCCCGCGCCAGCAAGGTCGGGGCCCACGCCTGACCCTGCCATCCGCGCGAACGCGGGAGACCCGGCAGAATGCCGCCACAGAAAATCGTCTTCATGGGAACGCCGGAATTCGCGGTCACCACTCTTGAGGCGTTGGTCGCCGACGGCCACGAAATTCTCTGCGCCTATACGCGCGCGCCGAGGCCAGCGGGCCGCGGGCATCGCGAACAACGCTCGCCGGTGCATGAGTTCGCATCGGCGAACGGCATCGCGGTTCGCACCCCGTCCGGTCTCGGGGCCGCCGAGGAGCAGGCGGCGTTCGCAAGCCTCGATGCCGATATCGCCGTCGTCGCCGCGTACGGGCTGCTGCTGCCGGCCGCGATTCTCGCGGCGCCACGCCAGGGTTGCATCAATGTCCATGCGTCGCTCCTCCCGCGATGGCGCGGCGCCGCGCCGATCCAGCGCGCCATCGCCGCGGGAGACAGCGAGACCGGGATAACCCTCATGCAGATGGACGAAGGCCTCGACACTGGCCCCATCCTCTGCGCCACCCCGGTCGCAATCGGTCCCGATACCACGGCCTCGGTTCTGCACGATCGGCTCGCGGCACTGGGCGCCCGGCTGGTGACGGAAACGCTGCGGTCGGCCCTTCCGGAACCGAGGGCGCAGGAGGAAGAAGACGCGACCCACGCGCCGCGCCTCGCGCGCGGCGAAGGCAGGATCGACTGGTCGGATGACGCGGCCGCGACAGAGCGCCGGATCCGGGCGTTCAACCCGTGGCCCGGGACCTGGTGCGAACACGAAGGCGCGCGCCTCCGCATCCTGAGGGCGCGGGTCGTTCCGGGGCCGGGATCACCGGGAACGGTGATCGGCGAACCGCTTCGCGTCGCCTGCGGAAAGGATGCACTCGCGATAGAGGAGATCCAGCGCGCCGGCAGGCCGGCGATGGCCGCGGAAGAATTTCTGCGCGGCTATGCCCTCCCTCCGGGAACCGTACTCGCATGACGCGCTACCGCATGACCGTCGAGTATGACGGCACCGGGTACGTTGGCTGGCAGCGCCAGCAGAACGGACCGTCCATACAGGCCGCTCTCGAGGAGGCCGTATTCGCGTATTCGGGTGAAACCGTGCGCGTGTTCGGCGCCGGGCGGACCGACGCCGGCGTGCACGCGCTTGGTCAGGTTGCCCATGTCGATCTCGCCGGGGCCGGCGACGCGGATACGCTTCGTTCCGCCGTGAACGCCCATCTCCGGAATCAGCGAATTTCCGTCGTTGAGGCCGAAGAAGTCGACGACGGGTTCGATGCACGTTTCTCGGCCACGAGGCGCATCTATCTCTACCGCATTCTCAACCGCCGGCCGCCGCCGGCCCTTGACCGCGGACAGGTCTGGCATGTCGGACCGCCACTCGACGCGGAGGCCATGGACCGGGCCGCGCAGCGGCTGGTCGGCCACCACGACTTCACCACCTTCCGCGCCAGCGAATGCCAGGCAAAATCGCCGGTGAAGACCCTGGACCTGCTGGAGGTCCGCCGGGTCGGCGACGAGATCCGCGTGACGGCTGAGGCGCGCTCGTTTCTCCACCGCCAGGTCCGCAACATGGTCGGAACGCTCGAGCGCGTCGGCGCGGGACGACGGTCCGCAGACGATGTCGCAGCAGCGCTCGAGGCCCGCGATCGGGCCGCGGGGGGGCCAACCGCGCCAGCCTGCGGGCTCTGTCTGACGGCGGTGAGCTACGATTGACCCCGCCCTCTGCACCACCTCCGTGGAGAGACAATCAACGTGTTGCAGTTCGGAGTTTAATCCGGGCATCAAGAAGGAAGGTCAGGACTCGTTCTCATACCGCTTGGCGCGATCAAGGGTGAGAGGCGTGCTGTCGTCAGAGACCTCGAACACGGGGAACCCTTTTCGCTCGTGCCGGATTGTCATCGCCTGCTGCAATCCGCACAGCACCGACTCGGACAGCACCGCGCCCAACGAGAGATTTCGTTCTCCCGCAATCGACTTCGCCGTCTCGAGGATCTCGTCGTCGACGTTCAATGTGGTTCTCGGGCCGGAAAAGTCATTGCAATGACGTCATAAGCTGTTCTGATGCGCCGATCCGCCAGCGCGGTCGTGGCAACCCTGCCTGACGGAGGGCCCGTCAGGCACCGCCAGCAAAATACCCGTCCAGCACTGCCTCGTAGATATTAACCAGCGCCCGCACGTCGGAGACCGCGATCCGCTCGTCGACCTTGTGCATGGTCTGACCGATGAGTCCGAACTCGGCCACAGGACAGTAGTCCTTGATGAAACGGGCGTCCGAGGTGCCGCCGGTGGTGCCCAACTCCGGCTCCCTGCCCGTGACTTCGCGCACCGCGCGAACGAGGAGCTCCGAAAACTCGCCCGGCGGGGTTAGAAACGCCTCGCCCGAGACATGGATATCGAGGTCGTAATCCCCGCCGACGCCATCCAGTTGCTCGTGTAGCCACGATGTCAGGCTGTCGCCCGTGTGCAGGTCGTTGAACCTGATGTTGAAACCGGCGCTCGCCCGCTCGGGGATGACGTTGGGTGCGGGGTTGCCGACATCGATCGTAGTCAACTGGAGATTGGACGGCTGGAAATGGGCAGTGCCTTCGTCGAGCGGCGTCCCGGCGATCGCCGACAGCATGCCGATCAGGCGCGGCAGCGGATTGTCGGCCAGGTCCGGATAGGCGGTATGCCCCTGGACGCCGGTGACGACCAGCTTTCCGGTCAGGCTCCCGCGACGCCCGATCTTGATCATGTCGCCAAGCGCCAGCGGGTTGCTCGGCTCACCGACCAGGCAGACATCGATGGTCTCGCCGCGGCCAGCCATCCATTCAAGGACCTTCTTGGTCCCGTTTATTGCCTTGCCTTCCTCGTCGCCCGTGATCAGGAGGCTGATCGAGCCGTCGAAACTGCCGCCGCGCCGTTCCCGGAAGCGCGCCACCGCCTCCACGAAGGCGGCGATCGCGCTTTTCATGTCGACTGCGCCGCGTCCGTAAAGCACGCCGTCGGCGACCACGGCGCCGAACGGGTCGGAACGCCACGACCCGGCATCGCCGGGCGGGACCACGTCGGTGTGGCCGGCAAAGCAGAAATTCGGCGCCCCGGTGCCGAGGCGCGCATAGAGATTGTCGACGTCGTCGGTGCCGGCTTCGCTGAAGGTCAGCCGATGACAGGCGAATCCCAGCCCCTCGGCGGCAGACTGGAGGACGTCGAGCGCGCCGGCATCCGCCGGCGTCACGCTCGGCCGGCGGATCAGATCGCGCGAGAGATCAAGAGCGTCGATAATGGCGATCAGTCCCTGAGCAGCTCGTTGAGTGACGTCTTCGAACGTGTCTGCTCGTCCACGCGCTTGACGATTACCGCACAGTAAAGCGACGGCCCGTCGCTCCCGTCCGGCAGTTTCCGTCCCGGCAGCGTTCCCGGAACGACCACCGAATAGGCTGGCACGCGGCCGTAATGGACTTCGCCCGTCGCGCGGTCGACGATCCGGGTCGACTGACCCAGGAACACACCCATCGAGAGGACGGAGCCGCGTTCGACGATGACACCCTCGGCCACTTCCGAACGCGCACCGACGAAACAGTCATCCTCGATGATCACCGGATCCGCCTGCAGCGGCTCAAGCACGCCGCCGATGCCCGCTCCGCCGGATATGTGGCAGTTCCTGCCGATCTGCGCGCAGGAGCCGACGGTCGCCCAGGTATCGACCATCGTTCCCGAATCGACATACGCGCCGAGATTGACGAAGCTCGGCATGAGCACCACGCCCGGGGCGAGATAGGCCGAGCGGCGGACGGTGCAGTTGGGGACGGCACGGAACCCGGCCTCGCGGAACCTGGCGTCGTCCCAGCCGGCGAATTTCGAGGGAACCTTGTCGAACCAGGGGCTCTCGCCGATGCCCGGAAAGGTCGGCCCCCCGGGCAGCGGCGTCATGTCGTAGATGCGGAACGACAGCAGCACCGCCTTTTTCAGCCACTGATTGACGGACCAGCCGTCGTCGCCCTTCTCGGCGACGCGCAACGCTCCGGAATCGAGCCCGTCGAGAGCCGCCTCGATCGCGTCGCGGCCAGGACCGGTGCTGTCCGGCCCGATGGCGTCGCGATCTTCCCAGATCTCGTCAATCGCCTTTTCAAGTTCCTGTGCGTTCATGTCGTTCCTCTCCCGCAGTTCTCGCAGACCCGCCACCCGTGACCGGGGCCCGTGCAGCCGGCCAGCGCCGTCACGTCACGCAATCCGAAGAAAGCTCGTCCGCCACGGCGTCCAGCCAGGCGGCGAGATCGTCGATGACATAGTCGATATGGTCCGTCTCGGTGACCTCCGGTCCTCTCCGCGGGCCGCTCCGAAGCCAGACCGTGCCCATGCCGAGTTCCGCTGCGGGCTCGAGGTTCCTCGCAATGTCCTCGATCATGACGGCGCGCCGCGGATCGACATCGTAGCGGTTGCAGAGGCTCCGATAGGGTTCGATCGCGGGCTTCGGAACATAGTCGGCTGTGCCGATGTCGAACACCCCGTCGAAAAACCCGGAGAAACCGAGGCGCCGGACGACTTTCTCGGTATGGCCGGAAAACATGTTGGTGTAGATGATCTTGCGCCCGGGCAGCCTGCCGATCGCCCTTCCGAGATCGGGATCGGGCCCGATGTCCGAGAGATCGAGCGCCGAGAGATGCTCCATGTAAGCGTCGGGGTCGACGGCATGATGCAGCATCAGGCCGCGCAGCGTGAGCCCGTATTTCCGGAAATAGTCCTTCTGCACCCTGTAGGCCTCGTCCCTGCCGACTCCGAGGAGCTCGCGGATGAAGGAACCCATGAGATCGTCGATCTGGGCCGTCATGCGCTCGCTCATCCGGTAGAGCGTGTTGTCGAGGTCGAAGATCCAGGTATCGACATCGCCGAGCCCGCGAGCCCGCGGCAGGTTTCCGGGCTTCATGGGCCGGAACTTTCCGTCTCGCGCCGGATCATGGTTCCGGCCCCGTGTTCGGTGAACAGCTCGAGAAGGAGCCCATGCGGAACCCGCCCGTCCATGATGACCGCGGCTTCGACGCCGCTTGCAACGGCATCGAGGCAGGTCTCGACCTTGGGGATCATCCCGCCGGAGATCGTTCCTTCCCCGATCATGGTCCGCGCCTGGCTCGTGTCGATCTCGCTGACCAGGTCGCCGCCGGTATCAAGCACGCCAGCCACGTCGGTCAGCATCATGAGCCTTGCGGCGCCGACGGCGCCGGCAATGGCGCCGGCCGCGGTGTCGGCGTTGATGTTGAAGGTCTCCCCGTCCTCGCCCACGCCGAGCGGCGCGATCACCGGGATCATGTGCGAACCCGCCAGCACGTCGAGCACGAGATTGTTGATCTCGACCGGTTCGCCGACATAACCGAGATCGACCACCTTTTCGATGTTCGAATCCGTCTTGCGCTCATGGCGAAGCTTGCGCGCCCGGATCAGGTTCCCGTCCTTTCCGGAGATCCCGACGGCGGTCCCGCCCGCCCGGTTGATTTCGGACACGACTTCCTTGTTGATCGCGCCGGCAAGAACCATTTCGACGATCTCGACCGTGTCGCGGTCGGTGACACGGAGCCCGTCGACGAACTGGCTCTTGATCTGGAGCCGTTCGAGCATGCGGCCGATCTGCGGTCCGCCGCCGTGAACGACGACCGGGTTGATTCCCACCTGCTTGAGGAGAACGATGTCGCGCGCGAACAGTTCCGCGAGCCTGGGGTCGCCCATCGCGTGCCCGCCATACTTGATGACGAAAGTCCTGCCCGAAAACTCCTGCAGATAGGGCAGCGCTTCCGACAGCGTCCGGGCCGTGCGCAGGAGTGATCTGGCGTTCGGCGGATCTTTCGAACCGTCGTCTTTCGCGGCTGCGGCCATCGTGAAATCCTCGGGAGGAAAACTGCTGCGCGCGGTATATCACACACCCGCCCGCGGGGCGAAGGCAGCCGCGCCGGGTGTGCTCCCACGCTGCGTGATCCAGGGGCGCCCGTCCGGGCCCGTCTCACGACCGCCGGTCAGCTGCCGCCGAGCGCTTCGCCGTGCGCCTCGACCATTGCAGCCAGCGAGTCGAAGCGGAACTCGTACCCCGGCATTTCTCCGGGAGTCATGGTGGCACCGAAACCGCCCTCGGCATGGCGGCGGTAGATCCAGCACGATGTGAGGCCGAACCTGTTTGCCGGGCCGTGGTCGTGGAACATGCTCTCCGCCGTATGCAGGATATCGCCCTTTCCGATACCCATGGCCGCGAGCTTCTCCAGCATGTACTCGAAGTTCCGGTCTGCAGGCTTGTAGGATCCTATGTCCTCGGCGGTGTAGATCGCGTCGAACTCGACGCCGAGCTTCTCGTTGCTCGCAGCGAAGCTGTCATTGTCCACGTTCGACAGAATCACGAGCCTGTAATGCCGCTTCAGGTAGGCGAGCGCATCCCGGCAGTCGGCAAAGGCGGGCCAGTTCCTGACGGAGCGGCCGTAGGCCTCGCACTCCGCCCGGGTCGCGCTCACGCCCCATTCCTCGGCCAGACGCCTGTAGACGACCTCCAGCAACTCGTCGTAGCGCTTGGCCGGCGTCCATTTCTGCTGCGCACTCTCGTGGCGGGCATGCGCCCCGAGAATCTCGTCCCGCGTCAGTTCGCGGTCGGCTCTCCGGATCAGGTCCCCGAGCCCCCCGATCATGCCGCTTTCCCAGTCGATGAGGGTTCCGTAGCAGTCGAAGGTCAGCACCTTGAAGTCGGTCAGTTTCATAGGACGTGTTCCCGGCTGAGGACGCAGTGGCTGATGATGGCGGGAGAATGCCGGCCCCGGACGATGCGCTCTCCGCGCGTCCCCGAAACCCGGCCGGCACATCCGGGCCTGCCATGATACCGTCCAGGTCCGCCGCCGTCATGAGCGGCTCGAACCGGCCGGTGCACCGTCACGCTGCCGGCGCGGCGGTCGAGATCGTCCATGCCGACTTCCCTGCGCGCGCCGAGGCCGCGGCCCCTGTCGGACAGGTTCCGCACCTTGCCGTTTGCCATGTATTTTTCGAGGTCAATCATTGGGGCCCCTCCCATGTACCGGCGCCCGGAAGCCGGGGGAAGCGTCGCAACGACAGGAGAAGGAATCGCGGAGGATTGGCCAGGGTGCAAGGAGTTGGCATCGCGGGCCTCCAGCTACGGGTTGCTCAGAATCTTGTCGTGCTCGCCGACATTGCGGAGAACGCAGGTTCCGTTCTCGACTTCGAACGTCAGCCGAATGCCCCTTGTGACGCGGATCGCCCGGATGTGTTTGCGGGATCGCACTTTTTCGAGGTTGCGGCTGGAAGGAAGCGTGGTGTCGTTCCGCAGTTCGCCGAGCGCCCCCTGATACTGTTCGTTGAGTTTGCGATAAGCCCTGACGAAGCGGTTCGGCCACCGGAAGTTTGTGATGCCGAGGGCCATTCGTTAGAGATTTTTGAGGTCAGCTACAAGCTCTTCGACGGTTTCGAATACCTTGTCCTCGGGCTCTTCAAGGTCCGCGTCATGCTCGACGATGGCCCACCGCAGGTCCACCATCGCGTCATGGAGCCTTTCGAATGCATGGATAGCGCCCTGGCTGCTGTCGGACATGGCCTCGACATGTTCTCCGGAAAAAGCCGGCCCTTCCAATGCATCGTCATGTTCACGAAGGGCAGAAATGGCTTCCTTTACGACTGCCTCTGCAGAAACGGCGAGCGACGCCAGAGCGCCCGTCGGATCCAGAGGTTTTTCAAATCCGCCATTCTGGAGCACGGCGAGAACTTGCATGATTGCGGATTCCGAAGTCTCGGCGTTATTGCGCAGATTGGTTGCCCCATCAACAACAGCATCCACCAAGCGCAAATAGTGAAGCGAGAACTGCGAATCTGCCACTACCTTCTGATAGATGATGTCCGGGGGGATAGAGTGTGGGGTCTCTGGCATGAGTCTATCCAATTTGCATGGTTCAGGTGTTCTGTCGTTTTCTGTCTCTGCCATCATGGGTGCCGGCCAAAACCAAGATTTCTGGAGCAACAGCGGTGCTCACATCCTCTTCCGGTTCGGCTTTCCCAGGCTGATGGGCGATGGGGCCCATGATCGCTTTCCGCTCCCTTGCTCAGGAACAGTGCGTGACGCTTTGCACAAGGGATGTGCAACCCGAATATAAGATGTGACGAAGTCCGTGTTCGATGTCCAGCCCACAGGGTTCCGGGGCACGGGGCTGATTGAGTGGGCCTTAAACGACGAGGCCCTTCAGCACCGGCGCGGTCCGGCGTTCAAGCGATAGCGGGCGGCGTGGCGGTCAAGGTCGCATAGAAGGTGGTTCGGGCGGAAGCCGCGTGTCCGGCCGCCTCAGGGGACTGCGGCGAGCAGAGCCCTGGTGTAGTCGTGTTGCGGTGCGCCGAAGACCTGCTCCGTCGGCCCCTGCTCGATGATGCGGCCGCGATTCATGATGGCCACCCGGCTGCACAGATAGCGCACGACCGAGAGGTCGTGGCTGATGAAGAGCATGGAAATCCGCATTCGGTCGCGCATGTCGAGGAGCAGGTTGAGAATCTGCGCCTGCACCGAAACATCGAGACCCGAGACGATCTCGTCGGCGACCAGGACCGTGGGCGCGGCGCAGAGCGCACGGGCGATATTGACCCTCTGGCGCTGCCCACCGGAGACCTGGACCGGATAGCGGGCGACCGTGTCCGGAGCAAGGCCTGTCTGGCGCAGCAGTTCCTGCGCCCGCTCCAGCCGTTCGGGCCAGCGTGCCGGCGGACGCCGCACCTCCATCGACTGCGTCACCAAGCGGCCGATCCGCTGGCGCGGGTTGAGCGCCGATTGCGGATCCTGGAAGATCATCTGGATCAGCTCGACGCGCTGCCTCGCCGTGCGCTGGAACGGGCCGGTTATGTCCTGGCCGTTGACCAAGATGCGCCCGCCATCCGGCGTCTCGAGGCCGAGGAGGAGTCGGGCGACCGTCGACTTGCCGCTGCCGCTTTCGCCGACCAGCCCGACGAATTCTCCGGGCGCGATGTCGAGGCTGACGTCGTCGACCGCCACCACGGGCGGGCGGCGGCGGCCCAGCCAGTCGCGGCCGGACCGGAAGGTCTTGCCCAGCCCGCTGACCGAGAGGATGGGCCCGGCGGCGGCATCGACCGACGCCAGGGCGAGTTCGCCGTGCGCCGCCGCGTCCGGCTGACGCTCCAGGCAGCTCCCGGTGCCGCGCACAAGGCGTCCCGGCGCGACCTCTGTCAGCGGCGAGCAGGCAGCCGCGCAATCCTCGTCTCGCACCGGGCAGCGCGGCGCGAAGCGGCAGCCGGGCAGGTCGGCGAAGCCGCTGAGGCCGGGCATGTGGTCGGGCAGCGCCGTGAGCCGCCGGATCGGCCCGCTGATCCCCGGATTGGCGGCTATCAGGCTGCGCGTGTAGGGATGAAGCGGATCGCCGAGCAGGGCCGCCGCCGGTCCGGTCTCGACAATCTCGCCGGCATACATGACGGCAATTCGCTGGCAATGCTGCGCCGCGAGACGCAGGTCGTGGGTGATGAACAGCAGGCCGGTGTCGCTGTCGCGCTGCAGTTCACCGATCAGTTCCATGACCCTGGCCTGCGTGATCACGTCCAGCGCAGTGGTCGGCTCGTCGGCGATGATGAGGTCGGGCCTGCCGGCAAAGGCCATGGCGATCAGCGCCCGCTGGCACTGGCCGCCGGAGAGCTGGTGCGGGAAGCGGGCAAGGAGATCTGCCGGGTGCGGCAGATGGACGGCATCGAGGGCGGCGATCGCCAGTTCGCGCCGGGCCCCCTTGCCGTCGTGACCGAGGCGCCTGAGATGCTCGTCGAACTGCGCGCCAAGCGACAGCACGGGATTGAGCGACGTCATGGGATGCTGGGGCACGAAGGCGATGGCGCCGCCCAGCAGCCCGGTCCGCTCGCGCGCCGGCATGGCCAGCAGGTCACGGTCGCGGAAGGCGGCGCTACCGGCACTCACCGAGAAATCCCTCGGCAGCATGCCCGCGATCAGGCGGCCCAGCATGGACTTGCCGGCGCCGGATTCGCCGACAACGCCGACCAGCTCGCCACGGCCGACCGCAAGCGAGACGTCCCGCAGAACGTCGATCCGCCGCCCGCCGGCCTGCGTCGTCACGCTGATGTCTTTCAGGGCAAGGAGCGACATGCCGGCGCGCTCAATGCTGCTCCAGCCGGGCGTCGAACGTCCGGCGCAGACCGTCGCCGAGGAGGTTGAAGGCCAGCACGGTCATGACGATGGCGACGATCGGCAGAACCAGCCCCCAGGCCGACTGGTACATGTAGTCGCGGGCATCGGCGATCATCACGCCCCAGGCCGGAATGCTCGCCTCCACGCTCATGCCGACGAAACTGAGGATCGCCTCGACGATCACGGCGATACCCATCTCGAGGCTCATCAGCGTGATGATCAGCGGCGCCGCGGCCGGCAGCACCTCGCGCACCATCGTGCGCAGATGGGAGAATCCGGACAACCTTGCGGCGTCCACATAATCCTGGCGACGGATCACCAGCACGTCGCTGCGCACCACCCGGCAGAAGCGGGTCCAGTCGACGAGGATGATCGCCAGGATGACGTTGCCGATGCCCACGCCGAAACCAACGATGAGAATGAGCGACAGCACGACCGGCGGGAACGACATCCACAGGTCCACGGCCCGCGAGATCACCCAGTCGACCACGCCGCCGAAATAGCCGGCGAGCAGGGCGAGCGTCGTGCCGGCAAGCATCGTGCCGACCGCGGCGCACACGGCTACGAAAAGCGCGACCCTGGTGCCGTAGATCAGGCGGGACAGGGTGTCGCGTCCCAGGCTGTCGGTGCCGAGCCAGAAGCCCTCGGCCGCGGTCCCGGTCCAGAACGGTCCCTTGAGCGTGTTCAGCAGGTCCTGCTCGTTGGGATCGAAGGGCGCGATCAGCGGTGCCGCGAGGGCGCAGAACAGGAGCACGGCGAGAATCGCCCCGCCAACGACGACGCGGCCCGAGCGCAGGGCCCGCCTGAGCGCGCTTTCGCCGACGCGGGGCGACGCCGCGTTCACCGGGCACGCCGCAGCTTGGGGTTGACGACGATGTAGAACACGTCGACGACCAGGTTGATGGTCAGCACGGCGAGCGCAAAGATCAGCGCGGCGCCCTGGATGATCGGCAGGTCGGTGTTGCGCACCGCCTCAACCATCAGGTTACCGAGGCCGGGATAGGAGAAGATGACCTCGACCAGCAGCGTGCCGCCGAACAGGAAGCCGAACTGGACGCCCATCAGCGACAGGGTCGGCAGCAGGGCATTGCGCAGCGCGTGCCGGTTGACCACCCGCCGTTCCGGCACGCCGCGGAGCCGTGCCATCGTCACGTAGTCCTCGCCGATCACGTCGAGGAGACTCGACCTGAGCACCCGCATGATGAGCGGCACGGTGCCCAGCGCCAGCGCGAGCGCCGGAAGCAGCATGTGCCTCACCGCTTCCAGGAAAGCGCCGGGCTTGCCGGCCGCGAGGCTGTCGAGCAGCAGGAAACCGGTGAGGCGGGGGACCGTCATGTCCGGCGGCAAGCGGCCGGCAAAGGGCAGCAGGTTCAGCGTGACGCCGAAGACGAGGATCAGGAAGAGCGCCCACAGGAAGTCCGGAATCGACATCATCAGAGTGCTGCCGACATCGGCGGCCTGCTCGGCCGGGCGCCCGCGCAGCCGGAACAGGAGAACTCCGCCGGGCAGGCCGATCAGCGTGGCGAACAGCGCGCCGAAGGCAGCAAGTTCGATCGTCGCCGGCAACGACTGCCCGATCAGCGTCGAGACCTGCTGTCCGAAGGCGATCGACTTGCCCATGTCGCCCTGGAGGAGTTGTCCGAGCCAGATCACGTACTGGTGGGTCACCGGCAGGTGAAGCCCCATCTCGCGCCGCAGCGCCTCGATGTCGGCGGTCGTGGCGTTGGGCGGCACGGACATCGCGACCGGATCGGCCGGAATAAGCCGCAGCACGACGAAGACGAGCAGGGAGACGAGCAGCATCAGCGGAATCGCGACAGCGATCCGGCGCACGACGATGCCGAGGATTTCGCCGCTCATCGCACGGTACTGCCGCCCGGGCGGCGCGGCGCGCGGGCAGCAGCGATATGGCGGGTGAGCGCCGGCAACGCGGCGGCCACCGGGGCCGCGCGCATTGCCGGCGCTTCAGGAGTTATTTCCAGGACCACTTATGCGGCAGCACCCAGCCATTGTTGTACTGCACCACCTGCAGATTGGTCTTGTTCACCCAGGTGGTCACGGACTGCAGGAGCGGCATGACGGCGCCCTGCTGGGACGCGTACACGGCGACATCCTTGTAGCCCGCGATGCGCTTGTCGTAATCGACCACACCGAACAGCTTCATCACCCGGCCGCCGACATCCATGTCCTTCCAGGCGGAGAACGGCAGCTTCGGATGCATGAGGTAGCCGGTGAACATCTCCGGGTCGCCGACCGCGTTGTCCCAGCTGTAGAGCGTCGCCTCAGGCAGCTTGTTGCCGCGATTGAGCTCGAAATATTTCGGCTGCTCGATCACCTGCAGCGCGGCCTCGATGCCGACCTTCTTCCACATGGAAACCACCGCCCTGGCGATGTCGTAATCGCCGGGGAACACGCCGTTGAAGGAAGCCATGCCGACCTTGATCGGCTTTTCCGGGCTGAAGCCGGACTTGGCCAGCAGGGCCTTCGACTTGGCCGGGTCGTAAGGGAATTCGAAATCCTTCACGTATCCCGGCGTGCCCGGCGGCGCGACGACCGACAGCGGCACCGCCTTGCCGGCGAAGAGCGCCTTCGAGATCGCCTTCTTGTTGATCGCGTGATGCGCAGCGAGGCGGACGTTCTGGTCGGCGAAGGCGCGGTCGCTCCGGATCTGGAGCAGGATCACGCGCGAGATCGGGAAGATCCTGCCGCTCAGCGCCGCCATCTTCCCGAGCCGGTCGACCTCGCGGATCGGCACGTCCGGCGCGAAATCGACGCGGCCGGACTGGATCGCCGCGACGCGGGCCGAGGAATCCTTGATGATCAGCACGGTCACCTTGCGGATCTTCGGTTTCGGCCCCCAGTACTTGTCGAAGGCTTCGAGCACGATGCGCGAATTGCGCTGGTAGTCCACCACCCGGTAGGGCCCGCTGCCCAGCGGCTGGCTGGCGAAGCCCTCGACGCCGACCTTGGAGACGTGATGCTTCGGCACCACGTAGTTGGCGAGGAATGCCAGCCACGGGAGCGCGGTCGGCATCGGCTTGTTCAGCTTGATGACGGCGCGGGTGGCGCTCGGCGTCTCGATGTCCTCGACGTTCCGCCAGATGCGCGCCAGGTCGATCTTGTGCCCGGCCTTGCCGCGCTCGAGGAAGGTGTACTTGATGTCGGCCGAGGTCACCTTGGCGCCGTCGTGCCAGTAGGCGTCGTCGCGGATGTCGAGCATCACCGTCTTGCCGTCCTCCGACAGCGACCACTTGGTGACCAGCGCAGCCTCGAGCTTCATGTCCGGCGTCTGCGTAAGCGGCTGGTCGTAGACCATCTTGAAAAGCGATTGCAGGGCAGGATTGGTCCGCCGGTTCGGATCCCAGGTTTGGGGATCGACCGGCCAGGCGATCACTACGCTGTCCTTGGCGGCCGCGACTTGCGGGGCCAGCGGCAGCGCTGCCGCCAGGACGACCGCGGCGCCGGCGGCCACCCCGGCGATCCAGTTGCGTCTGTGCATGAGTCCGTCCTCCGTGTGCGATAAAGAGTGAATCAATTGCGCCAGCGTACCCGCATCAGGCGGTACGGCACAAATGCGGCGCTCAGCAGGATTTCCAGTCGACCTCCCGTTCGAAGGCGTGGGCGGCGCGATAGAGTGTCATCTCGTCGAAATGGCGCCCGGTCAGCATCATGCCCACCGGCAGGCCGTCGCGCATCGCGCAGGGGAGGCTGACCGACGGGTGACCGGTGCAGTCGATCGGCGCGGTGTTCGGGATCGGGGTGAAGCCCGGCACCATGTCCTCGGCGCGGGTCGGGTTTTCGGGCGGCAGCTTCGATCCCTTGATGGGAGAGGTCGGCATCAGCAGGATATCCACCTCCTCGAGCGCGCTGTCGTAGGCCGCGCGCAGCAGCCGGCTCAGGTTCTGCGCCTTGGCGTAGTAGCGGCCGTGATGGACGGTGCGCATGTGTTCGGCGCACAACATGCCCAGCTTGAAGATCTCCGAGAACATGTTGGATTTCGACTGCCAGCCGTTCAGCTTCTCGAGCAGGCTCGGCAGGTAGGCGCCCTTCCAGTTGTGGCCATTGCCGAGCCCCTTGAGGATCTGCTCGTAGGCGCCCTCGACGGCGATGGGCACCCAGACCGACATGCCGAGTTCGCGGTGGGCCGGCACCGAAATCTCGGTGACCGTCGCGCCCAGCCGGGCGAAGACCTGCGCCGCGGCGCGCACCGCCTCGTCGACGTCGGCCTCGCTGTCGGGAAAGCCGAAACCCTCGCGCAGGATGCCGATGCGCAGCCCGTCGGCGGGCTGGTCGAGAGCCTTCGTGTATCGCGCCGTACGCGGCGCGTACTGGCGCGGATCGAGGCCGTCCTCGCCTGCCAGCACCTCCAGAAAGAGCGCGTTGTCCGCAACCGTCCGGGACATGGGGCCGAGATGGTCGAGCGTCATCTCGATCGACGCCGCCCCCGTGTAGGGCACCAGGCCCCAGGTCGGCTTCATGCCGACAAGGCCGCAGAAGGATGCCGGTTCCCGGACCGAGCCGCCCTGGTCGCTGCCGATGGCGAGATCGACCTCGCCGGCCGCGAGCAGCGCCGCACAGCCCGACGAGGAACCGCCCGGCGTGTATTCGGGGTTCAGCGGGTTGAGGGTGGTCTTGGCGGCATTGGTGTGGCTGCTGCCGGAATAGCAGAAATACTCGCAGTGGGCCTTGCCGAGGATGGTGCCGCCGGCATCGAGGGTGCGGGTCACCACGGTGGCATCGACTTCCGGGACGTAGCCCTGGAGCACCGAAGCGCCGTTCATCATCGGCAGGCCGGCGATGCAGATGTTGTCCTTGATCGCCACCGTCTTGCCGCTCAGCTTTCCGCGCCTGCTGCCCTTTATGGTCGATTTGACATACCAGGCGCGCAGCGGGTCTTCGGCATCGGTCGGGAAGTGTCCGGCGGTGCGCGGGTATTTCACCGGCGGCAGATTGTCCGGCAGACGGTCGAGCGGCCGGTAATAGGTCTCGACGGTGCCGCGGACCATCTCGGTGAATTCATCCAGATCTGCCGGATCGAGCGACAGGCCGAGGACCTCCGCCGCGCGCGCGACCTGGTCCCGGGTAGGCGATTTGGCCGTCATCTGGAACCGTCCTCCATTCTTCCCGGCGCCTCTTCGTCATTGTTGCAGAAACGCGCCGTACTGGCGAACCCGCCATGGGCGGGGGTGCTATCCGGTCGCCGCCAGAAGCGCCAGTTCCGCGCGCAGATCCGCCATGCTTTCGGGCCGGAGGGCGCTTGTCCGCTGGATGTGGGGATGGGCCGCGACGTGCCGCCCGATCCGGGTGGACACGCCGGACTCGATCTGCTGGAGCTCGCCGGGCCGGACCTTGTCGCATTTCGTGAGGACGATCTGGTACGACACCGCAGCGTCGTCGAGCCGCCGCATGACATCCTCGTCGGAGTCCTTGATGCCGTGGCGGGCATCGATGAGAAGACAGACCCGGCGCAGCGTCGGACGGCCGCGCAGATAGGCGAAGATCAGCTTCGTCCAGTTCCGGATCTCGGATTTCGACGCCCGGGCGTAGCCGTAACCGGGAAGGTCGGCAAGCATGAGCGCTTCGCGGAGCCGAAAGAAGTTCACCTGGCGCGTCCGCCCCGGCGTGTTCGAGATCCGCGCCAGCGCGCGGCGCCCCGTGAGGGCGTTGATCAGGCTCGACTTGCCGACATTCGAGCGTCCGGCGAACGCCACCTCGGGCAGCGCCGCCTCGGGAAGGCCCGCATAGTCCGCGGCGCCGGCGACAAAGACGCAGTCCTGCGCGAACAGCCAGCGCCCGCGCTCGATGGCGTCTGCATCAAAACCGCTCTGCTGCGACCCGTCACCGGTCATGTTGCCCGTCCCGCCCGTTCACGGCAGCCGGAGTCCGGTTCCGGCCTATCGGCGGCGGCGCTGGCGCCGCGTCTTCCGGCGGTTCTGGCTCTTGGGTTGCGCAGCCTCGGCAGCCGCGGGCGCAGCACCGCCGTCCGCCTTTGCCGACGTCTTCTCTGCGGCCTCCGCAGCCTCCGTGCCCTTGCCGCGCCCGCCGCGCGGCGGCGCAGTGGGCTGGGACGCGCTCACGAGCTCGCCGGACGCCTTGACCCCCATCTGGCGCATGATCAGCCATTGCTGGGCGATCGACAGAAGGTTGTTCCAGGCCCAGTAGATCACCAGCCCGGCCGGGAAGCTTCCGAGCAGGAACGTGAAGACGATGGGGAGCAGCATGAAGATCTTCTGCTGCATCGGATCCGCCGGCTGCGGGTTGAGCTTCTGCTGCAGGTACATCGTACTGCCCATGATGATGGGCCAGATACCGATATTGACGATGATCAACGCCTGGGGGACGTCCCACGGAACCAGACCGAACAGGGTCAGGATGCCCAGGGGATCGGGGGCCGAGAGATCCTGTATCCAGCCGAAGAACGGAGCATGGCGCATCTCGATGGTGACGAACAGCACCTTGTAGAGGGCGAAGAACACCGGGATCTGTATCAGGATGGGGAAGCAGCCCGACATCGGGTTTGCTCCCTCCTTCTTGTACAGCTCCATCATCGCCTGCTGCTGGCGTTGGCGGTCTTCCTTGAAGCGTTCGCGGATCTCCATCATCTTGGGCTGCAGCGTCTTGAGCCGGCTCATCGAGCGATAGGACTTGTTGGCCAGCGGGAAGAAGAAGATCTTGATGATGACGGTCAGGAGCAGGATCGCGAGCCCGAAATTGCCCAGCATCCTGTAGAAATACTCGATGACGTAGAAGATCGGCTTGGTCAGGAAGTAGAACCACCCGAAATCCACCAGGCGGTCGAATCGCGGGATCCCCAGCTCCTCTTCATAGGCGTCGAGGACGAGCACCTCCTTCGCGCCGGCGAACAGGCGCGCCGGAAATTCCGCCGCCTCCCCGGGGGCCACCGTCAGCGCCGCCGCCAGGAAGTCCGCCTGGTACTTGTCGGTCTGCTGCGGCGCGGTATGCACGAACCGGCTGGTGTTGGCGGCCTTCTGGTCCGGGATCAGCGCCGTCGCGAAATACTTGGCGGTGATGCCGAGCCAGCCGCCCGTCGCCGCGATCCTGATCTGGCCGCCGTCCTCGTCCTGGACATCGTCGTAATCGACCTCCTTCAGCTGGTTGTCGAACACGCCGATCAGGCCCTCGTGCAGGATCCAGAAACCCGACGTCTCCGGCGTCCCCGTCATCGAGATCAGCCCGTAGGGGCTGACCGAGACGGAGCCCGCGCTGGCGTTGCGGACGCGCTGCACGACGGAGAACATGAAATCGCGGTCGATGGAGATCACCTGGCTGAACTCGACACCGGCGGGGCTCGTCCAGGTCAGCGTCACCGGCCTGTCGGGCGTCAGTTCCGCCCGGTCCGCCTGCCACACCGTCTCGGGGCCCGGGACCTCGAGCCCGGGCGTCGCGGCGACCCAGCCGAACCGCGCGAAATACGGCTTCTCGGTATCGGGCGGCGACAGCAGGATGATGCGGGGGCTGTCTTCCTCCACCTCCTGGCGGTATCCGATCAGGGTGAGATCGTCGATGAGCGCGCCTTCCAGGCGTATGGACCCGGTCACCCGGTCGGTGCGGATCCGCACCCGGGGCGCCCCTTCGAGCACGTCCTCGCGGCGCGGCGCCTGCACCACGGGCGCGCCGGCCACCGGAGCACCAGCCGTCGGCGGCGGGGCCTGCGCGGCAGGCGGGGTGACGCCGGCGGCGGGCGGCGGGGCGGCGGCACGCTCGGCCTCTGCCTGGCGCCGCGCCTGTTCCTGCTCGATCCTCGGCGCCTCGATGAAGACCTGCCAGCCCAGCAGGATGGCGACGGAAAACGCGATCGCGGCGATGAGATTGCGCTGGTCCATGACCGCCTATCTCCGCGCCGGGGGAACCGGGTCGAAACCCTGCCCGCCCCAGGGGTGGCAGCGCGCAATGCGGGCCAGCGCCATGGCCCCGCCGCGGAACGGGCCGTGGGCCTTGAGGGCCTCGATCGCATAGCCCGAGCAGGTCGGGTGGAAGCGGCAGGACGGAGGCAGCACCGGCGAGACGAGAAGCCGGTAGCCCTTGACCAGCCACACCAGGAGACCGGTCGCGAACCGGCGCAGCGATGCCGCCGCGCACACCATCATGCCTGAGCGCCGCGTTCCGGCCATCTCACGATTCCCTTGCCGCGCCGAGCCGGCGCAGGCCGGTCTCGACATCCCGCTCCAGCGCGTCGAACCGCCGGCCCGCCGACGCCTTGCGGCCGATCAGCACATAGTCGTGCCCGTCGGCGGCGGCACGCGGCAGGACCTTCTCGGCCACTGCGCGCAGACGGCGGCGCACCCGGTTGCGCGCCACCGCGTTGCCGACCCGCCGGCTCACGGTCAGGCCGTAGCGCATCGCGCCCCGGGACGAACGGTCATGGGGCGGCTGTGCCGCGACCTGCAGCACGACTCCCGGCATGGCGCATTTCCTGTTGCCTGCAGCAACGCGAAGAAACTGCCGACGGGTCCTGAGGCGCTCAAGCACGGCGCCGCCCGGTCAGGCAGAAAGACGCTTGCGACCCTTGGCGCGGCGACGGGCGAGAACCCGGCGGCCGCCGACCGTCTGCTTGCGTGCGCGGAAGCCGTGCCGGCGTTTGCGGACCAGGACACTGGGCTGAAAAGTGCGTTTCAAGGCTAAACCCCGGCTTGCGATTCGGTTTCAATGCAAGTCAGGCGCTGTATATAGGTTCGGCTGGCGCCGGTCAACAGCGCAGCACAGACGGGAAAACGGAAGTGTCCGGGCAATCCGACGGACGCGAATCCCGCCGCCCGGGCGGGACGCGAATCGTCGCCAGATCGATCGAGAGCGCCGACGGGCTGCGCTGCGTCGACGTGTTCCGGGCCGGCGACGGCCGCTACCGCTACGACGAATGGCGGCGCGACCCCGAGGATCCGGCCGGGTGGCGTCCGACGGGCGCCGCCGGCACGGCCGCCTTCGACACGCTCGACGATGCCGTCAGCGCGGCCGAACGGCAGTTCGGCTGGCTCCGGCAACCCGGCGGGCGGGCCGCGCGATGAGGCGCCGCGCCGCAGTCCGGTTCAGCCGGGCGGGCGGCTGCCGGCGGCATCCCGCCGCTGGGCCGACGCCGCCTCGGCACGGGCCAGCAGGCCCGTGGACCCGACGATGATCAGCGCGCCGACAACGGTCCAGACATCGGGAACCTCACCGAAGATCAACAGTCCGAGAAGAGCGGCGAAGATCAGCCGGACATATTCCACCGGCCCGATGACGCTGGCCTCGCCGACCGCGAAGCCGCGGATGAACCCGACCATCCCGAGCGTCGTCAGGACGCCGATGGCGCCTGCCATGCCCCAGTGATGGATGGTCGGAGGCGTCTGCCAGAGCCAGATGGTCGGGGCGAGGAACACCAGCGCGCCGCCGCACTGGTAGAAGAAGAGGATCCGGTTCGGCGGTTCCGTGGTCGCCATCATCCGTATCATGACGTTGGCCACCGCGAACATGCAGGCGGCCCCGATCGCGATCAGCGCCACCGGGTCGATCTCCCCGCCCGGGCGCACCATGATGATGACGCCGACGAAGCCGGCCGCGGTCGCCGTCCAGCGCCGCCCGCCCACGATCTCGCGGAGCACGATCACGGCGACCACCGTCGTGAACAGGATGCGCGAGAAGGCCAGCGCCGTGGCATCCGCCAGCGGCAGGTGCACGACCGCCGTGAAGACGCCGACCTGAGCGATGCAGGCGACAACGAGACGGGCGCCGTGGATTCCGGGACGGTTCGTCTTCAGCGCCGGCAGCCCCATGCGCAGGAAGATCGGCATCATTATGAGAAAGCCCAGCGAATAGCGGAAGAACGCCAGCTGGAACGGCGTCATGGTCTGGCCGAGCGACTTGACCATGACATCGTTGGCGGCAAAGGAGAGCGTGCCCATCAGGATCCACAGGATTCCCCGCAGATTGGGTGGCAGCCGGAGCCATGTCGCGGAGATGCGGCCAGACACGGAAGAACGATCCTGTTGTTGTGGAGCGCAGGGCGCACCGCCTCGACACGTGCCGGCAGGGCCGCAGGCGACAACGCGGCGGCACGGCCGGATCATGTGACACGGCGACGCGGAGCATATAGGCTTTCGCATCGCTCGACCAAGCCCCGGGGGCCATGAAACTGCTGTTCCGCCTCGTCCCGAAGCTGCTCGCGCCTGCCGCCGCCGCCCTGCTTCTCGCGTCACCGCTGCCGGCGCAGCCGCAGGACGCGCATGAAGGGGCGCGGGACACGGCCCCGCAGCAGGCCGCCGGCGCCGCGCTGCGGGCGCAGGCCGCCGAGATCGACGATCTCGCTGCCGCGCTCCGGGATCCGGAGGCCCGCGCGCGGCTGCTGCGCCAGCTCGAACTGCTGCGCGGCGCAACCGCCCAGGTCCGCGACGACCCCGCCGCGGACGGTCTCCAGAGCCGCGCCGGAAGGCTCGCCGCCGACCTCGTCGCCGGCACCTCGGTCCTGTTCAGCGTGTCGCAGGCGGCGGCGTGGCTCCGCGATCAGGCGGCAAGTCCCGAGGCGCGCCGCACATGGCTCGACTTCCTCTGGAAGCTGGCACTCATCCTTGCTGCCGCCATCCTGATCCGGGCGGCCACGCGACGGCTTCTGGCGGCGCCGCGCGCGGCGGTGGAGGGCCAGCAGAGGGAGAGCGCGTGGACGCGCCTGCCGTTCCTCGCGGTGAGGATGATTCTCGACCTCCTTCCGGTGGCCGCCTTCGCCGCCGCCGGCTACGTCCTCCTCGCGCTCCTGGAGCCGCGGGAGTTCACGCGCATCATCGCGCTGGCGACGATAAACGCGGCGGTTGCCGCCAGTCTCGTCATCGCGGCCGGGCGGACGGTCCTCGCGCCACGGGCCGCCAATCTGCGGGTCGTCGGTCTCGGCGACGAGAGCGCAAACTACCTCATGGCGTGGGTCCGCCGCTTCGCCACGATCGGCGCCGCCGGCTACTTCCTGGCCGAAGCCTCGCTGTCGCTGGGCCTCGCGGCGGGCGCCCACATCGCGCTGACGCGGATCATCGGGCTGGTTTTCGCATTGCTGGCAATGATCTTCGTGCTCCAGAACCGGGAGGCCGTCGGCGCCTGGCTCCGCGGACCGGAGGGAAGCGGGTTCGCCGGCCTGCGGCTGCTCCGCAGGCGGTTCGCCGACATCTGGCACGTGCTCGCGGTGATCTATCTCGGCGCCGTCTACGCCGTCTGGATGCTCGGCATTCCGGGCGGCTTCGCGTACGTCCTGCAGGCCAGCGCGATCAGCCTCGCGATCGTGATCGCGGCCAAGCTCCTGATCATCGCCGCGCACCGGATCCTCGACCATGTCTTCGGACTGCGCGCCGACATCATTGCCCGCTATCCTGCCCTCGCCGCCCGAGCGGACCGGTATTTCGCGATCCTGCATGTCGCCGCGACAGCGATCGTCACCGTGCTCGCGGCGCTGGCAGCGCTGGAAGCCTGGGGAATCGAGGCCTTCGCCTGGATCGCCACCGATGCCGGGCGCGGGGTGATCGGCGCCGCGGTCTCGATCGCCGTCGTCGTCGCGGCCGCCGCCCTGTTCTGGGAGGTCGCGAGCGCGATGATCGAGCGCCAGCTCGCCGGCGACCGCGAGCCGGGCGCCCGGGCGCGCACGCTGCTTCCCCTGCTCCGCCGGACGCTCCTGATCGTCACGGTCACGGTCTCGGGTTTCGTGGTCCTGTCCGAGATCGGGGTCGATATCGGACCGCTGCTCGCCGGCGCCGGCGTCGTCGGCCTCGCGGTCGGGTTCGGCGCGCAGACGCTGGTCAAGGACGTGATCACCGGCTTCTTCATACTTGCCGAGGACCAGTTCGCCGCCGGCGACGTGATCTCGGTCAGCGGCATCACCGGCACCGTCGAGGACATCACGATCCGCACCATCCGTCTCCGCGATCTCGGCGGCAACGTGCATGTCCTGCCCTTCAGTTCGGTTTCCACGGTCACCAACATGACCAAGGATTATTCGCAGCATGTCTTCGACATCGGCGTGGCGTATCGCGAAGATGTCGACGAGGTGATCGGGGCCCTGTCCGTCATCGGCGAGGAACTCAGGGCCGACCCGGCCTTCGGCCCGGTGGTGCGCGAGCCGCTCGAGATCATGGGGCTCGATGCGCTTGCCGATTCGGCGGTCGTCATCCGCGGGCGGATCACGACCGACCCCGGCATGCAGTGGTCCGTGGGGCGCGAGTTCAACCGCCGCGTCAAGCGCCGTTTCGACGAGCTCGGGATCGAGATTCCGTTCCCCCACCAGACGGTGTATTTCGGCGAGGACAAGTCGGGCCGCGCGCCGGCCGCGTCGGTGCGGCTCGAGGAGGCCCGTCCGCCGCAACCAGCGGACCAGGCGCCGGCGGCGCGGTCCGCAGCCGGCACTACCCCCGGCGCCCTGCAGCCGCGCACTCCGGACGCGGCCGACGGGGGCGACTGAGGTCTGCGCTTTCGGGAGCGGCCGGGCGGCAGCCCCGAAGGGCCGCAGGCCGCCGCAGCGTCACTCAGCCGCGTCGAGAATGTGCTGCGGCGTCGACGACACGATCTCGGCATATTTGGGAACGAAGGCGCCCTTGTCGAGATCCTCGATGTAGCCGGCGAACTCGGGCGCCATCGCCTGGACCTCCTTCAGGATTCTCCGGTGTTCCTCGACATCGGCCCATTCGGCGATGAGGTAGAAATGGTCCGGGTCGTCGATGTCCTGAAGCATGACGCCGTCCTTCACCTGGGCCGGCGACTTGTGCATCGGATTGTCGTCGGAATAGTCGAACTCCTCGAATTTCCTGAGGAACTCGGGACCGGTGCCCGGCCTGACCCGGAAATCATAGATGTGGAAGTAGTTGCCCTTGGTTGCGAGCGGCTGCTGTACCATGTCGGAGTCCTTTCGCCGGCCAGGCGCCACCGTCAGACCGGAAACACCAGGCAATTGTCGATCATCACGCTGTCATAGACGCACGTGCGTTCCTTGAGCAGGACCGCGCCTCCGTCCAGGATGAACAGGTCGCGGTACTTTCCGACCTGCTGCACGCGCGTCGGCTCCTCGACGAGGGTCTCGAAGAGCTGGTAGTTGGCTTCCGCGCGCACCAGCTGCCCCTCGACGGCGCGGATCCGGGTGTTGGTCACCGAGAGCTGGAGATAGCGCGGTGCGAACATCTCGGTGTTCAGGATGGCATAGGCGCGATCCTTCAGCATCGCCTTGCCCTCGCAGTAGATCAGCCCCAGCGGCAGGCCGGACTCCTCGTTGTCGCGGGCAATGACCTGGTACACGGCGTCATCGGTGAAGAACTCCACCCACCGGTCGAGGTCGAAGCGGTCGAGGACGGCGGCATATTCGGTGTGGAATTCCTCGATCGCGAAGCGGATCTCGCGCCACTCGGCGGAGGCGGCCGGGATCATGGCGGCTGCCGTCATCGGAGATTCATCACTTCGCGGTAGTAGCGGTACATGCCGCGAATGGCGCGTTCGGTGATCATGGTGTCGACCGGCTCACCGTCGTCGCCCAGCATCGCGAGCCCATAGCCCGGGCGCGACCTCCGCACGCCCTGCTGGAGGAAGGCAAGCGCCTCGTTGTCCTCGATTCCGAGGAAGCCGGCGGGGCCGAAGATGTTGTTCTGGCGGAGCCGGTGGCGGACCATCTCGTCGTCGTCCCCGGCGCGCCCGAACACGGTCCAGACCATCATGAAGGTATCGGGGCCGCGCGGGACCAGGAGCCGCGTGTTGAGGATGTTGGTCTGGCGCAACGCCGTGAGCGTCGGGAAGATCGTCAGCACCGAGGCCGACCACCCGGACTCGAACTCACGCACGAAATCGAGCACGCGGGGGTCGTTCAGCTCCATCGCGGCGCGAAACGCCTGCATGTCGCTCTGCTCCTCCTCGGTGACCTCCGGCCGGCCCTCGGGCCGCCGCGTCAGAAGGCCGCCATGGCGGCCGCGCGCGTCGGTCGGAATGTTGGTCTCGTTGGCGGTGACGAAGAGTCCGAACGTCGTCAGGTAGGTGTGCAGGAGCGTCGCATGATAGGGATCCTTGAGGTTCTCCTGGTAGAGCTTCCAGTTGCTGCGGACGAGATTGCGGTGGACGCCGAGGAGCCGCATCTCGCCACCGTCGAAGGTGGCGTCGAACTCCTTGAGGATGCCCGGCCCGAGATAGTCCTCGAGGGGTTCGACCTCGTCGCTTGCGGTCGCAAAGATCACGCCGCCGCGGCGCGCCACCCGAAACTTCGCCAGCCCGTGCGCGGCCATGTCGAAGCCGGCGGGCGCACCGCCCCGGCCCCGGACCCCGCGGCGGAACGGCACAGCGACGAGATCGCCGCGAAGATTGTAGGTCCAGTTGTGATACGGACAGATGAAGCGTTCGCCCGATCCGCGGTAGGCGCGGCAGAACTCGACGCCGCGATGGGCGCAGCGGTTCTCGAAGACATGGATCTCTCCGTCCTCGTCGCGCGCGACGACCACGGGAAACGGGCCCACATAGGAACGGAAATAGTCGCCGGGGTTCGGCGCCTCGCATTCGAGGCCGACATAGTTCCAGTGCGGCCCGAGAAATATCCTGTCCTTTTCGCGTTCGTAGATGCCGGGATCGGTGTAGATCCAGTCCGGTATCAGCGTCATGTCGGCGGGCCACGCACCGGGAACCGGCACGCCGCCGTCGATTCCGGCCGCGGTGGTGTCGTCGTGCTGCAATTCCGCTCCCCTCCGGACCGGCGTCCGCGGACGGCCGCCGGACCGTGCCGCCCATAGTATCGGCAGTGTCGGCCCGACTTCAAGGTGCCCTCGCTGTGCTTGCCCGCAACCGGCAAACAGGCCAATATCGACCGGAATCCCAGCGCCAACGGAGACAGTTCATGGACGACATTCCCCAATTCGAAGAGAAGGTCACGTACGCGGCCCGGCCGGAAACCATCGGCAACGTGACATCGTCCTCTCCGATGACCGGGGCCGAGTTCCTCGACTCGATCGACGACGGCCGCGCGATCTACATCTACGGCGAGCGGGTCGACAAGGTCACCGAGCACCCGGCCTTTCGCAACACGGCGCGCATGATCGCGCGGCTCTACGACGCCATGCACGATCCGGAACTCGCCGGAAACCTGATGACGCCGACCGACACCGGCTCCGGCGGCATGACCCAGGCCTATTTCAAGGCGCCGAAGACGGTCGAGGACTCGGTTGCCGGGCGCGACGCCATCGCCCAGTGGGCGCGCCTGACCTATGGCTGGGCCGGCCGCGCGCCGGACTACAAGGCGGCGTTCCTCGCCACGCTCGGCGCCAACGCCGAGTTCTACAACCCGTACCAGGAGAACGCGCAGCGCTGGTACAAGTTCAGCCAGGAGCGGGTGCCGTTCGTCAATCACGCGATCATCCATCCCCCGATGGACCGCGACAAGCCGCCGAACGAGGTCGCCGACGTCTGCGTGCATGTCGAGAAGGAGACCGACGCCGGCATCATCGTTTCCGGCGCCAAGGTCGTCGCCACCGGATCGGCCTTGACCAACTACACGTTCGTCGCCCATCACGGGCTGATCCCGGTCCAGGACAAGAACTTCGCGGCCATCTTCATGATCCCGTCCAACGCACCGGGCGTGAAATTCATCTGCCGCACCTCGTTCGAACTGACCGCGACCGTCATGGGCAGCCCGTTCGACTATCCGCTGTCGAGCCGCATGGACGAGAACGACGCGATCTTCGTGCTCGACAAGGTGCTGATTCCATGGGAGAACGTCTTCGTCTACGGCGACGTGGACACGGCCAACAACTTCTTCCCGCAAACCGGATTCCTGCCGCGCGCGCTGCTGCATGGCTGCACGCGCCTGTCGGTGAAGCTCGACTTCATCGCGGGGCTGATTCTCAAGGCGATCGACGCCGCCGGCACCAAGGATTTCCGCGGCGTCCAGGCCAATGTCGGCGAGATCATCGCCTGGCGCAACATGTTCTGGTCGCTGACGGAGGCCATGGTGCGCAACCCGATGCCGTGGCTCGGCGACTACCTGCTGCCGAACATGACGCCGGCGAGCGCCTACCAGGTGCTGATGAGCTTCGCCTATTCGAAGATCAAGTACATCATCGAGGAAACGGCGGCCTCGGGCCTGATCTTCCTGAACTCGCATGCCAGGGACTTCGCCAGTCCCGAGTTGCGGCCCTATCTGGACCGCTATCTCCGGGGCTCGAACGGCTATGACGCGGAGCAGAGGGTCAAGCTGATGAAGCTCCTGTGGGACGCCATAGGGACCGAGTTCGGCGGCCGGCACGAGCTCTACGAGATCAACTATTCCGGCTCGACCGAGGAGATCCGCCGCTACGCGCTGTTCGGCGCCATGGCGAGCGGCGATGTCGACAAGATGAAGGGGTTCGCCGAACAGTGCCTGGCCGAATACGATCTCGACGGCTGGACGGTTCCCGACCTCACCGATCCCGGCGCGCTGAGCTATCACGTCGCCAAGGACAAGTAACCGGAGGAGAGAGCAGATGAAGACAGACAAAAAGGGGCGCAGGGTCACGCGCCGCACCTTCGTGGCGACATCGGCAGCGGCCGGCGCGGCAGCAGCCATGTCGTTCCCGGCTCCCGCGATCGCGCAGGCGCGGACCATCAAGCTCGGCTATGTGAGCCCGCAGACCGGCCCGCTCGCGCCGTTCGGCGAAAGCGACAACTTCACCGCCGATGCTTTCCGCGCGGTGATGCGCAACGGTCTCAAGCTCGGCAAGCAGACCCACAAGATCGAGGTGATCGTCAAGGATTCGCAATCCAACCCGAACCGCGCGGCCGAAGTGGCCAAGGAGCTGATCGTTGACGACAAGGTCGACCTGATCATGGTCGCCAACACCCCGGAGACCACCAACCCGGTCGCGACGCAGTGCGAGATCGAGGAGGTGCCCTGCATCTCGACCAACTGCCCGTGGCAACCCTGGTTCATCGGCCAGCAGGGCAATCCAGGCGATCCCAAGAGCTGGAAGCCATTCGACTGGGCCTATCACTATTTCTGGGGGCTCGAGGACGTCATCGCGGTGTTCACCAACATGTGGTCGCAGCTCGACACCAACAAGGTGGTCGCCGCCGCCTATCCCAACGACGCCGACGGCAATGCCTGGGGCGACAAGAATGTGGGCTTCCCGCCGGCGCTGGCCGCCAAGGGCTTCAAGCTCATCGATCCCGGCCGCTACCAGAATCTGACGGACGACTTCACGGCCCAGATCACCGCCTACAAGAATGCCGGTGCCGAGATCATGACCGGCGTCATGCTGCCGCCCGATTTCACCACCTTCTGGACCCAGGCACGCCAGCAGGGCTTCCGCCCCAAGGCGGCGAGCGTCGGCAAGGCGATCCTGTTCCCGGTCTCGGTCGAGGCCCTCGGCGCGGCCGGGCACAACCTGTCCTCGGAAGTCTGGTGGACACCGGCGCATCCGTTCCGTTCGTCGCTGACCGGACAGTCGTCCGGCGAGCTCGCCAGGGCCTATAGCAAGGCCACGGGGAAGCAGTGGACGCAGCCGATCGGCTTCGTGCACAGCCTGTTCGAGATGGCCGTCGACGTCCTCAAGCGGACCGCCGACATCGGCAGCAACGAGGCCATCCGCGACGCCATCGCATCCACCAATCTCGACACCATAGTCGGCAATGTCCACTGGGACGGGAAGGGCGTGCCGCCGTTCGCCGCCAAGAACATTTCCAAGACCCCGCTGGTCGGCGGGCAGTGGCGGCATGTTGGCGGCGGCAAGTACGATCTCGTGATCACCGACAACCGCACGGCGCCGCAGATCCCGGTCACCTCCGACATGCAGGCGCTTTCCTGAACGGCCCGCAGGCGGCGGACAGCGGCCGGCCTGTCCGCCGATGCTGCTCGAGATTACCGGCCTTTCGAAAGCGTTCGGGTCCGTCGTCGTCGCCGACGGGGTGAGCCTGTCCGTCGCCGAAGGCGCAGCCGTGGGCATCATCGGCCCCAACGGGGCGGGCAAGTCGTCGCTGTTCAACCTGATCACGGGCGAGCTGGCGCCGGACTCGGGAACGATCCGGCTCGACGGCCGCGACCTCGGCGGCGCCCCGCCGCCCCAACGCTGCAATGCCGGCATCGGCCGGTCCTACCAGATCCCGCAGCCGTTCGAGACACTGACCGTGTTCGAGAACCTGATGGTCGGCGCGATCTACGGCAGCGGCCTCGGCACCGCCGAGGCCGCGCGGCGCTGCGGCGAGGTTCTCGAACGCACGCGAATGATGGACCGGGCCAACCGCGTCGCCGGTTCGCTGTCGCTGCTCGAGCGCAAGCGCCTCGAGATGGCGCGCGCGCTGGCAACCGGACCACGCCTCCTGCTGCTCGACGAGATCGCGGGAGGGCTGACCGAACGCGAATGCGAGGAACTGGTTGCCGCGATCGCCGACATCCACGCCGGCGGTGTCGCCATCATCTGGATCGAGCATGTCGTCCACGCCCTGCTGGCCGCCGTCGATCGCCTGGTCGTGCTCAATTTCGGACAGTTGATTGCCGACGGCGTCCCGAAAGAGGTCATGGCGTCGCGCGACGTGCAGGAAATCTACATGGGGCTGACCGAATGACGGCGGCGGCGCTTCTCGAGACCTCCGGGCTGGTCGCCCGCTACGGCGATTTCCAAGCGCTCTACGGCGTCGACATCGCCATCTCCGGAGGCCAGACGGTGGCCGTCATCGGCGCCAACGGCGCCGGAAAGTCGACGCTTCTGCACAGCATCGCCGGCCTCCACCCGGGATCCGGCGACGCCGTCCGCTTCGACGGCAGGGTCATCGGCCACCTGTCGGCCGCCGAAATCGTCGCCCTCGGGATCGCTCTCGTCCCCGAGGGCCGGCGCCTGTTCACTTCGCTCAGCGTCGAGGAAAATCTGCTGATCGGCGGCTACGGAAGCAGGCGCGCGGGGCGCGACGGCCACTGGACCCTCGATGCCGTTTTCGATCTCTTTCCCGTGCTCGCCGAACGGCGGCGCCTGCCGGCCGACCGCCTGTCGGGTGGCCAGCAGCAGATGACGGCATTCGGACGGGCGCTGATGTCCAATCCGCGTCTCCTGCTGTGCGACGAGGTCTCGCTCGGCCTCTCGCCCGCCGTGGTGCGCGACATCTACGCGGCGCTTCCCGCGATCAGGGAAAGCGGCGCCACGGTGCTCCTCGTCGAGCAGGATCTCCAGCGCGCCCTCGAGGTCGCCGATCGCGTCTATTGCCTGATGGAGGGCCGCGTCACGCTCGAGGGAAAACCCGCGCAGCTGGATATCGCCGATATCCGGCGCGCCTATTTCGGGATGTAGACGGCATGACCGTTCACCGACGGCCCTTACCGGAACCGGCCGGCCGCCACGCGGGGCGGGGCGATGCTCAGCTGGATTGACGCGATCCTGCAGGGCGCCCTGCTGGGCGGGCTCTACGCCCTGTTCGCGGCGGGGCTGTCGCTGATGTTCGGCATCATGCGGCTGGTCAATCTCGCCCACGGCGACCTCATCGTGCTCGCGGCGTTCCTCATCCTCCTGGTCGCCGACTCGTTCGGCGTCAACATGTTCCTGGCCGCCGCCGCCGTCCTGCCCGCGATGTTCGCGCTCGGCTACGCGACGCAGCGCTACCTGCTCAACCTGACGCTCGGCCGCGACATCCTGCCGCCGCTTCTCGTGACCTTCGGCATCTCGATCGTCATCCAGAACGGCCTCCTCGAAAGCTTCAGCGCCGACAGCCGGCGGCTGCAGGCCTTCGACATCGAGACCGCGTCATGGTCGCTGGGCGGCGGCATCGCGGTCGGCGTCCTCCCGCTGATGACCTTCGCGACCGCGGTCGCGGCGATCGTCGCGCTCAACTGGATGATGTACCGGACCGAGCTCGGGCGCGCCTTCCGGGCGACCTCGGATGACCCGGCAACCGCCCAGCTGATGGGCATCGACAACCGGCGGATATTCGCCATCGCGACCGCCGTGGCCTTCGTCGTCGTCGCGATATCGGCGCTCTATTTCGGAAACCGCGCCCAGTTCGACCCGACGATCGGCGCATTCCGCCTCCTTTACGCGTTCGAGGCGGTGATCATCGGCGGCCTCGGCAGCCTCTGGGGCACGCTCGCCGGCGGCGTGATTCTCGGGGTGGCGCAGACCATCGGCGCGAAGATCAATCCCGAATGGCAGATTCTCTCCGGACACGTGGTGTTCCTGATCATCCTGGTGCTGCGGCCGCGCGGGCTGTTTCCGCGCGCGGTGGACTGAATCCCGTGTCCCGCTTCCGCATCGAAACGCGCACACGCCTCTCGTCCGCCACCGCGCTGGCCGGCGCCGGCCTCCTCGTGCTTCTGATCGTCGCCCCGGCCTTTGTTTCCCGAAGCATCATCCAGGATCTCTTCTTCGTGTTCACGATGCTGGCGCTGGCGCAGTACTGGAACCTCCTCGCCGGCTATGCCGGCCTGGTTTCCGTCGGCCAGCAGGCATTCGTCGGCCTCGGCGGCTACACGCTGTTCGCGGCCACGATCCTGTACGGTCTCGATCCGCTGATCGCGGTCGTGCTTGCCGGCTTCGTCGCGGCGGCGCTGGCGGTGCCGACGGCACTCGTGATCTTCCGCCTGCGCGGCGCCTATTTCGCCATCGGCACCTGGGTCGCGGCCGAGGTCGCGCGCCTCGTGCTCGCGCAATGGAAGAGCGTCGGCGGCGGCACCGGCACCTCGCTGCCACGCAGCGCGACGAGCGGGATCTACGGCCTCGACTTCATCAAGGACCTGTTCGGCGTGCGCACCTCGGCCGCCCGCGACATCGAGGCCTACTGGCTTGCGCTGCTGCTCGCCGCGGGGACCATCGTGCTCGTCTGCGCGATCCTGCGCTCCCGCCACGGCCTCGCCCTCGCCGCGATACGGGACTCGGAAGCAGCGGCGGGCAGCCTCGGCGTGCGCGGCTTCAGGACCAAGCTCTGGGTGTTCGTGGTTGCCGCCTTCGGGACCGGCATCACCGGCGCGCTGATCTATTTCCAGAAGGCGCGGATCTCTCCCGACGCCGCGTTCTCGGTCATCGACTGGACCGCCTTCGTCATCTTCATCGTCGTCATCGGCGGCATCGGCACCGTCGAGGGGCCGATCATCGGCGTGCTCGTGTTCTTCGTCCTGCAGAACTATCTCTCGGACTACGGAACCTGGTACCTGATGCTGCTCGGCGCGATGGCGATCGCCATCATGCTGTTCGCGCCGCAGGGCATCTGGGGCTACGTGTCGCAGCGCTACAACCTGCAACTCTTCCCGGTCAGGCGGCGCCTTGCAGTCACGGAACGGTCCGACGCGGCGGGGTCTGCGACGGAGCCCTGACCGCCGCCGCGCCGGGGATCCCGCAGCCTGCGGTCGATTGACAGCAGACACCGGCGTGAACATATTCGAGCCGTCCCGGCCCCGGGGCCCTTTGTCACAGAAACGGGAGACAAGCCGTGAGCCAAGTGGCGAACCGGGCGGTAATGCCGTCCTACGCGCGAACCGACGTGGCGTTCGAGCGCGGCGACGGCGTCTATCTCCATGCCGCCGACGGCCGGAAATTCCTCGATTTCGGGGCCGGCGTGGCGGTCGTGTCGCTCGGCCACAACCATCCGCGCCTTGTCGCGGCGCTCACCGAACAGGCCGGGCGCCTCTGGCACACCTCCAACCTGTACCGCATCCCGGGCCAGGAAAGGCTGGCGGACAGGCTGACCGCGAACTCCTTCGCCGACACCGTGTTCTTCTGCAATTCCGGCGCCGAGGCGGTCGAGGCCAGCATCAAGGTCGCGCGCAAGTATCACAGCACCAACGGCAATCCCGAGCGCTACCGCCTGATTTCGTTCGACGGAAGCTTCCACGGCCGGACCCTGGCAACCATTTCGGCCGGCAGCAGCGACGCCCATCGCGCCGGCTTCGGCCCGGCGGTGGACGGCTTCGACCATGTCGCTTTCGGGAACATGAACGAGGTACGGAACGCGATCGGCGCGGAAACCGCCGGAATCATCGTCGAAGCGGTCCAGGGCGAGGGTGGCGTGCGTCCGACGGATCCGGCATTCCTGCGGGATCTCAGGGCGGCCTGCGACGAGTACGGGCTGCTGCTGATATTCGACGAGGTGCAGACCGGCGTCGGCCGCACGGGCGAGCTCTGGGGATACCAGCTGTCCGGCGTCGAGCCGGACGTGATGGCCCTTGCCAAGGGGCTGGGTGGAGGCTTCCCCATCGGTGCCTGCCTGGCAACGGCGGACGCGGCTGCCGGCATAACGCCGGGAACGCACGGCAGCACGTTCGGGGGCAATCCCCTGGCCGCGGCGTCGGCCAATGCCGTGCTCGACGTCCTGCTCGAAGACGGCTTTCTCGCGGGCACCGCGGCAACCGGCAACTTCCTCGGCGCCGAGCTCGGCCGGCTTGCCGAACGACACCCCGGAGCGATCGCCGAGGCGCGCGGCGTCGGCATGATGTGGGGGCTGAAATGCCTCGTCCCCAATGCCGAGATCGTGGCCGCCGCCTTCGAACGCGGCCTGCTGACGGTGCCGGCGGCGGACAACGTGGTGCGCCTCCTTCCTCCCCTCGTGACCGAGGAGAGCCACTGCCGCGAGGCAGTCGCGATACTTGATGAATGCTTCAAGAACGCAGGCAGATGACGGCGGCCCCGCGACATTTTCTCGAACTTTCGGCGATCGAGGCACCGGTCCTTCGGCGCATTCTCGATGTCGCCGCCGGCTTCAAGCGCAACGGCACGGACGGTCCCGGAGCCCGGACCCTTGCCGGCAAGTCGCTCGCTATGATCTTCGAAAAGCCTTCGACCCGCACCCGGGTCTCGTTCGAAATCGCGATGAAGCAGCTCGGCGGAGACGTCGTGGTGATGACGGCGACGGAAATGCAGCTCGGACGCGGCGAGACCGTGAACGACACCGCGCGGGTACTGTCGCGCTATGTCGACGCGATCATGATCCGCACAGCCGACGACGCGGTGCTCCGCGAACTCGCGGCAGGCGCCGGCGTCCCGGTGATCAACGGCCTGACGGACCGCTCGCACCCGTGCCAGCTCATGGCCGACGTCATGACCTTCGAGGAACATCGCGGCGATATCGGCGGCCGCCAGATCGCGTGGTGCGGGGACGGCAACAACATGGCACGGACCTGGATCGAGGCGGCCGGCCGTTTCGGATTCAGCCTGCGGCTTGCATGTCCGGCGGAACTCGCACCGCCTGCGGACAGCGTCGCCTGGGCACGCGGCGAGGGCGCGACGGTCGAGATCTTCGAAGACCCCCGCGAAGCGGTTGGCGGCGCCGACTGCGTGGTCACCGACACGTGGGTCTCCATGGGCCAGTCCGGAGCCGAGAAGAGGAAGCGGATGCTCGCACCCTACAGGGTGGATGAGGATCTGATGTCGCATGCCGGACCCGACGCGATCTTCATGCACTGCCTGCCGGCGCACAGGGGGGAAGAGGTATCGGCAGGCGTGCTCGACGGTCCGCAGTCCGTCGTCTGGGACGAAGCCGAAAACCGGCTGCATGCGCAGAAGGGCATCCTCGCCTGGTGCCTGGGCTGACCGCGGAGGGGGGCTCCGGGCCGCGTGGCCGGCACCCCGGGCGCATCAAACCCGGTCAATCGCGCGGCGCTCGCAAGCCACCTCGGTCTGGACGCCGGCGGCGGATCGCAATGTTGACGGCGGCGTCGAGATGGCCCTCGATGCCATCCGGAGCCACGCTGTGCCGCCGACCGAAGAGCGGCTGTTCTCCTGGCTTGCCGCCCTGTTCCCGACAGGCATGGGATCACCGTGGAACGATCCCGGACCCCGCAGGAACTTGACGCCATCCGGCGGAAGGAGTATGTCGGCGCTTCGTGGTGATTTGTGCCGACCGGCTTGCGGCCACGTTAAACGAATGCGCTAAAAGGTCGCGGTATCCGACAAAGCCCCGGCCAGCCGGTAACGATTTCAAGGCGGGAAGGGCCGGGCAGCCAGATGACAGTCAACAAACCCGTTCAGGAAAGCTGGCGGCCGCAGACCTTGGCGGTGCGCGGCGGCACAAGGCGCAGCGACTTCGGCGAGACCAGCGAGGCGATATTCGCGACCTCCGGCTATGTCTACGAATATGCGGAGCAGGCCGAGGGGGCCTTCAAGGACGAGATCGACCGCTTCATCTATTCGCGGTTCTCCAACCCCACGGTCGACATGTTCCAGGAGCGCATGGCGCTGATCGAGGGCGCTGAACGCGGCCGCGCCACGGCCACCGGCATGGCCGCCGTCTTTGCATCGATGGCCTGCATGGTCGAGGCCGGCGACCATGTCGTTGCGAGCCGTGCCCTGTTCGGCTCCTGCCTCGTCATCCTCACCGAGATCCTTCCGCGCTACGGCGTGGAGACGACGCTTGTCGACGGCGGCGATCTCGACCAGTGGCGGGACGCGCTCGCGCGGCCGACGAGATGCGTGTTCATCGAGAGCCCCTCGAACCCGGGTCTCGACATCGTCGACATCCCGGCGATCTGCGATCTCGCCCACAACGCCGGAGCCCGGGTGATAATCGACAATGTGTTCGCGTCGCCCCTTCTGCAGAAGCCGCTCGCGCTTGGCGCCGACATCGTGGTCTATTCCGCGACCAAGCACATTGACGGCCAGGGGCGGTGTCTCGGCGGCATCGTTCTCGGCGACGAGGATTACTGCGAGAACATCCTCAAGCCGTTCATGCGCCACACCGGCCCGTCCCTCAGCCCGTTCAACGCCTGGGTGCTTCTCAAGGGGCTGGAGACGCTCGAGCTTCGCATCGAACGCCATTGCCGCAATGCCCGGATGATCGCCGAATACCTGTCTGGCCGGGAAGGCCTGGCCCGGGTTCGCTATCCCGGACTTGCCGATCACCCGCAGCATGAACTGGCGGCGCGGCAGATGTCGGATTTCGGGAATGTCGTCACCTTTTCACTGGAAGGCGGAAAGGCAGCAGCGTTCCGCTTCATGAACGCGCTCAGGATGATCGACATCTCGAACAATCTCGGCGACAGCAAGAGCCTGCTCACCCATCCCGCAACGACAACGCATCAGCGCGTGGCGCCGGAAGAGCGCGCGCATCTCGGCATCGACGACGGCATGGTGCGCCTGTCGGTGGGGCTTGAAGATGCCGAAGATGTGAAGGACGATCTCGAACAGGCGCTCGCCACGGCATTCGTCGGCAACTAGCGTCCGGGATCGCCAGCACCGCGGGGCCACTCGCGGCGCGGGCGGAACCCGCGGAACCAACCCGAAGCCGGATGGACATCAGATGTACACAGCCGTTACCCAGGAAATCCGCGTAGACGTGGAGCCGACCTATCTCGAGAACCAGTCCGAGCCCGAGGAAGGCCAATTCGTCTGGGCCTACAGCGTCCGCATCGTCAACGAAGGTGCCAGAACGGTTCAACTGATCTCTCGCTACTGGCACATCACCGACGCTCTCGGCCGGGTCCAGAAGGTGCGGGGCGCTGGTGTCATTGGCGAGCAGCCGATCATCGATCCCGGCAAGTCCTATGAATATTCGAGCGGGACACTGCTGCCGACGCCGTCCGGGATCATGCACGGCAATTACCAGATGCGCTACGATTCGGGCGAGAAGTTCGAGATCGAGATTCCCGCCTTCTCGCTCGACACGCCGCACGAGACGCGCAAACTGAACTAGTCGGATGCGGGCCGGCCCATGATCGACTACAGACCGGTCTTCTACGTCATCGGCATTCTCCTGACGGTTCTGGCCGCAGGGATGGGCGTGCCGCTGCTGGTCGAACTGTTGAATGGCAACCCCAACTGGCGCGTGTTCGCGGCCACGGGCGGATTCACCGTGTTCATGGGAGTCACGCTGCTCCTGACCATGCGCGCGCCGCTGGCCCAACTCTCGATCCGCCAGGCCTTCGTGCTCACGACGACAAGCTGGCTCGCGCTCACCGTGTTCGCCGCGCTGCCCTTCGCCTTCAGCGACCTCGGGCTCAGCTTCACCGATGCGTTCTTTGAATCGATGTCGGGGCTGACCACGACCGGATCGACGGTGATCACGGGCCTGGACAGCGCCTCGACCGGCATATTGCTGTGGCGCGCCATACTGCAGTGGCTCGGAGGGATCGGCATCATCGTGATGTCCATCGCCATCCTTCCGATGCTCCAGATCGGCGGCAACCAGCTCTTCAGAATGGAGTCCTCGGACCGGTCGGAAAAGGTCCTGCCACGAGTTGTCCAGATCGCCGGCGGCGTCGGCGCCATCTATGTCGTGCTCACCCTGCTCTGCGCCATCTCGCTGTGGACCGCGGGCCTCGGCGTGTTCGACGCAATCGCCCATTCGATGACCACCATCGCAACCGGCGGCTTCTCGACACGGGACGCCTCCATCGGCGCCTTCGCGAATCCCACCGCCGAAATCATCATTACCGGTTTCATGTTCCTCGGCGCGCTGCCGTTCGTCCTCTACCTCCAGCTCGTCCGCGGCCGCCCGGCGCTCCTGCGCGACGACCAGGTGCGATGGTTCTGCTGGATCGTGGCCGTGCTGATCGCCATCGTCGCGCTGACCCACTACCTGAACAACGACATCGGCTTCGGCAGGGCGCTCCGGGAAGCGGCCTTCAACACGCTGTCGATCATGACCGGCACCGGATACAGCTCGACCAACTATGCCAACTGGGGAACCTTTGCGATCGGGGTCTTCTTTTTCATCATGTTCATCGGCGGATGCGCGGGTTCGACCACCTGTTCGATCAAGGTCTTCCGCTTTCAGGTGCTCTACGAGACCGCCAAGGCCCAGATGAAGAGGTTGATCCGGCCGCACGGCGTGTTCATCGCGACATTCAACGGCCGTCCCATCACCGATGACGCCGCAAGCTCGGTCATGAGCTTCTTCTTCCTCTTTGCGCTGACCTTCGCCGTCCTCGCGGCGACGCTGCACTTCCTCGGGCTCGATTTCCTGACCGCCGTCTCCGGCGCCGCGACCGCCATCTGCAACGTCGGGCCGGCTCTCGGGGAGATCATCGGTCCCGACGGAAACTTCGCGAGTCTCGAGGACAGCGCCAAGTGGGTGCTCAGTGCCGGCATGCTGCTGGGCCGGCTCGAACTCTTCACCGTCCTGGTGATGTTCGCGCCCTGGTTCTGGCGAAACTAGCCCGGAGCAGCCGGCCGTTCCGTCAGGTACGCGGCCGCTCCAGCCAGTCGCCGAAATGCTTGCGAATCTGTTCCTCGAGAGCGCGGTCCAGGCTGCCGGCAAGCGCCCGGAGCATTTCATGCCATATTACCTGGCGTTCGTTCACCGAAACGTCTTCCGCGATCGTGCGCGAGCGCCTGACTTCGGCATTTATGCGCGATCGGCTCTCGCCGGCCGCATCGAGGATCTCCAGCGACACGCCGATCACGGCGTCATAGCGTTCGGTCTGTTCGGTGGTGAACAGGCCGCGAAGGCCGCCGTCCGGCGCAAGCCGGGTTTCCACCACATCGGCCCGGCGGAGGGTGACGCGGAGCGCACCGGCGCTTCCCGCGGCGCGCAGACGGTCGCGAACCCAGCCCCGCACGACAATGGCGGGTGGCTCGAGGAACAGGTGCTCGACGTTCGGCGCCGTCGCCGGCGAACGGTAGCGGTTGTCGATCTCGATGCGGCCCACGTCAAGGAAAAGCGGCGGCATCCCGCGAAACGAGATCGGGGCGGGCCCGGAGCCGTCGGGCAGGGTCGCACACGCACCGGCAATCGCCGCGCAAACGGCGGCCAGCAGCAATTTCCCGAAGCGGCCCGATCGAACCATGGCTGCATTACTCCAGACGCCCGACATCCTGCCTGCCCCGCCCGCGGGTCGCGTCTTCCGTTCGGCGGCCAGATCCGCCGCGGTTGACAGCCACAGGCCGCAAGGCTTATCTGTGCGCCAGCCGGTCCACCACGATGGGCGCGTAGCTCAGCGGGAGAGCGCTCGCCTCACACGCGAGAGGTCGCTGGTTCAATCCCAGCCGCGCCCACCATCCATCCCGCAGGCTGCGAACCGGAGCCCGGGCCCACGGACGGCATCTTCAGGCCGGCGGATCGCAGGCCACGGTGCCCATCTCGGCCGGGACCGAAAGCTCCAGAATCTCGAGGTCGTCGGAAGCGGCAATCTCGTTGTGGCGCAGGCCGCCAGGAATGTACAGCGACTGGCCGGCCTCGACCCGGATAGTTTCGCCGGTCTCGAATTCGAGATCGACCCAGCCATTGATTGCGTAGACGAACTGGCCGTCACAGACATGGTAGTGCCAGCCGGTGGGCTCGGTCATTCCCCGCCGCGCCGCCATGGTCTGCGCGCGCAGCTTGCCGAGGCTTGCTTCGGTGACGCCGAGATCCCGATAGGTGAAGAAGTCTCTCCGACCGCCGATTTCCGGCGCCGTCGCCAGCGTCGCATGTGCCAGCTTGCGTGTGGGATGAGTATCAGGCATGTCTTGCTCCATCATTTTCCAGGGTGCCGAGGCCAAACCCCATGCGTCTTCCGCGTCTCCAGGGCGTCCCGCGCGTCCTTCCCGCTCCCGGACATCCGGCCCGCTTCCGGCCGGCAACCGGCGATCGACTGCCGCGGCCGCGCCGCAACGGGGTGCAATCGCCGCCGGCCCTCACCGGAATCCTCACCGACGAAGGCAAGCCATGATTAGGACGATGGGCGTCGCCCACTTCACGATCCCGGTCACCGATACGGAACGCAGCCTGACATTCTATACGGAAATCCTAGGCATGACGGCCGTGCAGGTCAATCACGAACGCGGCATGGTCTTTCTCGACAGCGGCGGTGACTGCATAATCCTCGCGCGCTCCGCACAGGCCGCCGATCCCGAAGAGCACGACCTCCATCACGCCTTCATCGTGGCCGCAGACGAATACGAGGACGCGAAGGCATTCCTGGCCGAAAGGGGTGTCGAGATATTCTTCGAGGAAGACCGCCAGGGCGGCGCGGTCAACGGCCCCCGCGCCTATTTCCACGATCCCGACGGCAACGTCCTCGAGATCATCAACCTGACCAGCTACAAGGGCACGGAAACCCCCGGCGCCGGCAGCGGCTGAAACCCGCCGGTCGGGGAACCGAAGCGCGCCGCCACTGGCGCCGCGCACCGCTCTCCACATGCCCCCGCGGCCGACCTGGACGCGTTCCGCGAAACGCCCCCCGTCACGTGACCGGCCAGTCCGGCAGTCGCTCCCCAGGACCGAGGCCCCGGCGGTTTCCGCGGTACATCCCGCGGTGTCTTTGCACGCGCGTCCTGCGGCCAACTGATCCAGTTTCTGCCCACAGTTCAGACGGGACGGGCGGGACGGAAATCGTCACATTATAATAATATACTGAATTTATTCATATTTTTTCTTCTCTTACGCGCTGAGATGTCCACAAAAAAATTTTGCGCCAACGTGCGAATCCGCTTGCGAGTGTTGTTTGAACTACATATAGTATAGCCCATCTGTGTCTATACCCTATGTTGCGTTATGCTCAGACGCGACAGGATTCAACAGGGTTAGCGTTCGCAGAAGGAGACTGGTTATGCAATGGAACCCGGAACAGGTTGAGCTCCTGGTCGAGCTCTGGTCCGAAGGAAAGTCGGCAAGAGCCATCGCCGCCGAACTCGGGAGCGGCTTCACCAGAAACTCCGTGATCGGCAAGGCCCACCGGCTTGATCTCCAGCATGGCGAAAAGCCTCAGAAAGGTGCGGCACGGCCGAGAAAGATCCCCAGCAAGGTACCGGCGCTGGTCCCCCTCTCGGGGGACGTGGAGACCTGGATGTGCCGCTGGCCGACGGACGAGCCCGGCAAGTTCGGATTGCATGTCTGCGGCAAGACGGTTCAGCCCGGCCGCCATTACTGCGCCGAACATTGCACGGAAGCATATCTGATCAAGTCGCGTACGGTGATGGCCGCCTGACCCACTAGGCCCGTCCCTTCACCGGACGGGTGAACGCAAGACGCCGGAAACCCGGGCGGCCACGCGGTTTCGGGCATGCAGTCTTTTTTGAGGCCGTCGCGAAGCCGTGTGGGTCTTTCCTGGCGTTGCGCCGCTCCGTACAGGTCGAGTTTCCCGACGACCTCCTCTTCACCGCGAACCCGCGCCGCGCCCCTTCCGGCTGCCCGGCGCAGCCGGCAATCGCCTGAAGGCGGCCTGAACCGGCTATAATGACGGAATGCGATACAACACCTACGCCGATCCCGTGCTCGACCGCGCCTGCGAACTGCGCGGCAATGAAGCGTGGCTGCGCCTGCGGCTGGAGTCCGAACACTCGGTGATCGTGCCCGTATGGCGGTCGCGCAACCTGGTCGCCGGAATGGAAATGCCCCGCGCGGTGACCATGCGAACGCCCGAGGCGCGTGCATTGATCGAATCGTCGGAAGTGACCGTTCTTCTCGGCCTGCGTGGGGAGACCGCCTATTTCGCCGTCGACATTTCCGGGATCGGCGAGACCGATCTGCCGAGCCTCCCCGACGAGGGGAAGTTCGTCGATCTGCGGGCGGTCGGCGCCAACATGGACCGTGGCGAGGCGGCGATCCTCGCCTACGCGAAGGGCATCATGCACTGGCATGCCAGGCACCGGTTCTGCGGCGTGTGCGGCAGCCCCGCCGAAATCCGCGAAGCCGGCCATCTTCGGAAATGCACGAACCCCGGATGCGGCGCGATGCATTTTCCACGCACGGACCCCGCCGTCATCATGCTGGTGTCAAGCGGCGACCGCGCGCTTCTCGGCCGCAAGGCAGAATGGGTCGAGGGCATGTATTCCACGCTCGCTGGCTTCGTCGAACCCGGCGAGAGCCTCGAACAGGCGGTCGCCCGGGAGGTCATGGAGGAGGCCGGCATCGCGGTCGCCAACATCCGCTACCATTCCTCCCAGCCCTGGCCGTTTCCGGCGTCCCTGATGCTGGGTTTCCATGCCGACGCGCTCGACGACGAGTTTGTCCGGAACGAGCAGGAGCTCGAGGATCTGCGCTGGTTCACCCGCGACGAACTGGCCCGAGGCGGAGCCGGAATCGCCAGTCGTCCGCGATCGGATTCGATCGCGCGAAGGCTGATAGACGAGTGGGTCCGCGCGGGCTCCTGAAGCGCCCGCTACTTGCTGTAACGGAACGGATCCGCGGGATAGGTCCCCAGTATGCGGACCTCGCGGCTGAAGAACGCGAGTTCCTCGAGCGCCAGCGCGACGTTGCGATCGCGCGGGTCTCCCTCGACGTCGGCGTAGAACTGGGTGGCGAAGAAATTGCCGCCCAGCATGTAGCTTTCGAGCTTGGTCATGTTGACGTCGTTCGTCGCAAACCCCCCAAGGGCCTTGAACAGCGCCGCCGGCACGTTCCGGACCCGGAAGATGAACGTCGTGATTACCAGCGTCTCGTCGCGCTTGCGCCGCAGCGGCCGGCGCGCCAGCACCAGGAACCTGGTGGTGTTGTGCTGCGCGTCCTCGATCCTGGCACGAATGGACTTGAGGCCGTAGACCTTGCCGGCCAGCGCCGAGGCGATCGCCGCGCTTGCGGGGTCGTTCATCCTCGCGATCTCCGCTGCCGCCCCGGCGGTATCGGCGTGAACGACCGGCTCGAGGCCGTGACGGCGCAGGAACTGTCCGCACTGGCCCAGCGCGTGAACATGGCTGTGGACCCTGCTGATCGTCTTCAGGCTCGCGCCCTTGACCGCGAGCAGGTGGTGCTCCACACGGTCGAAATGCTCGCCGACGATGTGAAGATCGGCCTCGGGCATGAGCTGGTGAATGTCGGCCACCCGTCCGGCAACCGAATTCTCGATGGGGATTATGGCGTAGCGCGCCTTGCCCTGCCGCACCGCGTCCAGCGTATCCTCGAAGGCCGCGGTCGGCAGCGGCTCCATGTCGGGAAAGAACTTGCGGCAGGCAAGGTGCGAATATGCGCCCGGATGGCCCTGAAACGCAATTCTCTTCGATGCCCGTGCCGATGCGGCCATTTTCCTGCGATCCGGTCTGTCAGAAGGGACCGTCCGCGAGCAGCGCCCGCACCCGGTCAAGATCGTCGGGAGTATCGACCCCCACGGGAACGGTGTCAACGAGCGCCGCGTCGATGCGCATGCCCGCTTCGAGAGCGCGCAGCTGCTCGAGCCGCTCCAACGCCTCCAGCCGGCCGCGGGGCAACGCCACGAACCGGTCAAGGGCATGGCGCCGGAAACCGTAGATCCCGATGTGATGGAAATGAGGCCCCGCGGCCGGCGACGGCACCGTGGCCCGGCTGAAATACAGCGCCCGGCCGACATCCGCGCCCTCGGCAAGGCTCACGACCGCCTTCACCACGTTCGGATCGGCGCGTTCCCGTTCCTCGACGATCTCCGAGACCAGGGTCGCGATGTCAACAGCCGGCTCGGACAGCGGCTTCAGGACGGCCGCAACCACCTCGGGATCGATGGCCGGGAGATCGCCCTGCAGATTGACGACGACGTCGTGCAGCCCGTCGGGATCGGTACTCGCGAGCGCTTCATGGATGCGGTCCGATCCGCTCGCATGATCGGAACGCGTCATGACCGTCCGGCCTCCGGCCGCGGCGACGGTCTCCGCGATCTCGCGGTCCCCGCAGGCCACGACCACGGGACCGATGCCGGCCTGCACCGCCCGGCGCCAGACATGAACGATCATGGGTTCACCGAGAATCTCCGCCAGCGGTTTCCGGGGCAGCCGCGTGGCAGCGAGGCGGGAAGGGATGATGACGACGGGATTCACGGATCAGGACATGGCAACGAACGGGAACGGTTTTCCGGCTCCGGGACGGGAAGCATCCGCTGGCGCCGACCCGCCCGGGGATGCCTGTTCCGGACGAGTCTACGGCTGCGGGCACGCAGCTTCAATGGGCCGCAACCGTGCGACAACGGAAACCGGGGCCGGGCCGCGATCCGCTGGTGTCGCCCGCCCGGCCCCGAGGTGGTAGAGTGGCCGAAAATCCGGTGTCCGGGAGGCACTTCCTCTCCGTCCGATCAATTGGGAGACCACTATGCAGAAGATTCTCGTCGGCGCGGCCGTAGCCGCTGCCGCTGCACTTTCGCTGCCCGCACAGGCCGCGTGCGACAAGGGCGAAATCCACGTCAAGTTCAGCCACGTCACCAACACCGATAAGCACCCCAAAGGCATCGCCGCGACCCTGCTCGCCAAGCGGGTCAACGCCGAAATGAACGGCAAGATGTGCATGACGGTGTATCCGAATTCGAGCCTTTATGACGACAACAAGGTTCTCGAGGCAATGCTCCAGGGCGACGTCCAGCTCGCGGCGCCATCTTTGTCGAAATTCGAGAAGTTCACCAAGCAATTCCGCATCTTCGATTTACCCTTCATGTTCCAGAACATCGATGCGGTCGACCGCTTCCAGAATTCCGAGGCGGGCCAGGCGCTCAAGGATTCGATGAAGCGCCGCGGCCTGCAGGGGCTGGCCTTCTGGCACAACGGCATGAAGCAGATGTCGGCGAACAAGCCGCTGCTGAGCCCCGCCGACGCCAAGGGCCTCAAGTTCCGCGTGCAGGCGTCGGATGTCCTGGTCGCACAGTTCATGCAGCTGGGCGCGAACCCGCAGAAGATGGCCTTCAAGGAGGTCTACGGAGCGCTGCAGACCAAGGTCGTGGACGGCCAGGAAAACACGTGGTCCAACATCTACGGCAAGAAGTTCTTCGAGGTTCAGGACGGCGTGACCGAGACCAATCACGGCATCATCGACTATCTCGTCGTGACCTCGGCGAAATGGTGGAAGGGCCTGGACGGCGGCGTCCGCGATCAGCTGGCAACGATCGTCAGGGAGGTCACCGAGTCGAGGAACAAGGCAGCCTGGTCCGTCAACCAGGAGAACCGCAAGAAGATCCTCGAGGCCGGCGGCAAGATCCGGACGCTGTCGGATGCGCAGCGCAAGGCCTGGGTCGCGGCCATGAAGCCGGTCTGGACCAAGTTCGAGAAGGATGTCGGCGCCGAGATGATCAAGGCGGCCCAGGCCGCCAACGCCGGCAGCTGAGCCGACCGGGCCAGGCCGCACCCGTCCCGCGCCGCCGGGCGGCGGCGGGACGGGTTCCGGCCCGGGGCAACCGGGGATGACGGGTAACCGGCACCGCGTCGCAGCGTTCCTCGACGCCGTCGAGGAGACACTCATTGCGGTGCTGCTGGGGCTGATGACGGTGATCACGTTCGCCAACGTGGTCGCGCGCTACGTGTTCAATGACAATCTGCTCTGGGCGCTCGAGACGACTGTTTTTCTGTTTGCCTGGATGGTGCTTCTCGGCACCTGCTACGCCGTCAAGAAATCGCTTCACCTCGGTGTCGACATCATCGTCTCGCGGGTATCGCCGCCCGCCCGCCGCCTGCTCGGGCTGGCGGCTGTCGCCGCCAGCCTCGCCTTCAGCATCCTCCTGGTTGTCGGAAGCTGGAACTACTGGTACCCGTTCGCGACCGGACAGGCGTTCCTCGAAGTCAACGACATTCCCATGCCGGCCTTTCTCCAATTCCTGGCCGGCTGGATGAACGAAGGCGAACTCTACGAGAAGATACCCAAGTTCATCCCCTACGCCGTCCTGCCGCTCAGCATGGCGCTGCTGACGTGGCGCCTTGCCCAGGCCGGCTGGCGCATCGCCGCCGGCGACATCGAGATGATCATCGCCTCGCACGAGGCCAGCGACCGCGGCGATGAGCCGACGCCGTAGGATCCAGAGCGCAGAACCTTGTCGGTAGCCCTGCTCTTCGCGATGGTCATCGGCCTGATGATGATCGGGGTGCCAATCGCCATCTCGCTCGGCCTGTCGAGCGTCGTCTTCCTGCTGATCTACTCCGAAGCCTCGCTCGCCTCCATCGCGCAGACGCTGTTTTCCGCGTTCGACGGCCACTACACGCTGCTCGCCATTCCGTTCTTCATTCTCGCGTCGAGCTTCATGTCGACCGGCGGCGTCGCGCGACGCATCATCCGCTTCGCGATCGCCGTCGTCGGACACCTGCGCGGCGGGCTCGCGATCGCGTCCGTGTTCGCCTGCATGCTGTTCGCCGCGCTGTCCGGCTCGTCGCCGGCCACGGTCGTCGCCATCGGAACGATCGTCATCGCCGGCATGCGCGAGATCGGCTATTCGAAGGAGTTCGCCGCCGGCGTGATCTGCAACGCCGGCACGCTCGGCATCCTCATCCCGCCGTCGATCGTCATGGTCGTCTATGCCGCGGCCACCGACGTCTCGGTCGGGCGCATGTTTCTCGGCGGCGTTCTGCCGGGCATCATTGCCGGCGTGATGCTGATGGTCGGCATCTTCCTGGTCGCGCACATGCGCGGCCTGCCGCGCCAGGAGTGGGCAGGCTGGCGCGAACTCTTCGATGCCGCCCTCGACGCCTTCTGGGGGCTGCTGCTGATCTTCATCATTCTCGGCGGCATCTACGGAGGCGTCTTCACGCCCACGGAGGCGGCCGCCGTCGCCGCCGTCTACGCCTTCCTGATCGCGAATTTCGTGTATCGCGACATGGGGCCTTTCGCGACCGGGGAACGGAACCGCTTCGGCGTCGCCGGCCGCGCGGTCTCGGCGCTCTGGCATCCCGACACCCGAAAGACGCTGCTCGAGGGCGGCAAGCTCACCGTCACGCTGATGTTCATCATCGCCAACGCCCTGATCCTCAAGCACGTCCTGACCGAGGAGCAGGTGCCGCAGGCGGTGGCGGAGGCGATGCTCGCCGCCGGCCTGGGCCCGATCATGTTCCTGGTCGTCGTGAACGTACTGCTGCTGATCGGCGGCCAGTTCATGGAGCCCTCGGGGCTTCTGGTCATTGTGGCGCCGCTCGTCTTTCCGATTGCTATCGAGCTTGGGATCGATCCGATCCATCTCGGAATCATCATGGTCGTGAACATGGAAATCGGCATGATCACGCCGCCGGTCGGACTCAACCTGTTCGTGACTGCGGGCGTCGCGGCCATGTCGGTGCTGGATGTCGTCAAGGCGGCCCTGCCCTGGGTTGGCATCATGTTCATCTTCCTGATTCTGGTGACCTATGTACCGTGGATCTCGACCTGGCTGCCGACCCTGCTGATGGGCCCGGAGATCATCACCAGGTAGAGCCAGCGGCAGGAGCGCGCGGCACCAGTTTTTCGTGGCCCGGCGGCCGTTCCCGGTGTAGGCTGCCGACCGCACAACACCGATCGGGAGGAGGACCTATGCTCATCCATCATCCGCCGGAGGCGGAAACCGTGCTGGCCGACTCGGACCTGCGAAGCGTGCTGCCGGAAACCGCGGTTTCCCGGCGCGTCTTCGTCGCCGGAGCTGCCGCATCCACCGGCCTCGCGCTCTCCGTGCGCCCGGCGCGCGCGACCATGATCAGGACGGACACTGCCGGGCTCAGGGCCGGGATGGTCGACATGCCCGTTGCAGACGGCATGATCCCCGCCTATTTCGCGCGGCCCGCGGCAGGCGCGAACCATCCGGTCATCCTGGTGGTCCAGGAGATCTTCGGCGTCCACGAGCATATCCGGGACGTCTGCCGCCGCCTCGCCAAGATGGGGCATTTCGCCATTGCGCCGGATCTGTACAGCCGTCAGGGAGACCCGTCGAAATACACCTTCAAGGAGATCCGGAAACTGATCATGGAGATCGTTGCCAAGGTTCCGGATCGCCAGGTGATGTCGGATCTCGACCACGCGGTAAGGTATGCCGGCCGCAACGGCGGCGACACCGCGCGCCTTGCCATCACCGGGTTCTGCTGGGGCGGCCGCATCGTGTGGATGTATGCCGCGCACAACCCGAAGCTCAAGGCCGGTATAGCGTGGTATGGCCGCGTCGTCGCGCGCGGCAGCAATCCCAACACACCGGCCTACCCGGTCGACATCGCCGCGAAGATCAAGGCTCCGGTCCTCGGTCTCTATGGAGGCAAGGATCGCGGCATCCCGGTGGCCACGGTCAGGGACCTCGAGAGCCGCGTCCGTGCCGCCGGCAACACCGACGTGGAAATCGTCGTCTATCCCGATGCACCGCACGGATTCCACGCCGACTACCGCCCGAGCTACCGTGCCGAGGCGGCAATGGACGGCTGGAAACGCCTCGGCGACTGGCTCAGGAAACACGGCGCCGCCTAGGCGTTGGGACAGGCGCCTGCCCGGGAAACCGGCGCCGGGCCACAGCGCCGGAAGACCGAACCTGGCATTGGACAGGGGGCCGTGGTGCGGTTATCTTCGGCCCCGGCAGCAGCAGCTTGGCGTCTCGCGGTTTCCAGCGGAGTCTTCCATGTCGACATTCGGGTTGAACAAGCTCGTCGGAGCAGTATTGCTGACGACACTGGTTGTCTTTGTCATCGGCAAGATCGGCGACAATCTCGTCAGCGCGGGCGGCGGCCACGGCTCCGACGCCGGCAAGGCGGCCGTCGTAGCCGCGATCCCCGCGACGTCGGCGCCTGCCGCCGCTTCGGCGGAGCCGGAGGTGCCGCTGTCGACGCTGCTGGCCGAAGCCAGCATCGAGCGGGGCAAGAGGGTCTTCAACAAGTGCAAGGCGTGCCATACGATCTCGGAAGGCGGCAAGAACGGCGTCGGGCCCAATCTCTGGAACATCGTCAACGCGGTGCCGACCGGAAAATCGGGCTTCAAGTATTCGAGCGCGCTGGCAAAGCTCAAGGACAAGCCCTGGAACTACGACAATCTGAACGCCTTCCTGACCAAGCCCAAAGCGTACGCCAAGGGAACCAAGATGACCTTCGTCGGGCTCAAGAAGGCGAAGGACCGGGCCAACGTCATCCTTTTCCTCAGGAGCCTGAGCGCAAGTCCGGCGCCGCTCGAGTGATTTCCCGCGCCGCCTCCCGGCGCGGTGCGGCCCGCAGCTGAGGAAGAGCCCGCATACACGCTCAGCGCCTTCGCGGCGAACAACCAGAACGGAGGGACAGAAAGATGGGACGACTTGACGGACGGGTTGCGATCGTCACCGGATCAGGCCGGGGCATCGGCGCGGAATACGCGAAGGCGCTCGCCGCCGAAGGCGCCAAGGTCACGGTCACGGATATCGTGGACACCGAGAACACGGTGAACATCATCAAGCAGGCCGGCGGCGAGGCGATGGGAATCAAGTGCGACGTCACGCGTCCGGACGACGTCAAGGCGCTGGTCTCGGAAACGGTGGACGCCTTCGGCAAGCTGGAAATCATGGTCACGAATGCGGCGCTGTTCGCCGACCTCAAGCAGAGGTCATTCCTCGAGATCGACGAGGACGAGTGGGACCGCGTCATGCAGGTCAATACGCGCGGCGTATTCACCTGCGTGAAGGCCGCCGTGACGGAAATGAAGAAGAACGGCTACGGAAAGATCATCAACATCGCCTCCGGGACCGTGTTCAAGGGCACGCCGATGCTTCTTCATTACGTGAGTTCGAAGGGCGCCATGGTCGCGTTTACCCGCGCGCTCTCGCGCGAGGTGGGCGGCGACGGAATCACCGTCAACTGCATCGCTCCCGGCCTGACGATGAGCGAGAAGGTCGTCGGCGATCCGCAATGGACGGCGGTGAAGGACAACAACACTGCAAGCCGCGCGATCAAGCGCGAGGAGGTTCCGGAAGACCTGCTGGGGACGGTCGTCTTCTTCTCGTCGGCGGAGTCCGACTTCATTACCGGCCAGACCCTCGTCGTTGACGGCGGCTCGGCGATGCACTGAGCGTCTCCCGCCGCGCGGCGGCGGCCCCGGTCAGGGCCGGGGCCCGGCCGCGGGACGGCGGCGCAACAGCGGAAACAGGGCCAGCCCGGCAAAGAACCCGCCGGCGTGCGCTTCCCAGCTGATCCTGTAGTCGCTGAGGATGGCGTAGCCCAGATTGATGATCATCATCAGGAGAACGTACTGGACGTAGTGCTGCGGTTCCGGCCGCGAGCGCCCGTCGCTGCCCCGCAGCAGCGCATGCGCGCCGGCGCCGAGAAGTCCGAACACGGCACCGGACGAGCCGAGCAGGATCCCGGGCGTTCCCCAGTTCAGCGCGGCATGGGCCAAGGCGCCGAGTCCCCCGGTGGCGGCGAAGAACACCAGGTAGCGCATGCCGTCGAGATGCGTACGCAGCTGCGACGAGAGCGCCACCACCCACAGCCCGTTCATCAGCAGGTGCGGCCAGTTCGCGTGGATAAAGACCGAGGTGAAGGCGCCATAGAGCCAGACCGGATCGAGCTCGTGCCCGGAAAAGGGATGGAAGGCCGTGAAATACAGCAGGTACGCGTCGTATTCCTGCGGCAGCACCGTGCGCAGGGCCTGGATCGCGACCAGCACCACCAGGATGCGGCTGGCAGCCGGCGGAACCGAAAACCGCGCACCGGTCATGGCGCCGGAGGCACCGAGGCCAGTTCAAGCGCGTCTTCGAGCTCGCGGATGCGGGCCACCAGCCGCCGGAAGGACGGCGCCATCTCCTCTTCGGTAAGGCGCGGCGTGATGAACTTGGAACAGTTCCAGTCGCAGGCGGCAACCTCGATCACGCAGGCACGCTCGACCGGCGCATCGTAGTCGCCGGGATCGATCAGGTCCGGAAACGCGCCGTCGCCGGGATCGATGAAGCGCGCCCAACCCATGATCTTGAGGCGCCGGCGCGCGGGATAGTCCATCAGAAACAGCGATACGCGGCCATCGCCGTCGATGTTGCCGACGCTCACGTACTGCCTGTTGCCGGCGAAGTCGGCAAAGGCCAGCGTGCCGGGATCGGGAACCTTCAGAAATCCGCGCGGACCGCCGCGGTGCTGCAGGTAGGGCCAGCCGTCACTGTTGACGCTGGCCATGTAGAAGCTGTCGCGCGCTGCAATGAACTCCCGTTCGCGTTCGCCGAGCCGGTCGGGGAGATCGGCCTCATCGCCGTCGAGATGCGCATAGGAGGCACGCGACCCGGCCTGTTCCTGGCGCGCCCGGACGGCCTCGGTGAAGGCGATCCTAGCATATCTCGCAGTCATGGCAGGCTCCGGAAGATGTTCTCGCTGCCCGCAGGCAGCAGCGCTACAGTGACGTGAGCGCTTAGGTGGAGAGGAGGAACCATAGCAGAAACGGCAACGTGGCAAACGAAATCGCCGTCGACGTGACGACCATGCCCGCGACCTCCGCCGGCTTGCGGTTGAAACGCTGCGCGAAGAGATAGGACGAGACCGCCACCGGCATGGCGCTCTGGATGACGACGACGGCGCGCAGCGTGCCCTCGAGCCCGAACAGGTCCGCGACGCAGAGTCCCACGGCAAGACCCATCGCCAGCCGGAAGACGCCGAGGACGAGGCTGCGCAGGAAGGCGCCGGGGCGGAGATCGAGGAGAGATACGCCAAGTGCGACAAGCTGCATCGGGATGACGAGGCCGCCGAGAAGGTCGGTGGTGTTGAAGATCCACTCCGGCAACGGTACTTCGACGAGCTTGAGGGCTATGGCGATCAGCACCGCATAGATCACCGGAGAGCGGAGCACCGTCGCGAATGACAGCGAACCCGCGGCGACCGCGACACCGACCGAAAACGTGCCCACAGCGCTGATCGTGAAATACACGATCGCGAAGGCGAGGCCCTCGTCGCCGAATGCGAAGAAACAGACGGGAAGGCCCATGCTTCCGGTAAGCGGAAAAATCAGGGCCGGAAGATAGGAGGGCAGGTCGAGTCGCGCGGCCTTGAGAACGAGGGTGGCGAGGAGTCCGAAAGCGACGAGGCATGCGGTTGCGGCAAGGGCGACCTCGCCGAGCGCGGCTGCCGTGACATCGACCTTGTCGAAGGTCGCGAGGATCAGGCATGGGGCGGCGACATTGTAGATCAGCGACGTGATCAGGCCGGAATCGAACGGCGCTCCGAGCCGCGCCCAGAGGATGCCGAGGCCGACGCAGATGAATATGGGCGCGACGACACCGGCAAGCTGGGCCGTCAGATCCATCGGCCCAGTCCCTCGACAGGGGTGCGCGGAAGCGGCCCGGTGCGCCGGAACCGGAGTCCGGTCACAGCACCGCCAGCATCAGCAGCGGCAGAGTCGCCAGCGAGAATATCGTCGAGAAGAGGATCAGCCCTGCAGTGTCGTCGAGCCTGCGGTCGAAATATTGGGCGAACATGAAATTGTGGACCGCAACCGGCATGGAACAGCCGATGATCAGGACGCCTCGCGCCGCCCCTTCGAGCCCGAGCGCGAGGGACAGCCCGTAGCCGACGAGGAAACCGGCGCCGAGCTTGACCACGGAGACGATGATGACCCGCACGGCTCCGCGGGCGCGGATGCCGGCGATGGCAACGCCGAGCGAGACCAGCATCAAGGGTATCGCGAGGCCGCCGATGAGTTCCGTGGTGTTGGCCAGCCAGGCCGGCGGACGGGTTCCGGTCAACGCCATCGGAAGCGCTATGGCGACCGCATAGATCAGCGGATTCTTGTAGAGGATGTCGAAGGCCAGGCGCCCAGCATAGAGGCTCCAACCGACCGTGAAGCTGAACAGCGACGAGAGCACGAAGACGCCGATGGAGAGGGCGAGCCCCTCCTGGCCGAACGCGAACAGGCAGAGCGGCAGCCCCATGTTTCCGGTGTTCGCCGACGCGAATGCGGGAAGGAAGGTATGAACCGGCAATCGCAGGAGGAGGATGCAGCCAAGACCGACGATCATGAAGGAGGCGAGCGCGATGCCGTAAGCGAGCGCGATCCGGCCGACGGTTTCGAAGTTGATCTCGAGGCCGGTAAGGGTCGAGAACACGAGGCACGGCATGCCCAGATTGAGAGCCAGGGAGCCCACCATCCGGGTATCGAAAGGGCGGCCGAGACGCGCCCAGGTAAAGCCGATGGCAGCGCAGCAGAAGACCGGCGCGACTACGGAGAGAATCTGGTAGATCAAGAGCCCGTCATCCTGTCGCGAGGAGGGCCGGCAGACCGGGATAGCGGCTGGCCAGCGCTCCACCGTGCGGCAAACCGTGCCCGAAGCGCCCCGGGGGCCGGGCAGACACCTTTATTCCGTTGCCGTAGCGGACGCAACCTCCGCCAGCTCGTTCAGGTCGTCCGCGAGACGGCGCAGACGCTCCTCTCCGAGGGCGGCGGCAACCTGATCCTGGGCCCGGCGCCAGGCAGGCGTGGCCGCGGCCAGCACGGCCCTGCCGGCTCCGGTGACGGCGACCACCCGCTTGCGGCGGTCGTCCCCGGCGGTCATGCGGACCAGGCCGCGGTCGGTCAGGATCCGGAGGTTTCTTGTCAACGTGGTGCGGTCGAGCGCCATGTGCTCGGCGAGATGGGTGAGCGGGGCCGGCCCGAGGATGGCGACCGCGCCGAGCATCGTGAACTGGGTCGCCTTCAGCCCGCTCTCCGCCAACGCCTCGTCATAGATCCGGGTCACTGCGCGCGCGGCCCGGCGCATGTTGAAACATGTGCAATGCCACGCAACCCGGGTGTGAAAGGCGCCGTGGGTCTCAAGCTCCGTCATCACAACAGTGCAGATACACTTGTCTGGCCGAATCGGCAAGGAAGGCCGCCTCGAGGCCGAGCGCGCGGACCTGTTGCGCCTCCGGCGCGGCCCCGCCACAATGCGGGGCGACTACGGACGGGGGCCGCGCCGTCCGGCCACCGGCGAGGCGGAATCATGGTGAAACTCGACAGGATCTACACCGGCGGCGGCGATGGCGGACAGACATCGCTTGGCGACGGCAGCCGGGTTTCCAAGGCATCGCCGCGCATCTCGGTCCAGGGCGACATCGACGAGACCAACGCCACGATCGGCCTTGCAAGGCGCCATTCCGACTCGGCCGGGACCGATGCGATGCTCGCCCGGATCCAGAACGATCTCTTCGACCTCGGTGCCGACATCGCGCGCCCGGGCGCCGATCCGGGGGACGGCAATCTCCGCATCCATGCGGACCAGGTCGCGCGCCTGGAACAGGAAATCGACGCTGTCGGCCGCGAGCTCGAGCCACTTTCCTCCTTCGTGCTGCGTGGCGGCGGCGATCTGGCCGCCGCGCTCCATCTTGCCTGCACCGTCTGCCGCCGCGCCGAACGCGCGGCATGCGCCCTGGCCGAGGCCGAGAACGTCAACCCGCAGGCCATTCGCTTCCTCAACCGCCTGTCCGACCTCCTGTTCGTGATGGCGCGCGCCGCCAATGACGGCGGCAGGTCGGACGTGCTGTGGCGCCCCGGGCTCAACCGCGGCGCATTGTGACCGCGGCCGCCGTGCTACCATTACGCGCCGAACGGCCGCTGCGGCGTGACGGATATCGGTGGCAGGGCAGGAGCATGCACGGATGACGGTCGACTTCCTCGGTCTCAGGACCGCGATCTACAGGGTTTCGGATCTTGAGCGGGCGCGAGAATGGTATGGCGAAGCGTTCGGGGCGGAACCCTATTTCGACGACTCGTTCTATGTCGGGTTCAATGTGGCCGGATACGAGCTCGGCCTCATGCGCGACGAGACGCCGGCGGCAATGAAGACGGCGAACATGCTCACTTACTGGGGCGTCGACGACGTCGAGCGCGCCGTCGCGCATCTCGTCTCGCTCGGCGCGGCCCCGGGCGATCCGCCGACGAATGTCGGCGGCGACATCGTGGTCGCCACCGTGACCGATCCGTGGGGCAACGCCCTCGGCCTGATCTTCAACCCGGGCTTCCAGGCTGCCTGACCGCGTTCTGGCGGCCCTCGCCCTCACAGTCAGGCTCCCGTAACCTCCGCGGTCATGCCGCGATTGCCGGCGTGGTCGAAGGCAGCCAGCGAGATGCGCGCACCGTCCACCGACGGCGTGCCGCAGAGCGTGAAGTCCCCGTCATCGTGGATCGGCCGGCCGGAGCGGAACGAGAACCCTGCGACCTCGAAATCGGGCCGCTCGTCGCGGACCATCTCCAGCATCAGTCGCGCGATCAGCGTCCCCTGCACAACGAGGCCCGGATAGCCGCGCGACCGCGCGAAGTCGCGGTCATAGTGGATGCGGTGGCTGTTGAACGTGGCCGCGGAATGCCGGAACAGTAGGACCGGATCCGGCGTGACGGTGCGCGACCATGCGGCATCGACCACCGGCCGGGCGGTGCCCGGCACGCCTGCCGGAGACCGCCGCGCCGCGGCGCCTGCAGGGCGCAGGAGAATATCGTTCTCCTCCGTCACCGCAAGCGCGCCGTCGCCATGGATGGAATGGCGCACGAGCGCGATCACGAAGGCGCCGCTGCGGCCCTCCTTGATCTCGAACGACACCATTTCCGATTCCCGCCTCACCTGCTCGCCCACCCGCAGCGGGCGGTGGAAACGGTAGCGTGCGCCGCCGAACAGGCGGTCGGGGAACTCCGGCGTCTCGGGCGGCAGCCCGGCTCCGACGGCAAGGCCGTCGCGACCGAGGCGCGAGGGCGGATGCCTGGCAACGCAGAACAGCCCGTGCCACAGCGGCGGCACCGGCGAGCCGGGGGCGGGAAGCGGATCGTCGCGCCCGAAGGTCGCCATGAGCGCTGCCACGGGCGCGGCCGTGACCTGATCTTCGGCCACCAAGCGCCGGCCGATCGTTTCGCTGAGGGAGTTCGGAAGGACGGTCATGGGAGACGTGGCCCGCCTCCCGTGCCGGGCGACTGCAGCCGGCAAGCCACGGGCCGTTCCGCCGCTACGCGGCGATGGCGGGACCCAAGCGCCGGTGTGGCCTCAGATCCGCTCGATGACCGTGGCGATGCCCTGGCCGACACCGATGCACATGGCGCAGAGCGCGTACCTGCCGTCGCGCCGCTCAAGTTCGTTGACGGCCGTGGTGAGGAGCCGCGCGCCGGACATGCCGAGAGGATGGCCGAGCGCGATGGCGCCGCCATTGGGATTGATGCGCGGATCATCGTCCGCGAGCCCGAGCTCGCGCGAGCAGGCGAGCACCTGTGCGGCAAACGCCTCATTGAATTCGATCACGTCCATGTCGTCGAGGGACAGCCCGGTGAGCGCCAGCACCTTGCGCGAGGCCGGAGCCGGACCGATCCCCATGATGCGGGGCGGCACCCCGGCAACGGCCGCACCGACGACGCGGGCGCGGGGCCGGAGCCCGTGCCGCTTTGCCGCCTCTTCGTCTGCAAGCAGGAGAGCCGCTGCGCCATCGTTCACGCCCGACGAGTTTCCTGCCGTCACGCTGCCGTCCTTCCTGAAGGCGGGACGCAGCCTGGCGAGGTCCTCGATCGCCGTCCCGTGACGGGGATGCTCGTCGGTATCGACCTCTATCGGGTCGCCGCGGCGCTGCGGCACGGCGACCGGAACGATCTCGGCCGCGAGGCGGCCGTCCTGCTGCGCCGCTTCCGCCTTGTTCTGGCTCCAGACCGCGAAACTGTCCTGGTCCTCACGCGTGATCTGGCGTTCCTCGGCAAGGTTCTCCGCAGTCTCGCCCATGGCGTCGATGCCGTACATTTCCTGCATCTTCGGGTTCACGAAGCGCCACCCGATCGTGGTGTCGTGAACCTCCGTCTGGCGCGAAAACGCAGTCTCCGCCTTGGCCATGACGAAGGGCGCGCGGGACATGCTCTCCACGCCGCCGGTCACGACAACCCGTGCCTCGCCCGTGCGGATCGCGCGCGCACCCTGTGCCGTCGCCTCCATCCCCGAGCCGCACAGGCGGTTGACGGTCACGCCCCCGACATCGAGCGGCATGCCGGCGAGCAGGGCCGACATGCGCCCCACGTTGCGGTTGTCCTCGCCTGCCTGGTTGGCGTTGCCGAAATAGACATCGTCGACGGATTCCCAGTCAACGCCGGCGTTGCGCTCCATGAGCGCACGGATCGGAACCGCTCCGAGATCGTCGGTGCGGACGGAACTGAGAGCGCCGCCATATCTTCCGACAGGCGTGCGCACGGCATCACAGATCAGGGCGTCAGGCATCGGGGAACCTTCTTCATCCGGGGAGACCCGCATTCTTGCGCAACGCGGCGTCGACGGCAAGACCGGCTTTCGGAATACGGGGCGGTGCTCCCGCGTCGGAAGGCCGGGGCAGCACCAATTGCGGCATGATGCCTCCTGTCACCACGGTGACAGGAGGCCTGTGATTTAAATGCGCTCTCTGAAACGTCAATGAGGGCGCACAACCCATGAAGAGAACAGCTGTCAACCCTTGGTCGTGGTCGCTAAACTTCGGCTACAACCAGGCCGAAATGCTCGTCGGAGCACACCGGCACCTGGTCTGCGCCGGCCAAACCTCCGTCGACGCCGACGGCAACCCGCAGCACGCAGGGGACATGCGCGGCCAGATCGCTCTTGCCCTCGACAATCTGGAAGCCGTTCTGAACGCCGCCGGCATGGGCCTTGCCAACGTTGTCCGACTCAACATCTATACCACTGACGTGGACGAAGCCATGCGGCACTTCGATGTTCTCGGATCACGTTTCGGGCCTGTTGACGCCGCTCCTCCAATGACCCTTCTCGGTGTCACCCGGCTCGCCATACCTCCGCTGATGTTCGAGATAGAGGCCACTGCCGCCGACTGAACGCAAAACCGGGAAGTCCCGGAACGTTCCGGCAGGCTGCTGAAAAACCGCTGATACGGGTCTCGGGGTCGTGATTCCCTGCCCTGGCGGCAGCCTGTTCGGGAGGCCAGGATGTCCGGTTCATCAGGGCGCCTCCTCACCGAGACACCAAACCGGACAACTCGTGTGCTACCTAGCCCGGACAGATCATGTGCTGGCAACACCAGACCGGTCACAACTGGCAGGTTTTTCAGCAACCTGCTAGGTTCCTTCCTTGAATGCCCTCCAGCATCGCGGACGACCCGGAGCGGCTCCGGGCGTCAGAACCATCGAGACTCGCTCAACTCGTGACACAGGCATGAAACGCGAATGGTCGCGCCTCAACACCTTCGAAATCCGGACCGAGCGTGAAGCCGATGAGACGCGCAGAAAGACTGTTCAGGCTGGTCAACGAGATGCGGAGCCGCGGCGTCACTCGAGCCTACGAACTCGCCGAGCATTTTGAGGTCAGCGTCAGCACGATCTATCGCGACATCGCCCACCTCCAGGCCTCCGGCCTGCCGATCGAAGGCGAGGCCGGCGTTGGTTATTTGCTGCGACCGGGCTTTGACCTGCCCAACGTGACATTCGCCCATGACCAGGTCGATGCGCTTGCCGTAGGCCTTTCCTTCGTGGAAAGCGCCGGCGATCCGGTGCTGGCGACAGCAGCGCGCGAAGCGCGCGCGAAAATCCAGGCAGGCATGCCTCAACCGGAGGAACGCAAGCTCGCCGATGCGCCGTATTTCAGCCTTCAAGGCAGAAACGCAACACCGAATCTGGCTTTGCTCCGCCAGGCGATCCGCCAGCGGCAGATTGCGCAGTTCGACTACCGGGACGGCTATAGCAATCAGACCGAGCGCCGCGTACGCCCTCTCGTGATCTGGAATTTGACCGACGGCTGGATGCTTTCCGCCTGGTGCGAACTGCGGCAGGATTTCCGCACGTTTCGGTTTGACCGCATGACGAACCTCGCCGTAACAGGTGAACGGTTCGATGAAGATGAGGCAACGGGACTGCGCGCCTTCATGGAAACGGAGCGGTGTGAAGCGCGGGATCACTAGTCGACCTCCGGGGGTATCGCTCTTTGCATCCGAAACGGTCTGACGTTGTCGATTCATGCTGCGCGCCGGGGCGGGCGCACCCACCGGAAATGCTGTAGGTTCCGGCATGGACGGGTTCGGGATTCACAGGCTGTCGCCAGCGCTCGGTGCCGAAATCCGGGGCCTCGATCTCGCGCGGCCGCTCGACCACGGAACGGTCGCAGCGCTCCGGGCCGCCTGGCTCGAGCATCTTGTCCTGGTGTTCCGGAACCAGAGCCTGACGGAAGCGGACCAGGTGGCGTTCGCGCAGCTTTTCGGCATGCCGGTCGGCTCGCGCTCCACGGAGAGAAAGGACGGCGGCGACAGCCGCGTGATGCTCGTGAGCAACGTCCGCGAGAACGGAAAACCCGTCGGAGTCCTGCCCGACGGCGAACTGATGTTCCATGCCGATTCCGTGTTTCTCGAAAAGCCACTCAAGGGCGCGCTACTCTATGCCCAGGAGATTCCGCGGGAAGGCGGCAACACACTATTCGCCAACATGTACATGGCCTGGGACTCGCTGCCCGACGCCGTCCGGTCGCGGATCAGGACCGTGGACGCGGTGCATGCCTACGACTACTCGACCCAGATCAAGACGGCGGCCTTCGACCGCAGCCGCGTGCCGCACGCGGTGCATCCCGCCGTTTGCGTACACCCGGAGACGGGACGCGAGGTACTCCACGTCAACCGGCTGATGACCGAGGAGCTTGTCGGCCTCAATGCGGAGGACGGAAGGGCGGTGCTCGAGCTCTGCTTCGCCCATGTCGAGCGTCCGGAACATCTTTACGAGCATGTCTGGCAGATCGGCGATCTCGTGATGTGGGACAATCGGTGCACGCAGCATGCGCGCACCGATTTTGCCGCCGGCGAGCGACGGCTCCTTCGCCGTGTCGGTCTGGAAGGCGAGCGACTGCCGGAACGGCGGGACGGGACGGGCTGATCCGGAACCGCCCCCGACCGTAATGACCGGGGCGGGGGCACGCGGTACAATACCGCGATCCTTCGGGCCGGCAGCGCCGACCGCATTCCCGCAGACCTGCGCGCCCGGGCACCCGCCGACGGCGGCGCCGGAGATACGGATGCCGGCCCCACGGACCACCAGCAACGGGGAAGAAAATGACAGAGTGCTACTCGGGTTACCAGCGCCTGAAGTTCGATCGGCCCGCCGAACGGATCGTCCGCATCACGATGGATACGCCGGGCCGGCTCAACGCCGCAGACGCCGTCATGCACCGCGAACTGGTCGAGGTGTGGAAGGATGTCGAGGCCGATCCCGACACTTCGGTTGCCATCCTCACCGGCGCCGGCGACGCGTTCTCGGCCGGCGGCGACTTCGACATGATCGACAGCCTGATCAACGACTTCGAGGCCCGGGTCAACGGCTGGAAGGAAGCCCGTGACATCGTCTACAACGTCGTCAACTGCTCGAAGCCGATCGTCAGCGCCATGCAGGGACCCGCGGTCGGCGCCGGCCTCGTCGCGGGGCTCCTGGCCGACATCTCGATCGCCGCCAAGACCGCGCGCATCATCGACGGACACACCCGCCTCGGCGTCGCGGCGGGCGATCACGCCGCCATCATCTGGCCGCTGCTCTGCGGCATGGCCAAGGCGAAATACTACCTTCTCCTTTGCGAACCGATCTCGGGAGAGGAGGCGGAACGGATCGGCCTCGTATCGATGTGCGTGGACGACGACACGCTCCAGGATGCCGCCGTCCGCGTCGCCGAAAAGCTCGCCCGCGGTGCGCCGTCCGCCATCCGTTTCACCAAGTATGCGCTCAACAACTGGCTGCGCATGATGGGGCCGAACTTCGACACCTCGCTGGCGCTCGAATTCCTGGGCTTCACCGGCCCCGAGGCCCGCGAAGGGCTGGCCAGCCTCCGCGAGAAGAGGCGGCCGGATTTCGATCCGTCGTCCAGCCTCTGAGACGCGCGGAGAGATCGCCATGACCGACACCATCTATCTCGACTTCGACCAGGAGACCCTCAACCGGGAATACAGCGCGCGCGACACGGTGCCGAACCTGGATCCATACATCGCCGAATACGGGCGCCGCAGCGCCGACGCTCGCAACAGGCTCGAATGCCGCCCTGACGTCGCCTATGGCGAGCATCCCGACGAGGTCGTCGACATCTTCCCGGCCGGCGACGGGGCCCCGGTTCTGGTCTACATCCACGGCGGCTACTGGCGCATGCTCAGCCAGAAGGAGTCCGCCTTCATGGCCCCGGGGCTCGTCAGCGCGGGCGCCGCGGTGGTCACCGTCAACTACTCCCTCGCCCCGGGGGCCTCGCTCGACGAGATCGTCCGCCAGTGCCGCGCCGCCGTGGCATGGACGTGGTCGCACGCGCCGGATTTCGGCGGCGACCCCGACCGCCTCTTCGTATGCGGCTCGTCGGCGGGCGGCCACCTCACCGGCATGATGGTTGCCGGCGGCTGGCTTGAACAGGCGGGGCTCCCTCCCGACGCCATCAAGGGCGCAGTGCCCCTGAACGGCCTGCATGACCTCGAGCCGGTGCGGCTTTCCAACGTCAACGAATGGGCGCAGCTCGACGAGGCGTCGGCACGGCGCAACAGCCCGATCCACCATCTTCCCGAGACCGGCTGCCCGCTGGTGATTTCCTACGGCGCCACGGAAACGTCGGAATTCAAGCGCCAGAGCCGCATCCTGGCCGATGCCTGGAAGGCCAGGGGCTGGACTGCGGACATCTTCGAGCATCCGAGCCGGAATCACTTCGACATCGTTTTCGACCTCGACGATCCGGAGAGCCTGCTCGGCGCCAAGGTCTACGCCATGATGGGGCTGTGACGAACCGCAGCCGGGATGCTGAGGAACGAGCCGGAGACCGACCCATGCCATCAATCCGGACCACGATCGCCGGAAGCCTGCCGAAGCCGGAATGGCTGGCCGAACCTCTGGTCCTGCGCGCGCCCTGGCGTCTTGAGGGCGATGCCCTCGCCGTCGGCCAGGATGACGCCGTAAGCCTGTGGCTTGCCGCCCAGGAAGAGGCCGGCATCGATATCGTGACCGACGGCGAACAGCGCCGGCGGCATTACATATGGGGGTTTGTGGAGCATCTCGGGCAGTTCGATTTCGACAACCAAGGCAGCAAGAGAAGCCGCGGCCAGCGCTATTCGACCGAAACGGCCGCGCCGCGCATGCTCTCGGACCTGCAGTGGGACGGGCCGGTGTTGCTCGAGGCGCTACGCTTTGCACGTGCCCGCACCGATCGGCCGATCAAGGTGACGTTGCCCGGTCCGATGACCGTCGCCGACAGTATTCTCGACACGGCCGGCGGCCGTTCCGACGCGGATTTCGCGGCCGACTACGCCGCCATTCTCAATCTCGAGGCGCGAGCCCTCGCCGAAGCCGGGGCAGATGTCGTCCAGATCGACGAACCCTGCTTCAACATCTACACCGAGGCAGTCAGGGACTGGGGGCTGGAAGTTCTCGAACGCGCCTTCGCCGGCGTCGCCGCAAAGCGCGCGGTGCATATCTGCTACGGGTACGGGACGGAAACCGTCCTCAACTGGAAGAACGCCAATCGCGACTGGAGCCACTACGACGCGACGCTGCCGCTCATCGCCGGAAGCACGATCGACCAGGTCTCGGTGGAATGCGCCGCCTCGGGGGTCGATCCCGGCATACTCGGCGCCCTCGAGGGCAAGGATGTCCTCGTTGGCGTGATCGACGTGGGCAACGAAGAGGTCGAGCGGGCCACCGTCGTCGCGGAACGCATCCGCCATGCCCTCGACCACGTGCCGGCCGAGCATCTGATCGCCTGCACGGACTGCGGCATGGTGCCGCGGAGCCGGGGCTCGGCGCTCGGCAAGCTGCGTGCGCTGGCCGCCGGCGCGGCGCTGGTCAACCGCGAACTGGGCAACTGAATCCGACGGCGGCCCCGCCCGCGGGGCGCGCTCACATGCGCGCCTCGACCCGCTTTACAATCTCCGACGCCATATCGACGGACTGCTCAAGCTGAGATTCCGTGACCGCACTCCCGCGCTGCGCCATGCTGCTGCACAGCAGCGTTCCGGCAAGCTCGGAAATGAACCGCGTGCGCTCGTTCATGCCGGCCTCACTCATCTCGTCGAGTCGGGATTCGGCTTTCTCCAGCAGATGGCCGAGCTCGTCGGCGATCGACGAGAGTTGCCCGCTGATGTCCTTGCCGTTGCCATGCTCCTTGGCGGCGTCCACGATCTGCCGCCGGAGGCGGACGATGTCGTCCAGGATGCCTTCCGCCACTCTTTTGCCTCCGGCAGTTGCCGCGCCTCGCGGCCGTCCACGAAAGGCCGGCCCGCGCCGCGTTGCACGTGCGGGGTCCGACCGCGAATAACGTGGCGGCCGGGCAAAGCCCGACCGACAGCGCGATAATAACACAGGTCCGCAACGAGGCATCACGGCCCGGGCTCCGGTTGCGCTGTGCCTTGCCGGGCTTGTGCCGTCCCGGCAACCGGCTGCGATGCGCGATGCACTTTTCGGCGGTGGGCACCAATGAATCCTGAGGAGCAGGCCCTTTCGGACATGCGGTGCAGCCATGCAGGTCCGGGCCCCGCTGCCGTCCAGCCCTGCCGCCGGCTTGGCCGATGTCCATCTTCACCCCGTGGCAACGGAACTGATCGAAGGATTCCCCTCTATTTCCCGCAATCGCGACCCATGCCCGTTCACGAGTACAGGATTTGAATTTGACACGCCTGCGCATCCTCCGCAGTCTGTATAGTGATCATGGCAGACTTGCGTTCGGCACCACTGAAACTGCACCGTGCCGAGAACGGGCATGACCTTTGGACCGCTCTCGAGGCGTCGCAATACGCGAAACTGATCGAGCATGACGAGCCGCTTTCGACCACCGAGGCGGGACGCATGCGCGATCTCATAGGCTTCTTCTCGAACTGTGCGGAAGACTGGGAGAACAGGTCCGCCTCAGATCAGTCGCTGGCCCTGGAACAGCTCGGCATCCGCCTGACGGCGCTGCAGGAGCTTGAACTCCATGTGTATTCGGCAATCACCAAAGCCCGGTTCGACACCGCCGACGGCGCGGCGGTTCACCTGCCATTGGCGGTCGTGACCATCCTCCACGACGACCGCTCGTCAATCCTGGTCACCGTTCCCCGCGCCTTCGGCGTCGACGGAGCGTGGTAGGCAGCGGAGCCGGGAGGGCCCTTTCCGTCAGAGGCCGGCAGCCCGGCCGTCAGCGCGCGGGTCCGCCGCCCCCTCGAACACTCCGTCACTTCTCCTCATTACAGCGCCTGCATGGCCTGCCAGATCGGAAAACTCGTCGATCATCTCGATGTCGTGGCCTGCACCGCGCAGGCGGTCGGCGAGTTCGTGCGCAAACCGGGCCTCGAGCTTGAGGCTGGTCCCGGTGTCGCCCCAGGTCCGCCCGAGGACAAAGCGCGGCGCGGTAATCGCCTGCTGCAAGCCCTGTCCGAATTGCACGTGCCGGGTATAGAACAGCGCCTGGGTCTGGGGCTGGCCTTCCCCACCCATCGTGCCATAGGCCAGAACGCTGCCGTCGTTGCATTCTGCCATAGCCGGATTCAGCGTGTGGAAGGGACGGCGGCCCGGACGCAGCCTGTTCACGACCGCTTCGCCAAGAGCGAAGCTGGCGCCACGGTTCTGCCACAGGATTCCCGTTTCATCGAGCACCATTCCCGATCCGAACTCCCAGAACAGGCTCTGGATGAACGATACCGCGTTTCCCTGGCCGTCGATCGCTCCCATCCACACCGTATCGCCGCCGACGACGGGCGCCGGCCACGGCGATGCGCGTCGCATGCCTATCGCGCTCGCGCGGCGACCAAGTTCGTCATCGGTCAGAAAATCGGCCGGAACGACATCCATTTCCTCCGGATCCTGAACATGGCGATCACGCACCATGAAGGCTTGTTTCACGCATTCCACCAGCCCATGGATATGCGCGAAGGACTCAGGCTCATTGACATCGAGCCGGTCGAACAGCCCGAGAATCATCAGTGACGCGAGTCCCTGCGTCGGTGGCGGCATGTTCCACAGCGTGCCCGTCGACACCCGGAGCGACAGCGGCTGCACGGCCAGGGCCCGGTGCCGGGCAAGGTCATCAGCGGAGAGCGGAGATCCGGCCCGCTCCAGATCTGCCGCGATGTCGCGAGCCAGCGGGCCGCGATAGAAACTGTCGAAACCGTCTGCCGCAAGCCTGCGAAGGGTGCCGGCGAGGCGAGGCTGCCGGAAGGGCCGGCCTTCGGAGGGCGGCGCGCCATCGACAAGGAAGGCATTCGAGAACCCCGGCAGCGGCCCCAGCTCGCCGGACCGCCGGCGCGTGTTCCGAACCTGGCCGGCCGTAACCGGGAAACCGGACTCCGCGAAGCCGATTGCCGGCTCCATCAGGCGCTGGCGGGCCAGGCGTCCGTCGAGGCGAACCGCCAGCTCCGATGCCGCCTCCCATCCCGATACGGTCCCCGCCACAGTATTGGCCGCCAGCGGGCCGCGCGCCGGGATCGCGTCATGGCCGGAATCGCGATAGAAGGGTTCGGTCGCCTGCTGTCCGGCGGCGCCACAGGCATCGATTCCGAGCGGCGCGGCGCCGGCGGGCTTGACGAGCCAGAATCCGTCGCCGCCGATACCGTTCATGTGCGGATAGACCACGGCGATCACGCCGGCCATGGCAATCATTGCCTCGACGGCGTTGCCGCCGTCCCTGAGCACGTCGCGTCCGGCATCGGCCGCGAGATGATGGGGAGCGCTGACGATTCCGCCAGCGGAAAAGGTGGTGTTGAGCATTCCGTTCAGGCCCCTCGAATGCCGCGACGGCGCAGAATGTCGAATATCAGGAAATGCCGCGACGGAACCGCAGGACCGGAGCCTTGCCCGGCAACCGCCGCGTGCGCCGTCAAAGGACCGTTACGTCGTCGGGTTTCGCGCCCAGCAGCTTGTGGCAGGCGGCGCGCGCTTCCATCTCTGCGCTCTCGGCAGACTCATGCGAGCCACCCATGTGTCGGCGCTGGCCGTCGCTCCAGATCGACCACATCCAGTCCACCGACCCGTCGCGCTGCGACCACTGCTCGATCATGATTTCGATCATCGGCACCGTCCTTCGGGTCCGGCTTATGGGCTCGGGATGCGCCAATGTCAAACCTGCGGGCGGGGCGCCTGCACCGGAATCCACGGTGTTCAGGAGCGACACCCGACCGCGGCGAGCATGTTTGCGGGCGCCTCGGGAAGCCGGGGACGACGCCGGGCGCACGCGCGTCATTCGGTATCGATCAGGTGGATGAAGGAACCCATGACTCGGCCGCGCCGCCGACCACCCGCAACGATCGGCGCACCGGCGATGTCCGAAAGCGCGAACAGCGCGTCATCGCCGTCTTCCCGGCAAATGGTTGCATAGTGGAACTCATGTGCGCGAAAGCGCGCGTCCCGCGGTCCCAGCGGACAGGCAGCAACAAGGCTGGCCCGCCGATAGCCGAGATGCAGCCGCCGCTCCGCAAAGGAGGTATCAAGCGCCAGCAGGCCGGCCATGCGGTGGACGACGCCCCCGGCATCGGTCAGCGATCGGCCGAGAACCATGTACCCCCCGCATTCGCCATAGAGCACGGAGCCGCGGTCCGCGGCGGCCGCCAGACCGTCGGCAAAGGCGCGGTTGCCGGCGAGGGCGCCGGCATGCAGTTCGGGATAGCCACCGGGGAGATAGACAGCATCGACGGCCTCGTCCGGCGCCTCGTCGGCAAGCGGCGAAAAGAACGTGACCTCGGCGCCGGCGCGGCGCCAGCCTTCGACGACATGCCGATAGCAGAAGCGGAACGCATCATCACGAGCAATCGCGATGCGCTGACCGAGGGGCGCTATCGGCGGCGACGCCGGACTTCGCTCCACCCGTGGCGCCTCGGCAAGAACCCTGTCGAATGCCTCAAGGTCGAGATGCGCGGATACGATGTCTGCAACGGAGTCGAGGATTTCCCCGAGTCCAGCCAGTTCGCTCGCCTGCATCAACCCGAGGTGGCGTTCGGGAACAGCAATGCCGGCGGCCCGGGGCAGGCAGCCGATAACCGGGATTCCGAGCGGCGCCGCCGACGCGCGGAGCAAGGCCTCGTGACGGTCACTGCCGACACGGTTGAAAATGATGCCGTCGACACCGACATCCTTGCTCCAGGTCGCAAAGCCGTGAACCGTTGCCGCGGCGCTCTGGCCCTGAGCGCTGGCGTCAACGACCAGGATCACCGGAAGCCCGAGACAGGCGGCCAGTTCGGCTGTCGACCCGGAGCCGCCGGAGCCGCCGTCGAACAGCCCCATCACGCCCTCACCAATGACGACATCGGCACCGCGGGCAGTCTCCTGATACAGGGCGGCCAGGGTTTCCGGGCGCATCGCCCAACTGTCCAGATTCAGGCACGGGCGGCCGCCTGCCGCCTCGTGAAAGGCCGGGTCGATATAGTCGGGCCCCGTCTTGAAGGAGGAAACGGCGCTGCCGCTCCGCGCAAGATGCCGCAGAAGGCCGAGCGTGACGGTGGTCTTGCCGCTGCCCGAGGCGGGCGCGGCGATGACGGCGCCTCGCACAGCAGCCATCAAGGGCGCGCCCGGCAACGGCAATACGTCCGTGCCCGAAGAGGGCCGTCAACCCGCACGGCGGAACGATCTGGTACCGGGGGGATCCGGGAGAAGACTGCGTCCTGCCATTGCGCCCACCCAGTCAAGGCCAGCGCGCAACCGGACGATTTCGCCGACCACCACGATGGCCGGGGGCTCGATGGTTTCGGCAAGCATGTCGTCGACGCAACTCCCAAGGTCGGTCTCGAGCACGATTTCCTCGGCCCGGGTCGCCTTCGATACGATGGCCACCGGCTCGTCCGGCGACCGGCCAGCCGCCAGGAGCCGGGCCTGGATCACCGCAAGCTGCTTCAGCGCCATGTAGATCACCAGCACCGGCGACGAAGCAGCAAGCGCCGGCCAGTTGATGTCGTCCGGCACATCGCCGCTGGCGCCGTGGCCCGTCAGGAACGTCACGACGGAATTGACGTCGCGGTGGGTGAGCGGAATGCCGGCATGGGCAAGACCGCCAATTCCCGCCGATATCCCCGGAACGATGCGAAACGGAACACCGGCCGCCACGAGCGCCAGCGCTTCCTCGCCGCCGCGCCCGAACACGAACGGGTCGCCGCCCTTGAGGCGGATCACGCGCCGCTTGGCGCGCGCCAGGGAAACCAGCCGCGCCGAGATGTCGGGCTGACGCGGCGACGGCTTGCCTCCACGCTTGCCGGCATGGATGATCTCGCATCCAGCCGCCGCAAGGGAAAGGATCTCGTTACTGACCAGGGTGTCGTGGACGATCACGTCGGCATTGCGGATTCCGTTGAGCGCGTGCAGGGTGAGCAGTCCTGGATCGCCGGGACCAGCACCGGTAAGCCACACCCAGCCGGGTTCAGGCTCGGGCAGCGAAAATGTCGGCCATTTCATCAGCGTTGCTTAGCACATATAAGGATCGGATGGGACGGAAAGCCGCCGGATCACGGGCATCCGGAACCGCCGGATGACACGAAGGCCCGCCAGGGAGCTCCGGCGCGGCTGGACGACCGGCGCCTGTGCGACGGCGGCGGCCAAGGCTGCCTACACGGCGCTGCTCACGGGCTCGTTCCCCGATCCGGTTCGCATCACGCTGCCGCGGGGAGAGACACCGGCTTTCGCGCTCGCAACCGAAGCGCTGTCCGCCAACTCGGCCCGCGCCGGAATCGTGAAGGACGCGGGCGACGATCCCGATGTCACCCACGGAGCGCTCGTGATCAGCGAGATCCGGCCCGGGCTGCCGGGCGCGGGCGTTGTCTTCCGCGCGGGCGACGGCGTCGGAACGGTGACGCGAGCAGGGCTGCCGCTCGGCGTCGGCGAACCGGCGATCAACCCCGTGCCACGCTCCATGATGCGCGCAGCGATCACCGAGGTCGCCGAGGCCTGCGGCGGTGACGGCAACGTCACCATCACGGTTTCGGTCGAAGGCGGCGCCGAGCTCGCCACCAAGACATGGAATCCGCGCCTCGGGATCGAGGGCGGCATCTCGATCCTCGGAACCACTGGCATCGTCGTGCCGTATTCCTGCGCGGCGTGGATCGAATCCATTCATCGCGGCATCGATGTCGCGCGCGCTGCGGGTGCGCCGGTCGTTGCCGGATGCACCGGGGCAACCTCCGAGGATGCCGTGCGCCGGATGCTGTCGCTTCCCGACTACGCGATGATCGACATGGGGGATTTTGCCGGCGGCATGCTCAAGTACCTGCGCAATCATCCCATTCCCGTCGCTTATATCGGCGGCGGGTTCGCGAAGATCACGAAGCTTGCGCAGGGGCATCTCGACCTGCATTCAGGCCGCAGCCAGGTGAATACGGAGAAGCTCGCCGCCCTCGCCATCTCCGCCGGCGCCAGCGATATAACGGGCCGCCGCATCGGGGCCGCGGGCTCGGCAGCCGAAGCGCTCGAGATCGCCCGCGCGGACGGGGTGCCCCTGGGCGACGCCGTCGCGCTCGAAGCCCGGGAGACGGCCGCCCGGACCCTCGGCGACTCCGGCATCACCATCGGCGTTCTCGTCTTCGACCGGGCCGGGAATCCGGTGGGAGAGGCAACGCCGCGGACCGATGGCTGACCGGCCCCACATCCTGATACTCGGCGGGACCTCAGAAGCCGTGGACGTGGCCGAGGAACTCGCCGGACGCTGCAGCATCACCTATGCGCTTGCGGGCCGCACTGAAAGACCGGCCCTGCCCGCCGACTGCAAAGTCAGGATCGGCGGGTTTGGCGGCGCACGCGGCCTGGCCGAGTGGATGGAACAGACATCCGTGAGCGTGCTCGTGGACGCAACGCACCCCTTCGCGGCCGCCATCGCCGCCAACGCCGCAACAGCGGCTGCGGCAACGCGGACACCGAGACTGAAGCTGGTCCGTCCGGCCTGGATGGAAACGCCTGGCGATCGCTGGCGGCACGCACGCGATGTCGCCGAGGCGGCGCAGCTGATCGGAGATACCGCGCAGACCGTGTTTCTCGCGATCGGTTACCAGGAACTGGCAGCCTTCTCCGGCCTCGCAAAGCCCCGTTTCGTGGTGCGCACCATCGATCCGCACACCAGGATTCCGCTTCCTGGTGCAATTCATGTCACCGGACGCGGACCCTTCACGATCCGCCAGGAAACCGGACTGCTGCAGAGACACGGAATCGACGTCCTGGTCACGAGGAACTCCGGCGGACAGGCGACCCATGCCAAGATCGCCGCGGCGCGCGATACGGGCACGCCGATCGTCATGATCGACCGGCCCCCACTGCCCGATGGCGAAGTCTGCACGGACACGCTCTGCGCCGTTTCCCGGGTTCTTGATCACCTGCGATAGGCGATCCCGCCCGCTCGAACGGGTTTCCGTGATGGCCACCCGTCAGAGGCATCTGAACGTGGCGCCAGCCGAAGCAGCAAGCCCATGTCGACATCCCGCATCCGGCGGCACCGGTTCGCGAAGGAGCAGACGGTAGAATCGCCTTTTCGGCTGAGCGAAAGTCTCCCGGTCAGGAACAATCCCTGCGGCAACCGACATGCCGGCATCCCGGGCAGACAGAAACGGAAACAAGCCGCAATCGTCGTATCGCCCTCCCGTTGATCCTTTTCTACCCGATGGTTATGGTCATCCACACTGGCGAACCGGACAGGGATTTCCTGCGTTTTCGTACGAATTCGGCAGGGTTTCCGCCTTGACGGCGACGGCAAGGCTTTCCCGCATGGCGAGATGTGATGACAGCATACAAGGTTCTTTCCGGCCTGATTGCGGCCGCCGTTCTCACGGCCATGGCCGGCATGGATGGCTCAGTGGCAGGAACCGTCGACCGTGACATCTCGGGCCAGCGGATCGAACTCTCCAAATGGCGCAAGATCGAGGCCGGGACGCTCGTGATCGACGTTTCCGGTCTCGGCCCCATGCGGATTTCCAAGGCACAGGAGCGGTGGCGGAACAACCGGGTCGTTCAGCAAAGGGGCTGGTTCGAGGGCGGCTGGCTTCTGGTGGAACACTCGCCGGCAGGGCTGTTTGGTCCAAGAACGACCGAAGCCTATGCCGATCCGGCCCTGTCGGAGAATGTCCTGAAGCGGTTCTTCAAGAGAAAGAAGCAGCGTTTTGTCATCGAGGCCGAACGGGCGGTCCAGAAACCGAGAGACCGGCGCGGCTGGCTCCGCCGCGCGCGGGGTCTGCCCGATGGCCGAACCTGCAGGTTCGCATCGCTGGCGTTCCTGAGTAAAGGTGCAGAACATCGGGCCGACGGCAGAGAAGTGTTCGATACCATCATCACCGTGAGCGACTGCTCGGGGAAACGCACACTTGACGACTTCGAGAACTTTGCCCTGCAACTCAGGCTTGCGTCACCGCCAGACCCGGCCCAGTGATCCCAATCACATAACACACTGATATAAATTGTAAATATCTATCCTTATAATGGGCATGTGCTGCCGGCGCGGTGTCGACGCGAGAAATGTTCCTGTTTTGTTTCGGCTCTCGCTGCCCTGTTTCCGACCATCGGTCGACAACACATCCTGGCTGCCGCATCGCAACGACAGCATGTGAAGACCGGCACTGTTGGTGAAGCTATCGATTCCCGGGGTTCGCGCCGACGCGGCGGCCCGCCGCGTTCCGTGCCGCACAGGTCACCGGCAAACTACAGATTAGTCGGTACTCAAGCGCGTGATCAGATCGTCGAGCTGTTCAAGGGACGTGTAGGACAGCGTCAGCTTACCGCCCGCGCCGCGAGTGGCGATGCTGACCCTGAGACCGAGTCGGTTGCTCAGCCTTTTTTCGAGCGCCACGGTATCGGCGTCCCTTGCGCCGCCGGTACCGCGACGGCCACGCCGCTTTCCACCGGCAACACGTTCCTCGGTAGCGCGCACCGAGAGACTTTCCGCAACGATTTCACGTGCCATCGCCGCCGGGTCGGCCGCACCGAGTATGGCCCGGGCATGCCCCGCCGTCAGCGTTCCCTCGCCAACCATGGCGCGAACCTCGTCGGGCAGTTCGAGCAGCCGCAGAGTGTTGGCGACGTGAGGGCGGCTCTTGCCGACGATGACCGCGACCTCGGCCTGGGTCTTTCCGAACTCCCGCGCCAGCCTTTCATAGGCCTCGGCTTCCTCGAGAGGCGATAGATCGTCGCGCTGCAGGTTTTCCACGAGGGCGACAGCGAGCGCCTCTTCGTCGCCGAGGCTGCGAATGACGACCGGCACTTCGTGAATCCCGGCCTGCTGGGCCGCCCGCCAGCGCCGTTCTCCGGCGACAATCTCGAAGAGATCAGGCTCGCTGGCGCTCGGGCGGACGATCAGGGGTTGCAGAACCCCCTTGTCGCGTACCGAGCGCACCAGATCGGCGAGTTCCGCCTCTCCGAAAACCCGGCGCGGCTGAAGCGGACTTGCAACAAGGCTGCTGATCGGAAGGGTCCGCATCGCCCGTCCGCCAGCGTCGCCAGCGCCGAGCCTGTCGCCGAAAAGAGCCTCGAGGCCCCTCCCCAGCCGGCGATTTTCCTCGCCGACGCTCACGGCCTCCCCCGCTCGAGAAATTCGCTTGCAAGAGCAACATAGGCGCGGGATCCGGCGCAGTTCAGGTCGTAGAAAAGGGCCGGCTTGCCGTGCGACGGCGCTTCGGAAACCCTGACGTTCCTCGGGATGACGGTGTCGAACACCCGGTCGCCGAAATACCCGCGCACGTTCTCGCTGACTTCTCCGGACAGGCGGTTGCGGGAATCGTACATCGTCAGGAGAATCCCCTGCAGCTCGAGATCGGGGTTGAAGGATGCCTTGACGTGCTCGACGGTGCGCATCAGTTGGCCGAGCCCTTCAAGCGGCAGGAATTCGCATTGCATCGGTACGATCACGGCGTCGGCCGCTGCCAGCCCGTTTATCGTGAGCAGGCCCAGCGCCGGCGGACAGTCGATGAGAATGTGGTCGTACCGGGTCACGGCGGGCTGCAGGGCCTGCCGCAGCCGCTCCTGGCCCCGCGCGACATTTGCCATCTCGACGTCGGCTGCCGACAGATCAATCGTGGCGGGGACGATGTCAAGATTCGGCACGCCGGTCTCCATTGCGACATCCGCAAACCGGAAGGCGTCGACCAGAAGCCCGTAGGTGCCCGCAGTACGCGCATCGTGAGCGATGCCGAAGCCCGTCGAGGCGTTGCCCTGGGGGTCGAGATCGACCACCAGCACCCGCTTGCCGAAAACCGCCAGCGCCGTTGCCAGGTTGATCGCCGTCGTTGTCTTGCCGACGCCGCCCTTCTGGTTGGCGATTGCAACGACATGTGCGCGAGCCGTTTCCGCACCGGATGCCGGGGGCTTGTCGCCGGACTCGATCGAGATGTCGCTCATCTTCAACCTGTCACCTGCCTGCCGGCGTCATCATTTTGCTGGCGACGCCTGGGAGTCCGCGTTTCCGATCGGCGCCACTCCGCCAAGCCGCAGAACGCGCGCGGACGGAGCGCTCAAGCTCGCAAAGGACTCGACCTGCATTGTCCAGCGTTCTTCGGCGGCGGTCAATTCGTCGCGCCAGTTTCTTCCCTTGAGGAACAAGCAGCAGCGGGGTTTCAGTAAATCAGCAAAAAAACAAAGTTTTTCGAGATGCCCAAGGGCTCGCGCGACCAAGATGTCGACGGCCCAACCCCCCGGTTCCGACGCCAGGGATTCGATTCGGTCATTGATGACGGTTGCCGGCGCCCCGGTCACCCGTACGGCTTCACGAAGAAACGCGCACTTGCGCGAATCCGCGTCTATAAGAAGCGTCGGCCGTCCGGTGGCAATGGCGAGCACGAGCCCGGGGAAGCCGGCACCGCTGCCGAGATCGGCAATCGCCCGGACCGGGCCGGCCGGCGACGGCATCAGGGCGGCGAGTTGAACCGAATCGAGCATGTGACGGCGCCAGACATCGGAGAGCGTCGACGGCGCCACAAGATTGATGGAAGCCTGCCACTTGACGAGAAGATCGGCATAGAGCTGCAGGCGATCGAGTGTTTCACGTGAAACATCGGCGATTCGGGCGAATTCGGCGGGACTCAGGGACCCTGTCCGGGCGGTCGCCGGCGGCACGGCTGCGCCAGGCTCAGGCGGCGTCACGATGCCGGCCAGCTCCGGGCTGCCCGCCAGTGGGCCGGATGTGGCGAAGCAGCGCCGTCAGCGCTGCCGGGGTCATCCCGGGAATCCGGCTTGCGGCGCCGAGCGTAGCCGGGCGCGCGCCCTCGAGTTTCTCGCGCGCCTCGTTTGACAGCCCCCCGATCTGGCGAAAATCAAGGTCCGCAGGCAGTTCCAGCGCTTCGTCCCTGCGGAACGCGTCGATGTCGGCCTGCTGACGGTCAAGATAGCCGGCATAGCGTGAATCGTTGGCGATCTGGCGCAGGATCGGCGCCGGAATCCCGGCGACGGCCGGCCAGATACGGGCCAGGACGTCGGCTGTCACGCCGGGCTGGCCGACGAGCTTGAGGGCGCTGCGCGCGACACCGTCCTGCGCGGCCGCGACGCCGTGCGCGCCGAGCGTCCGGGGAGATGCCGACAATCCGGCCAGTGTCTTCCGCGCGGTGGCGAGATTGTTCATCTTTCGCGCAAATGCCGCGGCGCGCTCCGACGAAACGCAGCCGGCCCGGATGCCGGCCGGCGTGAGACGCTGATCCGCATTGTCGGCGCGCAGGAGAAGGCGATATTCGGCGCGCGAGGTGAACATCCGGTACGGTTCGGGCGCGCCGCGGGTGATCAGGTCGTCGATCATGACCCCGATATAGGCGTCGGCACGGTCGAGCGTGAACGGATCCGCGCCCGTCGCCGCCCGCGCCGCGTTGATGCCGGCGATCAGCCCCTGCGCCGCGGCCTCCTCATAGCCGGTGGTGCCGTTTATCTGCCCGGCGAGGTACAGGCCGCGGACTGTCGTGACCTCGAGCGTCGGACGGAGCGCGCGCGGATCGACGAAGTCGTATTCGATCGCGTAGCCCGGTCGGATCATTCGCGCCTTTTCCAGCCCGGGAATGCAGGCGAGCATCTCCAGCTGCACCTCTTCGGGCAGCGACGTCGATATCCCGTTTGGATAAATTGTTGAATCGTCGAGCCCCTCTGGCTCGAGAACGATCCGGTGCCGGTCACGGTCGCCAAAGCGCACCACCTTGTCCTCGATCGAGGGACAGTATCGCGGTCCGGATGCGCTGATCTGTCCGGAATACATGGGCGCCCGGTGCAGGTTGGCTTGGATGATGTCATGTACGCGTTCATTGGTATAGGTAACGTGACAGGCGACCTGCGGCACGCGGATACGGTCGGTGAGGGTCGAGAACGGTTCCGGCGGATCGTCGCCCTCGAGGACTTCCAGCGCATCTCGATCGATGGTGCTGCCGTCGAGCCTGGGCGGCGTCCCGGTCTTGAGGCGCCCGAGCGCCAAGCCGCACCTGTCGAGCGTCCGCGACAGGCCATGGGCCGGCGGCTCCCCGACCCGACCGGCAGGAATCCTGCGTTCCCCGATATGGATCAACCCACCGAGAAATGTCCCGGTCGTCAGCACCACGGCCGCCGCCCGGATGGTTTTGCCGTCTGTCAATTCGACACCGGACACTGACAGAGAGCCCCGGCCTTCGCCGGTCAGAAGATCCTCGACACCGCCCTCGCGGATCTCGAGATTTTCCTGGGCGGCAAGGATATCCTGCATTGCGCTTCTGTAGAGCGCCCTGTCCGCCTGCGCTCTCGGGCCCTGGACCGCGGGTCCCTTGCTGCGGTTGAGGATCCGGAACTGGATTCCCGCGCGGTCCGTCGCGCGCCCCATGACGCCGTCGAGCGCATCGATCTCCCGGACCAGATGCCCCTTGCCAAGGCCGCCGATGGCCGGGTTGCAGGACATCTCGCCGATGGTGTCGCGTCTATGGGTGACAAGCAGGGTACGGGCGCCGGCACGGGCAGCCGCGGCCGCAGCCTCGCAGCCGGCGTGGCCACCACCGACCACGATCACATCGTAAGAGAAAACCGATCCTGACATGCGCCCTGTCTAGAACGGTCGCCCTGCGTTGTAAAGGCCGGCACCGCGCTCGGCGCGGAGCGGGACCGGGAGCGCGCGGCCGCACGATGTTTCACGTGAAACATCGGTTCGGGGACCGCCGACGGCACGGATCAACAGCGCGCCCTTCCACTGAACATGCCACGAGTGGGGACAGCTGCCGCGGGAGGCCGGTCCCGAACGCCATCACGCGAAACCACCACGACGACCAGACGGTCTCCGCTGGTGGCGGCGCAAATTTACGTGTGTCTACACGGATATTCTTCGCCCTGACGAAGGGGTCGGGAAGACGAGGTTGCGCGAAAGCGTGTAGGGGCCGAAACGAAGCAGTGCCCGGGCGACGCCCGAAAGCAGCGATCGGGGAACGAGCCAACGGAAATTTATTTAATATATTGAAAATACGCCAAATTATTGCCGAATATCACCAATTTAGCCGGTGAATATCATCCAATGTAGCCGCCCAATATCATCCAACGTAGCCGCCCGGTATCAGCAAAGTAGCCACCCCGGAGCGAAGCGACGCGATCACGTTGCAGTGGGCAGTGTTCCCTGTGCGGTTTCTCCATCGTTGATACCATCGCCGAAGGCCTGGTGGCAAGGCGGTGGGGCATGGTGCGCGCGCGACGCGTGACCCCTCACGAGTCGGAGCGTCGGGTGCGCGCCATGCTGTGGCATGCTGTCTCGTTTTGCACGGTCCCCCGGAGCGGAGCGACGCAGGCGCCGCGCTCGGCGCGGCCCCCCCTTGTCGCGTTCATGACTTTGTTCCGGTGCCGGTGTCGTCGGTGCGCATGGAGGTGCCGTGGAGCTTGAAGCGGATGGCGCCATGGACGAGGCGGTCGAGGATGGCGTCGGCGAGGGTTGGATCGTTGAGTTGCCGGTGCCAGTCGGCGACGGGCAGCTGGGAGGTGACGATCACCGAGCGGCGGCCGAAGCGGTCGTCGAGGATTTCGAGGAGGTCGCGG